>NZ_MPHK01000010.1 GCF_001957135.1 Shewanella sp. UCD-KL21 | reverse complement strand
AAGGACCTTGTTTATCCATGGAGCACGGTCAATTTTATCGAGGCCAGACGTTGCGGTTGCGGTGTTTGGCGAATGGATACTTGAGCTTAGAGCGAGAAAGCCATTTAATGTCGCAGTCGTAGCATTAGCGAATAAATTGGTACGAATAGCGTGGTCGGTGTTATCGACCAAGCAAGCCTTTGAAATAAGAGTTTAACCCGAGTTTGCAGATGATAGAGAAGATGACAGAACGGTCAGACCACTAGATTGAAGACCTGACAATAAAAACAGCAACGCAGTATGCTTTGGGCTTTTTGAGGACAATCTAGCGCGGAACTCATCGTGGAGCGGGTGGTAAGCACCTAATGAAGACTCCGAATACATTAGCGCAAACCAACCTCGTTATCGAAAATATCATTTGCAATAACGAGGCGGACCATACATTTTATTGTCATAAAATAGCGCTAAAGGCATAACCTCAGAATTAACTTCACTCCAGTCGATTTGCTGATGACTAATCGACAACGACCTTTCATCATCAGTCTTTAGCCTGCCAATGTTCACTGTCTGTTCTTTGATAAGCGTATTTGGGTTACTTTTTCTTTGGTGGAGAGTATTCAATTAAGTCACATAAAGTGAACCTGATGGACTACATTTATTATTCCATTAGCTAAACATCATCCAAGGACAGGGCGGTATATGAAATTCCTTTTACAAGTCATCATGACAATAGCAATAGGGGCAAGTTGTAACTTGGCTATTGCCGATATTCCTGCGCAATCTCCCAAAGAGTTATTGCAAACCGTCCCCACACCGGCACAAGTTTGCTTAACTTGCCATGGCGTTAATGGTGAGGGTTTAGGTGTTGTAGGGCCGAGGTTGGCAGGTTTATCCAGTGAGTATATCGCCTCGCAGCTGGTTAATTTTCAAATGGGTAATCGACAAAGTCCCACAATGTCGGCGATGGCTGCGACAGTACAAGGCGATGCTATCCAAGTGGTTGCTGACTTCTTTGCCGCTAAAGTGGTCGCTGAGATCCCATTGCAATACCGCGGTGACAAGGTGGTGATAAGTGATATGGCGGAAAAATTGGCTTATCAGGGCGATTGGGGCCGCGATATACCTGCCTGTACTAGCTGTCATGGACCTTCTGGCATTGGCGCTGCTAACTTCCCTCGACTTGCAGGCCAAGAGCCTAGCTATCTTAAAAATCAACTATTGGCTTGGCAAAATGGTACCCGAAAAGGTGATGTCGATAATATGATGGCTAACATTGCCGCTAAGCTGACTGCTGATGAAATTAACGCATTGTCGGCGTACTTTTCAGCTTTAAAACCTCTGGTTCAAAATGCTGCTCAACAGCCTTTGGCACAAAAATAAGGACATACCATGAAACTGTTTAATTATTTAGTCGCTGGTGTGTTTATCAGTTCAGTTAGCGCTGCAGAATTACCCGATAGGCAAGCGCAGATCCCAGCTATTGCCAAAGATCCCGCAGCGCAGTATCTGCAACCTAGCGATTTATCAGCTATTCCACAGGGTGAGTTTGGCGACAAAGTACGTTTGGGCTATCAGATATTTGTTAATACTCAGCAATTAAGAGATAAATATGTCGGCAATGAGCTTAATTGCGTAAATTGTCATATGAACGCAGGTAATAAAGCCAATGCTTCACCGCTATGGGCTGCCTATATGGCTTATCCCGCTTATCGAAAGAAAAATGACAAAGTAAATAGCTACCAAGAACGGATTCAAGGTTGCTTCACTTATTCAATGAACGGTAAAGCCCCCGCATCAGGCAGTAAGGAGCTGGTGGCTATCTCAGCTTATTCTTATTGGCTAGCCATCAGCGGTTTGATGAATCAATTAGCTATTGATGGCAAAGTAGCAGAATTGAGTGATATAGAGCTGGTAAAAGGTGGCAATAGAGAAGATTTTCCGCTCCCTGCTGAAGTGAAGGCGATGTTCGATCAAAAAGCCTTAAGCTCACTAGCTGGCCGAGGTTTCCCCAAGCTTGAGGCGCCAGAACAAGCTTATTCAACTGAGCGAGGCGAAATAGTTTATCAAGCCCATTGTCAGGCTTGTCATGGCGCTGATGGTCAAGGCATTAAAATGGCTAATGTCAGTGCGTTACCGCCATTATGGGGGCCGCAAAGCTACAACTGGGGCGCAGGGATGCATCGAGTGAACACAGCTGCTAACTTTATCTATGAGAATATGCCATTGGGTAAAAGTATTCGGCTAACAGTGCAACAGGCTTGGGATGTGGCGGCTTTTGTAAACGCACATGAGCGGCCGCAAGATCCACGTTTAAAAGGAGACCTGCCACAAACCCAAAAAAGTTATCATCAACATGATGGCTTTTATGGCAAACAGCAGCTTGGAACTGTCTTAGGCGCCGACGCTTATCCTAACTTTCCCGCTGCAAAATAGATTATTAATCCGTTTCAAGTTGATGCTAATAGACTAAAATCGCTATTGAGATGCGATATTCTCATCGCGATTTTTTTTACGAGAGATAAACAGCCCTAGGCTAAGAAAAGCAGATGAAAGATGTAGAAATATATTCACCCAATCAAGCACTAGCAGCAGACCAGCAAGGCACAATTATTGAACCATTAGTATGTCCCGTTTGCCAGCAGGTTAATCAATGTGCGGTGAGTGCGGGACAGCCGATTGAAGACTGCTGGTGTTTAAGTGCTTCAGCTAAAGCGGTGATCAGCGACAAGCTGCGCACCGAGTTAAAGGGCAAAGCCTGCGTCTGTCAAAGCTGCTATCAAAAGCTGTCCCAGTGAAGGCCTTAATGACTGCTTGTTCAGGGGCATTAGGCTAGGTTGTACTGATCTAATAAGATTTAAGCGCTAATTTAGTTAGCGCTTTTTTTATCATTAAACTCATTTAATTGGCTGATAAAATACTGTTATTTGCTAATTTACACCATTTGCATCATGCCGATGTTTCCAATTTAGTGCCAATGCAGGTAATCTGAAATTCACGCACTGATGTATTCGCTGTGTGAACGCGGTAACCGTAAAAATAACGTTTAGTAATAACGATTAATAATAACTATAAATATTTAACTCATTATGAGGTTTTCAATGGAAGGATTAACTGCATTTATTAATGCAATAAACGGCATCGTTTGGGGCGTTCCCATGTTGGTGATGATTTTAGGAGTGGGATTATTTTTATCTATCGGATTAAAATTAATGCCAATCCTAAAATTAGGCACTGGCTTTAAACTACTGTGGTCAGGTCGAGCAACCGACAGTGACAGCCAAGATAAAGGCGAAATAAGCCCATTTAATGCGCTTATGACATCGCTCTCAGCCACCATAGGAACTGGTAATATTGCTGGGGTGGCAACCGCTATTTTTATTGGTGGACCAGGGGCATTATTTTGGATGTGGTGCACCGCATTAGTGGGGATGGCGACCAAATTTGCTGAAGCAGTATTGGCGGTAAAATTTCGTGAAAAAGACAGTAATGGTAATCACGTCGGTGGACCGATGTATTACATTAAAAATGGCTTAGGCAGCAAATGGACTTGGTTAGGGACTGCGTTTGCAATACTGGGCTCCATTGCCGGTTTTGGCATTGGTAATACTGTGCAAACAAACTCAGTGGCAGATGCTATGAGTTCAAATTTTGGGGTACCAAACTGGATTACCGGTATTGTGTTAATGGTGCTGGTTGGCGCAGTGCTGATGGGTGGTATAAAACGTATCGCAGATGTGGCTGGTAAATTAGTGCCGCTAATGACCTTGTTTTACATCACTGCGGGTTTTGCTGTTTTAGTGGTGTATGCCGATCAGATCCCGGCAGCATTTGAGTTAATTATTCACAGTGCCTTCAACCCTGTGGCTGCCCAAGGTGGCTTTGCTGGCGCAGCGGTTTGGGCTGCGATTCGTTTTGGTGTTGCTCGCGGCGTGTTCTCCAATGAAGCTGGCTTAGGGAGTGCGCCCATTGCTCACGCTGCCGCGCAAACCAATGATCCTGTAAAGCAAGGCTTAGTGGCCATGTTAGGTACATTCATTGATACCATTATTGTGTGTTCTATTACTGGCTTAGCGATTATTGTTTCTGGCGCTTGGACATCAGGGGAGAATGGCGCAGCATTAACTTCATATGCTTTTTCACACGCATTGCCCATGGGCAATTATATTGTTGCTGTGGCGCTGGCGGTATTTGCTTTTACCACCATTCTAGGTTGGAGTTTTTACAGTGAAAAATGTGTCCAATACTTACTTGGCGATAAAGCGGTTAAACCGTTTCGATTAGTTTGGACCTTAGTGGTGCCTATCGGTGCGGTGAGTTCACTAGAGTTTATTTGGCTGTTGGCTGATACCTTAAATGCGATGATGGCAATACCCAACTTAATTGCGCTAGTCCTATTAAGTCCTGTGGTCTTTGGCTTGACCCGAGAGTATTTTGCCAAGCAAAAAGCTAAGGCATTAGAGAGCTAATAACGCTGTTGATAAATGATGATGGCATACACAAGGAGTGTATGCCTTTACTGACAAGGAATATTATTGATGAAACATTCAAGCCAGATCCTTCCGTTGAGTTTTTTGCTTATGGTTTCATTAATCGTCGGTGGCTGTAATGGCATCTCTATAAGAACCAATGCTGATGAATATATTACTTACCAAGCCGCTGCTTCAACGGTTGAAATCTATCAGCCTAGTGAATTGTATAACCATGATAATGAACCGCTAGGTGAAGTTGTGACGACCTATTGCGCTAATGCCCCTGAAGCAATAGAGGCTGGTGTCCCCAGTATCAACACGCTTAAAAAACAATTGAAAGTGCAAACTCAAAAAAGGGGCGGTAATGCCCTTATCATTACAGACTGCGGCAAAATGATTTACCCAGCCTGTTCTATTTATTTAGAGTGTAATGGTCTTGCATACTTCTTAAAGTCTTAAACTGAAGCCTTAAGCTTATAAAAAGTATTAGCTTGATGAACCCGGACAAGGGGCTGGGTTAAAATAACTCATCTTCCCCTAAGCTTTTTCGCAATTCAGCTTGTTCGAGATAATCATCTAAGCGTCGTTTAACCTGTCTTTTACGTTCAATAATTTCAGCCGATCGTTGATTTTTTGGCGAAACCATTGCCTCGATTTCCGTATCATTTGGGATAGTCTCAGTAATATTAGCCATCACTTTATCCTCACATGGGTCGTACTCGTAAAGCACAATTGGTGGCTTTACATGAAGGGGAGTCGCAGCCTTAAGGGCGAGACGCCATGAGTACAATATTGCTACTTTATTGCCGACTAATAAGCTGCTAGGCGGCAGAAAAATAACCTCATAATTTGAATGTAGCAGTTAATTTAAAAAATGCGCACTTCTGAGGTGAGGATTTTGAAACTGGCAGCAATAAAAAACGCCACCCTAAGGTGACGTTTTTTGAGCATTTTTTGATGTATTAGATTAAGCAGCTTACATCATTTAATACTTTTTGATGGTTATAGATCGAAGCTATATGAGTAACCAAGAACAATTTTAGCATCATCATCATCTAAATCGGTATCTGTTGCCATGAACGAGATAGTACCGAAATCAGTATCAGTGCTCAGTGAGACGTTGTATTCAGAATAGCTATCAGTGCCGTACCAGCTGGTGATCACATCACCGTTTGAGTAACCATAATGGAAACCCAGTGACACTTTTTCAGTTAATGGGAAAGTCAGGTTAGCTTGAGCATAAATCATATCTTTTGAATCTAATGGGCTTTCAGCAATATCATCACCGCCATTGACTGTGTAAGAGTATGCGACATCTAACCATTTCCACGCGAGACCCACTGTTACTTCACCAAAATCAACACTGCCCGGTGAATCTGGGTAAGCGTAATAAAGGTAATTAATGTCGTAGCTTAAGTCTTCTGTAATGTCGCCACCGAAACCGGCATACACATCAAGCTCATAAGAGGTGCCGTCACCAAAATCGACATTTGATGCCCAACCACCGACATAGAAACCAGACTCATGGCCATAATCAATGCCACCTTGAACGGCAGCGCCACTGGTTTGTGACACACCACGCCAAATATAGTCTGACGTCGCGCCAATATTACCGGTGACTTCAGCTAAAGCTGTAGTGCTTAAAAGTAAACCTGTTGATAGCGCAATAGCTTGATACAGAGATTTTTTCATTTTCATTCCCTCAAAGTTTTATTATTCAATTAGCATCTTGCATAAAGTCGGGTCGATGCTAAATGTTGTTTTATCTGAGGTACCTGTTGCTAATGATGTGCCATGTTTATAAAGCTATATAAATCAGTCGCTTAAAAATCGCTGCACAGTTATGTTGCATTTATGTTGCTGCTTAATGATGCGTGACTGCACTTTAATTGTGCAATTGAAGTGTTATTTTTACTTATTTATGCAAAAAAAAGACATAAAAAACCTCCAAAAAAGGAGGTTTTATCGTTTAAGCTGTTTTTAGTTAACGCTATCTTTTAGCGTTTTACCCGCTTTAAACTTAGGTACTGTTGCTTCAGCAATTTGGATCTCTTGGCCGGTTTGTGGGTTACGACCTGTACGTGCTGCACGAACTGATGTTTCGAAAGAACCAAAACCTACGATAGAAATCTTGTCACCATTTTTCATGGCTTCAGTAACAGCTTCTTCAAAAGATTTTAGTGCACGACCCGCTTCAGCTTTTGTTAGCTCAGCATTTTCTGCAATTTTTGCAATTAATTCACTTTTGTTCATGTTGTATTCTCTGCTTTCCATAGATGTATTTATTTAGAACTAGATTAACATGCCATAAGCCATAGGGCTTTGAAAGCATTTTATCTGATAAATGTGCTGCTATATTGCAAATAAGTAACTTTTTAGTGATCTAATGAGCTTAAACTCGGCTGAGTGAGTTAACTGCTTCAGCCGTTTTTATCAAGTCTATTGATTTGTGGCGCTCATTTTACACTTAGGGCTGCGAAAATTTGTTAGCTATCAATCTTCTAACAGTTGATACAGCAGTTGCTTCACTAACTTAGGTTCAAAGGGTTTATCACATAGCGCATTAACACCAGCACTTGATACGTTGCTTAGGTGGGTATCGTTAGCTTCTGATGACACCATTAAAATTGGCACATGAGACTGCTGGCTTTGGTTGCGTATATATTGGGTGAGCGCCAGCCCATCAACGCTTGGCATATTGTAATCGGTGATCACCAAGTCAAACATTTGCTGCTGCATTAATTCGATAGCTTCAGCGCCATCACTTGCCTCGCTAATCATCCGAATACCCAAATTAGTAATAGTTCGTTTGATAATATTTCGCGCCATGCGGCTATCATCCACCACTAAAGTGCGAATATCCTGAACATCAAAATGGCTTAGGTCCAGTTCGTCATTACTAATTAAATCAATAGTGGAATTCAGTGCTGTGGCCAAATGATCGGCATCGAAAGGCTTAGGTAAAATCGCGACGGCCCCAGATTGCCTAAATATTTCCAGTTGCTCACGGCGACATTCACTGGACACCAACATAAATTGAATCTCTTGATAATCAGAGTCTTGTTTAATAAAACTGAGCAGTTCAGTGGCTTCTCCGTCAGTAAAGTGTAAAGCGCTGACAATGAGATCTGGCGTGTGTCGAACAATAATCTCTTTGGCTTGGGCAAGATTAGCGGCGGTTTGTATGCTATGTACGCCTTCTTGTTGCAGGCGTGAAATAATTATTTTTCTCTGAACATCAGATGGTTCAACTAGCAAAATGGATAATTCACTGGGCGATAAATGGCTCATGATATAGCTTCTTATTATTCGATCTGAGTTTTATGGGCGCATGTTAACTTATGCTAAGGGATGAATATAGTCAGCAGGGCGCCTTTGTTAACTTTTTGATTGCAAATAAGTCGCGGTTTTTTTACAAAATGCCACCCAGTATTGAAACCCCAGCAGTGAAAATAGTACCGCCGCAATGGCAGCAATTGGAATATTAAAGCCATTGAACACCACTTTTACATCTTCAGGGGTGATTTGATAGGCGATTATGGCAGTGGTAGACAGTGCTAATACCGCTAAGGTTTGTATGGCTAAATATACCTTTAAGGCAATGCTAGCCCAGTGAGCGCGCATTAATAAGCCAATCAACACAGGGATAACGCCGATACTGAATAAATCTATACTTTGAATGCTGTAAGAGCGCCAAAGGGCCACAATAGACAGTAACACGTACAAGGCAATTAATAGGGTTAATCTTAACGGTGGTTTATTCATAGTATTATTATCATTATTGGAACTATGTGAGTGGTCATGTGGTGTAGAATAGCGTGAGTAGAGATAGTTTGTGAAAACGTTTTTTAAGAAATTAGGATAAGTGAATGACTGAGGCGGAATTTTGGTCTTTGGTGACCCGTAGTCACCCAGAGCAATCAGAGCAAGCGTGCCATGATCAATTAGTGGAAAAATTGTCGGCGCTCGATGATGCTGACTTAGCGGCTTTTGATAAGCTATTTGGCCAACAGATGCGCCGCAGTTATCGCTGGGATATTTGGGGCGCTGCTTACATTGTTACTGGCTGCGATTCAGATTATGGCTTTGTGGAGTTTCGAGGGTTTATTTTATCCTTAGGTGAGACTTGGTATAACAAGATTATTGCTAACCCCGATTGTTTGGGCGAGCTTGAGTTATGGCCAACGAAAGATGACTATGCTTATCCCTTTATTGAAGATTATGATTTAATTGCCGGAAAAATCTATGAAGACCGCTGCGGTGAAGAGCTGCCTTTTGTACCTTCTGGTCAGCATACTCCTCAAGGTAAAAAGTTCAGTACTAAGAAAAAAGACCTTCGTAAAAACTATCCTTTATTAAGCCAGCGTTTTCCATTTTAAATATCGCTGCAAGTTAATTAAGCATCCACAAAAAATGCAGCTTTATAGCTGCATTTTTTAGTTTAATCAGGATGTAAGCCTGTCAATCCGTAGGCTTAGCCGCTGCAAGTTTCTGATTGAGTATCAAACTCTAAACCGTTTTTAGCGCAAGCTTGAGTCAAAAATTTGTGTTCAGCGGTTTGTAACTGTTGCTCAAAGTGTTGTGCTATTTCAGCACTAAACTCTTGCTCAGCGGTTTTTATATGTTGCTTCATGAGCTGCTGGTGGTGTTTTATCGCTTGAGCGCCCTGGGCATCGATATCAAATTGATGGGCAAAGCTTGACGATGACGCCAGCATGGTAATTATAACGGTGGCTGCAAGGGCGATGGGCTTAATCATCTTGTTGCTGGTCGTTGTGTCGATAGCTGTATTGGTTTCGATGTTATTCATATTAACTCCAGTATTGATACGTTAATTGCTATTAGCGCTGAATCCTTGAGCGATATATGTGTCCAGAAAACTTATTTCGCCATTTTTAGCTTGTAAGCCCTTGAGGGGCTCGGTGAAATAATGCCTCACTGCTTTGTTGGGTTACAGAATAAGCTATTGTTGCTGAATAAATACTGAACAGTTTTGGTTTGTTTTTTAAACGCTAATATTGTCAATTAGTGTTATTATTTAAGGTGATGCTGTTACAGTAACCTTGTTAGACTAGGTTAAGCTTATATTCAGGTTCGTTTATGTATAGTGTGAAATGAGTTTAAAAGCGTTGCTATAAATACAATAGGTTCATAGTCAGGAGATAACATAATGAAGGTGAAATATTTACTATTAGCAGGGGCATTGGTATGTAACCTTGCCGCTGCTGAAGACGAAATCGCCCCGAATCCAGTCACTGAAGAAGGTGTTGTTAAAATTGAATGGCAAGAGCCTAAAAAGTACCGAGATTTAAAAACTGCCAATGAAGTGAAATCTCGTTTTCAGCAGCGCTTTTTCGACACTATGACTAAAAATATCAACAAAGAAGCTGAAAAGATTTTAAAACCAGAGCAGAAGCTTGAGATGGTGGTTTCTGATGTGGATTTAGCCGGCGATCTACGGCCAACATTTGGCGCAACCTCTGCTAGTGAATTGCGGATTGTAAAAGACTTATACCCACCGCGTATGGCCTTTAGTTATAGCATCACTGAAGCTGACCAAGTGATTATGGCGGGTGATGAAAAGTTAATTGATATGAACTTTATGTATGGCAGCCATTCAACCCGTAACCAAAAGCCGTTTGAGTATGAAACGAAAATGCTTGAAGATTGGTTGAATAAAACGGTAGCGCCTAAGTTATAAATATCTCTGATTCAGCAGGGTATATTGTGCTTAAATGTAAAGCGGCTTATTGATAAGCCGCTTTTTTTGTACCTAAACATTACAAAGTGCTGCTGTCAGCTATTTGGTGTTTTGTTTGAATAAGTGCAAGGTTTGCAGCAAAGCACCTAGCTTTTTCACATAAGCCTCTAAGGTTTCAGGCGGAATATGTCTGAGTTCTTGGATCTCATCTAACTCGTCAGCTAATTCTTGTACATAAGGTAAGAAGCGGTTACTACTTTGGCTAAAGCCTTGTTCTTCGGTAAAAATTGCTACAAACTTACCGTGGCCGACTTGGTGTAATTCATCGAGTCTTTTATCGGCATCAATGGCTTGACGGTATCCTGTTTGCAGGCTTTCTTTTATTTGCTGGATAACTTTGGTATACGGCATGATAGCCTCATTAAACATCTTCAAATTAAGCTAAATTATAAGGGTCTGCTATGGGACTAACAAGTCTAATGGATTTTAAATTAACGTTTGCAGCAACAAAGCGTTGCTATGCTTATTGGGGCTTGTTAATCAGCGCTGTTTTATGCAGCGCTCTAGTCAGTGCTGCTGAAACTGACACCCCGCCTTTTTATAAAGTCACCTATCAAGGTAAACAGGCATTCTTATTAGGCTCAATTCATGTGGGTAAAGCAGATTTTTACCCGATGGCACCGGTTATTGAACAGGCTTTTTCACAGGCTGGGGCATTGGTTATTGAAGCGGATGTCACTAAAGCCAATACCCAGCAGCTATTAGGCCAATATGGCTTAGCTACTCCATCTACTTCCGTTGATTTAGCTCAGGCTTATCCGGCATTTTGTAAGCTCAATTTAACTGTTTGTCAGGGATTATCGCCATTAGCGCCATGGCTTCAGGCTGCGCAAATAGCATTAGTACGTTTCAGTCAGTTAGGGTTTAGCGCTGAAGAAGGGGTGGATGTGACTTTTGTGGCTAAAAATCAAGGACGCACCTTGTTAGAGCTTGAAAGTGTGGCCTATCAATTTGAGTTGATTTCATCTTTTAGTCAGCAAACGCAACTGCAGATGTTAGATGAAGCCGTTGAGGGTAGTGATGAAGAAATGCTGGAGATGGTGGCCGCTTGGCGCAGTGGCGACAAGCAACGACTTGCTGAGATTATGGAGCATCAAAGCGATGACGTGGCCAAAGAATTAGTCGAAAAACTGCTGTGGCAACGTAATCAGCAAATGAGTCAGCGCACCATGGCGCTATTAAACGAAGGCAAGCATCAGTCACTGTTTATCATTGTCGGTGCGGGCCACGTGGTGGGCAGCCAGTCTATGCCGATGATATTAAACCAAGCAGGGGCTGAGGTCATCGATTGTTGGCAAGCCCAGTGTTTATAAACTCCAGTGAGTAAACTTTGGGGCTGTGCGGTATTTTTACACTGTAGTATAATGCGCTCATTAAAGCATTTGTGAGTAGTGTGAAACGGACAAATACCGTTATTTTGCACAGTTATTTCACCGTATAAAAAGGTAAGCCACTTGAGTAACGATTACTCTATAGCATTAACGTCAATGCCGTCGTTGTTGTCTTTATACCGCAAAATATTATTATCGCGTAAGCCGGGTTGGGATCAACAACCGCTGCCAAAGATCCATGTACAGGCAGATGGCATTAGATTATCAGATAAGAAAGTACGTCAATATGCTGAGGTATGTCAGTTTGATTATGATGGCAAAGTGTTACCGCCAACATTTTTGTACGTCCTTGCATTTAGATTGCATGCCACCATTTTTACCCATAAAGCGATTACCTTTCCTTTATTGGGGATGATCCACTTAAAAAATAGTATTAGCTTATATCGACCCATTCACGCTGATGAAGTGTTTAATGTTGAATGTAATCTAATTTCTAGCCACACCACTGATTCCGGACTTGAATTTGAGCTTGAATCTAAAGTGTATGTGGGTGATGAATTAGTGTGGCAGGCATTATCTACCTACCTTTACCGTATCGAGTCTAAAGGCCGCAGGACTAGACCACCGCGGGCTTCAGATATGGCGTGGGAAAACGTCAATACTTGGTCATTAGCTGATAATTTGGGCCGTCAATATGCACAAGCTTCGGGTGATTATAATTTGATCCACCTTCACCCTATGGTGTCTAAGCGTTTTGGTTTTGATCGTGTGCTTGCCCATGGTATGTGGTCTAAAGCGCGCTCGCTTGCTGGGTTAATGCAGTTTATCGGTGATAGGCCGTTTAAGGTTGATGTCGAGTTTAAGCTACCGGTATTTATGCCGTCTGATGTGACCTTTGCTTTTGAAAGTATGGAAAATGGAAAGCGTTTTGAAATGCGTGATATTAAAGGCCGCAGACCACACCTAATGGGCACTATGTCGTACTTAGATTGATCCCCTCGCGTTATCGGTAAATGCGTAACAAAAAGCCCGCAGCAAGACATTGCTGCGGGCTTTTTAGTTTGTTACAGAAAACGAGTTAAGTCACAAAGCTTAATCGGCCGCCTTTTCATGATAAATATGCACATCCCGTTGCGGGAACGGAATGCTGACACCTTGGGCATCAAACTGCATTTTTACTTCGCGGGTAATATCCCAATATACTTCCCAGTAATCCACTGGATTTGCCCAAGGACGCACGACAAAATCCACTGATGATTCACCTAAGGTGTGCAGTTTAATCGTCGGCTCTGGATACTTTTTCACTTTTGGGTGAGCCAGTACAATATCCGTTAAGATTTTTTCTGCTTTAGGAATATCATCACCGTAGCCAATACCAAAGGTCATATCCACACGACGTTCTTGCTCGGCGGTGATGTTGTTGATGGTATCGCCCCAAATTTTATTGTTTGGAATAATCAGGCGTTGGTTATCTAAGGTTTTCACCGTGGTAGAGACTAAGCTCATATGACTAACCCGCCCAGTAACACCGGCGGCATTGATTAAGTCACCAACATCGTAAGGGCGGTAAATTAAAATCATCATCCCTGAGGCGAAGTTAGATAAGGTATCTTGCAAGGCAAAACCGATAATCACACCGGCGATACCAAAACCTGCCAGCAGCGGCGCGAGTTCAAAGCCAAGTTGTGACAGCGCAATGAGTAAACCTAGCGCGAAGATGATATTGCCAGATATTGAGGTGAAAAAGTCTTGCAATAGCATGCTGAAATTGAGCTTAGAAGAATTGACCGCTTTACGAACCACTTTTTTGACCAACTTAGACACTAAGCTGGTTAAAAATAAAATGATTAAAAAGATAACGACTTTAAAAGTAAGTCCTGTGCCATTTTCAAGTGCTTGATTTTTAGCGATGTCCATCCAGTCACTAAGCAGGCTAGAAGCCACATCAAAGTTTAAAACATCTTGGGTAATATCCCCTGAGACACTAAATAATGTTTGCTGAATCTGCGTTGTGTCTTGGCCTAAACCTTCAAGCGCATCAGCGGCAATACTTAAGCTACTGCTGTGCTGTGATAATCGCTCTTTGAGCTCAATAACGTGAGTTTTTTGTTCTGCGGTTATATCAGCGCCAGCGGTTGAAGCATCGCTCACAGCTTCTTTAAGCTGATTTTGGGTGTAATTGACGATACTTTCAAGATAGTCAGCCCGCAGGGTAAGCTCATTGGTTAGTGCTGTTTTGGCACTGTCGACATTAATATTTAAAGTGTTGGCCCAATTGATTGTTTGTAGTTGAGCCTGTAAGTAAAGATCTCTATCGGCTTCACGATCAATAATCGCTTTCATTGTTTGAGTCTGAGTTTCGTCATCTAATGCCAGTTTCAGCGCGGTGATGTTATCATCTAAATATTTACCGACATTATCTAAAAAGCTCAATTGTTGCTGTATTTGCGGGGTGAGATAGGCTAAATCTGGGTTTTCTTGATTAACTAATGAATCTAATTTTTCTCGTAGTTGGTTGTTTTTATTTAAAATTCGGAATTCGCTGATTGCTTTTAATTCACCTTTTGCGGTTTTAAGGTAGCTAACATCGGCATCAATGCGTTGTTGTAATTGGGCTATTTTATTAATGGTTGCAGGGTCAGCTGGCGCTGCAACACTGCTTTGTGAAAAGCTCATTAAGCTGACGAAACAACATAAGATAAGCAAGATTCTGGGCATGATAAACGTCCTGTAAATTGGTAGTGACTTTATCATAAGTTATTGGAGGAACTTTGACGATAATTTGCTAGACTAACGCACTTTTTATTTTCAGCTACAGGTTGCTCATCATGGCACTGCAATGCGCACATTGTCACAAGCCTATGTCGATTAGTAAGATCAGCGGAACTCGAGGTAAGGGGTTCTCATCGCATATTCAGTGCTATCACTGCCAGGCTTGGCTTGGTCGCCATCGTTATCTTACGATGTTAAAAATACTTGGTTTTTATACTGCGGTAGGTGCGGGTGTGACAGGCTATTTTGTGGCTGGATTAGCCAATATTATTACCCCCGTGATCATGCTGTCGCTGATCCTTACAGGGGTAACGCATTTAATGGATCATTTATTGGTTATTGAAGCGCCTGAAGAGGGCTCAGCAACAAATTAATCTACTACTTGAACTTGATTTTCTAGTGCTGTTTCAACGTAGTAAATACCGCCAAGAACTACAACAGCGATGATCACCATTGTTAAAATAATGCCCACATTGTCTTTTAATAAATTCATCATAGATAATTCCTCTGTCATTGGCAGATTAAATTGGTATTTATAGTAAATATATTAGTCTTTTCAGCTTAAGCTAATCTTAAAATAGCATAATGTTGAGAGGCTTAGACGCCCTTGCTGATCACAAATTTTCAGTAGAAGTGATTTGTAACAAAATTGTAGTTGATTTTTTGGTTTTAATTCTTAAGAATAGCAGCCTTGTTAATGGGTGTTTGCTGATATGATTTAATGGATGAGACTAGTTAAGTGAAATTTTCTTTGCACATAAGACGAAATATTGCGATGTGGCTTTGCGCCATGCTCGTATTATTGTCTTTTGCCGCATCCGCTCACGAATCTGTTCATCAACATGAAAGCATTAATACTCATTGTACTTTATGTTTTCATCAGCACCAGTTACACAAAACCCTTCCAAGTATTGAATTTAGCATTCCGGTTGTACGTCAAAGCTACGAACTCACACCGTTAGCCCATTCAGAATCTCTTAGCTCACATCAGGCTTATTATCATAGTCGCGCACCGCCAATCTTTAGTTAATTCAACAATTTAATTAATAATTATAAATTATATTTTCCGACTATTAAGCAAAATAGGCGGATGTTTGTTGTATTTTGGAGATTTTATGTTTAGTTCAAATAAACGACTGTCAGCAGTCGCAATCGCGTGTGCCCTTTCTTCAAGCTCTGTTGTTGCAGATGATTCAAGCTTAACCAATCCTAATATCAGTGCGGTTTTAGATGGTTTTTATCAATCAGGTGATCGTGGTTTAGGTGGCCGAAGTGAAGGCTTTGGTTTAGGTGAAACTGAATTTGCTATCAGCGCTAATATCGATGATATGTTTTACGGTAAAGTCACTGCGATATTAGAAGTGCATGACGGCGAAACAGAACTTGAGCTTGAAGAAGCCTTTATTCAAACCATGGGTATGCCTGGCGGTTTTGGCATTCGCGCTGGTCGTTTTTTGTCTGATGTGGGTTATTTAAATAACCAGCATATTCATACCGACGCTTTTGCTGACCGTCCCGGGGTTTATCGCGCCTTTATGGGCGGGCATTACTTTGATGATGGTGTCAGATTAACTTATGTAGCGCCGACAGATTTGTACTGGACTATGGGCGTGGAAGCCTTTAGTGGTAAAAATATGCGTGCTGAAGATGAGCATGATGAGCGTGACTTTAGCTCAGTAGGGGTGTATTCAGCATTCACTAAGTTTGGTGGTGATATTGGTATTTCTAGTTCTTGGCAGGTTGGCTTAAGTTACTTACGTAATGAAAATGGTAAAACTTATCTAGAAGAAGAGGATGAGCACGAGCATGAGTCTGAAGAAGATCATGATCATGAAGGCCATAGCCATAGCGCAGCCTATACTGGTGAAAATACCTATATTGCGGACTTTGTCTATAAGTGGGCACCAAATGGTAATTACAAATACCAACACTTAACTGTTAGCGGCGAGTATTTCCGGGTTACTGATATTTTCTCATTTGAAGAAGAGCATGATCATGAAGATGAACATGAGATACTCAGTGCTGAAGGCCATGACGATTACCATCAAGGTTGGTACTTAAGTGGCGTGTATCAGTTCTCGCCAAATTGGTCTGCTGGTTTACGTTATGGTGAAGTGGATAGCTTTGAAGCCCACGGCGATCACTTAGACCCACAAAAGCTAAAAGAAACCGAATTAAGTTTGGCGTGGCATCAGAGCCATTTCTCCACCGTACGTCTACAATACACTAACCAGAAAGGCACCAACTTTGATGGTTTTGAAGACGATAATATCATTACTCTACAATATGTTATGTCATTAGGAGCTCACGGTGCACATCAATTCTAAAAAACTAATATTAGCAGCTGGCATATTTGCCAGCTTGTTAACCAGTTCTGCTAATGCAGCGCTTAATGTATTTGCTTGTGAGCCTGAGTATGGCGCATTAGCTAAGGCGTTAGCCCCTGATGCTAAAGTCT
The DNA here is from genome assembly GCF_001957135.1 of Shewanella sp. UCD-KL21. Lineage (GTDB taxonomy): Bacteria > Pseudomonadota > Gammaproteobacteria > Enterobacterales > Shewanellaceae > Shewanella. The sequence continues at coordinate 137,519 of NZ_MPHK01000010.1, read as the reverse complement.
ATTCAGCCACGAGTGCGCAGCAAGATCCACATCAAGTGCAGGCGCGTCCAAGCTTAATTGCTAAAATGCGCCAAGCTGACTTAGTGGTGTGTGCTGGCGCCGATCTCGAAATTGGTTGGTTGCCGATGTTGCAGATGAAAGCCTCAAACAACAAGGTGCTTTCTACAGATACTGGGCTTTTTTATGCCGCGGATCATATCGAGACCTTAGATCAACTTGAGCAAGTGGATCGCTCTATGGGTGATGTTCATGCCAAAGGTAATCCGCATTTACATTTTGACCCAAGAAAATTCCTTAAGGTGGCGCAGGCGTTATCTGCCAAAATGATTGAGTTAGATCCTAACTCAAGTGCTGAGTATCATGTTGCATTAACTGAGTTTACTGAGCAATGGCAGCAAGCTATTCCACGTTGGGAAGCGCAAGCGCAATCGCTGAAGGGCAAAAAGGTCATTGCTTATCACTCAAGCTTTAGGTATTTGTTTAATTGGCTTGGCATGGAGCAAGTGGCAGATCTTGAGCCTAAGCCGGGCATTCCACCTAGTAGTAGCCATTTAGCCAAACTTGTGAGCCGCAGCCAACAAGGTGATGTTATGGCGGTGATTGTAGCCTCATATCAGGATGAGCGCGGCGCACATTGGTTAGGTGAACGCACTGATTTACCTGTGGTGATTTTGCCAATGTCAGTGGGTGGTAACAGCCAAAGCCAAGATTTAATTAGCTTATATGACAGCGTGCTAACGTTATTAACTGAGGCGCAATAAGCCTATGTTAGATTTAGAGTTGCTGCTGATTTTATTCCCAGCATTTGTTGCAGGCATCATCATCTTGTCTACCCATGTGGTGTTAGGTCGGCAAGTGCTTAAGCGCGGTATTATTTTTATCGACTTAGCGATTGCTCAAGTGGCAGCGCTGGGGGCAATTGTGGCTCATATGGATCATAGAATTGAGGATATTCCTTATTCCCATGTGTGGATGCCAGCCATATTTGCCTTAGGTGGCGCTGGGCTTATTGCTTGGCTATCGAAGCATTTTGCCGATGAATTAGAAGCCTTTATTGGCTGTTTTTATGTACTGAGTGCTGTTGGGGCCATGTTGTTATTGTCTAATGATCCCCACGGTGCAGAACTGCTAAAACAGCTGATGTCGGGGCAGATATTATGGGTAAATTGGTCGCAACTTGTACTGCCAGCAGTGGTGTCGGCAGCGATTCTAGTCTTAATTGTATGGAAACCTCAGATACTTGAAGGCGCAGGATTTTACTTTCTATTTGCCATAGTGATTACATTATCGGTTGAATTAGTTGGTGTTTATCTTGTTTTCAGTACGCTAATCTTGCCTGCGTTAGCGCTAAATCAGTATGTGGGTAAATATACCTTGCTGCTGGCTTATGTGGTTGGATTTGTTGGTTACCTAGCAGGGCTAATACTCTCGGCCAGTTATGACTTGCCTAGTGGCGCAGCTATTGTTGCTGCGTTAGCGGTCAGTGCCGCGTTAATGCGTTTACTGCTCAGTAATCGTTCTAATAAGGCTGAAGTTTAGCGCTGCAGAATTAATGATGCGTTAATGTTTAAGGCATCATTAATTCACTTTTAGCAGTGTATAATGCCAAGCACATTAATTATCTGAGCTATTCAGAGCATTTATGTGCTTGGTATAACGACTTTAAGCTTACATTTGTACACCGAAATTAGCTTAAGCTATTGAGTCCAGCAGATGTGCTGGCTATACTGTCGCCACTTTATTTGTAGGAGTCTGCTGTGCTGTTAATTGCTCGTTCAATTATTCTAGCAGTGTTACTAACACTGGCGTTTTTTTTCGCAATCATCCTTTGTATTGTTAGACCTATGCATCGTGATAATGTCCATGTGATTGCTAAACTATTTTCATCTGTTGCTCCTATTTTAGGGATTAAAGTGATTACCCGTAACGCGGTGATTAACCCTCAAGTAGACACTGGCGCTGAGGCTAACGCTGAAACTGCCACTGACACCGCAGCAAGCCTTAAGCAACCTAAGATCTATTTAGCGAATCATCAAAATAATTTTGATTTATTTACCCACACCTCTGCAGTGCCAGAAGCCACGGTGAGTTTAGGTAAAAAAAGCTTAGCTTGGATGCCATTATTTGGGCAGATTTATTGGTTATCAGGCAATATTCTGATTGACCGTAAAAACCGTCATAGTGCCTTTGATACTATGGCCAAGACGGTTAAGAGAATGAAACAAAAGCTGTTATCGGTATGGATTTTCCCTGAAGGGACACGCTCTAGAGGGCGCGGTTTACTGCCGTTTAAAGTCGGCGCATTTCATACGGCTATCGCCGCTAAAGCGTCAATTGTGCCAGTATTAGCATCTTGCCAAAATCATATTAAACTTAACAAGTGGAATAATGGTGTAGTCATTGTTGAAATGATGGCGCCTATGTCGACTGCAAACGTGGATAAAGCCGATGCCAAAAAGCTTTGTGCTAAGGTGCATCAAGTGATGTCACAGCGTTTAGCTGAATTAAATCAAGAAGCATCGCTATTAATGGCTAAACCTCAGTAGCTTTATCACGTATAATTAGCCTTATAGCGTATTTAAATTTGTTAACGGAGAGAATCCATGTCTATTGAAGCTCAACTTAAAGAGCAATTTGCCGAGAACCGTGAAATTATTCAGGCGCTGCTTGATGATGGTTCACAAGCTGATGCTGAATATACTATCGAGCATCATTTCTCTTCGACTAACTTTGATCGTTTAGAAAAAGCCGCTGTTGATGCTTTCAAATTAGGTTTTGAAGTTAACGATGCAGAAGAGATGGAGCTTGAAGATGGCTCAACCATTATTTGCTTTGATGCAATTGCCAATCATGCTCTTGAAGCATCGTTACTTGATAAAGCTTGTGAGCAGTTAATGCTGCTTGCTGCCAAGCAAAAAGTTGATTATGACGGCTGGGGCACCTTCTTTATTGGTGACGAAGAAGAGCTTGATGAAGATGAAGACTTAGAAGACGACGGTTTCTAAATCATTATCGCTTAACTAGCGTCACTCGTTTAATAAATAAGCCCACTTCATTGTGGGCTTTTTAATGGCTGATCACTGGGGTTATAAAATGAATCTCAGCGGGTTATTTTTCAAATACCGTGGTTTGATTACGGCCATTTTCTTTCGATTGATATAAGGCTTTATCGGCACCGGATAGCCAACTTTCACTGCTAGTGGTGGCAGAGGATAAATCATTAACGCCAATACTGATGGTCATTTTAATGATTTGATTGTTATAAACCACTTGCGAGGCCTCGACTTTTTTACGCAGGCGCTCAGTGAAGTATTTTGATTCAGCTGCGGTGGTATAAGTTAATACTACCGCAAACTCCTCACCGCCATAGCGGCCGGCAAAATCAGTTTCACGTAATGATTGCTTTAATATGTTGGCGAGGCTTTGAATAACTTTGTCACCAGCAGGGTGGCCGTATTTATCATTGATGGCTTTAAAATGATCGATATCAATCATGATCATACTGGCTTTTTCACCATAACGGGCAAAGCGCTCGTATTCTTTTTCAAAGCAAACTTGCCAATGACGGCGATTATACAACTGGGTTAGGCTGTCAGTTTGGCTGAGTGTTTCTAATTGCTCATTGACTGATTTTAGCTGTAACTTATTGATGGCGATATCAGTTACATCATAAACAATAATACTAATATGGGTGATTTCACCCGTTAGCGACGCCAGTGGCAGCAAGGTAATGTTTTGGTACATGTAATCTGCGCGGCCAGTGATCGGGCGATAATTTTTAAACTGAAAGACATAAGGGCGCTGCTCCCAGCTGATGAAAGAGCGGTTTTTGAGTAAAAATACCGACTCCATTTTTTGCTTAAGCCACTCAGAGGGTAAATCGTTAAAAACTTCAAAAAGATTTTGACCTTTAATACTGTTAGGTGACACACCGCTATGGTTTTCCATGAAACCATTCCAAAGCTGGATATTGTAGTCACGATCTAATACCACCAAGCCAACTTCAATGGTTTGTACCATATCAATAAGCCAGTGTAGCTCGTTCATTGCGCTTTGATCAGTAGCCATGTTCTAACATCCGTATTGTATTATTCTTTTTATATGCAATGTTAAGTTATTGCAATTAACTAACTGTTTGTATAGTGATTATTGTAATTTATTCAAATATATAGCGAAGTTTTGCATTCAATGTCGGAATTGAGTCTTCGGTAAATAACAGTAACAAGTCGCACTGAATATTGTGGTCTTCAATCTGATAATTGATTTCCATGGCGAGGGTGCGTTGCCACTTTTCTGAGTTGTCATGGATAAGCTCATTTACCGTGCAGTGGCGACCCAGTACAACGGGGTGACCTTGACTAAACTTCATATCAAGCTGCTCTGAAATGCCATTTAAAAATGCCCCAATAAGCACATTACCAGTATCAATGAGCACTTCAATTTCATTGTTAGCATCTTCAGGATCGCTGTGGCCCATGAGTTTAGCCATGTCAGCAAAGCTTGAATCATGGAACAGCAATAACGCCTCACCGGCCACACCAGCGCCGATAAAGCCTTGGCATAATGCAGAAATCTTCGAGCTTTCTTCGGTGGCTTTAAGCGCCATGGTCAGTTCGCTGACTTCTAAAACATTGACGTTGGGGATTGGCAGTTTTACAAAAACATCGAGGAGTTTCGCTAATAAGTCGGCAGCGCGGCCCATGGCGACATTAGCAATTTCTTGGCAAGCGTCACGTAAATCAACTTTAAACATCGGCGTGTCATTGGTTGATTGTTTAAGGGCCAAAGTTAAAATGCCGTATTCTTCTAAGATATTGCTGATGGACTCAGCACTAACCGGCTTTTGAATAAAATCTAATGCGCCAAGGGCTTTTACTCGCTCATGGGCTTTTGTTTGAATATCACCAGAGACTACAATGACTAACGCGGGCAAGTCTTCTCGCTGAATGGCTTCTAGTACTTCATAACCATCCATGACGGGCATATTAAGGTCGAGAAAGACAATTTCCCCTTTTCCTTGACGGATCACCTCCAAGCCTTCTGCACCATTGGCGGCGTAACTGATTTCAACATCCCAATGTTTGGGAAGTGTTCGCGCCATTTGTTTTCTGGCTAATCCTGAGTCATCACAGATTAAAATAGGAATAGTCATGGCTACAGCAGATCCTTTTACAGGGTTATTATTATTTTGAATGCATTAGCTATTACTCGATCGAGCGCTTAAACGAACACCGATTAGACAAGAAAAATGACTCGACGAGTAATGTTACTTTTTATGAGCAAACATACTACAACTTATTGCTGACTTTTCGCACCCAAAATCGACAATTTTTTGGCGTTTAACGAAAAAATGCCCTTAAAAGCAGTAAAACTGAATTTTGACGGCACTTTTTGTTCCTGCGGGAACATATATTTGCTGTACTTTTAGCAGCTTATGAATAATATCAAATTAGCTTAACTATTCGCCAATAAGCTAATTTATGCTAACGTAACTTCTGGACTGACCAGTTATTATTTATATTAAGGATGAACAATGAATAAGAAGTTAGTGGCGTTAAAAAAACAAAACGGTATTGCTTTTGTGACGCTAAACCGACCAGATAAATATAACGCGCTCAATTATGAAATGTTTAAAGCTATTGATAAAACCATTAAAAATATCAGAAAAGATAGTGAGATTAATGCGGTCATATTATCCGGCGCCGATGGTAACTTTTCTTCAGGCTTAGATGTTAAAGCGATTGCTAAATCCCCCTCCATGATTGCCAAATTGCTGTTCAAATGGCTACCAGGTAATGCCAACTTAGCCCAGCGGGTGTCTATTGGCTGGCAGCGTTTACCCATCCCGGTGATTGCAGTATTAGATGGCTGCTGTTTTGGTGGCGGTATGCAAATTGCGCTAGGGGCAGATATTCGTATTGCAAGTGATGATGCCAAGCTGTCTATTATGGAATCAAAATGGGGCTTAGTGCCTGATATGGCAGGACTGGCAGCGCTTAGACAAGTGATGCCCAAAGATAAGGCCTTACAAATTACCTATAGCGCAGAAGTGTTATCGGCCGCAGAGGCGCTAGACTTTGGCTTAGTGACCGAGAAAAGTTCACAGCCATTGCAGCGTGCTATTGAGCTTGCTGAGCAGTTTATGACTCGCTCTCCTGATGTAAATGCGGCTATTAAAATGAGTATTAATCATAGTTGGTCAGCCTCCACTAGGCGGTTATTAAGTCGTGAGTCTTTAAGCCAAGTTCGCCTGCTAGTGGGTAAAAACCGTATCATTGCCGCTAATCGTGAAATAAAGCAAACCGAGCAGGCTTATCAGTCTCGCCAGCCTTGGTGGTGATAACAAGTGAGTCAGTTGTGAGTTAATCAGCTTTAGACTAGCGCGGCCAATACTGGATTACACAAATTTAGTGAATAGCTGAAAGGCCATTGGAGATTGATTATTGCGCGATGTTATTGAAATAATTAACAATACGGCTTATTGCTCAGTCTTAAAAAATAAGCAAATAACCATTAAGGGTCAGCGATATGCTGGCCCTTTTTTCCCTTTTTTCCCTTTTTTCCCTTTTTTGCCTTTTTTATCGGGCGGTAATGGTTTTGCCAAAGCCTGCAATATGATGCAGCACTTGCTCCCAACCACTTTGATTATCAAGATTAAGCGCTAATCGGTATTGGCGGTAATGCTGGCTCGATTTCGCTTTATTGAGTGCTTTTCTGCTAGCCGTTTCAGTTATAGAGATTTGATGAGCATCGGCAGATTGCAGATCCAGTATTGGGATATCTATTTCACTCAGCTGTTGGCCAATGGATAAACCGCGATGTTGCGGCGCAATAATCTGCTCATATTCACGATAGGGGTTGATCACCACTAACAAGTCGGGCTTGGCTAGCTTAGCTTCAAAAAGTAAGTTAATGACCATGCCGGCACTATCATCGCTGACGATTAGTAGTCTTTTTCCTGGGAACTGCGCCTCAATACCTTGCAATTGGTTGAGACTGTCCACCATCAATCCTTGCTGAAAGTTACGCAGTTCAAGTAGTTGGCTTGAGCTAAATCTTGGCGCCTTTTGCTGGCTATTGAGGCTTAACTGCGCTTTACCGGCTTTAGGGATTTCTTCGGCGGCGGTGGCAAAGTTAGGTCGATATAAGCCTTCAGTGGCTTTAATACTCAAGCTTGCCCAGCCGTATACTGGAATTTGGTTACCTAGATAGCGGCTAAGCCCGCTGCCACTGGCTGCCGAATCTGTTGGGCCAATGATAATCGCGGCGCCGCGCTGGCGTGAGCCTTGCCAAGGTTTAACCCAAACTGGCTGTTGTTGATCTTGGACGCTGATAAATTGTTTTTCAGCATTAGCAGCAGGCAACTCACTGGCTGCCATAGCGCTGTGACAGAAAAGGCTGATACTAAAAAGACTGGTAACAGATAAAACAAGCAGCGGCTTTAGCGGCAATGTGGCGTCCTTAACGAATCTTGCGATGTCATCACTATAGGCTTGTGCGCTTATGTTTACGAGCTTATGTTTATGAGCTTATGTACACGCTAAACACTTAACACAATGACAAAAAATAGAGACAAAAAAGCCCTGAAGTTCAGGGCTTTTTACTTCGAGTTAGCAGTGTATTATACGTGGCTAACTAATACCATTCTAATGGCATCAAGTTGGAATTGGCTATCATCAATATAGCCATTTAATTCAGCCATTTGATTGCGAATAAAGTCCACTTCAGAATCTCGAATATTCGGATTCACCGCCTTTAGCGCTTCAAGTCGGGTCAACTCACTCGTTAGCTGGGTAGTCATTTTTTCACGGGCTTGCTCAACCAGTTTGGCTAATTCAATTTCAGCCTGTTGCTGACCTTTGGCCAGTAACGGGTGCAAAATAGGTTGTGATGCATTCACAAGCTTACTGGCAATATGACGGTTAACCGCACTTAACTGTTTATCAAAGCTCTTATAATCGACTTTATCAGCTAAGTTTTGGCCACTTTTATCCAATAATACTCGGATAGGGGTTGGTGGCATATAGCGATAAAGCTGTGATGACTTAGGCGCCGAAACATCAGCCATATAAATTAACTCAAGGAACAAGGTTCCAGCGGGTAAGGCCTTGTTTTTAAGCACAGCGACACTGGTAGTGCCGGTTTCTGAGTCAGTGATTAAGTCTAACGCCGTTTGCACTAATGGATGCTCTTGGGAGATAAAGGCAATATCATCACGAGATAGGGCGGTTTCACGATCAAAAGTCACAGAAATACCATCTTCAGGCAGACCTGGGTACGATGGGAATAGCATGTGCTCACTTGGGCGTAATACGATGGAGTTCTCACCGCGATCTTCTTGATCGACACCGATAATGTCCCATAAGCGGATCACTGATCCAATTAAGTGAGTATCTGAGTCTCGCTCCGCTAAGCGTTCAACTAACTTTTTAGATTGCTCGCCGCCATGGGAGTTAATCTCTAACAACTTATCGCGGCCTTGCTCCATGGCTTGCTTAAGTGCTTGGTAACGGCTTTGGGTGCCGTTAAGCAGCTCTGTCATTAGCTCTGGGTTGTCATCGTTGAGTACGTTCATTAGCTCATCAGCAAATTCATTGAACAATACATGGCCACTTGGACAGGTAAGTTCAAATGAGTTTAAGCCTTGATGATACCAATGCATCAGTCTTTCTTGGGCGGTGTCTTCAAGGTATGGCAAATGAATTTGAATATCATTTTGCTGACCAATACGGTCTAATCGACCAATACGTTGCTCAAGTAAGTCAGGGTTAAGCGGTAAATCAAATAGCACTAATTGACTGGCAAACTGGAAGTTACGCCCTTCAGAGCCAATTTCAGAACAAATCAACGCCTGAGCGCCGCCTTCTTCTTGGGCAAAGTACGCGCCGGCTTTGTCACGTTCAATAATCGACATGCCTTCATGGAATACGGTTGCCTGAATACCTTCACGGGTGCGCAGTGCTTCTTCAAGGCTTAATGCCGTTTCTGCTTGGCTAGCAATAATCAGCACTTTTTTACTGCGATTATCTTTTAAGAATTCAATTAACCAATCGACACGCGGATCAAACTTCCACCAACTGGCACTGTCGGTTTCAAAGGCTTGATACAGCTTTTCAGGGCTTAGTGATTGCTTAGCTTGATCTAGCGCTGATTTTTTCGAACCCATCATGGCATTAACGCGCTCAGCCGTGACATATTCTTGCGGCATAGCCAGTGGATGCGGATTAAAAATACGGGTCGGGAAGCCACTGACAGAGGCGCGGCTGTTACGGTATAAAATGCGGCCAGTACCGTGACGGTCGAGTAAATCTTGTAATAACTCAGCGCGAGCAGCTTGCTGGGCGTCAGCATCGACATCATCAGCTTGGATAAGCTTAATGCTTGCGCTGATGTCTTTTTCGCTGAGTAATTCGGTTAAGCTGGCAACGGCACTGTCTGCTAACTTGTTATTGGCAGCTAAGGCTTCGGCGGCTTCGGCAACGCTTTGATAGCTTTTTTCTTCTTCAAGAAACGCGTTGTAGTCGTAGAAGCGATCTGGATCCAGCAAACGTAAACGAGCAAAGTGACTTTCGTGACCTAATTGATCCGGCGTTGCCGTGAGCAATAACACCCCAGGAACTTCTTCACTTAAGGCTTCAACGATTTGATAAGCACGACTTGGGGCGGTTTCGCTCCACTCAAGGTGATGAGCTTCATCCACGACCATTAAGTCCCAATCGGCATCGACAGCTTGCTCTAAGCGGCGCTTTTTACGTAATAGTTCTAATGAACAAATCACTAATTGCTCAGTGTAAAAAGGGTTGTCGTTATCGGCATAGGCTTCAACGCAGCGATCTTCATCGAAAATAGAAAAACGTAAGTTAAAGCGGCGCAGCATTTCAACTAACCACTGATGGCGCAGCGTGTCAGGCACAATCACTAAGATACGTTCAGCGCGGCCCGTTAATAATTGCTGATGGATAATAAGGCCGGCTTCAATGGTTTTACCTAAACCCACTTCATCGGCTAACAGTACTCTCGGGGCATAGCGACGACCGACTTCATGGGCAATCCACTGTTGATGAGGAATTAAGCCAACACGTGGGCCTTGTTGCCCCAGTAAATCTGAGGTGGCCAGTTTATGGCGTAGCATTTGGCTTTGGTAACGGATCCCAAAGCGCTCTAGACGATCAATTTGACCGGCAAATAATCTGTCTTGTGGTTTATTAAAGCGAATGTTGTGGTTCAGTAAGGTTTCACGCAGACGGACCGTCTCGTTGGTCTCACTGTGGATGCCTACATAGGTGACTAAACCATCTTTTTCTTCGACTTCACTGATGGTTAGACTCCAGCCTTCATGGCTTTCTACGGAGTCACCGGGATTAAAAATTACACGAGTTAATGGCGCTTCACTGCGGGAGAACAAACGGTTCTCATCGGCGGCAGGAAACAATACTGTCACCATGCGGCCTTCAACAGCAACCACAGTTCCTAAACCAAGTTCTGACTCGGTATCACTAATCCAGCGTTGACCTAAAGAAAACGGCATTTTTTACTCTCATTCGGGACGATAAACACAAAGGGCGCGTATGTTATACCAAACGCTGCTCAATTTAAATTCTAGCAGTGATTTAAATATTCATCTGAAGGAATTTCACTTTTACGCCAGCGAATTTTTGACATCTTAGTGTCATCTTGGTGTCATCTCAGTGCCAACTTTAACAACTTAAACTCGAACCTTTAATCAATAAAATGATATTGAGACTTGATAAAATTACTGGCATAGTAAATTTGAGTTTGGTTGAAAATCAATCATGGTGATTCGATTATTCCAGCTTATGATCAGGAGTTTATATTGCTTTAATCCCATAGTTACATTTTGTATTGGGCACTCTGGAGGCGCCATGGAACGAGACGACAGAAAGTTGTTTGTACTGGATACTAATGTGTTACTACATGAACCTTTAGCGATATATTCGTTTAAAGAACATGACGTAATCATTCCCATGACTGTGTTAGAAGAATTAGACAATATAAAGGATAGAAAGCACGATATTAGCCGTGATGCCCGGGTCGCGATTAGGGCATTGGAAGACATACTTGGCGGTAAGACCTCGCCAGAGCAAATTCTCAACGGCGTTGCACTCCCAAGCCGCGAAGGACATTTAGACGTATCAGGTAGTTTATCTATTTTCCCCGACCATCAAATCGAATTTATCATTGGCGCTCTGCCAGGTGATAATAACGATAATCGTATTATTAACACCGCACTTCATCTACAAAATCTGCATCAGCCTCGTCAGGTGGTATTAGTCACCAAAGACATTAATATGCGCCTTAAAGCGAAAGGGGCGGGTATTGAGCGAGTTGAAGACTATCGCACCGATCAGTTAATTGATGATATTCGCTTTTTGGCGAAAGGCTTTTATCAGTTTGACGGTGATTTTTGGGACAAGGTGGATAAAGTCTCTACCGATAGAGAAGCAGGCAAAGTCGTCCATCAACTGGATATTGAAGCCGTTGGTAACGAGCCTTTTTACTGTAATCAATACCTTATCGATGAAACCTCTGACTTTTGCGGCAAGGTTGCCAGCAAAACCGCAACACACCTTAATATTATTGATTATGGCCGCGAAAGGCTTAATCATTTGCAAGCTTGGGGCGTTAAACCTAAGAATATTTATCAGGGGATGGCGTTAAATGCTTTGCTAGATCCTGATATTGACTTAGTGATCCTCACCGGCCCCGCCGGTTGCGGTAAAACCTTAATTGCCATGGCGGCGGCACTTGAGCTGGTAGTTGAGCAAAACCAGTACGAAAAAGTCATTGTAACCCGTAACACCCCAGAAATTGCCGAGTCCATCGGTTTTTTACCCGGCACCGAAGAGGAAAAAATGGCGCCCTGGCTTGCGGCAATTACCGATACGCTTGAGGTGCTGCATAAAAATGATGTTAACCCCACCGGCAGCATGAACTACATCATGGAAAAGGCCAACGTGCAGTTTAAATCGATTAACTTTATGCGTGGCCGCTCGATTCAAAACTCAGTGGTCATTTTGGATGAATGCCAAAATCTGACCGCATCGCAAATCAAAACCATGATCACCCGTATGGGTGAGGGCACCAAACTGGTGTGTTGTGGTAATTTGGCGCAAATAGACTCAACCTATTTGACGGCGGTGACATCAGGTTTAACCTATATTGTGGAGCGTTTTAAAGACTTTGATGGCAGTGCCAATATTTACCTTAATGGCGTGGTGCGATCTCGCTTAGCAGAGTTTGCTGAAGAGAACTTATAAGCACAGCTGCTTTACAGTACCGTTTATGGCTACCTGTTAGGTGGCCATTTTTATTTTAAGTAATCTGTTTCAATGGGCTCTTTTAACGCGCCTTTTATATCAGCGGTCAGTTTACGCATTATTGCCAAGAATAATGGTCAGATTTTTGCTATGTTTTTAGTGGAATAGATTGAAAAATAAATTAGTCATGTTTTGTGAACATTTATTCGTGTGATTGCGAATATCTTCCTGATAATATGCATAAATAGACAGTATTAGCGTATCTCCTTTTTTACCTTATTAAATATCTACGCTGCTAAGAAAAGCCAAAGGGTTTTCAATGAAATCGACCGAGCCAGAATTACAATTAAAATCGCTTATTCAAAGAAAGTATAACCGAGCCGTTTTTTATACTTATATTGGTGTAATTGTCATGGCACTTTTATCGGCATGGGTATTGTTTGAGCGTGAAAAAACTCAGCTGATTAAAGAGCGTGAAGAGCAAGTCTTGCGTCATGTATTGCAAATTGATTTACTGCTGGAGTCGAGTATCCGTGCAGTAAAAAGCTTACGTAACGTCGCCGTAGATAACTTACGTTTAGGCGAGTTAGTCCGTAAAGATCGCTTACCTCAATATGAAAAGTTCAATGAAGATGGTCAATTTTTTACCTTAGAGCCAAGTTATGCCAAAAGTGGTGAGCCCTTTACCAATATGGGGCGCATTACCGGTATGGGTACCCTTGATGGCCGCAGCGACAGGTTTTATCAAGAATTAGAAATGCTGTTTGAGCTATCGTTGTCTTTCCCTGTTGCGAAAGAGGCCGCCCCTAAAGCTTCATCGATTTATTACATTTCTAAACAAAGGATCATGTCGTCATTTCCGTGGACCAATGACGAGTACCGTTTTCGAGAAGAGCTACTTAATAAGAAACAATTCCAACTTGCTACCCCAGCCATGAACCCGCAGCGCAGTGTTTTTTGGCGTGAAGCTTATGTTGATTTAGCCGATCAAGGCTTGTTAACCACCCTAGGTCTGCCGGTCTATCTTGAAGATGAGTTTATTGGTTCAATCAATTTAGACATGACTTTGGCATCGTTAGCTAAGCAAATGCGGATGTATTTTAAAATGCCGGGTACGGTGATTTTGCTGGATCAATATAACAATATTTTGTCCCACAGTGATTTTGAAGCCAGCGATATGAACCGGGTTTATCATATCAGTCAGCGCATTCCGTCAGAGCTACACTCTTTGCCTGAATCAGAAATGTTCGATGCCCATGATGGCATACTGCGCAACGGCTACTATATTCACTCAGTCGCGCTGCAAAACCCGCCATGGCGCTTGCTATATCTGCAAGATGAAGACCTGTTATTCCAAGATGCTTGGGATAAGTTAAAAGTGAGTTTTTTACTGGTGGTGTTAGCCTTGTCAGTGCTGGTGACCATTGTTCACTGGCAAACTCGTCGCTCGTTCGTGAACCCTGCTTCACGTTTATTGACCCATTTAGAAGAGTGTTCACGCGAGCCTAAGTCGCCACCTGAAAAAATCACTGAAGGTTGGGAGCCGTGGTTCCTGCTGGTGAGCCGTATTTTTGAAGAGAACAAACAATATACCGGCCATTTAGCCGAGCAAAATAAACGCCTGGATAACTTAGTGGCACGGCGCACCCAACGTTTGCGCGATACTACAGAGCGCCGAGAACGTGAGTTTGCCCTGCTACGCTCATTGATTGACTCAATCCCTGAAGCGATTGTTTATAAAGATAAAGAAGGTAAGTACTTGGGCTGCAATAAATCCGCTGAGTACATGCTGGGCTGTAAAGAAAGCGACATGATCGGGCAATTGTCCCTTGATACCAGTTACGATCAAGGCGTGCGTAGCCGCGAAGAAGATCAAAAAGTATTAACCGAACGCTCGCTGATGCGTTATCAAGAAAAAGCCGATATAGGCGGTAAAACGGTATTGCTCGATACCTTAAAACTGCCATTTTATAACCGCCGCGGCGAGTTATTAGGGCTTATTTCAGTATGGCGTGATGTCACCCGCGAATATGAATCGGCTGAGCAATTACGATTATCTGAAGAACGTTACCATTTAGCCATGGATGCGGTAGAAGATGGCTTGTGGGATTGGTATTTAGATTCAGAGCAGCTGATTTGTAACCCGGCTTTTTACTCAATGTTAGGCTATAAGCCGAATGAATTCCCGGCGCTTATTTCGGCAACGGATGCACTTATTCACCCAGACGATCGCATGCGAGTCGAAGAGTATCGTAGTGAATATGCGCAAAAGCCCAAAGGTACCTATGAGATTGAATACCGTATGCGGTCTAAATCTGGAAAGTATCATTGGGTGCTGTCTCGGGGCCGAGCGGTGGAGTTTGCTGCCGATGGTCAGTCTAAGCGAATGCTGGGTACTCATAAAGATATTACCCGTCAAAAGAGTAACGAGGTGGCCTTGCTTGAAGCTAAGCAAGATGCTGAATTAGCCAACATGTATAAGAGTGAATTTTTGGCCAATATGAGCCATGAAATTCGTACTCCGATGAATGCTATTATCGGCATGTTGCAATTGGCGCTGCGAACCCAGTTAACCGCTCAGCAAAAAGATTATTTAAATAAAGCGGGCTTCTCTGCGCAGTCATTACTGCGCATCATTAATGATATTTTGGATTTCTCTAAAATTGAAGCGGGTAAATTAGAGCTTGAGCGGGTGTCATTCCCGTTGGATAAAGTGCTTGATCATGTCGTTGATATGAACGCGCAAAAGGCTCAAGAAAAAGGCGTTGAGTTATTACTATATGCTCCGGTTACCGCAGGGCTAATTCTCAGTGGTGACCCACTGCGTTTAGGGCAAATTTTAGTTAACTTATTATCTAACGCGGTTAAATTTACCCAAAATGGTGAAATTGAACTGGGCTGTGAAGATGTGGGCGAGCGCGATCACCGTATTACCCTTAAGTTTTGGGTGCGCGATACTGGTATTGGTATTAGCCAAGAGCAACAAGCAAACTTGTTTGATGCCTTCTCCCAAGCTGATGGTTCAACCACCCGAAAATATGGTGGTACAGGATTAGGCCTGTCTATTAGTAAGCATTTAGTATCGCTAATGGGTGGCACCATGTCAGTTGAGTCTGAGCCCAATCAAGGCAGTACTTTCAGCTTTACCATCAGTTTTGAAATCGCTGAAGAAAATGTGGTTGAGCCATTGGTGGTGCCAAAGCAGTTAAATAATTTAACGACCTTAGTGGTGGATGATAATCCGAGTGCCTTACAGATTTATTCAACCGTGATGCGTGACTTTAGCTTTGGGGTTAAAACTGCGCAAAGTGGTGCACAGGCACTGGATGTTCTAGTCCACAGCCCAATAGATTTATTATTGCTTGATTGGATGATGCCTGAAATGGGCGGCGGCGATGTGATTAATATCATTGATGAAATGGTTGCAGATGGTCGGATTAAAAAGCGTCCGGTGATTATTTTAATGACCGCTTATAGTGCTGAGCCGTTAGAGGCTGAGTTTGATGTCAGCCGCGTGTTTGCGATTTTACAAAAGCCTTTTAAAGCATCAGCCTTGTTTGATGAGATTATTGGCGCCTTTGCCGCTGAGCCTCAATTGAATGTAGCGCCAGTGGTTGAAGAGGATTCTGAAGCTGCTAAACAAAGCGGATTAGTCTTGCTGGTTGAAGATAACTTTATTAATCAGCAGGTGGCCACCGAGCTACTTAAAAGCGCCGGTTATGAAGTTGAAGTGGCTGATAATGGTCAAATTGCCCTAGATATGATTGATACTCGTCCGTTTGATGCGGTATTGATGGATATTCAAATGCCAGTGATGGATGGTTTAACCGCCGCCAAAGAATTACGTAAGCGTTACACTACCGAGCAAATGCCGATTATTGCCATGACGGCCCATGCCATGTCTGGTGACAGAGAGAAAAGTATTCAAGCGGGCATGAATGCCCATATCACCAAGCCGATAGTATTAAATGAATTGTTTGATACCTTAGAGCATTGGATTGACTATAAAAATCAGCAGCAAAAATAACAACAATAATGGCGTCAGTTAAGTCGCCAATAATAACAATTAACCTGAGCACAACAACAAGGGAGAGTGTTGAATGGATCGTAAAAGTATGGCGCTTGCTTCAGTCATGGCATTAACGCCAGTACTCATGGCAACCCCAATTATGGCTTACGCTGCGACTTCAGCGGCGCAAAAAGTGATAAAGCAAAGTGACAAAGCCCAAGGGTTTATCAACTTTTATTTCCAAAATAGCTCTGGGGAATTGTTTTTAGAAGCAAACCGACTTAATGAGCCCTTTTTACTGATCAGCAGTTTACCCCATGGGGTTGGTTCTAATGATATCGGTCTAGACCGAGGCCAACTCGGGCAAACACGCATGGTGCAATTTGAGCGCCACGGCCCTTATATTCTGCTTAAACAGCTAAATACCTTTTATCGGGCATCAAGCGATAACCCAGCTGAACAGTTAGCGGTCAAAGAGGCGTTTGCTGAATCGGTATTATGGCGCGGTAAAGTGGTCGAAGGTAAAACGCCGCTCGTTGCGGTTAATGATCTAATGATTAATGATTTACATGGGGTTTCTCAGCGTTTAGCTGATACTAAGCAAGGCAGTTATACCTTGGATAAATCTCGCTCGGTGATCTTAGCCCAAGGGGTTAAGTCATTTGAGCAAAATGCTGATGTCGACGTATTACTGACTTTTAATAGCGCTAAAGCTGGCGAGTTTGTTAATCAAGTCACCCCTGATGGCAAGTTTGTGTCAGTGCGGATGCGCTACTCTTTTGTGGCCTTACCTGAAGCCGGTTATCAGCCGCGCGCATACCAGCCGATGAGCGGTTATTTGTCAGGTGAGTATTATGATTACTCCGCGCCTATCGACTCGCCAGTGAGTAAACAATACCTGTTACGTCATCGACTTGAAAAAGTCACCCCAGGCCTTGCCCCCAGTGAAGTGGTTAAACCGATTACCTATTATCTTGACCCAGGCGTGCCAGAGCCTATTCGCTCAGCATTACTCGATGGCGGCCGCTGGTGGGAAGAAGCCTTTAATGAAGCAGGCTTTATTAATGGCTTTAAGCTGGAGATGTTACCAGCAGATGCCGATCCACAAGATATTCGTTATAACATGATCCAGTGGGTGCATCGTGCAACTCGCGGCTGGTCTTATGGCGCGTCAATTAAAGATCCGCGCACCGGTGAAATCATTAAAGGCCATGTCACCCTTGGGAGTTTACGGGTTAAACAAGACCACCTTATTGCTCGCGGTTTAACCGCAGGTTGGCAAGACCGAGACGCCGCTGCTGAGGCATCAATGGCCTTGGCATTAGCGCGTATTCGTCAATTGTCAGCCCATGAAATTGGCCATACCTTGGGGCTAGATCATAACTTTGCCGCCTCAACCAATGACAATGCTTCGGTGATGGATTATCCCCATCCCAACATCACCCTTAAAGGGGAGCAAATTGATATTTCAGCGCCCTACGCAGAAGGCATTGGTGAGTGGGACAAGTTTACTATTGCTTACGGCTATGGCGATGAAGCCAATGCCGACGAGTTAGTGAAACAAGCCAGAACAGCAGGGCTGCGTTACATCGGTGAGGCGGATTCTCGCTCAGCATCAGCAAGCCATGCCTATGCAAGTTTATGGGATAACGGTAACTCTGCCGCCGCTGAGCTAACACGATTAGAGCAAGTGCGCCGCAAGGCAATTGAGCAGTTTAATGCCAATGCTTTATTGCAAGAGCAGCCCCTTGGTGAGCTTGCCGATGTGTTTGTACCAATTTACTTACTGACCCGTTTTCAAGTTGATGCCGCAGCGAAGTGGATTGGTGGCAGTGATTATAGCTATCAGCAGCATGGCTCAGCTGAGCGCTGGCATTATTTATCGCCCAAGTTACAAACTGAGGCCTTAAATGCATTATTAGCGCTACTATCGGCAGAAAGCTTAGCAGTACCGACTGAAGTCACTGAGTTATTGGTGCCTAAAGCGGGTAATTACCGCAAAACCCGAGAAAGCTTTGACTCTGGCATTGGGGTATTAACCGATCCCATAGGCATGGCAGAGGTGATGAGCCGCCATGTGGTAAGCCGAATATTAGCTCCACAAAGATTAAACCGAGTTAATCAAGGCTTTATGGATGATTCAGAGCAGTTATCTGTGGTGAGTCTCATCGATAAGTTATTAGCGAAAACGCTTTATCAAGATTTACAACGTGGGCAGTTATTAGCAGTGCAGATGCGCGTCAATACCGTGGTGTTAGATGAGCTAATTGCAAGCTATCACA
Source organism: Shewanella sp. UCD-KL21 (assembly GCF_001957135.1). GTDB lineage: Bacteria > Pseudomonadota > Gammaproteobacteria > Enterobacterales > Shewanellaceae > Shewanella. Next base: position 118,950 of record NZ_MPHK01000010.1, on the reverse strand, counting down.
ATGAGAGCACCTCAGCTGAAGTCAAAGCACAATTGTTAGCGCGCTTAACGTATGCACAAAAGCAATTAAAGCGCCGTAGTAATCGCGCCAGTAATTACCAAGCGGCCCATTTTGAATGGTTATTGCAAGGTTTAGCCAAAGGACTTGAATCAGCGGAGTATCGCTTTATTGCCAAGCCTCTTACTATGCCACCGGGTTCGCCAATTTAGTCTTTTGCTATGAGCTGCTGGTTATAAGTAAGTAGCTAAAAAAGCCCAGTTAAGCCGATACGTTCGGACTCACTGGGCTTTTTTAATGGCTATAACCTCATCGGTGAGATGACATCATGCAGATCATTACTCTGCTATTTGCTTAGGATTTTTAGGGTAGAAATGATCCGCTTTATGATCAATATGGGAAAACTGGCGGGTATTTTTATAAGGCAGTTTCATAAAACCAGATACCCCATGGCCTTGAATCTTACTGGCATGAAATAAGATTCTATCTAACGAGGCTCTAAAAGCGGCTTGTTTTCTAGGGTTTAACAAGCGCAAATAGCTATGTATTTTTAAGTGGTTAGGTAAGGCCTCAAAAATAATACAGCCGGTATGATGAATTTGGTTTATCCAGCCCAGCTCTGTCATGATCTCGGTGGGCAGCTCGAGGTTCTCTTCTGGATCTTTACCATCTTCAAAGTAAGAATGTAGCCGCGAGCGGCCCTCAGATGCAGGCACATCACCCACTTCAAAACTTAATTGCGCATCGTTCACCATTTTGTAAGGCTCAGATGGATTGTTTCGCTCTAAATGCAAGGTGTCTTTCGCGTTAAAAAAGCAGGCTTTAAATACCCCGATACGTTTAATACCACGGGCTAAGGTCACCATATTATTGACCGCTTTGATTAACACTTCCTTAGTGTCGGGATCATAAATTGCAAGGTTAGAGTCGATATACACGCCGCTTTTACGCCAGTGAATCGCTAGGCCTCCCACTATCGGGTATTGGGCTAATTTACCCACAGCGGCAATAAAGCCTTTTTCGGTGTCACCCATGCCGGCAAGAAAATTACGGTAATATTTTTCTAGTTGAATATCATCCATTTTAGTAATGGGATCTTGGCTGGTGTGTTCCTTTAGAAATGATTTTCTAGAACTATAACTTACAGTTTCAACTTGCTTTTGCTTTGGTAAAACCCACAGTGGAATATCTTCAATTAACGGCTGAGCCCCAAGATGGGGCAAGTGCATACGGTGATTGTGGCGCATGCTCTTTAAAAAATAATCACCGGCTAAATGACGCCTGCTGGGATCATCGCTAAGCATGCCATCTAAGGTGCGGGCCAGCTCAATGGGCAAACCTAAACTGCTGGCGGTAATAACTTTACTGCCAAAGCGGCTTATTTGCCCAGATGCCAGTGCGTATAAGGTGGCAGCCACCCCTTGCTCATCAAATCTTGGACTGGATAACGCCCCATTAAGCTGATCTTCACCGATAAAGTACACATCGCCCATTCTGGCGTTGGTATGTTGTTGATCGCTCGACATCAAGGACATCACATTGTCTTCAACCGAGTTATTATGCTCATCACGTTGGGCAAACACCGCCGAGCCCCAATCAATGAGTGATAAATGATCGTTTTCAATGTCATACACTAAATTTGATGGCTTAATATCGCCATGGACTAAGCATTTACCCGTGCGCAGGTAGTACAATAAATTGGCCAATTGCCGTGCAATACTGACGATCATGGCGATGGGCAATGTCCCCATTCGGTGGCAGATCTTATCGAGATCTTCACCTTGGGCTCGCTCCATGACCATAATGCCTTGCTTGCCGACTCGCTCAAATTTGATGGCGTTAGGTACATTAGGGTGCACTAATTGACTGAGCATGAAGGCTTCTTCTTCAAGTCTATCTTGCACGCTTCGGGGCAGGGTAATGCGGGAAAACTTAAACACATGGGATTGGCCAATATCATTGATACCCGCAAACACAAAGCCATAGGCACCTTTGCCAATAAATTCGATATCATGATAACCAAGCTTGCTTAGTTGCTGTTTACATAAACGGATCCAGGCTCGATGCTTACGGGCATCTTCAGCCTTGAGCAGGTAAACGGATTGCTCTTCATTGATATAAAAATGCTGTAACTGTGGTGTTTGCAAAATTTACTTCCTTTGTACCAAGGTGCCTGTTGAGTGTATTGGTATTTGCTAACCCCATAAACTCATATTTACAAATCGCTGGCAAGCTATTGGATTGATTTAGTCGATTTTTTCCCTGCTTTACTGTTTTAGCCTTTATAAAGCTAAATCAACCTCACCTAGCTCTCAAACCTACCTATCGTAAAAAATAGCTGTTGTAAACTTTGACGTGAGTCAAATTGTTTTGTGCATTAGGTAGGTAGTATTTAAGTAAGTAAAAATATTCGGTTTAATCAAGGAGTGCTTATGCCTACCATTAACAAAGCGGATTTAATTTCACTATTTCCTTTTCCACGCCAACGTATTTTACAGTCGATGGAAGTTACTCACTGCCCACATGCGGTGTTTTATAATGCCAGTGATGAACAATGTACCACTTGTCATCAGGGCGAAGAGTGCATCTGGATGAATCATAATGATGAACTGGTGGCCCTTGAGAAAAAATCAGTAGAAGATCTGAAACAACAGTTGTTGATTGCGGTGGATTTTATTGACTCAAATTTGAGCCCACATCATTTATCACGTCGTAATTGTCAATGTGATAACTGCAAGTGGCTTAAAAAAGTTCAGCATGTGCTTCAAGGTAAAGCTGAACAAGAGTAACGCAAATTACAATGCCTTTATTGGTCATTTACTGCTTAGGCTTTTCAGCGCGCTATTGTGGTTTGTCATGTTTGTACTGTGGTTTATTTGAGTCAAACTGTGGTTTGTCATGTTCAAACTGTGGTTTATCGGGGCCAAACTGTGGTTAGTGTTGCATCTCACTTTTAGAGTGATTAGAGTTAGATGCATTATTTACTGACTTGAGTTTATCTACATGGAAGCGAGTTTTTGGCATGAGAAGTGGCAGTTACAACAAATCGGTTTTCATCAACCGCAAGTGAATCCATTTTTAGTAAAATATTGGTCTACACTTGCCGTCGATAGCCGTGCAGAGGTGTTTGTGCCTTTATGTGGCAAGTCATTAGACATGTGTTACCTTGCTGAGCAAGGTCATGATGTTGTTGGCTGTGAGCTTAGCCAAACAGCTGTTGAAGATTTTTTTAGCGACAATAATTTGCCTGTGAGCATGACTCAGCAAGCAGAGCATCAATTCTTTTGTGCTGATCAAGTAACCCTTATTCAAGGTGATATTTTTACCCTACCATTAACGGTGACAAAGTCGATTCAGGCTTTTTACGATCGCGCCGCCTTAATTGCTTGGCCAGAGCAAATGCGCCAGCAATATGCACAGCAACTGGCAAAGTTAATTCCTGCTAAGGTCAAAGGATTATTGATTACCCTAGATTACCCGCCAGCGGAGCTTAATGGCCCGCCATTTGCGGTAAGTCCGCAGTGGATTGAACAATACCTCGCGCCTTATTTTGAGGTTGAATTACTCGAGTGCGCTGATGTATTAGCTGATAACCCACGGTTTTTAAATAAAAATGTTGCTTGGTTAAATGAAGCGGCTTATTTGTTAACCCGCAAGTCATCATAAAGTTTTCTCTATTGTTTTTTTGAGCGGCAGACAATAAAAAAGCGACCATCAGGTCGCTTTTTCAGTTGTAGACTCAATAACGATTAGAAGTCGTAACGCATACCAACACTGAAGACATTGTCGTCTTCGAGATCTGTTTTAGCATTAGCCACTGTGTAATCACCTTCATACATAGCGTAATGGGCAAACACTAAGGTTGATTTAGCAACGCGGTAATCAGCACCAATAGTGATATTTTGCACATTGACATCATCAGGCATTACACCGGCAGTATCTTTTGTTAGGTTCTTGTAATAGTTACCAAAACCTGCTTCATCAGCACCGTATTCTACTTTTAAGTTTACGCCATTTAAGTTGTAAGCCAGATTAATAAAGTAAGTATTGCCGTCTTGATCTGAATTGGTCACACTTTCTGAGTTTTGGAATAAACCACCAATTTTAAAATCACCGGCTTTAAATTGTGCTACTGCGCGGTATGCGTCAATTCCACCAATGGCTTTGTTATAAGCACCCGCGACATAGTAATTGTGTTTTTTAAGGCCTTTGTCACCAAAGGTCACGCTTAAGGCATATTGAGAATCATCAGAGGCTTGATTATCTTCCATTAAATAGGTGGCATTAATGGTAAACATGTCAGCAATAAGTGGTGAGTAGTACCAAAAACCATCGGCACTACGAGTTTGTCCGCCAACTAAACGGTCGATATCGGCATTGGTATTACCAAAAATATCCACACCACCTTCAGCAGCTTTAAATACGGTATCGTTACGGCCGACTAGCACTGAGCCGCCTTCCGTTTTAATTCCTAAGTAAGTGTTACGCGCTTTGAAAACATCACCTTTGCCAGACGTGTTTTCTACTTGAAATTCCATTTGGTACAGCACTTCAACGCCATCAGTAATTTTTTCGCTGCCCTTCACACCCAGTAGTGAGAAGTTATTTTCAATGAAAGTACCACTTTCACCAAGGGTTACACCGTTAGTGCCGCTTTGCAGGGTTGCGCCGGTTTCAGAGTTGGTGATAGATAAATCTAAGCGACCGTAAAAATCAGGACCGTCGGCTAGCGCTGCGAACGAAGTGAGGGTTAAAACAGATACAACTGATGCAGATAATAAAGTCTTTTTCATCTTTCATACTCCCTTTAGAACGTGATGTTCTCTACCCATTTAATATGGGATTGTTTTAGTGGCATTTCTAGCAGAATAGTCTGCGTAACAAACTTGTAGCAATATTTGCAGCTTTAAGGTTAAAAAGTTGTGGGCTAGATCAAGTTTTTTGTTTTGAAGTGATTTTTATGTATTAAAGATGTGATGCATTCGGTGTATTTGGGTTTTGTTTAACAATTTTATCGCGTTATACCTATTTAGGGAGGTTCACAACTAATGAAAAATGCGTTAGTTCAGTAAATGATGGGATCTGTATCAAATTAAGCAGTTGCTTAAGTGCGGGTTATGACGTGTTGTTATTGTAGTTTTTTTAGTTATTAGCTTATTAAAATCAGCCTTTGGTTGTTAAAAACAAAAAAAACGGCCTAATTAGACCGTTTTTCATCATCATTTAGACCGCTAAATTAGAAGTCGTAACGTAAACCAACAGTCACGATATCATCATTTAAGCTTTGGCTAGTTTGGTTTAATACCATGTCGCCATCATACTTAGTGTAGTGACCGTAAACTAGGGTACTTGGGCTAACGCGGTAATCTGCACCAACACTGAACTGGTTGATTTCGAAATCGCTCATTTGCTCTAAGCTGCCAGTATCGCTTCCGCTAACAAAACGGCTAGCGTACTTACCTAGGCCTGAATCATCATAACCGTAAGCAGCTTTAAGCTTAAGGTTACCCATTAAGTAAGCTAGGTTTACATAGTAGCTATCACCTTCAAGGTGGTCTAACTCAGCTTTTTGGCTTTTACTGTTTTGGTATAAACCGCCAACAATAAAGTTACCGAATTTAGCTTGAACCACACCACGGTATGCTTCTACATCGCTGATACCATCTTGGTAAGCTGCAGCGGCATAAAAGTTATGTGATTTAAGGGCTTTATCACCAACAGTGGCGCTTAACGCATACATAGAGCTACTGGTAGATTCGTGATTGTCGTCCATTAAGTAAGTGGCATTTAATGTAACTAAATCAGCAATTTTTGGTGAGTAGTAGCTAAAGCCATCCGCTTCACGGTTTTGGCCAACAACCAGTAAATCGATATCAGAGTTAGTGTTACCGAATAAATCAAACCCACCTTCAGCAGCTTTAAAAACAGTGTCATTACGACCAACTAAAGCGGTACCAGCAACGGTTTTAATACCTAAAAAGCTGTTACGAGCGGCAAAAGTGTTACCAGAGTTATCGAAGTTAGAAACGCCGAACTCCATTTGATATAAGATTTCTACGTCATCACTGATTTTTTCAGAACCTTTAACGCCTAACCATGAAAAGTTATTTTCAATGACAGTGCCATCTTTTTGGTTTTGAGTTGCAATGCCTTCACTAGAATTAGTGATTGCAAGGTCGGCGCGGCCATAAAAATTTGGGCCATCAGCTAGAGCAGTAAAAGAGGTCATTGCAGTGCAAGATAAAATTGCTGCAGTGATCAGGTTTTTTTTCATCATCTTAATCTTCCTTTGGTAAGGGCTTGATTTTTATCAGCTATGCTTGCTGATATTGATAGAAAATAACAACTGGGTTATCAACCTTATCGTTATTCATAGTAATTCCTGTTCTGTGGAGGATATTGCCACAAAAAGTTCATACAAAAGTGTGATCCGCATCACTTTAGGTTGGATTTAATTTGTGCGTATCATTATGATTTACAATGAATTAAATGCTGATTAACAGTTTTGCTGGTATAGTTAACTAGCTTTCTTTGTTTTTGCTGCGCATTGGTGGTTTTATTAATAGGTGTTTCAATGTGTAACTAAGGTTTAATTGAGGAATACATTCAGATCTGAGTGGATTTCGTATAAAATACCGCCCCCCACATTGAGAGTTTAAAGAGCAATACATGTTGTCTGAATCATACTTAAATCGTTTTGGTGGTATAGGTCGACTATACGGTCAAGCGGCATTGGAAAACTTTGCTAATGCACATGTCGTGATCATCGGTATTGGTGGGGTAGGGACTTGGGTCGCCGAATCGCTGGCACGTAGTGGTATAGGGCAAATAACACTGATTGATTTAGATGACATATGTGTCACAAATACCAATCGTCAATCTCACGCTATAGCATCCACCATCGGCCAGTCCAAAGTTGAAGTAATGGCGCAGCGTATTATTGAAATCAATCCTGAGTGCGTGGTCAATGAAGTTGAAGACTTTATCACTGTCGATAATTTGGCGGAGTATTTGGGCAGTAAAACGAACCCGTTAGCGATTGATTATGTGGTTGACTGTATTGATGCCGTTAAACAAAAAGCTGCGTTAATTGCCTGGTGTAAAAGAAATAAGCTGAAAATTGTCACCGTAGGCGGCGCAGGTGGTCAAACCGATCCTACTCAAATTCAATTAACCGATTTAGCTAAAACCTATCAAGATCCGTTATTAGCGAAAGTTAGAAACATTTTGCGTAGAGAATATAACTTCTCAAAAAATGTTGCCCGCAGATTTGCCGTTGACGCAGTGTTTTCAACGCAACAGCTGGTCTACCCTCAACATGATGGTAGCGTCTGCAGTACTAAAAATAGCGCCGATGGCAGTATGAGAATGGATTGTGCGTCAGGGTTTGGCGCAGTGACTATGGTTACAGGCACCTTTGGTTTTATTGCTGCAAGTCGAGTATTAGCCAAATTGGCGGCCAAATAATCTAGTGCAGCATGCCAAGATTTATAAGCTAAACCTTTAGCTTATAAATCTAGCTAAACCTCTAGCTTATAACGCTAGCCAAGCCTCTAGCCAAACTTCTAGCATAGCTTCGATCTTCATGGCGCATTAAACAACTTATTTGATGCGCCTAACTGCCGTTGTTTGCTCTTCCGCTAAATAAGTCATCGCGTTAACTACTTTTAGTCATTTCCATTTTATTGGCATTGAAATTGCTTTACTAAGTTTAGATTCAAAAATCTGACACTGTGGAAAGCATGATGATGAAAATGAAATTAAAGGCTGTAAATTTAGTGAATATCAAACGAGTTTTAGTCAGCACTATGCTGTGGTTAGTGATCGCTTGTGCAGTGTTATTAGTTGCACCTCAGCACGTGCTGGAGACGCTTTCTTTGTCGGCACTGGTGTCAGATTATGGCCACTTTATTGGCTTAGGGCTCATTGTTGGTGCCGCTTTCTTCTTGAGCCAGTTATTCACCTTTGTGGTTGACGAGACGATTGGGATTTTAAAAGAAAAACGCGCTGTTGAAACCATAGAAGCCAAAGTTAAGTTACTTGATCCCGCTGAGCGAGCGTTACTGCGAGAGTTCTTTTTACAGGGAGCGACAATTTTGGCGCTACCGCAAAACGAATTGGCGGTTAAAGGTTTAGTGGACAGTAATATTTTAGAGTTAGTGGGTAATGAGCGTCACTATGCGATTCAAGGGCCGACTGCTGAGTATAAAATTTCAATGAAAGCGCGATTGTATTTAAATCGTGAAGTATTGAGATTACCCGCAGGCGAGCCAAGTAAGGAAGAGCTTAATCACCTTATTAAAGCACGCCCGCAGTTTGTAAATGGTCTCGTGCAACCTAGAAAGCATGCCGCGTAATCTAGAGATTGAGTCGGATAAACATAAAAATGGGGGCGAAAGCCCCCTAAAGAAACAAATAACAAATAACAAAAATTATAGAAGGAGGGTAGTAACTATTCCTTAGGAGCAGATTTCACAATAAACATCCACATCATGTAAGACATGATCCCCATGGTGCAGAAGATAACAATCATTGACAGCAATCCGATTGCGTTACCAAACATTAAATCTAACCAAAAAGCCATAATCATTATCCTTTCATTGTAAAACCATCTTTAACATACTATTTTCATTTTTTAACATTTATGATCTCGATCAATAAAGTCACTGCTTTTTAATGGGGAAGATTTATTAATGTCGATTAGCGCAAATTTGCCCTACTTGAATGAGATTTAAGCTATTGAGATTGATTTGATCATTTTGCTTATGAAAGGGCTTGCCATTGTCATTGGCCTAGGTATAATTCCGTCACTCAATTGAGCCAAGCTTGATTGACTACAATATGATGCCAGCGTGATGAAATTGGTATACATGGGGGATTCAAAATCCCCTGTCGAAAGACGTGTCGGTTCGAGTCCGACCGCTGGTACCATCTCCTCTTTGAGGATAAAGCCGACGTAAGTCGGTTTTTTTGTGCCTGAAATTTATATTTGCTGTTGTTTGTAGTTGATATTGTGGTGGCTTTGCACTGCTCCCAATTAATAGCTGACTTAAATTGCAACCGGTTTTAACGCAATGAGCTCTAACGCCAGTATGTGTATTTGGTTAGTGAAAAAAATCCCATTCAGATGAATGGGATTTATGGTTAACTCATTATAAAGCCTGTTTAATTACCGCAACATCATAAGGCGCTAAGTCGGCACTACCCAGCACAAACTCACCTTGTATCACTTTAGGCAATTGCTTTGCTTTAGCGCCATAGTTAAACACAAAGGCATATTGACCTCGATGAACTATGCGCACATCTTTGGGCAATTCGGTCATGACAATATCCAGTTGCTGACACAAGTTGGCAAAATAGGTCTTCAAAAATGCTTCGCAGGTGAGTGAGGCGATATAACTGGTTTTATCAAATCGTGCTACCGCGGGTAAGCCGTCGTGATAAAAGGCTTCGGTTATCACATCTTCACTTAGCTCAAGCTCTTCTCGCCAGCAGTGACTTTCAAACGACTCTCCATGGTAAGTCATTACTTCACTGCAATCGGGGCGAATGGTTTCAGTTGACAGTACTTTAATTGGAATTAACTGCTGCAATAATCCCGGGCCTAAATTATCCACCAATGATAACTCGGGGGTTTTCGCGCCGCTGCGAGGGCCAAATACGATATGCGCATCTGCGCGCTGACACTTAGCCACAAATTCAGCCGAAACAATCGGTAAACACGGGGCAACCACTAAACTGTAGGGGCTTAAATCATGGTCAACGGAGATAAAATCAACCGCTAAGCCTAATTGACGTAATGCGGTGTAATAACCAAATTCGACTCGTTGATGGTTGTAACTGTCGCCCTGGCGTTCAATCTCAGTTACCCATTGGCTGTGGGCGCCAGTGACAATGGCGACTTTAGCTGCAACGTTTTCTTCAATAGAGAAGTTTACTTTGGCCAGTTCATCACGCATTTGACTCACTTCATTCCACGCGGCGGCTTTAGAATTATCATTGCGCTTAATGCCTGCATGCATTTGCTCCTGAGCAAAGGGCACTTGGCGCCATCTAAAGTAACAAACACAATCTGCGCCATGGGCAAAGGCTTGCCATGACCATAAACGCACCATGCCTTTTTCTGGGCGAGGGTTATGATGGGCCCAATTCACAGGCCCTGGTTGCTGCTCCATTACCCAAAAGTTGTTTTGACTAACACCACGGCTTTGATCAAATGAATAGCTTGAAAAATCAGGATGACCAGTGCGCATATACGGCTTGTATTGCTCTGCAGGCATGTGTTTAAAGAACATGTCTGAGCGGCCTAACGGATAATTATCGTAACTAACAAAGTCTAAATCTTTGGCTAAGGCAAAGTTATCGGTTTGGGTATCTACCAATGGAATAAAGTTATGGGTAACAAAGCGGTTCGGCGCATGTTTACGGATAACCTTAACCATTTCATCGTGAAATTTAATCACCTGATCTGAGCTAAAACGACGATAAGCCAATTGATGGCTAGGATTGGTTTCGGTTACCGCTAAAATAGGCAGTTCTATTTGGCTAAAATCTTGGTATTCCATAGACCAAAATATGTTGCCCCATGCGGTGTTTAAGCTATCGATATCAGCATATTGCTGTTGACACCAAAGCTGAAAAGCCTGTTTTGCCACTAATGAGCCACTGTGAGTGGTGTCATGACAGGCAATTTCATTATCGGTTTGCCAGCCGCACACATCAGGGTGCTGGCCATAACGCTTGGCGACCACTTCAGAAATACGCATCGCTTGGTTGAAATAGTTTTCACTAGAAAAATCATAATGGCGGCGCGAACCAAAGCCACGAGTCACTCCGGTGTGAATATCAACCGGTAAAATGTCAGGGTGTTTATCAATTAACCATTTGGGCGGTGTAGCTGTTGGGGTACACATGATCACTTGCAAGCCTTCTGCCGCAAGGGTAGCAATGGCTTTATCTAACCAAGCAAAATCAAATTCGCCATCACGAGGCTCAATTTTAGACCATGCAAACTCACCAATTCTGACGTACTTTAAACCCAATTGACGCATTTCTTGGGCATCTTGTTGCCAGATAGATTCAGGCCAATGTTCTGGGTAATAGCATACACCTAACATGATTTTCTCCATTAAAATAACCGCAATCCTAGTTAAGCGGTTAATGTACAATTTGTGTTAGCCCAACTTGGTTTGTTGCCAAATTAATGCCTGCTGTTTAATGGCCAATATACTAACTCAGCATTTATATGATATATAGTATTTTTGTTGCAAAAAGATTATCATTTCGTGCATTAGTTAGCGTTTGGCTCGTTCAAAAAGGAAATTGAATTCATGTTATCGTTTGCCTCTTCTGTTGTATTGCATAGCCTTAATAGCAGTTTAATCATTGATTGCCAGAGCAATACCCCGGCTATTGCCTACTTTGGAAAAAAATTATCCAATACCACCACTAGCGGGATGATCGACCAATTATCGACTCGTCAAGAGGCCAAATGCTCGGTTGTGACTGAAGCGCCCATTGCGCTATCTCCGTTAATGGGCCAAGGGTTTACTGGGGCGCCAGGGATTGAAATTAGCAATGATGCAGATGCTTGGTCTCTAGGCGGCAAGCTCACTCAGGTTAAGCAACAAGATAATCAGGTGGTATTCACTAGTAAAGATGAGCTACGCCAAATCAGCGTAATTCATAGCCTTAAACTTGACCCTCTTACCGATGTGCTAAGTGCTGAGACTCAGTTAATTAATGACAGCTCACAAGCCATGCAGCTAAATTGGTGCGCAGCGCCCACCATGCCGCTACCGCTGCATATTAATCAAATCATGTCTTTTGAGGGCCGTTGGTCAAATGAGTTTCAGCGTCATTCGTTTGATTTGTTCCTTGGCAGCTATGTACGAGAAAACCGCAAGGGTAAAACCTCCCACGATAACTTCCCCGGCTTAGTCATGCACAACAAGCTTACCCATGAGCAAGGCGGCGAGTGTTATGGGTTTCATTTAGGCTGGAGCGGTAACCACAAAATGCGCGCAGAATTACTGGCAGAAGGTCGCAGTTATGTGCAAATGGGTGAGCTACTCATGCCCGGTGAATTGTCATTGCCGCCGCAGCAGCGCTATCAAAGTCCAACGCTGTATATGGCCTATTCTGATCAAGGTTTTAGTGGTTTATCGGCTTGTTATCATCAATTTATTCGTCAGCAATTTATTCGTGAGCCAGTTAAACAAAAGCCGCGGCCAATTCATTACAACACTTGGGAAGGGATTTATTTTGACCATGATGTTGATACCTTAAAGTCGTTAGCTTCACAAGCGGCAGACATTGGCGCTGAGCGTTTTGTTCTTGATGATGGTTGGTTTAAAGGACGTCGTGGTGACTTTGCTGGTTTGGGCGATTGGACGGTGGACGAAGGCATTTATCCTCAGGGGCTTCAGCCATTAATTGATCATGTCAATCATGTAGGGATGGAATTTGGCTTATGGTTTGAGCCCGAAATGGTTAATCCAGACAGCGACTTATACCGCGCCCACCCTGATTGGGTATTACAAACCCGTGGTAATGAACAGCTCAAGTTTAGGAAACAACTGGTACTTGATTTAACTCGCAAACAAGTGACTGATTACTTATTTAACGCCATCAACGACATCTTGCTTGAGTACCCTCAAATTGTGTATATCAAATGGGACATGAACCGTGATTTAAACCATGCGGGTAACGCAATAGGCAAGCCTGCGGTACACCAGCAAACCTTGGCGGCTTATCAATTAATTGCCGATTTAAAGCAGGCGCATCCCCATGTTGAAATTGAAAGCTGCTCCTCAGGCGGCGCAAGAATTGATTTAGGCGTGTTACAGCATACTGACCGAGTATGGACATCGGATTCTAATGATGCGCTCGACAGATTACACATTCAACGTGGCTGCTCGTTCTTTTTTCCTGCTGAAATTATGGGCGCCCATGTTGGCCCGCGCGATTGTCATATTACCGGTCGCCACATCAGCATTGCGACCCGCGCCGCGGTGGCATTTTTCGGTCATATGGGCATTGAGATGGACCCAAGGGAATTAACCGACAATGAGCGTGAGCAATTACAGCAGATCATTAAATTGCATAAGCAACATCGTCAGTTAATCCACTCGGGTAAGTTAGTGCGTCTAGACAGTGATGGTTTATCGATAGATTTTGGGGTGGTTAATGCTGATGCAACTCAGGCGTTATTTGCCTATAACAGCATCAAAGAAACGCCACGCACTACTCCGCCTAAATACCGCTTTGCAGGGTTAAGTCCACAGGCGAAATATAAAATCACTACATTGTGGCCGACGCAGTTATTTGAGTATTCAGATAATGTTTTAGGTGTGATTGATGGCCAAGTATTTACTGGTGAGGCATTAATGTTTATTGGTATGCAGTTACCGGTCACCTTTCCGCAAACCTCATTAATCTTTGAATTGAATCAAGTTTGAACCGATAATTCACCTGCTAGTTAATGCAAAAATGCACCTCATTTGAGGTGCATTTTTATTGAATGCCAATATAAGCGACTTTCAATATGTAATTACAAAATATGTGATTAAAGCTTAGACTCAATCAACTCTAACGCTTCTTGTAAAATCATGGTCACTGCCGCTTGAGCTAATACCGGATTACGCATTTTTATCGCATTATAAATTTCTGCGTGCTTAGACACATCGGCTCCTGCGACACCTTTTATTTTGTTGGTATAGCGAATGCTCACTCGTAAAGCGGTTCCAATGAAGTCAGTTAACTGCACAAAAAAGCGGTTGCCACTGGCAATTAAAATACTGGTATGAAAAGCGATATCGGCTTCGAGCGGATCATCTAAGCCTTGTTCGGCTTCAGCCATGCGCTCTAAGGCTTTAGCAATATCATCTAGCTGTGCTTGGGTTGCATTCACTGATGCTAAGGCTGCCGCTTGTGGCTCCAGTGCCACGCGCACTTGAGTAAATTCTTTTAGTAATGACAAAGACGGTTTACTGCTTAATATCCAACGTAGTACATCGGTATCAAACATATTCCAGTGGCTTTCAGGCATGACTCTGATCCCTTGCTTAGGGCGTGAAGTAATTAAGCCTTTAGCTGATAGCATTTTTACCGCTTCACGGGTCGAACTACGACTGACATCGTATTCAATACATAAATCTGCTTCTGAGGGTAATCCCTCACCAATTGGGTAAACCCCTTTCACTATCGCAACACCAAGATCATGGGTTAATTGATGGGTTAAATTCTGTCGTGGTGTATTAGCCATGCCGATAAAGATCCAATTGTTGGTACATTAATCTGTTATATCATATTTAAATGCAAAGATGATATAACTTTGTTTTGCAGTAAATTAATGATAAAAGATTGATATAGAGCGGGTTTACACATTCATTTGGGGTCTGGTGTTCTATGTTATCAAGATGCATAACCCGCTCAATAAACAACATATCATTAAGTAAAATAATAATGGATGGAACCTAGGGTGAATGACTCAACTCAATACCAACAACTCAAAGAGAAAGTGATTTTCATTACAGGTGGTGCAAGTGGCATAGGTGCTGCCATGGTGAGCGCTTTTTTACAGCAAGAGGCCAAAGTCGCTTTGGTTGATATTGATGCCCAGACGGCGGATCTGCTCATCAGTCAATTACCTAGCAATGTTTGCCAGTCAATTTGGTTTAAAGCCGTTGATGTCACCGATATCAAAGCATTACAAGACGCTATTATAGAGGCCACCGCTCATTTTGGTCGGCTTGATGTGTTGATTAACAATGTCGCAGATGATACCCGTCATGAGGTTGAACACATATCGCCTGAGTCTTGGCATAAGTGTATGCAAGTTAATTTAGACCCGACATTTTTTGCCTCCCAAGCAGCCTTTAACGTCATGAAACAGCACAGATGTGGCAGTATCATTAATTTCAGTTCCATTACAGCCTTATTAGGCTCACAACAAATGACAGGTTATGTGACGGCTAAAGCGGGAATTATTGGCATGACTCGCGCCCTTGCAAAAGAGTTTGGCGAATATGGGGTACGAGTTAATGCCATTTTACCCGGTTGGGTGGCGACGGAAAAACAACTGTCGAGCTGGCTAACAAAAGAAGAAGAACAAAAGTGGACTGAATCAATGGCGATTAAACGTCGAATCACTCCTGAAGATGTGGCAGCGCTTGCGTTATTTTTAGCTTCAGATAACAGCCAAATGATCACCGGTCAGTGCATTAATATTGATGGCGGGAGAGCGTAAATCGTGGTCGGGAAAGCTCATTTTATTGCAATTGATTGGGGCACCAGCCATTTACGGGCTTATTTATGCCACATCAGTGTCAAGCAGCCCATTCAAGTGATTGAACGGGTTAACAGTTTAGGGGTACAGAAAATCCAAAGTGATTTTCAAACCACCTTATTAGAAACCATAAGCCCTTGGGTTGAACGATACGGGGTGCTAGATATTTTAATGATAGGCCAAATAGGCTCCAGTATCGGCTGGAAAGAAACCCCTTATCTGCCTTGCCCTATTGCTCCTGAACAAATTATTTATGCTGGTATGAGTTTTTGTTGTCACGGTAATCCTATTACTATTTTCCCCGGTCTTAGTTGCCAAATAGCGCCGCATCATTTTGATGCTATGCGCGGCGAAGAATGTCAGTTACTGGGCTGGTTAAACTTATCTGCAGCAAACAAACAAGGGCGACATCTTGTTTGTTTGCCGGGCACTCATACTAAGTGGGTACTCATTGAAGACGGTGTGGTACAGCTCTTTAAAACGGCTTTAACCGGTGAGTTATACGACTTACTATCAAATCAAAGCGTCCTTATCCAAGATAAAGCCACTGAAACAGACTTTGATTTTGACGCATTTACCCAAGGTGCTAAGTTCATTTTAGACAGTGAGATAGATAACTTTAGCCACGGCTTGTTTAGCGTCAGAAGCCAGCAATTGTTTAACAATACCAGCCCTAAACAAGCTCATTGTTACCTGTCGGGATTATTAATTGCCCATGATGTTAAGGCGGCAATAAACGCTAAAGAATGGGATTTTAGCGGTTTACCACCCATCACCATTATTGGCCCTGAGCATCTCAGTCAATGCTTTGCGAATGTATTGAGTCGTTGTCAAATTAACACGCAATTGGTTAGTGTGAACCAAGCAACCTTAAAAGGTTTTGAGGTGGTGTATCAGAAAATGAGTCAATACCATTAACGGCCGTTAACCTGTATCGGCCATTGACGTTAAGTTTTGTGTATCGCAAACTTGATTGCCAATCGTGGCTTGGCAATGCTTTGTTCGTCGACTCATTAGATAAGATTGCAACACTTGGGTTTGCTGTGCATTAAAACGTAATCCCACCTTGGTTCGGCGCCATAAAATATCACTGGCATCCTGTGCCCATTCATTGGCAATAAGGTAGTCGACTTCAGCTGCATATAATCCATGGCCAAAGTCTTGCCCTAACTGTGCCTCGCAAGTTGCTGAGCCAATAACATCCATCGTTAAAGTGCCGTAACTTCTTGCCCAGCGGTGGATAAGTTGCTGGGGCATATTTGGGTACAGGGCTTTTAACTGTGCTAACAAGGTGGTAATTGAAGAAATATTACCACCGGGTAAAGGTTGATTGGCGGTGTTGCTTGGGGCTAATTGCGGAAAATAAGCGGCTAATTGATTAACCGCAGCTTCAGACAATTTACGATAGGTAGTAATTTTGCCACCAAAAGCAGACAGTAAGACTGCAGCTTGCTGGCCATCATCAAGCTTTGGGGCGTCAATTTCAAATCGATAATCACGACTTACTTTCTGGGCGGATTCAGCTTCGTCATCAATTAAAGGCCTCACACCAGAAAAGGTATGCAATACGTCATTACGGCTAATCTGCTGCTTAAAATAACTGTTGGTGATATCAATCAGGTAGTCAATTTCTTCATCGTTAATCTGTACTTGCCCAGGATCGCCTTGATAATCCATATCTGTGGTACCAATTAATGAATAATCATCTTCAAAAGGCAGAATAAATACGATGCGCTGATCTTCATTTTGCAAGATATAAGCTTGGGGCTGTGAATGAATACGAGGCACGACAATGTGGCTGCCTCTGACCAAACGGATGTTTTGTGGACTAGTGAAGGGCAATACATCATCAAACAATTTCGCCACCCATGGGCCAGAGGCATTCACTAGCGCTTTTGATTTAACCGAAAATTGCTTGCCTGTTTGCTGGCATTCCAAAGTGACAAGCCAGTGTTGCTGTTCACGTTTAGCGTTAACGCAGCGGGTGCGAGTATAAATCTGGGCACCCAGTTGCTTGGCCTGCAATGCATTTAGCACCACCATTCGAGAGTCATCAACCCAAGCATCGGCATAACTAAAGCCTTTGGTTATTTCTGATTTTAGCGGATTATCTGCTGAGAACTTAATGGATTTTGATTTTGGTAAGGTAATTCTTTTCGCCAAGTTGTCATACATCATCAGCCCAAGGCGGATCATCCAGGCCGGGCGCAAGTGATCTTGATGAGGTAAATGAAACGTTAACGGCTTAATAATATGAGGCGCATTTCTTAATAGCACTTCGCGCTCAGCTAATGCCTCTTTGACTAATCTAAATTCATAATGCTCAAGGTAGCGCAATCCACCATGGATCAATTTGCTACTATTTGATGAGGTAGCAGATGCCAAGTCATTTTGTTCACATAACAATATTTTTAAACCGCGACTAGCAGCATCGGCAGCGATACCAACACCATTAATGCCGCCGCCAATCACCACAATATCGTACATTTCTGAAGCGGTTCTCATTACCGTCTATCCTTGTTTACTGCGCTACACTCTGTGTATTTAACCTATTAAAAGTAAGATAAATACAAATTCAATATATTATATGATAAATACTATATATTGTTTTTTATCATAGCGAAAGCGCGTACTTAAGCGCAAGCAACAGCCATTGCTGTTTTAAATATAACCCGTTTGAGTAAACTTGACAGTCTGACTATTTTAGTCACATTAAGTTAACAACTTACGTTGCTGTGACTTGTACAAATAAAAAATCAATAGTAGTATTTATCATATAAATACTAAAAATCACTTATGATATTGCATTTTAGCTAGAGGATTGCATGGCTGATCTTGAATTTACTCACCGTCGAAAGAACCCATTAAGCGGTGATTGGGTGTTAGTGTCACCCCAGAGGAATAATCGCCCATGGCAAGGGGCGACAGAGGCAAGTGAACAAACCAGTTTGCCTAGCTATGATGCTAATTGCCCACTATGTTCAGGTAATCAGCGTGCAAACAATGTAACTAACCCTGAATATCAAGGCACCTTTGTATTTACTAATGACTTTGGGGCGCTCAACCCAACTCACCAAGCTGTTGCACAAGATAGCAAACAGCCACTATTTATGGCGGAAGCTGCTAGCGGTGAATGTCGGGTAATTTGTTTTTCTGATCAGCATAATGTCACCTTGCCAGAACTGCCACTGACGGCCATAGAACAGCTCGTCAACACCTGGCAGTTAAACTATCAAGAGTTGGCTAAGCAGTATCGCTGCGTACATATTTTCGAAAATAAAGGTGCGGTAATGGGTTGCTCTCAACCTCATCCTCACGGACAAATTTGGGCACACGATCATCTTTCCAGTGAAATAGCACTAGAAGATGTCAATCAGCAAGCCTATTTTGCCAAACATGGTCGCGCACTGCTGGGCGATTATGTGGATCATGAAATTGAGGCCAAGCAACGTATCGTGTTCGAAAATCAACATTGGTTGGTCGTAGTGCCTTATTGGGCTGCATGGCCATTTGAAACCTTGGTGGTAGCCAAAGAGGATATTCGCCACTTTGGGCAAATGACCCAAGCACATAAAGCTTCTCTTGCTGAAGCGATTAAAGTGTTAACAACCAAATATGACAATCTATTCAATTGCAGTTTTCCATACTCAATGGGCTGGCACAATGCACCGTCACAGCCAACACAAGATGATAGTCATTGGCGATTACATGGCCATTTTTACCCGCCACTGCTTCGTTCTGCAACAGTCAAAAAACATATGGTTGGCTATGAGATGCTGGCTGAAAGTCAACGAGATTTAACGGCTGAAACCGCAGCAACACTACTGCAGCAAGCCAGTAGCATTCATTACAAGCAAGGAAGCCCTAATGAGTAACCCAACACTTGCTCAGCGTTTTGAGCAAATCTATCACACCAAAGCACAAGGTATTGCCAGCGCACCAGGGCGAGTCAACATTATTGGTGAATTTACCGATTATAATGATGGCTTTGTCTTGCCTAGTGCACTGACATTCTTAACCCAAGTGGCTTACCGCCAACGCGATGATAACCAAGTGGTTGTTCGCTCTAGTATGTACCCGAATGAGGTCGAGTCTTTTTCGCTGTCCGCGCCGATTACGCAGGGGAACTCGCAATGGGGCAACTATATACGTGCAGTGGCATTTGTATTGCAACGTGCTGGGCATAAGCTTCAAGGCGTTGACTTATTAATTGAAAGTGATGTCCCGCAAGGTAGCGGGCTTTCATCTTCAGCGGCACTTGAAGTGGCGATTGCTGGCATGTTTAATCAGCTTAGCCAACTGGGATTATCATTAGAGCAAATCGCTGTTTTTGGTCAGCAAGCAGAAAATGATTTTATGGATTGCCAATGTGGCATCATGGATCAATTAATTTCGGCCAAAGGTGTGCCGCAACACGCTTTATTGATTGATTGCCAGCACCTACAAACGAAAGCGATTCAAATACCAGCAGATTTAAATCTGGTCATCGTTAACTCCAACTACCCGCGCAAACTTGTTGACAGTGAATACAATCAACGCCGTATAGATTGCGAACAAGCCGCCAGCAAAATGGGGGTAAGCAGTTTACGTTTAGCAGACGTGGCGCTACTACAAACCCATAAAGATCAACTCACAGCAACCGAATTTAAACGAGCTCATCACGTGATCAGTGAAAACGCTCGCGTGTTAGCGGCAACCAAAGCCTTAGCGGCTAATGATATGGATCATCTTCGTCAACTGATGACAGCATCACATCAATCATTAAAATTCGATTTTGAAGTCACAGTTCCTGCTACAGACGGTTTGGTTGAGATTTGCCAGCAAGCGTTAGGCGATCGCGGCGCAGTCAGAATGACTGGTGGCGGCTTTGGTGGTGCAATTGTGTGCCTATGTCGTGAGCAAGATGTCGATATCATTAGGCAAGCTATTGATAATCAATACCAAAGCCGTTTTGGCTTGCAAGCGGATGTGTATGTCTGCCAAGCTGGCAGCGGTTTAACCATTACCCCTGTACAGTAACCTGATCACAGGTTAATCAATAATAATAGAAGGGATATCTATATGATTGTTAGTAATAAAATACCTACAGGTATTATGAGCGTTCTTGCATCTACTTGTTTACTAATAAATATGGCTCAGGCTGCTGAGCAGCTTTATCCAGTCGCCTTACCAATAAAGGTGGCACCTGCTTTATCTGCTGCAGGGCAAGCTGAAAACTCACTTTACCCAGTAGGGGTAAAAACGGTGACGATAACCCATAAAAACCAATTTGACGTGATGAGTCAAAGCGTGACAGATAGACAGCTAACACTGGAGGTTTGGTACCCTGCTAACGTCACAGACAAACAGCTAAAAGACCATAGCACTAAAACCAGCTACGCCAATCAAACCCGATTAGGTCAGCCTTTTGAGATGGCTGCCAACGCTTATCGTGATGCTGAAATTAGGGTGGAACCAAAGCAATCCTTTCCCGTTATCGTGCTATCTCATGGCTATACAGGTTACCGCACTATTATGTTTTATCTTGGCGAGCATCTTGCTGCCAACGGTTATGTTGTTGCCGCTATCGACCATACAGATTCAACAAATGCTGAAGTTGATATGGTAAATACCCCCTTTAGCGGCTTTTTTAGTACCTTGTTAAATCGCGCTCGCGATCAACAATTTACCTTAGATTACCTGACGGCCCAAACTCATTTTGCCAGCAGTGTCATTGATAAAAATCATGCCGGTTTGCTGGGGTATTCAATGGGAGGTTATGGCGCAATTAATACAGTTGGCGGCTGTTATCAGTTTAATGAAAAGACCACTGCGCAATTTACTGGGACAGATAACCCTCAGGTGATCCAGCAGGCAATGGCATTATTAAATACTTGCACAGCCGGTAAAGCCGATGTTCAAACCGATCCTAAATGGCAAGCTGCGGTAGCCATAGCACCATGGGGAGCGCAGCATCAGTTATTTGCGCCTAAATCACTGCAAAACATTGACGTACCCATGCTATATATTGCGGGTGACTTAGATGATGTTTCTGGCTATGAGGGCATTGAAGATGCTTATCAGCAAACAGGATCGCCAAGTTATTTACTTACCTACCATAATGCACGGCATAATATTGCGCCGCATCCCGCCCCTAAAGTAGCCTTTAATAATGACTTGGATTTAGGTCATTATTTTGAGCCAGCGTGGGACAGTCGTCAGTTAAATGCGATAAACGAACATTTTGTCTTAGCCATGATGGACTGTCATGTGAAGAAACAAGCTAAGCAATGTGAGTTCCTGCAACTTGAAGGTTCGTCAAACCAACAAAATGTTGAAGGTAAGCCTACACCTGCCTGGAAAGGCTTTCCTGCACGTTTTGCCACAGGTATGAGCTGGAAAAGTAACTCTTCGCAGCATTAAAGCTGAAAGTGACTACGGCAAAAATTACGTAATTGTTCTAATTATGTAATTTTTGCTGAAGGTGAATATTGAAGATTTCAGCGGCTTTCACCTCCAAACATTAGGCTCTGCTAAATAACTAGCTTTGCTTGCTCTCATGAGTGAATGTAAGCAAGTCTATGATTAATAATGTATAAAATATAAAAATAAGCTATAACCATTCCTCGCTTAAATGTGAAAAAATCACCGCGTTTGTTGCAATAAACCACCAGTATTCTAAAGCCAGTTGTTAAGAAAAGGTTGATATTCAACCCTAATTAATATATTTATAAGATAAATACGTTTTAATTATAAGATCAGACTTTTTCAAAAAAGCAACAAACACAAACAGGGGAGATAGAAATGCATACAAAAGGAATGTCTACACTGGGAAAAAGGACCAGCATTGCACTTGCAATTGCAGGTGCTTTGGGCAGCATGGGAGCTGTCGCTGCAGAAGCAGATCAAGGTGCAGATCAAATTGAAGTCATTGCGGTAACAGGGATACGTAGTAGTTTAAAAAACTCAATGCTTGATAAGAAATCAGCAGACGTGGTTTCTGATGGTATTTCAGCAGAAGATTTAGGTAAATTTCCTGATTTAAACGTAGCTGAATCATTACAGCGTATTACTGGGGTTTCTATCGATCGTAGCGGCGGGGAAGGCCAAGCGGTCACTGTACGTGGTTTTGGCCCTCAGTTTAACACTGTGTTGGTTAATGGTCGTCAGGTAGCAACAGATAGTGCTGGCCGCGAATTTAACTTTGATATTCTGGCCGCAGATCAAATTACTGGGGCCAATGTTTACAAAACCACCAATGCCACCATGCAAGAGGGTGGTATTGGTGGCACGATTGATATATCAACGGCAAAACCATTCGACTATGAAGGTTTCCAGTTGGTAGGTTCAATTAAAGGTATGTATGAAAGTCTTTCAGAAGAGGTTTCACCTTCTGCATCAGCTTTGATCAGTAATACTTTTAACGATGATAAAATGGGCGTGTTATTGGCCGTGAGTCATCAAGAACGTAAAGTTCAAATTAATCAAATTGCCACAGCCGGTTGGCGTTCAGGGCAAACCATTTCTAACAGTCGCGATGGCGTGTTGTTTACCAATGCTTATATTCCACGTAACTGGGATCAAATAGTTGATGAGCAAGACCGCACTAGAACTAACGGCAGTTTAGTTTTGCAATACGCCCCCTCTGAAGATGTGAGTATTACCTTAGATGGTTTTATCTCTAAATTTGAAGTGGATTCACAAGTTACTGATTTAGCATCTTGGTTTGAACCAGATCGTGTAGGCAACGCAACAATTGATCCTGCAACAGGTACCTTACTTACCTTCAGCCAAGATATTGGTTTGAGTAGCGGTAGTGGCGATCCTGCAACGGATTTCGTTTCTCACACCCGTAACTCTCGTGACGTCACTAACCAAGGTTACGGCTTAAATGTAAAGTGGGATATTAACGATCAATTAAAAGCTGACTTTGATGTGTCAACCTCAACGGCTGAAAACGACCGTGCAGGCCGTGACCGCTTCAACGTTGTGGGTATGATCAATAATTATGCCTTTGATGGTACAGGTAGCACTCCGACGGTTGAGCATGACGGTTTTGGTGGCGGCAACTTACCAGATCCTAACTTATCTCGTATGCACTACAACGAGAAAGGTAACCAGTTTACTGATGAAGACGAAATTACTGAATACAAAGCGGATTTTGAATATACCCCTGACTCTATTGTATTTACTAAGGCAAATTTTGGTATATACCGTCAAGAGCGTGAAAAATCATCATTCCAAGTTTATGGTAACCAATGTGCATTCTGCGGTTATGGTCAAGCAGCACCTAACGATGTTATTGATTTCCGCCCATTTACCGCCAATAACTTTTTCCCTGGATTAATCGATACCTTCTATACCTATGATGGTGACGCAGTCATCGATTATTTAGCGGATACAGGTAACCCAATTGTACCGACCCTACAAAATAACCGTTACACCATTAATGAAGATATCAATAGCTTGTATATGAATTTTACCTTTGTATATGATGTTGCTGATATGCCATTAACGGTTGATTTAGGTGCTCGTTATTCAACTACTGATGTTGAAGTTTCTGCGATACAAAGTTTTGTTACCGATATTGTGCCTACCTCAGATGCGACGTTATTTGCCAATGTATACGGCCCTGCAACTAACATCACTGATGGCGGCAGTTATTCAAACTTGCTACCTAGCCTGAATGTTAAGTTAGATGTGCAAGATGACATGGTGTTACGTTTTGCGGTTTATGATTCATTAACCCGTCCAACAATGTCGCAGATGTCACCATCTACGACATTCAATGAGCCTCGCCGTCAAAATTTAACCGCAAGTGGTGGTAACCCTTCACTTGAACCTTTTAGAGCTCAAAACTGGGATATTTCCTACGAGTGGTATTACAACGATGCCAGCTTATTCAGTTTTGCCTTTTTCAGTAAAGAAGTAGAAGACTTCATCGTGACCTTAACGGGTGAAGAAAGCTATAACATGACTGATCGTGAGCCGACTGACTTTTTGTGTAATACCAATAATTCTGAGCTATGTTCATCTGACTTAGTGCCAGTGACAGAAGAATTAAATGGTGCGCAAGAGACTTACACTGTGACAAGACCAAGAAACGGTGAGTCAGCTCGAATCACCGGTTATGAGATCGCTTTAACTCATATGTTTGATAATGGTTTTGGTATTACAGCTAATGCCACAGTGGTAGATAGCAATGTAAAAGTTGATGCGAATACTACCCAAAGCTTTGCTTTAGAAGGCTTGGGTGATTCACAAAACCTTATTTTGTTCTATGAGCAAGACAGCTGGCAAGCGCGTGTAGCCTTTAACAATCGTGAAGGCTTCTTACGTCAGTTAGATAATGGATTTAACGGCGAACCTGTTAATACTGAAACCTTTGGTCAGTGGGATATTAGCGCAAGCTACGATATTAACGAGCATGTATCTGTGTTTGTTGAAGGGATTAATATTACTGAAGAAGAATTAGTGCAAACCGGACGCTTTGGTAATCAAATCTACTCAGTTGAAGACAATGGTTCACGCTATGCTGTTGGCTTTAGAGGTAAGTTCTAACGCTTAAAAGTGATATAAGACAGGTGCTTGCACCTGTCTTTTTTTCAATAGTCTTTTGTTAAGCCTTACTCTATTAGGGTTTAGCAAATGATTATTTCAAATGATATATTGTGTCTTCGATTTAAACAGGAAGTATAAATCTATGCCGAAATCAATAACAAAAATCGCCATCGTAGGCGGCGGCACAGCGGGTTGGTTAACTGCAGCAATCCTCGCATCTCAGCATAAAAATCATCACATGAGCGGTATAGAAATCACCCTCATTGAATCATCAGATATTCCAACTGTAGGGGTAGGCGAGGGGACTTGGCCGACCATGAAAAACACCCTACAACAAATTGGTCTAAAAGAAAGTGATGTTTTTAAAGCTTGTCATGCCACTTTTAAGCAAGGCGGAAAGTTTGTCAATTGGGTGCATGGAAATGGCGACTTTTACTACCACCCCTTTACTGTACCGCTAGGTTATGGCCGTATCGACCTTGCCCCGTATGTTGACGATATTAAAGACTATGCGCCTGAATCTAATTTTCAGCATGCTATCTGCGAAGCGGGCTTAGCGCCGCGGGGCATGGCTGAAGGTGAATACCAAGGCAGCTGTAACTATGCTTACCACCTTGATGCTGGCGCTTTTGCTGAAGTACTCAAGCAGCACTGTAAAACCAACTTAAACGTTAATCATCTGATTGATACCGTCGCCACGGTTAACCAAGATGAGCAGGGTGATATTGTCAGCCTTTCGTTAACCGATAACCCAGATTTTTATGCTGATTTATTTATTGATTGTACTGGCCTTGCCGCTTTATTAATCGGTAAAACCTTAAAAGTGCCGTTCATAAAACAAGATAAAGTATTGTTTAATGACCGCGCTCTAGCGATGCAAGTGCCTTACGAGCACGATCGCAGTCCTATTGCTTCTCACACCATTGCCACCGCCCAAGATGCTGGTTGGATATGGGATATTGGCTTAACCCATCGCCGTGGTGTTGGTCATGTGTATTCCAGTCAGTATCTAACGGACGAGCAAGCCGAGCAAAACCTGCGTAATTATATTGGTCCTGCCGCTGAAGGATTAGCGGTTAAAAAGATCAGTTATCAAAGCGGTCACCGCGAACGCTTTTGGCAGAATAACTGTGTCGCAGTCGGCATGGCTGGCGGGTTTGTTGAGCCACTAGAAGCCACGGCGATTATGTTGATTGAAATGTCGGCTCGATTTATTGCCGAAAACTTACCGGTTAATCGATCCGTCATGGCGATTACCGCCAAGCGATTTAATCAGCAGATGAGTTACCGCTGGCGTCGCATTATTGATTTTTTAAAGCTGCATTATATGCTCACTAAGCGCAAAGAGCCCTATTGGCAAGCCCATTGCGACATTGAATCTATTCCACAATCCTTGCAAGAGGATCTGGCTATTTGGGCATTTCGTGGCCCAACAAGTCATGATTTTAATGGCCCAATTGAGCTATTTCCTGCGGCTAGCTACCAGTATGTGCTGTACGGCATGGAGTTTAAACCTGACTTTAGCCAGCAAGCTCACCTTTACCAGCAACAAGCACAAGCTCAGTCAATACTGCAGCGTAATCAACAGCTCACTCAGCAAATGCTAAGTAACTTACCCCCTCATCGTGATTTTATAACCAAATGGTTAGCAAGCACTTACTAAAAGAATAATAACAATGAAAACATTAGTCGAACTGTCACCAGAACTTCATCAACAGCTATATGTAGTGCCTCACAGTGGCGCTAAAAATGCCGCCAAGCAAAACCTTGTTAATTTGCGGGTAACGGAAGTGGCCAAAGCGGCCTGTAGCATGGCTATCTTTTTTGTACGTGATAATCAAACTGGCCAGCAAGTGCTTACAGGTTTTACCAGTTTTGAACAAGGTAACAATTTATTTGTTACTGATAGCCAATGGCAAGGCTCATATCCCCCCACGAGCTTACAGACCTTTCCATTTTATTTGATGCAATCGCCTGATAATCCACAGCAGTACACCATTGGGATCGATGCGGATGACAGCGCACTCTCAGCTGAGTCCGGACAAGCTATTTTTGAACAAGATGGCAGCGCCAGTTTGTACCTTAGCAATATTAAAAATCTGATCGAAGCAGATATGCATAACGACATGCTAACCCAAAGGTTTAGCCAAAAAATATCTGAATTAGGCCTAATGAAATACATCACCATTGTGGTTAACCATCAAGATGGTTTGCCACAAAATCTAACCGGTTTAATCACGATTAATGAAGAGAAATTACAACAACTAGACAGTGAAACCTTGGCTGAACTCAACAAGCTAGGCTATCTGTCGCCGCTGTATGCCATGTTGATGTCGCTATATCAGCTCAATAGCCTCATTCAGCTTCATAATAAAACCTTGGCGGGTAACAAAATTAGTAACATCAAATTAGAAGTCAGCAAAAGCTAGACATTGTGCTGAAAATAACAATAAACACTGGGGATATACAATGTCAGACAACACTATTCAAATTATAGTATTCGTGGTTGTCACCGCAATAATTGGCTTAATGACCTATTTGAAATGCCGTGGCTCTAACAGATTAAAAACAAATCAAAATAAAGAGTACTTTCTCGCTGGTGGCGGCTTAAGTTGGATGTTTGTCGCCGGCTCTATCACCTTAACTAACTTGAGCACAGATCAGCTCGTAGGCATGAATGGTAATCAAATGGCGCTGCTGGCTTGGTGGGAGTTTGCCGCGGTCATTGGCTTAATTATTTTAGCCAAAGTGTTTTTACCGGTTTATTACCGCTATAACTGCACCACCACCACAGAACTTTTAGAAAAACGTTATAACAATAAACACATACGTGCGGTTATTGGTGGCTTATTTTTACTGGGTAATGCGTTTATTTACATGCCAGCGGTTATCTACTCAGGTTCGCTATTTATGCAAACTATGTTTAATGTCGATATCCCTTTGATGTATATCGCAATCGCATTTGCTAGCTTAGGTGCTATCTATGCTTTTTTTGGTGGACTGCGCGCAGTTGCGGTATCAGATACCTACTCAGGTGTGCTACTTCTTACCATGGCCATTTTAGTGGTCTTTATGGCACTGCAGGCCATCAATTTTGATTTTAGTGATATCCCTGCCGAGCGCTTAACTCTGATTGGTGATACTGACTCGCCGTTACCGTGGCAAACCTTATTCACCGGGATGATCTTTATTCAAATGTATTACTGGGGCACAAACCAAACCATTACCCAAAGAGCCATGGCGGCCCCCAATGTGAAAGAAGCGCAAAAAGGGGTATTGGTCGCTGCTGGTATTCGCTTATTGATTGTACCAGCCATTGTTGTTTTGCCTGGCATCATCTCATACAAATTGTATGGCGATATTGGTGATACTGCATATGGCCGCATTGTTGGTGATGTAATGCCAACATGGTTAACAGGTGTATTTGCTGCCGCTATGGCTGCTGCTGTGCTATCAACCTACAACTCTCTGCTTAACTCTGCTACTGCATTATATGTTTGCGATATCCATGAAACCTACATTAAAGCCGATCCTAATGTGGTGCATTTAAGTGGTTGGGTGACCTTACTATTAAGTGCCCTAACGTTGACTTTAGTGCCTATTTACCAGCAAGCAGAAAGCATTATTAATCTATTGCAGCAGCTAAACGGCTTACTAAGCATGCCTATTTTATCTATCTTTATTGTCGGTTTAGTTTTTAAAAATGTCGATGCTCGTGCCGGTATTGGTGCAGTGATTTTTGGGGTGTTGCTATATGCCTCATTAACATTTGAGTTCTCGCCGTTATTTTCGAGCTGGCACTATATTCACTTGATGCCAATAACCTTAATTGCCTGTATCAGTTTTGCGTTATTAGCTAATCGTTTTATTTTTAAAAATAGTGTGTCTTTTTCGGATAAAAGCGCTGATAAAGAGGCTGCTACAGTAGCCTGATAAGTTTCCCCTAAGCAAAATGGCTAATACTGAAAGGTATTAGCCATTTTTTTTGAAGTTATATTGGATTAAGAGCGCTTCTTAAGCAAAACTGTCATTTTTATCAGTATGATGCAGGTCATTAAAGGGCGTACTTTTACATAAATAGGAAAATTAGCATTTTACCAAAGGTCATCTGATGAGCTAAATATCATAGTTTTGTAGCCCATAGCTCCATTTTTTTAACGCAGCCTCTAACTCTTTTAGTTTATAAGGTTTGTGTAAAATGTCATTCATGCCTGATTCAACGCATTCAGCTACTTCTGTGGATGTGGTGCCTGCCGTTAGTGCAATAATCGGTTTAGTGTAACCCTGCTCACGTAGGTGTTTGGTGGTTTGAAAACCGTCTAAAATGGGCATGCGGCAATCCATTAAGATGATATCAAATTCATTATTTTTTAAGACTTCAAGGGCGAGTTCTCCATTATCTGCGAACTGATAGTTTATGTTAAATTTATCTAGCATCATGCCTAAAATAACTTGATTGGTCTTGATGTCTTCTACGGCTAAAATGTGTAGATGATTGATACTGTGAGTATTATTGTTTACCTCAATAACACTTTGATTATTCTCTACGGCAAGTTCAAGGGGAAGCTTAACGGTAAACTCTGTCCCTTTATCAAGGGTACTGACTAAGCTGACTTCACCATTCATTAATTCAATCAACTGCTTACAAATGGATAGCCCTAAACCAGTTCCCTCAAACTTTCTTTGGCTAGAGTTATCGACTTGGGTGAAGGGCTCAAATAAGCTTGCTTGCTTATTTTTGGGGATACCGCAGCCAGTGTCAGAGATAATAAAAATCAATGACGTGTCTTGCCATGATGTGTGTAGATGAATCGATCCTTGATTGGTAAATTTAACTGAATTGCCGATTAGGTTGATTAGGATTTGTTTAATCCTGTCTGCATCCCCAAGTAGAGTGGTAGGTATTGATTGGTCCATTTTGCAAGCAAATGTCAGTCCCTTGGCTTTGATTTTTTCAGCAAAAATTTGTTCTATGGTATCAATTAGGGTTTGAGGACTGAATGTGGTTAATTTCAGCTCAAGCATACCAGCGTTCATTTTACTGATATCAAGTAAGTCATTAATGATAACTCGAAGCATTTCTCCCGCTTGATGTACGCTCATGAGTAATTTTTTTTGGTAGCTGGTAATGGAGGTGTCTTCCATGAGTTCAGCTGCCCCAAGTAAGCCATTTAAGGGGGTTCTTAATTCATGGTTAATCATTGCCACAAAGTCACGGGTGGACTTTTCTGAGTGTTCAGCTCTGATCTTTTCTTTAATGGTCTTGTTAAGTAATAATTGGCGTTGAAAAGAGGCACTTATCATATCGGCAATTAAACAGTATTGTTTTTCAATCACGCGATGCCAGCTTTCTTGAGGGCAGGTATGGAAAATAAAATGTAATCGGCCCACTTTTTTAGGTCCAAACTGCAGATATACCACAAGCTCGGTTTTATCTTGATTCCATTGGAAATTATCTTTTGTGGTTGGAAACTCATCGAAGGTGGATTCTTCACCGGATTGTAAGTGTTTATGTTCTAATATATCCAAGCTGGAAGACAAGCGGATTGCTTTAATATTGGCAGTATCCATTAGATCTTCAAGTAATTGTTGGATCACCAGATCACTGGGAGGGACTTGTAATAACTGCGAGTTATAATGTGACAGGGTAGATTCTAATTTATTGATGAAGATCAGCAGTTGTTCATCTTGTTCAGCTTGTTTTTTCGCAACAACTAAAGAGTCTTCCACAAGTAATTTTGCGAAATAGAGTTCGGTACTTTTTTCTTCCAATAGCGATTCAGCAGCTTTGCGAATTTTAGTTTCTCGTTGAATCTTTTTCTTCAGCAGCTCTATTGTTTTTTCACTATCCATTTATAAAGCCTAAACTTTGCTCAATGTAAAGCGAACCTGAGAACCGTCCGCTTGAATCGGTTTCATTTGGATATCAATTTTTTCATTAAAATATTCAGCGCAGCCTTCAATGAGACCAAAACAAACATGAGAAAAACAACGGGCAGAAATATAATCTAACACCATGTCATATTCACTGCTGGAAATAAGGTCAAACTTGGGGGGCTTTGCATCGCCGTAAAGCTTTTTAACTTCAAGATGAATATATTCTTCGACTTGGGTAATAAATTGAAAAGTCGAGGTCGAGTTAATTTTAAGCTCTGGCATACTGCCTAATAAATTAGTGAATACTGATTTACCATATACAGTCTGTAATTCTTCAATACTAATACTTGTTATTTTACTTAAAGAGATAATCAGTTTGACTAAATCCTTATGATCGTAGGTGCCAGCGGAGGTATACACCCCTTCATCTCCATTTTCATCAAGTATTTCTTGGCATACTTCTAAACCAAATGTTGTTTCAACAAGTTCTAAAAACTCAGAAAAAATAATACCCTTCATAATCATCCTTAATTAATGTCTTTGTATTGAGTATAGCCATAAAACGACATTACTCTGCAGTAAATAGCAGTTTTTTTAGACAAACTGGAATGTTGTAAAACTATTCTGATACTCGGGCAAACAGATATCGTCAGCGATGAAAGCGAGCAAGGTTAGTTATTATTGAGGTGATTGCTCAGACAAGCTCTGAGTCTTTAATGCCTCAACTAATGCCCTATGTGGAATGGGTTTGAGCGCGCAAACAAAGCTGAATAATAGTGTTCTTATTTTCAGCTAATGAAAAAGGATGCCAAGGCATCCTTATTTGTTTCATTGGGTATTGAGACTTTAAATTGGCGTTAAGCTTAGAACTTATAATCAATAGCCAAATACACTTGCTGTGTATCATTTAATGAGAAGCTGGCACTATTCGCCCCATTAGATGCGTTCACATCATAATCTTGTTTTAAGTAGCGATAGCCCACTTCAGTCGACCAGCTGTCATTAATGTCATACATCAAACCTGTTTGACCACCCCATACAAAGGTATTTTTAGAGTCAAAGCCACTGTCTTTAATCCCGTTATGTGTCATACCTGCCGTAGCACCAACAAACCAGTTCACTTTATTACTGTCACCTAAGCCAACAAGGTAATCGTATGATAATAAGAAGGTTTGTTGTCTTACCAGATCATCAGAGTTATAGCCGTAGGTCGCATAGATACGATTGTTGTCATTGAGGTAGTTACCCACTCTAAATTGGTAGCTTATATCTTCTTCTTGATTTTTTTGGTTACCTTCTAAGCTAGATTTCATTTTATAGGTATCTTGCTGATAACCTGCTGCGCCACCCACAAACCAATCTGATGCCATGGCTGGCACTGACATTACTGATGAGATTAAACCCGCTAGAACAAGATGCTTTGTTTTCATTTTTTACTCCAAGTATAAATAATTTGTCACTGTGTTTTTGCTTGAAGTCATCATAGTTGGCGCTAGCTGAATCATTACTGAATGAATTTGTTGACGTTTTTTCTGATGATTTAGTCTGCTATGGATTGTGTGCAAGCTAGGCTTGAAAAGTTAACTCAATTATCGCGGTGGGCTTTTAAGCAATAAGCTTGAATTTGAAGGGGCTGTCTTATGGATTTTTTTAATCTAGGTGCTGTATTTCAAAAGGCTGAATTATAGCTAGATCACAAATATGGCAGATAGTAATGAGATTGTATGCGCTTGGTCACCTTATCGTTTTTTATCAGCCTTTTGAGGATGATGTTTCATGTATAACCTTGTATGTGGCTAAATAAGAAGGATAACTAAAATTTAAGCCATAAATTCAGATAATTGAAACAAATTTTGAAATTGTATCGGTTTGCTTTTGTCGATAATTAACGCTGTTGCTGAGTTAGCTAATTGCTTAGTTGTCCCAAGTCAGGCTCGAAAACGATAGGGTTTTACTAAGGAGGTTGGCTGGTGTTTTATGTTCATATGTTGTTATTGCTTGCGGTGATCTTTGTGGGGATCCGCCATGGCGGGGTCGCATTTGGGTTATTAGGGGGCTTAGGGGTTTCCGTATTAGCGTTTGCCTTCGGAATCGCACCCGGTTCACCGCCAGTGAGCGTGATGTTGATTATCTTAGCGGTTGTTGCGGCATCTGCAACCTTAGAGGCCACAGGTGGCCTAAAATTACTGGTTAAATACGCGGAAAAACTATTAAGAAAACATCCCAATCAAATTACCTTTTTAGGGCCATTATGTACCTATTCATTAACTGTGTTAGTGGGTACGGGGCATTCAGTTTATCCATTATTACCGGTTATTTATGATGTAGCCTATAAAAAAGGTATCCGCCCTGAGCGTCCTTTAGCCATGGCTACCGTGGCATCACAAATGGGCATTACTGCCAGCCCAATTGCCGCAGCCGCCGCCGTGGTGATGGCAACGGCAATGGATAATCAGCTTGATATTAGCTTAATCAATGTTTTATCTGTCACTATCCCAGCGACCTTAGTAGGGGTATTAGCAGGTTGTGCTTGGAGCTTAAATCGCGGTAAAGATCTTGATAAAGATGAAGACTTTCAAGCGCGTTTAAAAGATGACGAGTTTAAAAACAACTTAATTGACCCAGAAATTGAAACAGATGATCAAGTTCAAAGCGATACCATAGCAAAAAGAGGCTTAATGCTGTTTTTAGGCGGTATTTTATCTGTGATCATGTTGGCAATGTTCAGCAAAGAATTACTGCCTGAAGGCGTAAAAATGTCGGTAGCCATTCAGTTTATGATGCTATCCGTTGGCGCAATAATTTTGCTGGCAACTAAAGTCTCGCCGCAAAAAATCGTTAACAGTAATGTGTTTACAGCCGGTATGACCGCGGTGGTGATTATCTTTGGTATTGCATGGTTAAGTGACACCATTATTGGCCATCATAAGAGTTACTTAGTGAGCTCATTGAGTGATTTGGTCAGTGCTTACCCTTGGTCGTTTGCCATTGCGATGTTTATGGCATCAATATTCTTAAAAAGTCAGGCAGCCGTGCTAACCATTATGTTCCCACTGGGGTTTGCATTAGGCATTCCAGCGCCTGTGCTGATTGGGGTTATTCCAGCCTGTTACGCTTATTTCTTCTTTCCGTTTTATCCAAGTGATTTAGCAGCGATCAGTTTTGACCGCTCTGGTACCACTAATATTGGTAAGTACGTCCTCAATCACAGCTTTATTGTTCCTGGATTTATTGGGGTGAGCACCGCAACCGTACTGGGCTACTTCCTATCAACAGTGGTGATAAACCATTAGGCTATCGCAACATTAACTTAATAAAATGCCCAGCAATTGCTGGGCATTTTTGTATCGATAATTCAGTGTTTAAGGCTTAACACCGCGAACGATAGGGTTTTGCAGGCTTATTAAGGTTTCTGTCGATTGAATTTCATCGATCGATTGAATGCGATTAATTAACACGTGCTGTAAGCCATCGATTGACTGGCACATCACTTTGACAAAAACGCTGTAGTTACCTGTGGTGTAATAGGCTTCTACCACTTCTTCAAGGGCGTTGAGTTTTGAGATAGCAGCAGGGTAATCGCCGGCACTTTTTAAGTTAATCCCAATAAAACAGCACACATCATAACCTAGGGCTTTAGGGTCTACTGTAATGCGCGCGCCGGTGATAATCCCAGCTTGCTTCATTTTTTCCACTCGCACATGAATGGTGCCGGCACTTACTGCAAAACGCTTTGCCAGCTCTGCAAATGGGGTTCTGGCCTCTTGCATTAATGCTTCTAAGATCTGGTTATCTAGCTGGTCACGCTGAAATGGAGTTTCCATAGTAAAATGCCTAATTAAATTATAATTAGGCATTAATTTACGGATAAATGTGATGATTGGCTATCAAAAAGTTCTCATGATTAGTTTTTTACTAAGCAGTTATCGTCAATTATGCTGAGATTATTGCGTCTCTAAGGGCAATATAAACGGCACTTCAGCATTAAAGGTTAATGGCGTTTGATGATAAGGATGCTTTATGGTCAATTCCGCCGCATGGAGTAACAGCCTGCTTGATAGACTTTTTGCCCAGGGATCAGCATAAAAGCCATCACCTAAAATTGGATGGCCAATTGCCATCATATGGACTCTAAGTTGATGGGAGCGACCTGTAATAGGAGTTAGCTTAACCAGTGTCGATTTTTTAGCGTAACTCACCACTTCAACATGGGTTAAAGACGGTTTACCAACAAGGTGGTCGACTTTCTGTTTAGGCCTATTAGGCCAGTCACAAATTAAGGGGTAATTAACTTGCTTAACTGCCGGGCTGACATGGCCTGCGACTCTGGCATAGTATGTTTTGGCGGTTTCACGATCGCGAAATTGGCGTTTCAGTTCACGTTCGGCGTTACGCCTTAACGCCACCACAATGACCCCAGAGGTCGCCATATCAAGTCGGTGGACTATGTGTGAATTAGGAAAGCGTTCAAGTACTCGGCTATAGATACTGTCATGATATTGAGCTTGGCGGCCAGGAATAGACAGTAATCCAGATGGCTTATTCAAAACGATAATATCTTTATCTTCATGAATAATATCTAACCAAGGATCGGTTGGGGGAGTATAGATAAAGTCTGCCATGTGTTGCGCCTAGCCTTAATAGAGAATGCGCGGCAAAGATACCTATCCCTTGGCGTGAGTGCAAGTCATCTGAGCCTATTTGAGAAGGTTATAGCTTTTATACAAAGCTTGAACTCATGGTTTATTAAAAAGCTTTTATGAAAACGCATTGCCGTTGACGTGCATGATAGTGAATGTCCACACCACAAAGGCTAGCGGAATATGGACTAAGGCATAAAAACCTTGGTCTAAACGGGTTAACCCTTGGGCGTTCCAAATTAAAAACACATGACTGAACACCACTAGCGGAAATAACGCCAGTAAAGGGTAGAGTGCAAATGGGCTCGCATCAGCAAAAATACTGTGGCTGAATAAAGCCCAAAAAACCATAAAACTTGTGGTTAAAGGCGGTGTTGCTAATCGATATTGTTCTGGGTAAGGGAACATCTGTTAACCTTAAGTTTGACATGTTGTAACTCTAGGTTAACCTTTTATTTCCTTTTTGCCATGTATTACTTTTCTATGAATGACTGAATAATGCCTTAAACCCGCGGGACCATGGGATACGATGACAGATAATAGGATGATAAAAATAGTAATTTCAGGTTTCCAGTTGGCCATAGGGATAAACAGCAGTAATAGCAGTACCTTAAAAATAGTCAGTACCCCTTTAAGCTGGATAAGCCAGCGCCAATCTCTGATGACTTCCCATAGCAGTAAAGCAAGGCCACTGGCCATGGCTAAGATCCAGTAATTGAGCCAAAGTGATTGCTCTAAGCCAAGCAAAATTCCACCGCCAGCGCCGACCACACCGACAATATGTAATGCTCTCAGGCTGGTTTTTCCTAGACGTTGAATCCAAAAATGAACTTCTGATACTTGCTGTTGCTGCTTTTTTGACATGTCTATACACATATTCCTGTGAGTAATGTCTCAGCTTAACAAGAAGATCTAAAATGATCAGCGATCTGTAGCAAAAACTCAATTATTGTTATGCTTTAACCAAAGGCTCAATCGCGCTGACTGAGTAACATCGGGCAACAGGCTTTTGATGAGCCAATTAAACAACACAGGAGTTGATTATGAAAATCGGGTTCTTTAGTGCTAAGCACTACGATATTCAGCATTTTGATGCCATGAATACAGGCTTTAACGCAGAGATTGAATATTTCGATTATCGACTTTGTATGCAAACAGTAAAATTGGCTGATGGCTTTGAAGTGGTGTGTGCCTTTGTCAATGACTCCTTATGTGAAGAAGTATTGGTTGAGCTGGCCAGTGGCGGCACTAAGATCATCGCCATGCGCTGTGCAGGTTTTAACAATGTCGATTTAGCTGCCGCAAAGCGATTAGGTATTAAAGTGGTTAACGTGCCGGCGTATTCACCAGAGTCAGTGGCTGAACACACTATTGCCTTAATGTTGACCCTCAATCGCAAAATTCATAAAGCATATCAGCGCACCAGAGACGCGAACTTTGCCTTAACTGGGCTGGTGGGCTTTAATATGCAAGGTAAGACGGTTGGGGTTATTGGCACCGGTAAAATCGGTCTGGCGACCATTAAAATCTTACAAGGTTTTGGCTGTAAAGTGGTAGCTTACGATCCGTACCCTAATCCTGCAGTTGAAGCATTAGGCGTTGAGTATATTGACTTAGAAGCACTCTATCCTCAATGTGATGTGATCAGTTTGCATTGCCCATTAACACCTGAAAACCATCACCTATTATCAGCAAAGACATTTGCGAAAATGAAAACCGGTGTGATGGTGGTTAATACCAGTCGTGGCGGCTTGCTTAATGCCATTGATGCCATGGAAGCGTTAAAAACCGGTAAAATAGGTTCATTGGCGTTAGATGTTTATGAAAATGAGAAAGAGTTATTTTTCCAAGACAATTCCAATGAATTTATTCAAGATGATGTCTTTAGAAGGCTTTCTGCTTGTCATAATGTTATTTTTACCGGACATCAGGCTTTCTTAACCGTTGAAGCGCTTAATGCAATTGCCCAAACGACGCTGCAAAATGTCACCGATTTACTTGGTGGTCAGCGCTGCGTTAATGAACTTACCGTCTAGTTCAGTTGCCAATTGCATTAGTAAAGGATAGAGAAAAATCGACTTAGCCCAAGCTTAGGTTACTTAACAAGGAATCAGCAATATGATCATTACTAAAGAAGTCCACGATATTGAAACCCCAACAGGTACGATGCGGACTTATGTGTATCGGCCAGATGCCCCAGGGCAATTTGCCAGTATCATATTCTATTCTGAGATTTTTCAACAAACTGCGCCTATTGCCAGAAGTGCTGCCATTTTAGCGGGGCATGGCTTTGTGGTATTAGTACCTGAAGTGTTTCATGAATTGAACCCACTGGGCACGGTACTTGAATATGATGATGTGGGTAAAGATAAGGGCAATGCAGATAAATTTGCTAAGCCCTTAGAGCAACATGATAGCGATACCCAAGCGCTTATCGACTTTGCCCGCAGCCAAGCATACTGCAGCTGTAAAGTGGGCGCTATGGGGGTGTGTATTGGTGGCCATCTGGCTTATCGTGCGGCATTAAACCCCGATATCAGTGGCGCTTTTTGTTTATATCCCACTGACATTCATTCAAATACCTTGCCCTGTGAGCCAGAGAATGATTCATTAACTCGCAGTGGTGATATTAATGGTGAGCTGGTATTAGTCTTTGGCAAGCAAGATCCCCATGTTTCTAAAGCAGGCCGAAAAGTCATATATCACAAGTTAGAGCAGCTTGACGCTAACTTTAGCTGGTTAGAGGTGAATGCTCAGCATGCCTTTATGCGTGATGAAGGCGAGCGTTATGATGCGGCGTTAGCACTGCAAATGTATTTGCAAGCGGTGAGCTTTTTTCAGCGCACTTTAAAGTAAAACCTTGTTAGGCTGAATTAAAAAAAAGCCCCGAGTGTTACTCAGGGCTTATCAATTCACGATATAATCGCAAACCAATTATGGCTTAAGCCGCTTGTTGGTATTGTGCTAATTCAGCAAGGCTTACTTGAGCAACAAGCATGTCATCAAGGTAAAAATCGATAAACTCTTCACCTTTGCTACCCACTAATTCCTGCTTAGAACCATCTTCATAGGCCAAGGTCATTACCAAAGTACGCTCATCCTGTTGGCTGATTTGGGCATTTGAAAGTTTAATTGGCGCTGTTTTAAAGTCTTCACCGATGTGCTTGTTCATTTTGAAAATAGCATCAGTTGGTAAATCAACTACGGCTTCTTTGTCAGTTAATGGGTTGGTACCGGTCCAGAACTCAATGCTGTTAAATACAAAAAGATCAGCAGTCGCCGCCAAACCATAAACAGGTGACAATAATGCGAATAAACCCGCACGGCCATAACGGTTGTCGACGGTATCTAAGTTTAGCTTAGTGACCATTTGGCTTACGCCCATTTGCCCCATACAGCCAGATAGTTGGCTACAAGTTAGGATCATTGCTGCAGTCGCTAAAAATTTCTTTTTCATTTCATCAATCTCTTATTTTTTTATCAGCTGCGGATTATAGGCATTTCTCCCTTAGAGTATGTGATGGCTGTCACGTCAGTGTGTTGGGTTATTTACGGCTAAGTATCTGAAATGTTGAACTAGTTTGTTTACTGTGCGCAGGTTGGTTAACTGTTGCTATTGCTTGGTTGTTTTTAACGATTGGTAAGCTAAATGTTGGGGCGTTAGGGGCAATAAAAACTGCTTAAAAGATCTATTTATGCGGTATAATTTTGCCGAATATCCTGCCTATAAACCATGAGAACTCCATGTCAGAGTACCAGCAGTTACACCATGTCAGTGATGACATCGGCCCCATCTACGTATTAGATGATGGCGATTTTCGCGTGTTATCTTTTGGTGACAATGACGAGCAGAGTAAAATACTGAAAGCGGCGCCACATATTCCTCAGCATACCTATGTTCAGGCTATGTTAGCAGTGCTGTTATTTAGTAAACCTAAAAGCGCCATCATATTTGGTTTAGGTGGCGGCGGACTGGTGCATGCACTAAGGCGCTTTGATGCCGGGATTAAGCTTACTGCCGTTGAATTGCGCGCTGATGTGATTGAGATTGCTAAACGCTATTTTCAATTACCTGTTGGCAAAAAGCTTAACATTGAACTTGATGATGGCGGCACATTTTTAGCTCGAGCAGAACACAAAAAAGTCGATATCATTTTTGCTGATATGTATATCGAGCAAGGGGTTGATGAAAAGCAATTAACCAGCGACTTTATTGGCACTTGTCATAAAGGCCTTAAAGCGGAAGGTTTTTTAGTGCTTAACTGCTGGAAAGAGCACAGTAAAAGTGAGCTGCTAAAGCAAGTGTTATCAGCGCACTTTGCCAATGTTTATGCCACCTTAACCGGCGGTGGAAATTGGGTGGTTTACGCCAGTAAGCAGCCACACTCTTTTAGCGCAGCCTATAACAAACAGCAATTACAGCAATTATCGCAACAGCTTGATTACCCAGTAGGGCGTTCACTGACACGCTTTACGCAGTGGGAATAGTTTTCGCAAATAAATGATAGCGCAACTTATCGCACTGCCTATAAATAAGAAATCGTTTAACCCTAGCTATTATCACAATAACTTGCATTGCAACAGCGTGTATCACAACCGCTAGACTAGCCAGTAGGGCGTTCACTGACAGGTTTTACTCAGTAAAAATAAGCATATCAAAATTTTAGCAACCTGCTTATTTAGCTGTAACTGCTCACCTTTACAGCAATAAATGGGCGCTTATCGAGCATTTCGATTGCCAACGTTTATTTAGTGTTCACTTTCTAAAAAACCGATTAGGGTGATAGTTTTTACCCGTTATATTTAATTCTAACTTGTCGCTATTATCTATTCCATCAAACAGATACAGCTACACACTAAATTAGAATTTACTTTAAATATAACGGAGCACACCCATGACTCAATCAATTATTAATTCAACTATCAAGCCATTTTCTGCAACTGCTTTTCACAATGGTGACTTTGTTTCAGTAACTGAACAAGATTTACTGGGCAAATGGTCTGTAGTATTTTTCTACCCAGCTGATTTCACTTTTGTATGTCCTACTGAATTAGGCGACATGGCTGACCATTACGCTAAGTTACAAGAAATGGGTGTTGAAGTTTACTCAGTATCAACAGATACCCACTTCACTCATAAAGCATGGCATTCAAGTTCAGACACTATCGGTAAAATTAACTACCCAATGATTGGTGACCCAACTGGCGCAATTACTCGCAACTTCGGTGTGATGATTGAAGAAGACGGTTTAGCACTTCGCGGTACGTTCGTAATGAACCCAGAAGGCGAAGTTAAAGTTGCTGAAATTCATGACCTAGGTATTGGCCGTAGCGCAGCTGAATTAGTTCGTAAAATTCAAGCAGCACAATATGTTGCATCACATGATGGCGAAGTATGTCCAGCAGCATGGCAGCCAGGTGAAGACACATTAGCACCATCAATTGACCTAGTAGGTAAAATCTAAACCACTGGCGTTAATACTCTCCAATAGCTGAGTCGCCTCATCCACGGTTCAGCTAAGTTTCATCACTCTCCAATCTGCCTGGTTCTTTGTTAATGCTAAATGGATTTAGCGTTTATGAACTAGGCTTTTTTTTGGCTCAACTTCATTACTAGGAGCACACGTATGTTAGATGCGAATATTAAAAATCAACTGAAAACTTATCTGCAAAACCTTAAACGACCAGTTGAACTTGTCGTGTCAGCAGACGATAGCCCGAAAGCCAAAGAATTGAGCTCTTTAGCCAATGATATTGTTGGTTTATCAAACCTTGTAAGCCTTAAAGAGCAGCAAGGGATCAGAACCCCATCAATGAGTATCATTAACCCAGAACTGGGTAGCAACATTAGCTTTGCTGGTTTACCTATGGGCCATGAATTTACTTCATTAGTATTAGCATTACTGCACTCTGGTGGTCACCCCATTAAATTAACCGATGAAGTTATTGGGCAAATTAAAGATCTGCCCGGTGAGTTTAAGTTTGAAACCTACGTATCACTAAGCTGTCAAACGTGCCCTGAAGTGGTTCAAGCACTAAATATGATGGCAGCGATTAACCCCAATATTACTAACGTGATGATTGATGGCGCATTATTTCAAGATGAAATTAATCAGCGCAACATCATGTCGGTACCTACTGTATATATGAATGGCGAGCCTTTTTCTGTTGGCGCCATTAGCGTCGTCGAAATTTTAAATAAGCTCGATGTGAATGCGATTGCTAGAAAAGCAGAGCAGCTTAATAACAAGCAAAGTTTTGATGTATTAGTGGTTGGCGGCGGCCCAGCAGGTGCATCAGCTGCCATTTACGCGGCGCGAAAAGGCCTGCGCACTGGCATAGTGGCAGATAAGTTTGGTGGCCAAGTGGCAGAAACTGTCGGCATTGAAAATTTTATCTCAGTGTCAAAAACCGAAGGACCAAAATTGGTTGCCAATCTTGAAGCCCACGTAAAAGATTACGATGTAGATGTCATGGACAACCAACGGGCGCTATCTCTTAAATCAGGTGAGCGTTTTGAAATCGAACTTGAAAGCGGCGCGATTCTATCAAGTAAGACCATATTGTTAGCAACTGGCGCGCGCTGGCGTGAAATGAATGTCCCTGGTGAGCAAGAATACCGTGGCAGCGGCGTAGCTTATTGCCCACAT
Source organism: Shewanella sp. UCD-KL21 (assembly GCF_001957135.1). Classification (GTDB taxonomy): domain Bacteria; phylum Pseudomonadota; class Gammaproteobacteria; order Enterobacterales; family Shewanellaceae; genus Shewanella. The sequence continues at coordinate 76,957 of NZ_MPHK01000010.1, read as the reverse complement.
TGTGATGGGCCGTTATTTAAAGGCAAGCGTGTAGCTGTGATTGGCGGCGGTAATTCTGGTATTGAAGCGGCTATCGATTTAGCCAATATCGTTGAGCACGTGACTGTACTTGAGTTTGATACTAGCCTTCGCGCTGATGAAGTCTTGCAACGTAAAGCGCACTCAATGGGCAATATCGATATTATTACCCAAGCGATGACCACTGAAGTGGTCGGTGATGGCAAACGCGTCACAGGGCTAACTTATACCGATCGCGCCAGCAACGAATCACATCAGCTTGAGCTTGCGGGCATCTTTGTGCAAATCGGCTTAGTGCCAAATAGCGAATGGTTAAAAGACACTGTAGAGTTAACTAATCGCGGTGAAATTATAGTTGATGGCAAAGGCCAAACATCAATCCCTGGGGTATTTGCTGCAGGTGATGTCACTAACTCAGCCTATAAACAAATCATTATTGCCATGGGCAGCGGCGCAACCGCCTCACTGGGTGCCTTTGATTATCTGATTAGACACAGCGAAGCTGAAACGACAGATGCAGAGCAAGTTAAACTTGAGTCTGAAAAAAGTGAGACAGAAGCGGCTTAATTAGTCGCAATGACACTATCCCTATGACACTGCAGGAATGACAGGGTTGCAATGACAGGGTTGTAACGAAAACGAATCACTTTGTGCGTGCTCTTAATAGAAACGCGCTGAAAGAAAAGTGCTGATAGAAAAGCGTTTATAAAGTGCTTAGCGCACTATAAAGTTTTGACAAAACAGCCAGCTTATTTAAATAAGCTGGCTGTTTTTTTGTTTAGCGCTGTTAAAAATAACGCGCTGGAATGGTTATTAGAGGGGGCTGTATAAGTAAAAAGGGCTTACAGCTGCTGACTAATAGTGAATTTTATTTGGTGATATCCATTTTTAACGCCACCGCAAAGGTGTTTTTTTTATCTCTGGATCAGCTTATCGGTCTTAGCTGCGCATAAAACCTAACTGATATCCCACAACTTCATGCTGGTAAAAACAATATACTGGCCGTTTGCTGCTTTGTTAGGCGAGTAAAGCAGCCTTTATCGGTTATTATTTCACGCTTTGTTATCAGCTAAATTGCTTCATTCAGCGCTTTGATTTAACTTATAGCTCATTAAAATAAATTCCCTAAAATCTTGTTTTTAGCCGTTGCGGAAAGTACGCAAAAGGATGCCAATGCCAAGCTTGATCAGAATAGTGTTAATTAATACTCACCTTCCTGGAGTGGTGGAACTGCAGTTAGATGGACACACCAACATTTGTGGTACCAATGCTTCAGGTAAAACCACACTGCAGCGATTAGTCCCAGTGTTTTATGGTGAGTACCCTAGCCGAGTCGTGCCTTCAACCCGTGATAGTTTTGAGCGTTGGTATCTGCCCCATGATTCAAGCTACATCATCTATGAATATCAAAAGAGTGACGGCCAGCTTTATCAAGCGTTAATGGCATCCGCCGGTGACGGTAAAGGGGTAAATTACCGCTTTATTGCCAAAGGTTTCGAGCTTGATGATTACGTTAAAAATCGTAATGGCGATACCATCATTTGCCATACCATGGCGGAATTAGGCCGTGAAATGAAGCGCCAGTCGGTGCCGCATACTAACTTGCTGAACACCCGTGAATATCGCGCCATCATTCAACATGATCGCAGTTTATTATCCACCGGCGGCAATAAAAGCGAGCTGCGTAATTATGCCCATCAGTTCTCATTATGTGATAGCGAATACTCGCTACGTCATATCGAAAAACTGGCTAAAGCGGTGCATTCTAAAGAAGGCAAAATGGAAACCGTTAAGTCGATGGTGGCCGCTATTTTAGAAGAAGATGGTGTTAACCCGCCAACCTCACGCTTAAACCCACAGCGAGTTGAAATCTGGATCCGTGAAAGTCAGTTAGTGCAAGGCTTTGAGCAAATTCGCCCTGAATTTGAAAAACTAGAACAAGAGTTTAATCAGTTACTGAGCGCCGAATTGCGCTTAGGCAGTTTAGCTAAAGGCTATCGCGGCGATGAAACCCTTGAAGTCGAGCGCCAAGAGCGCAGTGAAAACCAGTCAAAAGAGACCAGTTTACAACTGCGTCTTCTGGACGAAGAATGGAAAGAAGCCCGCGATGAGATAAGCCAAGAATTGTCATTCGCCCAAGGTGATATCCGCAAATATGAAGTCGAGCTCGATGGCATCGAAGATCAATATGAAGGCTTTTTAAATGCCAATATTGAACAAGCTAAAGCCGACTTAGACAGTTTAGATAATTGGCGCAGTGATTTAGAAAACTTATCAGAGCGCCATAAGTTACAAACTGAAAAGCACCAAGACATTGAAGCAGCGTACAGTACCCGCCGCAGTAAAATTGCTGAGCAGTTACACCGTGAGCTTGAGTCACTGCATCAAGAGCAAGATGCCATTCGTGAAACTCGTGATGCTCAGCGTGAGTCAGCCAATGATGATTTAACTCAACTCGACAGCTTATGGCGCGAAAAAACCGATGCCGGTAAAGCGCAGTTTGCAGAGCAAGAATTTAAACTTAAGCTCAGCCAAGGCGAGCTGAAACATCAAATCGACGGTGTCAGCTACACCGAAGAAGAGAAAATGAGCTTAGCGGTGTTCGATGAGCGCATTAGCCGCGCTGATGAAGAGCAAGAAAGCTGTAATCAAAAAGTCGATCGCTTATCAATAGAAGAAAGAAAACTGCGCGCCAAACGCGATCAAGTCTCTGAAGCGCTGCGCATTGCCAGTGTGAGAGTGAATGAGCGCTTAGCTGATGTTGATGATGTCAAAGGAATTTTATTTCCGCAATCGCATACTCTATTAGAGTTTTTGCGTAAAGAGTCCTCTGGTTGGGAGCAAAGCTTTGGTAAGGTTATTGCCCCTGAGCTATTACACCGCACCGATCTCCATCCCCATGTTGCAGACAGTAATGGCGAGGTTTTATTTGGTATCGGCTTAGATCTTAAAGCCATTGATGTGCCTGATTATGCTGCCTCAGAGCAAGACTTACGCCTGCGCTTAGCTAAAGCTGAAGAAGCCTTAACCCAAGCGGAAGCGCTAAAATCGGAAAACGAAGATCAACTGGTTGCCATTAACGATCAATTAGACACGCTTAATAAAGCGCTGACCTTTGCCCGCACAGCTTATAAAAATAGCCGTGAAGATGTGCGGCGTTTATTTGATGAAAAGCGCAGCTCTCAGCAGCAAATCAATCAAGCATTAGCTGAGCGTAAAGCCCATGCCAGCAAGCGTCTTATTCAGTTAGAAAACGAGCTAAAACAGCAACACAATAAGCACCTAGAGTGGCTTAGTGAGCAAAAAGAGCTAGCCCTTGAAGCCCGCATGGAAAAAAATGCCTATTGGCAAGATGTGGTCGGTGCGCTAGATAATCAGCTCGGGCAAATTAAAGCCAATATCGACACCCGCCGCAGCAATGCCAAGCAAGAGCAAAAAGCTTGTGAGTCATGGTATAAAAACGAGCTTAAATCTCGCGGGGTTGATGAAGCCGCTATCGTGGCGCTAAAAGGGCAAATTCGCGATCTTGAAACCCAAATCAGTAATGCGGAAAAGCGTCGCAGCGATGTATTGCGATATGAGCACTGGTATCAAAATGCTTGGCTAACTGCCAAGCCGAAATTGCAAACCGATTTATCCAAAGTTAAGCAAGCAGCCCTTGAGTTAGAGCAGCAACTTGCCAATAAAACTGCTGATGTGAAGCAGCGTAAACAACACTTTGAAAGCTTGAAAAAAGCCTCAGACGCAGCGCAAGTTGATGCTTCTGAAAACCTCACCAAACTGCGCTCGGTGATGCGAAAACTGGCTGAGCTTAAATTGCCGCCAACTAAAGATGAAGCAGCCGGTGGCATCGGTGAGCGTTTAAGACAAGGTGAAGAGCTATTACTACAGCGTGATTATTTACTGGGCTCAGTAAAACAATACGTTGAGCATTTTGATTCGGTTATTGCCAGTAAGTCAGGCTCGAGCTTAGCTGAGTTTTGGGAACGCGCCCGTGATGAATCAAGCTTTAGCAATGATAAAGGTATCCGCCTACTGGATTACCGCAAGTTAGTGCCACAACTTGAACAGCTATTGAATGTGATGGTGCCGCAATCCTTGATGGCCATTCGCGAGCAAGGACGTATTTTTGGTATCGACTTAACTGCTTATTACGATGTATTAGCAGATATTGACCGCCGCATCGCCTCCCAAAGCACGCGTATTACCCGCGAAGTGGGTGAAGAGTTATTCCTTGATGGCGTATCAGAATCAGCAGTAAAAATTCGTTCACGCATTAGCGAGTTAGAGTTTTGGCCTGAGCTTGAAGTGTTTGTTAAAGCCTTTAAACAGTGGAAAGCCGATGGCTTTAGTGAGCTGCCTGATGAGCATTACACCTCAAGTATGCGCCGCGCCTTAGATATTATTGGCCGCTCGGCGTTAAGTGGCGGCATTGCGAAACTGCTGGAAATTGAGCTGCGCTTAAAAGAAGGCAACAGCGACTTAATCATTCGCACCGATAGACAGCTTAATGAATCTTCAAGTCATGGTATGGCTTATCTGATTTTATGTAAGTTCTTATTGGCCTTTACTCGCCTATTACGGGGTAAAGCCGATGTCACCATTCATTGGCCTATTGATGAGTTAGGTACCTTGCATCACACCAACGTGAAGAAGATATTCGATGCCTGCGTCAATAACAATATCAGCGTATTAGGGGCGTTCCCTAACCCTGAATCTGAAGTGCTGAACTTGTTTGCTAATCGCTACATTATCAATAAGCAAACCCGTAAATTACAAGTGGTGAAACCTAAAGCCAACCCACTGGCTGCACGCTTAAGTCAACATGCCAATAAGGAGGCTATTTAATGTCTGAGGTTACGGCAAGTACCGAAACAACACTGGTTGGCACTGGCATGCTGATTGAGCAACTGCTTCGTGGTGAGTTTATTTGTCGCACCACCAATGAAGATGGCTGGCGCGCCCTTAAAAGTAGTGCCACCTTTGACAAAGTGGAGCAGTATTTAAATCAAATCAACCGCACGATTTCTTCTGCGGCTGAGGGCGATGTGTTCTTTTGCGGTTACCAGCAACTGGGTGAGCAAGAGCGTAAAGTGATTTCTAGCCAGTTTAAAGATATTTGTTCGGCGCTTATTCCGCTGGTGGAATGGTTAGTGTTAGTGCAAGAAAGTAGCGGCCAAGATGCGCCTTTAAGTGAAGGCGCGCCAATACGCTTAACTGAGCTGCAAGCGCGTATTGAAGACACCCCTGCGTTTATGGAGCAGCTCGCTAAGTTGAGCCAATATCGCTTATTTGGCTCAACCAGTAGCAATGCCGATAATCAAATTAAATTGGTGTTTAAACGCTTAGTGGAGTTGGGTTATTTGGTTAAACCTAATAGCGAGAAACAAATTTATATTGCCACTGGTAAGCTTGATTATTTGTACGAAGTGATCCGCTTTATTGATGAAACTGAAGGGTTAAGCCTTGAAGCGCAAGCTGAAACGGCCACCCAAAAGGATTTATTATGAGCAATAATTTACATCAAGCGGGGGTTAAGCTACTAAAACAGCTGAGTCGCCATTCTGATGTGGTTATGGATGCCTATCTTGCTGGCTCAGTGAATGAGCAAACCCATGACGCAGCAGTGATTGAGAAACTCAGAAAAAGTGGCATTTTATGGCGCCCAGAGCCCGATGAAGAGCTACGCTTAAAGCGCTCGGTACGGGCGTTACTTGAAGAAGCCTTAAGTGATGAGCGTAATCGGCAAATTGATGCCAATGTTGGCTCGGCGTTTAGCACCATTAAAACACTGGCTGATCATTACAAAGAAGCAAGGCACAATATTGATTATGGCGCAGCAGAGGCATATTTAGCTGACTTAAACGAGCACGTTTACAGCTTTACCGACAGCCTGCGCTACTCCATTCGGGTATTGTGGGGCCGTATTAATAATGAATTTGGTTACGTTGGTAGTATTAGCGCCAAAATTCGTGAAAATGAATTAGCCCAAAGTCAGGTGTCTGAATTACTCAACGGCTTAGAAATGTTCCAGTTTAGTGAGCTTAGTGATACCGCCGGTGATATTCGCGAGCTAAGACGCTTACTGGTGACCAATCTGCAAGAAACCCTCAGTCAGTGCATTCAAGAAATTAGTGCAGTGCAGGGCCGCTTGTTAGAGCTACTGGGGCGTTTTCGTCAAATTCAGGGGCGCACTCGATTATTAAAAGGCTTTTTACTGCACACTGATTTACATCCTGATTATCAACCTGATGATCATGTGGCGCATAAGTTTGTGCCGAAATTGTTTAACTGCGCTGAAGCCATCATTAAGCCTGCCAGTGTCGACGTTAATAACGCCAGCCATGAGCTTATTTTGCTTGATACAGTGGCGAGAATTAAAACCATTAGCCGCGACTTATTGCCGACTAAAGTGCGCGAGCACGATGTGTCCATGACCATGACTGCAGTGGAGGATTTTGATATTCCTGATAATCCATTAAAGCTAGCGGTAGATGAATACTTCTGCGCCGTGATTGATTCAGGGGTTCGTCAATCAGCACTGGAATACTTAGAAGAGCATAAGTTGCACTGGGCATCTGAGAATTGGCTTTATCAGGTGATTGGCGGCTACGAAGGGTTGCCCGATGAGCATAAAGCCTATTTTGAACTTGAGCCCATAGGTCATCCCGATCCTGTTTATAACGGTAATTTTATGATCCATGATGTGGAGTTATGGCTGGCTTAAGTCTAATAAGTTAATCATCCCAGGGCTGATTTACAAAAAAGCTGTTTGGTGCCAACCAAGCAGCTTTTTTTTATGTCATTTCATTAGCGCCATAGCCATAGCCAGAGCTTCGGCGCTACAGTCACAGCTTCAAAGCAGCATTAACCGATAATAGAACAAGCTGTAATGTTGTGGTAATTAAGCGCCTTGTTTACATTTATGTTGCCTTTGTTGGGCACTGGTTAATGCTGCCGACAGGGGCTAAATAGAAACAAATGTTGCGGTTTTATAAAACACTGGTGGTTAGCTTAAATTGTCGTCAGATTAATAGTGATCTCAACTTATTAGTACTCTTGCGGTAGTGTATAACACTGTTAGCGTTGTGTTTTTTAGTTTTGAATCCTGTAAAAAATATTTATTATCTCAGTTTTTGCTTAAAGTTGTTTTAATACAGTTGTTTATGTGTAGTTGTAAATTCTGCTACTCAGTAGCAGCTAAAACAAATCGATCGATAGCATTGAATTAAATTGCTTCTTGTCCCAGTATCCTTGTCGTTAAAAATAATTAAAACAAATTTTCAGTCGAATTAACCTCAGTATTGAAGCTGTGTAAGTAGTTACAACAGCGAAATCAGCGTTAATTTGACTTTTATTAGGAACGTTCGCGATATGACCAAATCATTATCAAGCCGCATTTTTATCGGATTATTCTTTGGGCTAGTATTGGGCAGTATTGTCCAATTTGCCCTCAATGATGTCAGCTTCTTCTCAGGCACCTTAGTCAATGCTGCCAGCGGTATTGGTACCATGTTCGTCAATATGATCATGATGCTAGTGGTGCCACTGGTATTTGTCAGTATTGTTTGCGGCGTGTGTGAACTGCAAGATTTAAAGAGCTTTGGTCGCTTGGGCGGTAAAACCTTTAGCTTTTATATTATTAATACCTTGGTGGCTATCACAGCAGCATTTTTAGTGGCCATGTTACTGGAGCCAGGTAAAGGCGTTGATATGTCTAGCGATGGCGGCGTGAGCATTACTGCAACTGAGTTACCTAACTTAATGCAGCTGATTGTCAGTATCGTGCCTAACAATCCATTTGCGGCATTTACCTCAGGTAACATGCTACAAGTGATTTTCATGGCCTTGTTGTTGGGCGGCGTGATTAAATCAATGGGTGAGAGCGTAAGCGGCGCAGTGCAAGGTTTTCAAACAGCCAATAAAATCATGATGCGCTTAATCACTGTAGTAATGAGCCTTGCGCCAATTGGTGTGTTTGCCTTGATGTTTAAATTAGCGGCAACCCTTGAGCCAGCTATTTTTGTCAGCGTGGTTGAATATCTGGTTATCATCTTAGCATTGCTGTTGTTATGGATTTTTGTGGTTTACCCTACAGCAGTGTCAATTTTCACTCCGGTGTCAGCCTCGAGCTTTCGTGAAAAAACCAAAGAGCAGATTTTATTCTCGCTTTCTACCGCCAGTTCAAATGCGACTATCCCTGTGACCATGCGCACCTTAACCGAAAAGTTAGCGGTTAGCCGCGCTGTCGCTGGATTCGGGGTGCCACTCGGGGCGACGATGAATATGGGCGGGGTGTCAATTTACATTACCATCGCGATTTTCTTTGTCGCCAATGCTTTTGGCATGCCGATTACTGCAGAGCAAATTCCAGCACTGCTATTTAGTGTGTTTTTATTGTCAGTGGGCGCTGGTGGGGTACCTGGTGGCGGGATGGTGATGATTGGTGTGCTTATCTACCAATTGGGTTTACCAGTAGAAGCCTTTGCCATTGTGGCAGCACTTGACCGTATTATTGATATGGTACTGACGTCTTGTAACGTAGTGGGAGATACTGCGGTGCTAACCATAGTGGATCAAACTGAAAAACCACATCAGCTTAATGCAGAGGCATAAGCTCGCGATTTAATCGCAGCTAAAGCGCTGACATTACAAAGCCTGCATTTGCAGGCTTTGTTGTGTTTAAAACTGAGTTCTCTATGAGCTCAATTATCGCTAGCAAGATCAAAAAAACCGCCAGCAGGCGGTTTTTTAATCGCAGCGAAAAGCGCAATTAATCAATTGTCGGCTCTTGGCTGTAATCAACATCATGGTAGCTTAAGCAAGTATCCACTTCGTTGGCGCTACCAAGAATAACCGCAACACGCTGATGGATAGCTGTTGGTTCGATATCTAGGATATCACCATAGCCAGTAGAGGCTTTACCACCGGCTTGTTCAACCAATAAAGCCATAGGGTTAGCTTCATACATTAAACGCAGCTTATACGGCTTTTCAGGGTTCTTATTATCGGTTGGGTAAGCAAAGATACCGCCACGACATAATACGCGGTGAACATCGCCCACCATTGCAGCAATCCAGCGCATATTGAATGACTTTTCACGCGGCCCAATAGTGCCTAATACTAAGTCAGCAATGTAAGTTTGCATTGGAGCTTCCCAAAAGCGCTGATTAGACATATTAATCGCAAATTCAGCCGTATCTTTACTGATACTTACTTCAGGTGTGGTGAGTAGGAACTCGTTAGTGTCAGGATCTAAGGTATAAAGTTGAGTACCTTGACCTGTGGTGAGCGCCATCATGGTTGACGGGCCATAAAGCACATAACCTGCGGCAACTTGTTTGCGGCCACTTTGTAAAAAGCTTTGCTCGTTAAACTCGCCTTCGCCAGCAGGAAGCACTGAGAAAATCGTCCCAACTAGTGAGTTGATATCGATATTTGATGAACCGTCTAGGGGATCAAAACAGACTAAATATTCGCCGTCTTGATTGACTTCAACAACATAATCTTCTTCTTCAGATGCAAGGCCGCGAACATTGCCTTCAGCTTTAAGTGCATCTTTGAGCATGTCATTGGTAATCACGTCGAGTTTCTTTTGGGTTTCGCCTTGAACATTTTCTTGTTCAGTAGCACCTAAAACGCCAGCTAATGCACCATGTTGTACTGCTTTACTGATTGCTTTTGAGCAATCGGCAAGACTAAGTACTAACTGTGAAAGCGAAGCTGATACTGCTTGGTTGGTCAGGGTTTGTGTCAAAGTTTGCATGCTTGTTCCTAAGACAGTAGAGGTTAAGGTCGGTAACCAGTGGTTAATGTTCTATTTTATTACCAATGATAATACCTCAGATTTGTCCATATTACAGCGTGAAAAAAGATGAGCAATATATGACTTGCAGTAGATTTGTTATAAACTCGCTGGTAATTAATGCTTTCAGTTGATTTTTGGTTAAATTAATATTGGCTGCAAAAATAATAATAACGATAAATACAAATATATGGCTTCCCAAGGATTGATAATGACTAACAAATGGAAATCGACCGCGGCGTTGATGCTGTCGGCAATTCCGCTAGTGTTTACTGGCGCTCTTATTTCAGATCATGCAATGGCCTCTACCATGAAAATATCCGGCAATACCACTCCACTGACCATAGAAAGAATTCATGCATCACCTGCTTTGGCTGGCGCTAGCCCTCGGGGCTTAAAGCTGTCTCCCGATGGTAGCCGAGTAACGTATTTAGCTAGCCGTGAAGATAACCAGCATTTTTATGACTTATGGCAAATGGATATCAGCACAGCAAAGCGCAGTATGTTGCTTAATGCCGATAAGCTGGCTGGAGGCGAATTATCTGATGAGGAAAAAGCTCGCCGTGAACGGCAGCGTATTTATGGTCAAGGGATCATGGAGTACTTTTGGGCCGATGATGGTCAAGCGTTATTAATTCCTGCCGCAGGCAAACTGTATTTTTATACCTTAGCGGATCAAAAGGCGCAGGCATTAAATACCGGTGAAGGCTTTGTCACTGATGCGCGTTTGTCCCCTAAAGGCCGTTATGTGTCATTTGTGCGTGAGCAAAATATTTTTGTACTGGAACTGGCAACAGAAAAGCTAACTCAACTGACGTTTGATGGTAAAGGGCCGATTAAAAACGGCATGGCAGAGTTTGTCGCCCAAGAAGAAATGGGCCGAATGACAGGTTACTGGTGGTCGCCAGATGAATCAGCTATCGCCTTTACCCGTATTGATGAGTCTGGTGTTGAATTGGTCACCCGTAATGAGATTTATGCAGACGGCATCAAACTGACAGAGCAGCGTTATCCTTATGCGGGTAAAGCCAATGTTGAGATAGAACTCGGCGTGATTGAGCTTGCCAGTAAAGCTGTGCAGTGGATTGATTTGGGTAAAGATAAGGATATTTATTTACCGCGAGTAAAATGGTTGCCTGATAGCAAGCAGTTATCATTTCAATGGCAAAGCCGTGATCAGCAAGCATTGGATTTACGCATCATTGACCTTGATGTAAAAGCAGGTTCAGATGCTAAAGCTAACACGGTTGTTAAAGAGCGCAGCCAAGCATGGATAAACCTTCACGATGACTTACATTTTTTAAAGCAGCAACAAGCATTTATTTGGGCCTCAGAGCGTGATGGTTTTAAGCATCTGTATTTATTTGACCTATCAGGTAAACAAATAAAGCAATTAACCACGGGGCAGTGGGCGGTTGATGATCTGGAGTTTGTGGATGAGCAGGCGGGCTGGGTGTATTTTTCAGGCCGAAAAGACACGGTTATTGAGCGCCATTTATATCGGGTGTCACTAACCAGTGACAAGATTGAAAAACTATCAACCAAAGCCGGCATGCACTCAGCGGTCTTTGCGGATAAAAAACCAATCTATTTAGATTACTTCAATAGTTTAATTCAGCCACCACAGGTGAGTTTGCACAGTGACACTGGCGAGCATTTAATGTGGGTGGAACAAAATGAAATTAACCAAGCCCATCCTTTGTATGACGTTGCCGGTTTATGGCAAATACCAGAGTTTGGCCAGTTAAAGGCTGAAGACGGTCAAGCGCTGCAGTATCGATTATTTAAACCCACTGATTTTGATGCCAGCAAAAAATACCCAGTGGTTGTTCGAGTTTATGGCGGCCCTCATGCGCAACTAGTGGTTAATAGCTGGAGTGAAGCGGATTACTTTAGCCAGTATCTATTGCAACAAGGCTTTGCTGTATTTCAATTAGACAACCGCGGCTCAGCCCATCGTGGTACTCAGTTTGAATACGTTATTTATCAGAATATGGGTGATGCAGAAGTCAAGGATCAAAAAGTGGGGGCTTCTTACTTAAGAAGCCTGCCATTTATTGATGGCGATAATATCGCTATTTATGGCCATAGTTATGGCGGCTATATGGCGTTAATGAGCCAGTTTAAAGCCCCTGATTATTTTAAAGCGGCAATTTCTGGTGCGCCCGTGACCGATTGGCGTTTGTATGACACCCATTATACCGAGCGCTATATGGGTAATCCTGATAGTAATAAACAAGGTTACGATGCCAGCAGCATTACCCCTTATGTGGAAAATTATCAGTCTGGTTTGCTGATGTATCACGGCATGGCTGACGATAATGTGTTGTTTGAAAATAGCACCCGCGTTTATAAAGCGCTGCAAGATGAAGGCAAGTTATTTCAAATGATGGACTACCCAGGTTCAAAGCATTCTATGCGCGGTGAAAAGGTGAGGAATCATTTGTATAAATCCTTAGCTGCCTTTTTAGAACGCGAGCTTAAGTAGCCATGTTTATAGTAAATGGGTAATAACTAATGGGTTAGCAATAATAGTCCATGAGTCATAGTTCATGAGCCATAGCCCATTTTTAATCGCCCATAAAAAAAGCCAAGTCATCGACTTGGCTTTTTATTTTCATTTGCTATCTAATGAGCCTAATCAAATAAGCACATTAATTGCAGACGAAATTAATCTTCTAAATTACCACAAAAACGGTAACCTTCACCGTGGATAGTTGCGATGATTTCTGGCGTGTCTGGTAAGCTTTCGAAGTGCTTACGGATACGACGGATAGTCACGTCAACAGTACGGTCATGTGGCTTAAGCTCACGGCCAGTCATTTTCATTAACAAGTCTGCACGAGTTAAGATTTTTCCTGGGTTTTCTACAAAGTGAAGCATCGCACGGAATTCACTGCGAGGTAATTTGTAAGACTCACCTTGTGGGCTAACTAAAGAACGGCTGTTGATTTCTAAGCTCCAACCGTTGAAACGGTAAAACTCAACAGAACCTTTTTCTTCGGTTTCAGCGCCAGCGCTGTTTACACGAGTTAATAGGTTGCGAGCACGGATAGTTAATTCACGTGGGTTAAATGGCTTAGTGATGTAGTCATCAGCGCCAATTTCTAAACCAAGGATCTTATCAACTTCGTTATCACGGCCAGTAAGGAAAATAAGGCCAATGTTATTGATTTCACGAAGTTCACGGGCTAATAATAAACCGTTTTTACCAGGAAGGTTGATATCCATAACAACAAGATTAATCTTATTATCCTGCATGGCTTTATGCATTTCTGCGCCATCGTTTGCTTCAGTTACTACATACCCTTCAGCTTCAAAAATACTACGTAGAGTATTACGGGTTACAGCTTCATCTTCAACAATAAGAATGTGTGGGTTTTGCATGTTATTTACCTAAATTAAAAACAATTCGATTCTAGTCATGTTGCACTAGGGCTGTGGCGTTATATAGCTAAGAAAACGCCGATAATTTATAAATTCACGATAGGTGTTTATCTATGTCTGCCCTGAACAAAACACGCTTCATGACTAACTACAATATATAAACCAGTTTAAGGTACTAATATTTATCGCACTTCTATAAAAGAGTTATACGTGACGTAAATTTTGATCATAAAAAATCAATATTCAGATCGTATGCTGAGCTTGAATAAGCTCACAATCTGTCAAAATATCTGTAAAACCGATGATTCATATAAACTAAGAGATTAAATTGCTGATTAAAGTTCCTTCGCAACCTAATTTTGTCCTACATTTATATTCAGTCTTTTAAAATGTAGAACACATTTTAAAAGCTTGAACACTTTACCAAGATTTAATTTCAGTAAATGTAGTCGCTTGTGTCACAACTTAGCGTTATGTAGCAAAATCTAGCTAGTGTGGGATATTGTACTCGTTTTAGGCATTTGTTAACAAATGAAATGTTAACAAATTTACGGGGTAGATTTGTTACAAAAATGGTTTTTGAAGTAAGTTGATGATTTTTATATTAAATATAATTATTGTTCTTGTGACTTACATCACACAGGGTGTTGGCCCAAGTCTTGATTTGCTACACTGAATTGGTCTTAATTGAGAAAAATAAATGATGAATAATTCAATAGATAAGCTTTGGTTTAAATATCAAGGCACCCAATTTCTACTTACTCAGCGCCTTTCTTATGCTGTGCCTTTCGCTATAGTCACCGCCCATAACCCCTTAGGAAGCCAATTGAACCCGTGTCAAAATCGTTTGTTAGATAGGCGACTTCAGCGGAAAATTCAGCAATTTAATAGCCCCTATCGTTGCTTAATTGGGGCGGCACCAGACTTATCTCATATGGAAAAAAGCTGGGCTGTATTCATTGAAAAAGACCAAGCGTTAGAGTTAGGTCGAGAGTTTAAACAGCTGGCGATTTACTATGTTGATAATGGGGTGTTGTCATTACTGGCCTGTGGTGAAGCACCTGACAAGGAAGTGTTAATTGGCGAGTTTGGCCCACGAACCGTTTTAGTTAATGAATTACCTGATTTGCACGATGAATAACATGATTGGCGATGTAAGTGACATTTGTATCAGTTATCGAGGATGTTTAATATCAGTAGCTTCTTCTATAGGTACTTAGTTAAGTGCCTTTTTTTATTGTTATTTTTAAATTTTTATTAGAACGATGGCTATTTATATGCTGTTGAAACTTGATTGTTAATATTGAAGCTTAATTGTGCAGTTTAGTTGAAGGTTTTAACTCAATAACCTCGAATTTACATCGAGTAAATTACTTTTTATTTTTTAATTTCTATTGTTTTATATCACTTTTTTATTTCAAATTATAAATAATAGCTTAGATGATACTATTTTGAGTTCAGTGTCTCTATTTACGTATTGTGTTATTTGACGACTTTATGGCATATCCCAATTGACTTGGGTTGTTATTTATTGGTATTTTTCATGCTCTTCCTGTGGGAAGAAACAGAAGAGGAGCGTTAGCTAGGTAGTAAGTTCGAGGAAAACCAATTCCTATGACAGCTTATGAGGGAGATTAGCGCCGAGGTACTAGGTATGTTTGGTTGGCATCTGGTATCGGTCGTTTAGGTTGAATCCTAGCGATTGTCACCTATTTTTTGGTGGAGAGCTTCTGGTGAAAGATTGCTGTTTCCCTTCTTTAAGGGTGCGTTATCACTGCACCAGGCTCTTCGAACGAAGTAAGTTCGGAGTGTAATCATGTTTTTACGTATTAAATTTCAATGTGTTCCAATACTGTCTACTCAGTTTATGTCCAGTCAATGTTTGCCTACTAACAGTGCGTCTGCGAATGTCGTGGAGGTATTAGCATGAGTTTAGTTGTTGCTAAGTTCGGTGGCACCTCTGTTGCTGATTTTGACGCCATGAACCGCTGTGCGGACATTATTTTAGCCAATGCCAATACCCGCGTCGTTGTTGTTAGCGCTTCTAGCGGTGTCACTAATTTATTAGTTGAGTTAACTCAAGCCAATGTAAACGATCAACGCCGCTTAAGTTTAGTCACTCAAATTGCCAAAATTCAATATGACATTGTTGATAAGCTGGCGCGTCCACAAGATGTCGCAGCTACGATTGATAAGCTATTAAGCAGAATGGCAGTGCTTAGCGATAAGTTAGTGCTCGATAGAAGCAAAGCCATCATTGATGAGCTGTTATCCATGGGCGAGCAATGCTCATCTTTACTGTTCTCTGCGGTTATTCGCCAAAAAGGCACGCCATCAAGTTCATTTGATGTGCGCCAAGTATTAAGAACCGATAGCCACTTTGGTAAAGCAGAGCCGCAAATTGAGCAAATTGCGCTGTTAGCCGCTGAGCATTTACAGCCGTTACTCGCTCAGCAAGTTATCGTGACTCAAGGGTTTATTGGCGCCGATGAAGCAGGTAATACCACCACCCTAGGCCGCGGCGGCAGTGATTACTCAGCTGCGTTATTAGCCGAAGCCCTAAAAGCTGATGCGGTTGAAATTTGGACCGATGTGGCGGGAATTTATACCACTGACCCACGTTTAGCGCCTAATGCGAGGCCTATCCCTGAAATTAGCTTTAATGAAGCGGCTGAAATGGCCACTTTTGGCGCCAAAGTGTTGCACCCTGCAACGATACTGCCGGCCGTGCGCCAACAAATTCAGGTGTTTGTTGGTTCAAGTAAAGCGCCTGAGCAAGGTGGAACTTGGATCCGTCATCAAGTAGAAGATGCCCCGGTTTATCGAGCGGTGGCTCTAAGACGAGATCAAACCTTATTAAACCTGCATAGCTTGCAAATGCTCCATGCGCAGGGCTTTTTAGCGCATACCTTTGCCACTTTAGCTAAGCATAAAATTTCAGTTGATTTGATTACCACCTCAGAAGTAAATGTGTCACTTACCCTTGATAAAACCGGCTCTGACTCTAGCGGGCAGGGGTTATTAAGTGAATCATTACTACAAGAGCTATCACAAAATTGCCGCGTAAGAGTGGAAGATAAATTAGCGCTAGTCGCAATCATTGGTAATCAGATAGCGTCAACAGCAGGTATTTGTAGCCGAGTTTTCGGGGTACTTGAACAACATAATGTGCGCATGATTTGCCAAGGGGCTAGCCCACATAACTTATGTGTTCTCGTCGCTGAGTCTGAAGCCGCAGATGTGGTTAACTCTTTGCACCAAAACTTATTTGAATAATAGCTAACGTGGCAGGTATGACATCAGTGAACTCTATTACAGCACAGGCTAACGATTCTTCACCCACACTGTCTCATGTTGAAGTGGGAGAACTTGCCACCGGCCAAGCGTTAACCGCGCCACTGTTTAGCTTTAAAGGCTCAGATGACGCCGCGCCCAGTGTTTATATACAGGCCAATGTTCATGGGGCTGAAGTACAGGGCAACGCGGTGATACATCAACTGATGACCTTGCTACAAGACTACAGTGTATTAGGTGATATTCACTGCGTGCCCTTAGCCAACCCGTTAGGTATTAATCAAAAAAGTGGCGAGTTTACTTTAGGGCGATTTGATCCTATTACAGGGGTGAATTGGAACCGTGAGTATTACGACCATGGAATTGATATTGCTAACTGGTTTACTGAGCATCAACAGCTTGCTGACAAGGACTTGTTTAGTGCTTTTAGGCAAACCTTAGTCAATAATTGCCAGCAACGTTTAGCCAACCCTTGGGGTATTAGCACTGGTCATCGCTTAGCGGTGACATTACAACATATGGCCCATGGCGCTGATATCGTGCTTGATTTACATACCGGGCCCAAATCTGCAAAGCACCTTTATTGCCCTGAGTATGATGCAGCCGCGGCGGCGTTTTTCTCGATCCCCTTATCGTTAATTATCCCCAATGAATTTGGCGGCGCCATGGATGAAGCGGTTTTTTGTCCATGGTGGCAATTAACTGAATATGCAGCGTTAAAAGGGCGCATATTCGATGTGCCTGTGGCGGCTTTTACCTTAGAGCTGGCAAGCCAAGAACGCATTGATATGGCAGATGCTAAAAATGATGCCCTCGGTATTTTGGCCTATTTGAGCCATCGCGGGGTGATCAAAGAGCATGTTGCACCTGCCAACATTAAACGCTGGGGCTGTTACTTAAAGGATTATAAAAAGTTTCATGCCCCTAAAGCGGGATTAGTGGAATACTGCGCAGCGGTTGGTGAGCCGTTAGCTGCTGGCGAGCCTTTAGTGACCCTATTAAGGTTAGATCAGTACGGCAGCGATAATGCCGTCACTTCGGTGAGTTTGCCGATAGATTGTGTGCCAGTGCTGCATTTTGCTTCAGCCTCTGTTCATCAAGGCACTGAGCTGTATAAAGTCATGACTAAGGTATTCGAAATTTCACCAGCTAAATAGATAAGTTAATTGAGAATATTTTTCGAAAAGTTAAGCCCGTAGCTAGTTCTTACGGGCTTAGTTTTTACGAGCTTAGTTATCACAGGCTAGTTATTACGGTCTTAGTTCTTGCTAGCTTAGTTAATGTTAAGCACTGCTATTTAGTTGACTAGCTTTTTAATATTTCTAATGGCATCGACAGCATTTCATCGCCAGATGCTGCAAAATACCAAATAATAGCAATCAGTAAGCCAACCGTAATGAAGTACCACAAGGTCGAGAAGATTTGCCCATAACGGTCAAGGGGCAGTAAATGGCTTTGATGACGACTTTTCCATTCAAATACAATCTCAAGACTACCAATTAATAATAAGAAACCCAGTAAAGCCAGCCCAAGACTGTAGCTAATGAATACCCCAGCGGCTGCGCCGGCGATACAGGCGATTAGACCCACCATGCTATTCATGGAAAAGGTGATACTTTTTAAAATATGACCGCCATCTAAAGGCAGTATCGGCAATAAATTAAAGAGATTTAATAGGGCGTTAAAGCTGGCCAGTCCGGCAAAAAAGATATTACCCGTCAGCCAATAAGCCAGCATACAACCGATGGACATAAACAGGCCAAAAGTCGGCCCCATAATAGAGATCACCACGTTCTGCCAACGGGTATTAATACGCTCGTCACTGACAGCAAGGCCGCCCATAAATGGGATCAAATAAATACCTTTGGTTTTCATGCCGAAGTGTTTCATTGCTTTGATATGACCATATTCATGGATAACCAAACAAGCAATCAAGGCTAAAGCAAACTCAATTGAAAATAACCAAGAGTAGGCGGCCACACTGGCCGCAGCAAGCATAGCTTTAATCACTTTGGCGCTTTTAAGCAGCTTAAACCCTAATGAGGCTAAGCCAACAAAACTGAATTTTTGTTGTTTAACTGGGGCCACTTCAGGGGTTTGTCGTTCTATGTCCTTGCTGTTGCGCTGACCATCGGCAATGGGGTTATTGTCCACCAAAACCGTGTAGTTAATGATAAATGGTTGCCACTGCACATCAGACTCTAATCGCACTTTCATGACTTGGCGGCTGGTTTGGGTGATGACATCATCATGACTGGGTTCTGCTAGTGAACTCGGTCTAGACAGCTCAAATTCGTGGATAGTAAAGCTTTGATTATCAGCAGATGCCGACTTTTGTGAAACCAGTTGATTATCCCAATAGAGCTGTTGCCAGCCAGCCATGGAGCCCTCTAATCGTAGGCGTTTTCCTAGGCATTCGATGTTTAACAGTTCCATGCTTGATACTCGTATTACGGGATAAAATGTGGAACAGCATTTTGCCTGAGTAGCGATGCTGACTCAAGAAAATTCAGACTCAAGAAATTCAACCGTTTCAATTCCTTGTCTAATAGTAGTGAAAATAAGCTTTGCGCTGCAGCAATGACCATTTAACTGGGCATGTTGGCGAACATAGCGAATGAATGTCACTAAGTCGATAGCCTGCGTGCTTAAGGCTAATTGAGGCAGTTCGGCTACGGTTATAGGTTGGCAGGTATCAGTTGTTGAGTTAATGGAAATATCGAAAATATGACCTTCACTGTCGAGTAACTTATCTGTTGTATCGGTAATATGAGCTGCTAAGCAGCAAAACTCTAGCCAGTCTCTGTCGCTGGCCAGATAGATAAGCTCGTCACTAGTTTGCTGCTTAATGACTGCGGGCCAACAAATACTTTGCATGATAAAACCTGTAGGCGGTGACACTAAGTAACCATTGATAAACATCAATGATGTAAGGCCACACTATTGCCGATTGAAGAATGTACCCGTTACATAGTGCAACTATCGGTTGCTATAATCAAAACTAATTTCATTTTGCTTATTCATGACTAGGCAAGGGCCGTGCTCCCGTTGGGTTGTATTTTTAGACGGGCCAATATTAATTTTAACGTTGGTAAAGATATGCTTTTTGGCCTGAATAAAATGCTTACTATAGTAACCGTCGGCATCTTGCTGTAATTGCTTGAACTGTGCTTCTAACTGGGCACGATCACTGGCGAGTTGTTTCTTTTCATCAAGCATCATTTTAACTTGCTCGATCATGCCGGCATCGGTTTGCCATTCGCTTTTAGGTGGTAGTTTGCGTAATCTGGCTTCAATATCAAGGCCAGCAATGACAAGCTGTTTGATTTTTTCATGGGCAGTTTTGACTTCTGCGCGAATTTGAGCTTGATCCATGGCGCAAAATAATGCGGTTTTAGTGCCTGCAGTAGCGCCAATTGCCACCGCATTAATGCCTTTGCTAGCGCTCGCCTTACCGCCAACCAAGTCGCCTCGTTTGCCGCTAGGATCGCTTACAGTGATAACACCGTTTGAACATGAGTGACTATGGAGTAATTGCTTGGTTACTAAGATATCATTATCGGCATTAAGGCTGGAGTACTGCACAAATTGTGCGCAAATTTGTCCTTTAGCATTAATGGTGGTGCTAAGTTGATGCTCTTTAATCTGGCGACCAATAATACCCTTACTAACAATGACATCACCTTTGGCGTCCAATGTTGCTGAGTCCACAAAGCCCATAACCGTAATATCGCCGCTACTTTTTACTTGCATGCCTTCATGGACATCACCGCTAATTAACACGCTGCCTTCAAAGTCCACATGGCCAAAATTGACATCAACGTTTTTAATTTGCAGCACATCATCCACTTGCATGCCATGGCGGGTTTCAACTGGCTGACCAGATACCATTGCCAGTAATAAATTAGGGTCGTTAGCGGCCAGTTGAGTGCCATTACCTGGCTGCATAATAATGTCTTTGCCGGGGATTTGCGGTAAAACATCACCATTGACGTTATAACCTGCAACACCATCTGTAGCAGGGGTTTTAATCATTAATACATCGTTTGGTTTTACCATGATCATGGCGCCCAAATCGCGCATGTCCACTGAGCCATCTGCTCGCTCTTGGGGTTGCAGCAAGCGCTCGCGGGCTAATGGCACTTGCCTTGCTAAGCTGGCATAGGTGCCATTTTGCGGCAGTTTACCGTGGGCGATCAGCGAGCGACATTGCTCACCTGGCGGTAAGGTGTCTAATTGTTGTAGCAGCGATAGGATGTTGGGTTTGCTTAAGCCCATTTTAACCTTATGGAATTTAAGCGCATTTAAAATGGTTGGCAGTGTTGGGTCTTGGCCGCCATAGGCAGACACCAAGCTCATTGAGACTGACATTTTATCTTCGCTGACCTCGATGATGACGTTACCATCAAGGCGCTCAGCAATAATAAAAAATAATTCGTGTTTACCGTTATCGACACTGCATTGACTATTTACTTCAGCGGTCGCCTTAGCAATGTTTTGCTCTAAGGGCCGCAGCATGGCAAATTCAGGCTGATTAAGTAACTGGGTTATATCATCTTCAGTGATGGGGCCGTGACGGCTGGGCGTAACGCGGAGCTCAACTTGAGTTTGATCAACATTAAAAACCGCTAAATCTGACGCTAGCATAAAATCCCTTATTTTTGCGTCCTACATTTGAGCTTATTAGGCTGCCCAATAGGTAGAACGATACGCCTCAAATGACGTTTATTATTAGCTAACAAAATGTAGCGTTTTTTAGGGATAAAAACTAGTCAGTAATTGGTTGTTTTATAACTCAATCAAATAATTTGTGAACTCCGCACACCGCGGGTAGTTTTTTGTTATTTATTAAATAGATATAATTTATATTTGTTGTTTTCTGCAGGCACGTTCACTTGGCCAAATTCAGCGGCTATGGTGTCTGCATATGGCAAGTTTCGGTTAGCGACAATTTGCCACACACCGCCTTTGGCAAGGCTTGATGCACTGGATTTGACAAAATCTTTGGCAATTTGGGTGGTGGCGGCTAAGCCATCATGAAATGGTGGGTTCGCAATGATGCCATTAAATTGACCGCTAATTTGGTTAAAGCCATCAGAGGGATACACTTTTGCTTGCATGCCATTTGCGGCAAGGGTTAGCTCACAGGCTTTTAAAGCCATGGCATTAATATCAATGCACTCAACGGATAAACTCGGGTTTGCTTTTAATAAGGCGGCGCTAATAACCCCAGCACCACAGCCAAAGTCCAGTACGCGTTTTTCTAATGTCGGCAAATGCGATAGCAATAATTCTGTACCTTGATCGAGACGCTTTTCGCTAAACACACCCACAAGGTTACAAATGGTGATCTCCCCTTGAGGGGTTGATAACGAGTATCGGCTTAGCCAGTTATTAAGGTCAAAAGCAGGTGCTTGGGCGATTAACTCACTGACAAATAATAAACAATGGCGGGCATTATCGCGCTTACTTGGGGGGGAGAAATACTCAGGCAGTAATTTTGCTAACGATTTAACTCCACCTTTATTTTCGCCCACGACAATTAGGTGTCCGCCTTGCTTTAAATGCTTGGCAGCGAGGTTAAATAAGTAAGGCGCTAGGGGCTTGGCCTTTGGGAAATAGATAATCGCGACATCAAAGCGTTTGTCGGCATCGGTAGTTGGCAGCTCGTGACCAAAGTGACTGCTTAAGCCTTTTTGTTGTTTTTGAGACAATAATAAATAATGGTTAAAGTCTAATGCTAAGCTCGTCACTGATGCAGCGCTGGTAACTAGCTCAGCCGCCAAGGTATCAGCTTCATGATTTAGAATTAAAACATCTTGGTTTTCAATGAATTCAGCATTTCTTAAAATGACTTGAGAAGCGTTAGTAAGCACGAGATTAACCTTTGAAAAAATAATCTGCCGATTATAGCAAATACCGGCAATAAAAAGGGTGACAAAATTGTCACCCTTTAAGGTTTATTCATTGCTTATTAATGACTGCCAATAGCAGCTTGTGATTGAGGTAATAAACTCATCATCTTAGTGGCAATATCAGTGTTGTCTTGATGGCCACTGAACAGCCTTTCACCAGGGCCGGCGGCAAAAACCTGCACGTCTAATCCGGTGTGACCCAGTGTGGTCCAGCCGGTATTAGTGCGGGCATCAATGATTGTTAATATAGTGGCAGTAAGCTGCTTTTCACCCTGCATACGGGCGTTACTTAATTGAGTCAATTCTTCTTGGCTGGCATCAAAGCCAATCAGTTGATTAAACTTTGCTTGCCAGTCATCAGTAGCAATTAACTGCTGAGCAATATTAGTCGGTGAGGCATTGATGCCATGAATGAGCTGTGGCTGCCACTCATACTCACCATTAGTACCAATAGAAAGTCCACCGGTGTTGTGATCGGCGGTCACCACCATCAAGGTGTCTTTACGTTGACGAACAAATTGCTCAACCACTTCAATGGCATTGGCAAACTCATCCATTTCACCCATCACAGAGGCGATATCATTATGATGTCCTGCCCAATCTATCAGGCTACCTTCAACCAGTAATACAAAGCCTTGGTCGTTTTGAGCTAATAGCTCTAAGGCCTTTTTCGTTAAGCTGCTAAGTTTATGGCCTTGTTTATCATCAATGACCCATGGTAGTTGCACTGGGGCAAATAAACCCAGTACTTTAGGCTGCTTGATACTATCGAGTTGCTCAAACTCGGTAATATGTTGATAGCCTTTGTCTTTAAATTGCTGCAACAATTCCGCAGAAAAGTACTGTTGACCACCGCCTAAAATGACATCAGCATCAGATGTTAAATAAGATTTTGCAATGGCTTTATAATTTTTTCGATGTTCATTATGGGTTAAAAATGCCGCAGGAGTAGCGTGGTTAACCTGACTTGATACTGCTACCCCCGTGGATAAGCCTGCCGCTTTGGCAAGTTCCATTATGGTGGTCAATGGACGTTTATTTTCATCGACTGAAATTGCGCCATTATAGGTTTTAAACCCTGTAGCTAAGGCGGTTGCCGAGGCGGCAGAGTCAGTCACATAACCGCTACTGCGAGCAGGGTAGGTACTTGCCATGCCCACTAACAGCCGATCAAATACAGTTTGCTCGATTTCTTGGGTATTGGGATTATCTTTAAAGTAGCGGTAGGCGCTGGTGTAAGCGGGGCCCATGCCATCTCCCACCATGATGACCATGTTTTTAGGCTTAGCTGCTGTGGTTGAAGCTTGGTGAGTGCTTTTTAGTGCTGTAATTGGCGCAACGATTACGGGTTCATCAATTATAACCTGCTTAATTGCTGCTTTTTCCGAAATGGCTTCGGAAGTAACAGCAGCTTCAGTTTGAGTTTGGCTGGCAGTATTTGTATTGATGGCGGCTTCAGCGATGAGTTCATTGGCAACAGTGGTATTAGAAAACCACAGGGTTAAGCTAAGCAGTAAGCCCAGCGTACTTCTTAAGTGCATGTGTAGTCCCAAGTGTGTTCGACAATATTAGCAGCAATGACATTCATTGCTGCTATCCTTTTGATTTATGCTTTTTTATTGATACGCGCTTCAATTGAGTCCATCAACATTCCAGTAATATCTACATCAAATGCGGCTTCAATTTCTTTGATACAAGTTGGGCTGGTGACATTGATTTCAGTTAGCTTATCGCCAATCACATCAAGGCCAACAAAGATAAGTCCACGCTTTTTAAGCTCAGGGCCAATCGTGTTAGCAATATGCCAATCTGATTCAGATAATGGCTGCGCCACACCACGGCCGCCAGCGGCTAGATTGCCACGGGTTTCACCTTTTTGTGGAATACGGGCTAAAGAGAAGGGCACTGGCTGGCCATCGACCACTAAAATGCGCTTATCGCCAGAAGTGATATCTGGAATAAAGGCTTGAGCCATGGCGTATTGCTGACCTTCATTGGTTAAGGTTTCAATAATAACCCCTAAGTTAGGGTCATCTTTTTTGACGCGAAAAATTGAGCTACCACCCATTCCATCAAGTGGTTTTAAAATGATATCGCCTTTGGCTTGATGAAAAGCGCGGATGCGTTGCTCGTCTCTGGTGACTATGGTTTCTGGGGTGAATTCAGAGAACCAGGCAGTAAAGAGTTTTTCATTGGCATCACGCAAGCTTTGCGGCTTATTGACGATTAAGGTGCCTTGCTCTTCTGCACGCTCAAGCATATAAGTGGCATAAATAAATTCAGTATCAAATGGTGGGTCTTTACGCATTAAGATGACATCAAGGTCTGCCAATGGCGTATCAATGCTATCGCCGAGTTCGAACCATTTTTCAGAATTAGCTTCAACAGTTAATGCGCGCATAGTGGCTGTTGCCTGACCATTAACCATAGCTAGATCATTCATTTCCATATAAAACAATTGATAACCACGGGCCTGTGCAGCCATTAACATGGCGAAACTTGAATCTTTCTTAATGTTAATGTCACTAATTGGATCCATTACTATGCCGAGCTTAATCATATTTTTATCCTTATATTCTCAATGCATGCATCATTGATTAACCGATATCACCAAATCTTAGTTGTAAGGCAGTGATAGCTGTTAGTGAAGCAGTTTCTGTTCGTAATACTCTTGGGCCGAGCAATACATCGGTAAATTGTTGGGTTTCTGTCATGGCGATTTCTTCTTCTGATAAACCGCCTTCAGGGCCAATTAACAAGCGTACTTTGTGGTTGTCTTTACTGTTATCCAGTGACAGGCCATTAATACCATGTGCAGCTCTTGGGTGTAGGTTCAACTTTAACGCATCGGTTTGCTCAGCGCACCACTGACTCAGGGTCATTGCTGGGCGCACAACAGGTACCACACTTCGGCCTGATTGCTCGCAAGCACTAATGACAATTTTTTGCCACTGGCCGATTTTTTTATCAAGACGTTCGCCATTAAGCTTTACACCACAGCGATCTGAAAATAGCGGGGTTATGGTACTGACACCCAATTCAACAGACTTTTGAATGGTAAAATCCATCCTATCACCACGAGAAATGACCTGACCTAAATGTAGCTTCAGCGGCGACTCAGAATCATTGACTGTTTTAGTGATAATTTCAACAGTGACATTTTTTTTATTGGCGCTAATGATGTTGGCTAAATAGTCATAACCATCGCCGGTAAACACACTGACTTGATCGCCTTCAGTCATTCTTAGCACTCGGCCAATGTGGGCAGCGCCATCTTCATCAAGCTTGAGTTGCTGATTGAGCGCTAGCGTATTGACGGGCTGATAAATTCTTGGGACTCGCATAAATAACAATCCTTAATCAATGAGGCCGAGGTTTTGGCATTGATTTAATACAAACGCGTTATTATTACCTTGTCTATTGGCAATAAGTTGATCGCGGCGACATTCAATCTTATCAACTGGGTAGGATTTATTCCAAGCTTCAAATAAGCGTTTTTGACTGGAAGAAATCGCTAAGCCATAGTTTTGTTGCATGTAAAAATAGGTTCTGGCAATAGCGCCGCGGCTTTGCTCGGGGGGCTGCACTTTACGGCCTTTAAAGTCGACTACCATATCACATTGGCCATATAGGGTAGACTTTGCATTCCACTGACTAAAACGGTAATTACTTCTATCGCCGTTGACTTCACCCACGGTTGGAGTGAGATTGTGTAAATCGGCTTCCATTTTCTTAAACTCTGGGCTAATTCTACCGCAATTTTTTCTGCCGCCATTTTGCCAGCATTGTTTCTGATGACCAAACTCCCAAGCTGAAACCACATGTTCCCATTCAATTCTATTGGCTCTGGGAATTTGTTTCCTCACTTGATAACCACAACTGGCCAAATCGGGTTTCCACTGTTTACCGACCACCTTAATGTCGCAACCACAATAAAAGCTTGTCATGGGTAGCGAGCTACTGTAAATCTGCTGGGCAATTTTTTTAGCGCTTCGAAAACTTTTAGGGTGTTCGGCGGCGTGTAGATTGATTGACGTTAAAATGATAGCGGCGAAAAGCACTAACAGCCACAGAGGCTGTATTACATGTTTTGAATTTTGTTGCACAAAAAGACCCTGATTTTTATATACGGCACAGGCGTTATACGGGGATATAGCCTGATATTTGCGAAGGATGGTAAGGGATTGAAACTGGGGATGCAATCAATAGTGTTGTTTCAATGATGACTATGATTAATGTCGCTATAAGTGAATGATAAGTATTAGGATAAAGTGAAATTGTTTACGGTTATGTTTTGGCTGTTAGCACCTGTGAACATCGTTTACAACGGTATTGAGTTTGATTGCGAGTCACTTTGTTATGGCGGCGAATGCTGAGCATGACTGGGCCGCACTGACAATGATACTGAAACTGTTTACCAGCAACAGATTTGATGTCCAGTTGATGGGTGGTGTCTGCAGGTATTTGATAAATGCCGTTCATTAACTGTTGCCACTCTTTACCGTGGGGCTTCACTTTACCAAACAGCTGAAAGCACAATAAGTGGCTAATTTCATGGGGTACCACTTGGGTTAAAAACGCCTCGATATTTTCTTCTAGCAACACCGGGTTAAAGCGCAGTTTATTTAATTGCAAATGGGCGGTGCCAGCGCTTTTTCCTCTTAAGCTAAATAGAATACTTGGACGGGGAAATTTTTGCTTTAGCTGTTGCTCGGCTAATTGATAATCTGACTCTATTTTTAATAGTACTTGCTGCTGGGCTTCAGTTTTTGGTAATGGGATACGAACCTCTGCAGCGAGATTTGTGGTGCTGCTGGTCGTTGCTATGGGTGTTGAAGTTAGGCGCGCGAAAATAGATTTGAACATAATAAGCTAATCGTAAAGAGTCGTAAGTAGTTGTAAGCGAAACTGCCTGCTGATAAGCCTATAATAGCATTATCAGCAGGGCATAAAACTATTGCTAAAGCTCACCCGCAGCAAGTTTAATCATTTCACGGATCTGCTCAACCATTTTCCATTCCATTTCTGCATCAAAGCCGGCCACTCTAGGGGTATGAATATGGCCTACCGGTAAAGTACGGCCAAATTGCTGTTTCAATAAAATACTGCGATAGGAAATCTCATTAGATAAATAACCGCCGCCAGAGCCTTCTACCGATTGCTCGTTAGTCAGTTCATAAATGGATTTAGCATCAAATTGACCTTTGCTAATGCTGGTCACTTGATGATTATCATTGATGCTCCAATCGCCTTGGGCTTGCTGCATTGCAGCTACAGGCAGTGAAAACTCAACAAATTCAGAGCCATTGAGTGTTCCGCCATTAAATAAGGGGGCCATTGGCTTTTCCTTGCTAGCGCCGGTATAAACATTCAAATTGTCAGGAGCTGCTGCGCTGCGACCTCTTGCTGGAAAACGCTCTAAATCAAAATTATCACGGCCCATACTGACAGTGAAAATCATATCAATACTATTATCACGATACATAGGCGTTAATAGTGATTCGATCATGCCATTATCAAAGTCGGCAAATCGCACTGGGATCATCACAGTTTCGATTTGAGCTTGTTTGCCATTAACGTTAAAAGTCACCCCATCTAAAGCCAGGGCCGTTAATCCTGATGGATTACTTTGGTCAATGTGTTTATCTAAAAAGAATGGGTCAAAACCTGTGACTAGAATTTTAATCCGGCTTTCTGGTAAAAACTGAATGTCGCTTAAGCCTCTTGAAGACTTCTCAAACGCCTTAATCAATATATCTCGCTGCCAAGGGACAATATTATATCCGGCATTAGCAGTTTTTAAGGTTTCTCGAATAGCAAGACGGCTCCAGTACAAGCCGCGGTCATCGTGTTTTCCCGACTGCACATCGGCCACCGCTTGCAGCCAAAGTAAAGTGCCTTGCGCCGCGACCATTTGGGTAATGGTTAACTCATCGGTTGAATCTGCAAGTTTATTGTTTAAGTTGCTATTAATATTTTCATATTGATTAACCACTGCAGGGATTGAGCTTAGCGCAGTGGGTAAACGCAGCTCTTCAACGTCTCGTTCCATACTGAAGCCTTGGGCAACAGTTGGGGCAGATGTAAGCAATAAGGCAGCAAATGATGCCAAAGCAGTACGCTTAAATAAGGGGGTAAACAAGGGCTTGAACATGACTATTCCTTTAGGATGTTTTGTTTTTATGAGTTTAATTTAACACGGCTTTAGCACTAATTCATTATTGATTGTAATGACTCTTGGCTAGCATAACGTTTAGCGAAAAAATCTAAAAAGGCGCTAATATTACTGGCTAATTGTCGTCTACTTGAATACACCCCGTAAACTTTGAATGGTTCCATGGGCCATTCTTGCAGTAAAGGCACTAAACTGCCTGCCGCTAGCTCTTGCTTACAGCTATTATTGGACAGCATAGCGATACCAAAATCATCTTGGGCGAGTCGTTTGACCATACTGGCACTATTAACTCTGACCTTACGTTTAAAGGTGGCCATGGTTTTACGATTACCTTTGCCTACTGGCCAAATCGGCGCCGACATACTGGTACCTAATAATATGCCACTGTGCAGGGCTAGTTCTTGCGGGGTAGCAGGTGTGCCTGATTTTTTGAGATATCCGGGACTTGCAACTAATATGGGTTGACGTTCAAATAGTAACCGCGCGACTAAGTCAGAAGATTCTAATGGGCCATATTTTATGGCAATATCATAACCTTCGCCGACTAAGCCGACATTACTGTCGGTAAATTGAACGTCAAGTTCGATGTTGGGATAAAGGCGCATGAAGTTGCTGCAAAGTGTGGCAATGACGTCTTGGGAGAATGACACCGGAATAGCAATCCGCAATGAGCCGGAAATATCGCTATGGGTATTTTCGATAATGGCTTTGGCGGCTTCAATTTCTTGGCGAATAGAGTCACAATGTTGATAAAATAAAGCACCGATTTGAGTCAGACTTAAATTACGGGTATCACGCTGCAGCAAGCGTACACCAAGTTGCTCTTCTAGCTGAGCAACTTTACGACTTATGGTTGATTTTGGTTGGCCGATATCTCTGGCCGCTTGGGAGAAACCTTTTGCTCTAACTACTGCTGCAAACAGCATCATACCGTTTAAATCAGGCACCTTAGCCTCACTGTCTCAAAAATGGAACAAAGCGTCTCCAATAGTTTAATGGTAATTGTACAGGGAACAAAGTTATATTTACCGACTAAAAATTTTAGAGGCTATATAAGCAGAGGATCTAAGGATGACTAGCAAAAAGCAGCCCGTACACAAGACATCGGCACAATCGGCTGATCCGCTCTTTCTTAAAGCGGAGCATTTAGCTAAAGATTTTTCATTATTCCCAGCTCACAGTAAGCAGACTTTAGCTGAAGAAATCAAAGGATTGTTATCTGAGGATGCGATTCAAGCAAATTTAAAAGAGCTGTCGACGTTAGATGTCGATAGTTATGTGGCTAAAGTCATTCAACCGACTTTAGATAAGAACCGTCCAAGTGCAAAACGTGTTATCGCTGATCTTAAAGGTAAGTTGATCACTGAGTTCCACTTAGGTTCTTTTTATAGTGCTGAAATCGAATTAAACTTCGGTTCACGTACTCGCCGCATTGGTTTTATTGCCCAAGAAAGAACCTCGGCCAATGGTGCTTGGATGCCAGAGCATCACTTAGCAGCATGTAAAGCGATTCGTCACTTTGCTGAGTTATCAATGCCTATCGTTTACTTAATTGATACTCCTGGCGCCGATGCGGGTGAAGTGGCTAACAGCCAAAACCAAGCCCATACCATTTCAAAAGCCATTGCTGAAAGTGCCAATGTTGACGTACCGACTGTCGGTATCGTGATTGGTGCAGGTTACTCTGGCGGCGCGATCCCATTAGCGGCGGCAAACATCTTATTGTCATTGCGTGATGGTATTTTCAACACGATTCAACCTCAAGGCTTACAAAGCATTGCCCGCAAGTACAACTTGTCATGGCAAGAATGTGCTAAGTCTGTTGGGGTATCGCCAGAAGAGTTGCTTTCTGCTGGTTGTATTGACGGTATCGTTGATTTTTCTCCTTATGATAAAGACGAACGTCAGCACAATTTACGCCGCGCAATCATTAGTGGTATTGAAGCAGTAGAAAATGCCGCCATCACTTTTGTGCGAGAGTCTGACGATTTACGTGAGCATTATGATCGCAGTTTAAGCCGTTATTTAGACCCTTCTAAAAACCTTGCAGCGCTAGAAAATAGCCAAGGTTTAGCTGTAGCGAACAGCCCAACCATGCACCACAATGTGTTTGGTAGTGCTTATCGTTATTTACGCTATCTTACGGTGCGCAGTCGTATTCATTCAATTTCGGTTGAACAGTATGGCCGTTTATCGAAAGTGAGTGTGCCTGAAGGTGATTTACTGGCGCGTATTCAGCAAGAGCAAGATAGTGTATTCCAATCTTGGTTAGCGACGCCTGATAAATTAGTTTACGACGAAGAGTTGAATAAGCTTTGGGGCACTTTTGATGCCAAACGTAGCGAGATTTCTGCTGAACGTAACGTGATCACTCGTTTCATCTTAGGTGAGCCGAAAGAGAACTATAAGAAAGCCCGTAAGGCATTACTCTTTAACATCGGCTGGTCTTTGTATCACCGCTGGAAAGGTAACTCAGCAAACAACTTCAAAGGCTTAATTAAGCACCTTGAATCATTGCCATCATCAACAACTCAAGCGCCTTGGCCTGAGCTGAATCAACTGACTGTGCTTGATATTGTGGTCAATGATGAGTTGCGTGAAGACTTCATTTGGCAATGTCATAACGTATTAATCTTTAATGCACTATATGACAACGTGGTCGTTAACTTAGCGTCGATTTCTAAAGAAGCGATGATGTCTAAGAGTCTGTCGCGTGAATCAGTTGATAAGTTATTGCATAACGCCATTGATACTGCGTTATCAAATAATGATGAAGCCAATGATAAGAGCAAGTTCTATAAATGGCTTAAATTCTTCATGGCGCAATCTAACCGTGCAGAACTGTTAACCCGTGTAGAGCAATGGAAGAGTGTTGGTTTCCCGCAATTAAACGACAGTTTATTTGTTATCTTAACTTACTTCTTTGAGCGTTTATTGCCAGAGTATTTCGACAGTGAAGAAGATCAGTCTAAGTACACAGGTGCTATCAACCCTGTGCGTATTGGTCGTCGTAAAGATTTCTGGAACCGCCTCACCATGGGCTACCAAGATCTACTGATCCAAAAAGTGCTTCGTGATGAAAAACGCCAAGGCAAGATGGGTTGGGAAAATATTATTGCTAAGTTCTTCACTGAGTTTGAAGAGCTTAATGGCGATAAGATGTCTGCCAACTTGCTTAACTTCCCAGGGTTTCGTTTATCCATTGAAGATGCATTAGACAAAGGCATTCGCCCTTGTGGTTTAATTACCGGTTTAGCTGACTTTGATAATAATGGCCAAACACTGCGTGTGGGTGTTGCGGTATCAAATATTGCCTTCCAGGCTGGTGCGTTTGATATGGCCAGTGCTGAGAAGTTCAGCGCGCTATTAATTGAATGTGCTAAGCGTAAATTGCCAGTGGTTTGTTTTATTAGCTCTGGTGGTATGCAAACCAAAGAAGGTGCAGCAGCACTATTCTCAATGGCTGTGGTGAATGACCGTATTACCCGTTTTGTACGTGACAATGAATTACCAGTATTGATGTTCGGTTTTGGTGATTGTACTGGTGGCGCACAGGCAAGCTTTGTGACTCATCCGTTAGTGCAAACTTATTATCTATCAGGTACTAACATGCCATTTGCTGGTCAAATGGTGGTGCCTGCATACTTGCCATCAACAGCAACGCTATCTAACTACTTGTCTAAAGTACCGGGTGCGATGACAGGCTTAGTGCATAACCCATTCACTGATACTTTAGATAGCCAATTATCAAGTATTGATCCGTTAATGCCACTGCCAACATTGCATGCCCAAGAGATCATTGCTAAAGCGGTATCAACCTTAGTGCCTGAAGTTAAAGCCATTGAAGAGAAGATTGTTCAAGACGATCCTCGTGCGTTAATGAAGCCGATTGATAAAGTGCTTATCCATGCGCGTGGTTGTACTGCGGTTAAATTGATCCGTAAAGCCCATGACAACAAAATTAATGTTGTTTTAGTGGCATCAGATCCTGATATGACATCAGTACCTGCAGACATGCTTAAAGTGAACGACAAGCTGGTTTGTATTGGTGGTAATACATCGGATGAGAGTTACTTGAATGCATACTCTGTATTGAAAGTAGCAGATTACGAAAACGTCGATGCGCTTCACCCTGGTATTGGTTTCTTGTCAGAAAGCCCGCAATTTGCTGCTTTATGTGTTAACAATGGCGTTAACTTTGTTGGCCCAAGCGTGCATTCAATGACGACTATGGGTAACAAATCAAACGCGATTAAAACCTCACAAGGCCAAAACGTGCCAGTAGTGCCGGGTAGTCACGGTATTTTGACCAACGCTGAGCAGGCGGTAAACGTCGCCCTTGAAATTGGTTACCCAGTACTGCTTAAAGCGGTACAAGGTGGTGGCGGTAAAGGTATTCAGGTGGTCACTAAAGCTGAAGACATGATTGGTTTGTTCCAAAAAACTTCAACTGAAGCGGCTGCAGCATTTGGTAACGGCGACCTTTACCTTGAGAAATACGTCACCTCATTGCGTCATATCGAAGTGCAGTTACTGCGTGATAAGTTTGGTAACACCAAAGTGTTGGGTATTCGTGACTGTTCAGTGCAACGTAATAACCAAAAAGTGATTGAAGAGTCGGGTTCAACCATGTTGCCTGAAGAGCTTAAGCAACGGGTACTTGAATACACTCGTGCATTAGGTGATGCCACTGATTACATGGGCGCAGGTACGGTTGAGTTTATCTACAACCTCGATGCTAACGAAGTGTACTTCATGGAAATGAATACCCGTCTGCAAGTTGAGCATCCAGTGACTGAAGCGACTTCTGGTATCGATATTGTTAGTGCCCAGTTTGATATTGCTGCTGGTCGCTCAATTGAAGATCTAGAGCCAGTTGACCAAGGTTACGCCATGGAAGTGCGTATTACTGCTGAAAAAGCAGCCCTTGATAGTGATGGCGTGCTGCAGTTGTTGCCAAACCCTGGCAAGATCAGCGAGTGCTTCATGCCTGAAAGAGACGATGTTGAAATCATCTCGATTGCTGAAACAGGTAAAGAAGTATCGCCATATTACGATAGCTTAATCGCGCAAATTATTATTCGCGGTGAGTCTCGTGAAGATGTGATCACTAAGATGTCTGCTTACTTAGATGAAGCCTACATCAAAGGTATTGCCACTAACATTCCATTATTGAAGCTTATCCTTAAGGATGCGACCTTCAATCAAGGTGTTTACGACACTAACTATCTACCACGCTTGATGGCTGAGTTAGATGTACCTGCCTTGATTGCTGAAATGGAAGCGGCGGCTGAAACTGTTGGTTTAGATACCGAGTCTTTACGGGTTGCTGAAAGTAACGAGCTTAAAGTGTTAGCCCAAGGCGCTGGTATTTTCTATACCTCACCAGCACCGGGTGAGCCTGACTTTGTTAAAGAAGGTGACATAGTCACAGTAGAGCAAACATTAGCGCTAACTGAAGCGATGAAGATGTTCTCTCAAGTGAGCTTAGCCGGCTTTAACCGTCAAAATGCTGTGCTGTACCCTGAAGATAAAAAGTATCGCATTGAGCGCATTCTAAACGGTAATGGTCAGCAAGTTTCTCAAGGTGACTTACTGTTTGTGATTTTGCCCCTTGATGGCGAATAAGCTTAAGGCTTGATTGCTTGATGACACAAAAATCCCTAAAGCTTTTTTAGGGATTTTTTTATGTCCGACAGCGAATTAAATGCTTTTGCATCGGTCGACGAGGAACAGCTTAAATTCACCTAAATGAAGGCGATTAAGTCAATATTAACCTTGTTGTAGTAACCTAAGCCCCATATAAACAGCTTAGAAGTAAAAAAACACTATTGTTCGAAAAATAAACGATAAGTTTTATTTCTCTGTTTTATATAAGAAATGTGTATTTTTATCGAATTTATTTACGTAAAATGCGATAAAAATTGCAAGTCCCATTTGCGCTATTGCAGGTTCCAACTTACAATATGCGCCTTAAATAACCTGATGTGCGGTGTGTCTAAGTTTTTACACGCTCCGTCTACCTCTTAACTAATCATTAAAGTTGAATCATGACCGAATTATCCAAATACAGAAACATTGGTATCTTCGCTCACGTTGACGCGGGTAAAACCACGACCACCGAGCGTATCCTAAAGCTAACCGGTAAGATCCATAAGATCGGTGAAGTTCATGATGGTGAATCTACTACTGACTTCATGGAACAGGAAGCTGAGCGCGGTATTACTATTCAGTCTGCAGCAGTAAGCTGTTTCTGGAATGACCACCGTTTTAACGTTATTGACACTCCTGGTCACGTTGACTTCACTGTTGAAGTTTATCGTTCACTAAAAGTGCTTGATGGCGGTGTTGGTGTATTCTGTGGATCTGGTGGTGTTGAGCCTCAGTCAGAAACTAACTGGCGTTATGCTAACGAATCAGAAGTTGCTCGTATCATCTTCGTAAACAAATTAGACCGTATGGGTGCTGATTTCTTACGCGTTGTTAAGCAAACTAAAGATGTTCTAGCTGCTAACCCACTAGTTATGGTTCTTCCTATTGGTATCGAAGACGAATTCACTGGCGTTGTTGATCTACTTACCCGTAAAGCATGGGTATGGGATGAAACAGGCGAAGCTGAAAACTACAAAATCGAAGAAATCCCAGCTGACATGGTTGACATGGTAGAAGAATACCGTGAAATGCTAATCGAAACTGCTGTAGAGCAAGACGATGACCTAATGGAAGCTTACATGGAAGGCGAAGAGCCATCTATGGAAGAGCTTAAGCGTTGTATCCGTAAGGGTACCCGTGATATGTCATTCTTCCCTACATACTGTGGTTCTGCGTTCAAGAACAAAGGTATGCAGCTTCTTCTTGATGCTGTTGTTGACTACTTACCTAACCCAGTTGAAGTTGATCCACAACCTCTTACTGATGAAGAAGGTAACGAAACTGGCGAACACGCTTTAGTTTCAGTTGACGAGCCATTCAAAGCGTTAGCATTCAAAATCATGGATGACCGTTTTGGTGCACTAACCTTCGTACGTATCTACTCAGGTAAGATCAACAAAGGTGACACCATCCTTAACTCGTTTACAGGTAAAACTGAGCGTGTTGGTCGTATGGTTGAAATGCAAGCTGATGAGCGTAACGAATTAGATTCAGCGCAAGCTGGTGACATTATCGCTATCGTTGGTATGAAGAATGTTCAAACTGGTCACACTTTATGTGATGTTAAACATCCTTGTACTCTTGAAGCAATGGTATTCCCAGAGCCAGTTATCTCTATCGCTGTAGCACCTAAAGATAAAGGTGGTTCAGAGAAAATGGGTATCGCTATCGGTAAAATGATTGCAGAAGATCCATCTTTCCGCGTAGAAACTGACGAAGACTCAGGCGAAACCATCCTTAAAGGTATGGGTGAGCTTCACTTAGACATTAAAGTAGACATCCTTAAGCGTACTTACGGTGTTGACTTAATCGTTGGTGAGCCTCAAGTTGCTTACCGTGAAACTATCACTAAGGTTACTGAAGATAGCTACACGCATAAGAAACAGTCTGGTGGTTCAGGTCAGTTTGGTAAAATTGACTATGTTATCCGTCCTGGTGAGCAAAACACTGGCTTCACATTCAAGTCTTCAGTTGTTGGTGGTAACGTTCCTAAGGAATTCTGGCCAGCAGTTGAAAAAGGCTTCGCTAGCATGATGAACACCGGTACTGTTGCTGGTTTCCCTGTGTTAGACGTTGAGCTAGAGCTTACAGATGGTGCTTTCCACGCAGTTGATTCGTCAGCTATCGCGTTCGAAATCGCTGCTAAAGGCGCATTCCGTCAATCTATGCCTAAAGCCGGTGCACAACTTCTTGAGCCTATCATGAACGTTGACGTATTCAGCCCAGATGACAACGTTGGTGATGTTATTGGTGACCTTAACCGTCGTCGTGGCATGATCAAAGACCAAATGGCTGGTGTTACTGGCGTTCGTATTAAAGCTGACGTACCGTTATCAGAAATGTTCGGTTACATCGGTTCACTACGTACTATGACATCAGGTCGTGGCCAATTCTCTATGGAATTCGCTCACTACTCACCATGTCCTAACAGTGTTGCTGAAAAAGTAATTGCTGACGTTAAAGAACGTGAAGCTGCTGCTAAGAAGTAATTCTAGCGCTTAAGCTTTAATAAAAACCGCTGCAAGCTAATGCTTACAGCGGTTTTTTTATGCCTTAAATTTGAGAATAAAAAATAAAATATTAATAAAAATAAAACTAATAGCGCTAGCGATTGGTTAAATAAGCAGCTAACTTTACTCCGAGGATAACGAATTAAGTATTTAATCGTGTTTAAAAGGAGCTTATATGAAACCGCTTTATCTGCTTGGCGCGGCTTTTTCTGTCGCTGTGTGTTTTAATAGTGTCGCCGCTACTCAATCTAAACCTGCTACTGAACATACTCAAAAAGCCAATGCCGCAGTGCTAAAGGCGCTTCCCTTTAACGACAAGCAAGATTTTGACAATGCTAAACGGGGTTTTATTGCTAAGCCTGATGTGGTGACCATTAAAGATGCCAATGGCAATGTGGTATGGGATTTAGAGCAATACAAATCTTATATTAGCGATGACAAAGCCTCCCCTGATACGGTTAACCCCAGTTTATGGCGTAATAGCCAATTGGTACTTCATCATGGTTTATATGAAGTGACTGAAAATATTTACCAAGTACGTGGGTTTGACTTAAGTAACATCACTTTCATTAAAGGTGACAAAGGCTGGATTGTATTTGACCCATTAATCTCCCCTGAAACCGCTAAAGCCTCATTAGATTTAATCAATAAGCATATTGGAGAGCGCCCAGTGGTGGCGATTGTCTATAGTCATAGCCATATTGACCATTATGGCGGTGCAACCGGCTTAGCTACAGCAGAAGATGTCGCCAGCGGTAAAGTGCAGGTGATAGCGCCGGAGCATTTCACTGAACATGCGGTGTCTGAAAATGTCATTGCCGGTAACGCAATGGGTCGCAGAGCTGTTTATATGTATGGCGCATTACTGCCAAGAAATGCCCAGGGCGGCGTAAATGGTGGCCTAGGTATGACAGTATCGACCGGGCTTGCGGGTTTATTAGTGCCTAATAAGGAAATTAAACAGACGGGGACTAAATTAACGATTGATGGCGTTGAAATGGAGTTTCAGTTAACTCCGGGTACTGAAGCGCCAGCTGAAATGAACACTTGGTTTCCACAATATAAAGCCTTGTGGATGGCGGAAAACACCACTAATACCATGCATAACATCTTAACCCTACGTGGGGCGCAAGTGCGTGATGCGCTGATTTGGGCCAGTTTCCTTGACGAGACTATTAGCCTGTGGGGCCAAGAAGCCAAAGTTAAGTTCCAAAGTCATCATTGGCCTTTATGGGGCAGTGACAACATTATTCCTTATTTCAAAAAGCAGCGTGATATCTACAAATTTACCCATGACCAATCAGTAAGATTGATGAACCAAGGTTACACAGGTGAAGAGATTTCTGAAATGATCACACTGCCTCCTGAATTAGAGCAGAATTGGGCTACTCGAGGCTATTACGGCACGCTGAAGCACAATAGCCGCGCAGTGTACCAACGTTACATGGGCTGGTATAACGGTAATCCATCTAACCTTGATAATCTGCCGCCAGAAGTGGTTGCTAAAAAGTATATGCAGTACATGGGCGGCGAAGCTGAAGTGGTTAAAAAAGCCAAAAACTCTTTCGCTGATGGCGAATACCGCTGGGTTGCCGAAGTGATGAAACATGCTGTTTTTGCTAACCCTCAATCTACCGATGCTAAAGAGTTATTGGCAGATGCCTTTGAGCAGTTAGGTTATCAAGCTGAGTCAGGCCCTTGGCGCTCAGTCTACTTGCAAGGCGCTTATGAGCTGCGAAATGGTATTCCATCAGCAGGGGGAACTCAAACTGCAACGCCTGATACTATTCGCGCGATGACACCTGAATTGCTGTTTGATTATTTAGCGGTAAGATTGGACTCTGCCAAAGCGGCGGGTAAACAGTTTGATATCAATATTGATTTTACTGATCTTAAAAAGGGCTACAGCTTAACGG
Source organism: Shewanella sp. UCD-KL21 (assembly GCF_001957135.1). Lineage (GTDB taxonomy): Bacteria > Pseudomonadota > Gammaproteobacteria > Enterobacterales > Shewanellaceae > Shewanella. The sequence continues at coordinate 38,285 of NZ_MPHK01000010.1, read as the reverse complement.
TTGAGAATGCGGTATTGCACCATAGCTCGAATCAAGTAGAAGACCCTGATGTCGGTTTAGTGATGAGCATGGAAACCATGAATAGCATCCAGCTAAAAGAGATAACCTTTGATGAGGCTATTAAAAAAGGTGATGTAAAAATCAGCGGTGATGAAAGCTTATTTACTGCATTTTTAGGTATGCTTGATGAGTATAATTTCTGGTTTAATATTGTGACGCCATAGGCTTTAGTTTTGGTGTCTTAGCCACTGTTGTTAGCTTAGCTAGAAAAATGCCACTGATATTCAGTGGCATTTTTTATTGTGGTATTAATTCAAATACCAAAGCTTAGTTTGTGTGGTAATTCTCAACTAAGGCTTCTTTATTATCTGCTTGTGCAACATGACACTGAACACAGAAATAGTATTTATCGTCAAACTGACCATCTGCTTTTACGTGGGACTTATCAATTGGCGTTGCTTTCATACGCGGCGCTTTTTCAGGGCTATGACAGCTTAAGCAGCCATTCTTTTTGATGGTGATAGGGTAGCTATCTTTATGGGGGATCATTGGTGGTTGATGCACAAATGTTCTTTCAATTGCTGTGCCGCGGCTTGGATAAGTCGCTTTTGCATCTGCAACTAAAGTGTCAGTAATTTGTACATCACCAGCAAGTGATTTTACATTTACAGGTGCTGCAGTTTGCTGTGCTTGTTGACCTGAGCATGCGCTAAGACTGAGCACTATCGCAGCAAGGCTAAGTAATTTCTTCATGGTTTACACTCCGTCATATCCACTATCGTTTGCGTAAATGGATAGAGAAAAATAGTGATTCAGTGATGCTAAAGTCCTTTAGCATCACTGTAAGTAAAATTAGGCTTTAACAATCTTCACAGGACACTTTTTGAAATCGGTTTCTTTCGATAACGGATCGGTAGCATCGAGTAATAGTTTGTTGACCAGCTGTCTAGCATCAAAAAATGGCATAAATACCACGCCGACTGGCGGTTTGTTACGGCCTTTGGTTTCAATACGGGTTTTCACTTCACCACGTGGAGAAATCACTTTCACTTCATCACCATTTTTCAGACCGCGACTGCTGGCATCTTGTGGGTGCATGAATACTTGTGCATCAGGATACGACTTATGCAGCTCAGGTACACGGGCTGTCATACTGGCAGTATGCCAATGCTCTAGTACGCGACCTGTAGACATCCATAAATCATATTCATCATTTGGCTCTTCTGCAGCAGGCTCGTATGGCAGTGCAAAAATCACTGCGCGGCCATCTGGCTTACCGTAGAAGTTATAACCTTCACCGGCTTTAACGTAGGGGTCACTACCTTCAACAAAACGGCGCACTGTTTCCTTGCCATTAACCACAGGCCAGCGTGCCCCGCGGTTTTCATGGTAAGTATCAAAGTCTGCTAAATCATGACCATGGCCACGACCAAACTGTGCGTACTCTTCAAATAACCCTTTTTGCAGGTAGAAGCCGAAGGCATCGTTTTCATCGTTGTAGTCACCTTTACACTCAGATGCTGGGAACTTATCCACTACACCATTAGCAAATAAGATGTCATATAAGGTCTTATCTGCATATTCAGGTTTTTTAGCGATAAGTTCTGCTGGCCACACTTCTGAGGCTTTAAAGCGTTTAGAAAACTCAACTAACTGCCATAAATCAGATTTAGCGCCTTCAGGCGCTTTAACTTGTTGATGCCACATGTGAGTACGGCGCTCAGCGTTACCATAAGCGCCTTCTTTTTCGACCCACATTGCTGTTGGTAAAATCAAATCGGCTGCGGTTGCTGTCACCGTTGGATATGGATCTGATACCACGATGAAGTTTTCTGGGTTACGAAAACCTGGGTAAATTTCATCGTTGATGTTTGGACCTGCTTGCATGTTATTGGTACACATGGTCCAGTAGCAGTTTAGCTTACCGTCTTTTAGCATACGGCTTTGCAGCACGGCATGGTAACCGACTTTAGGCGGAATAGTGCCTTCAGGTAATTGCCATAACTTTTCAGTGATTGCGCGGTGCTTAGGGTTAGTCACCACCATGTCAGCAGGTAAACGATGTGAGAAAGTACCCACTTCACGAGCCGTACCACAAGCTGATGGCTGGCCAGTTAACGAGAAAGGGCTGTTACCTGGGGTGGCAATTTTACCGGTCAACAAATGAATGTTGTACAGCATGTTGTTAGCCCACACGCCACGGGTATGTTGGTTAATGCCCATGGTCCATAAGCTCATCACCTTAATGTTAGGATCAGCATAAGCTTTAGCCATTTCGATAAGGTTTTCAACTGGTACGCCACTCATTTCTGAAGCGTATTCCGCAGTATAAGTACTGACAAATTTGGCGTACTCTTCAAAGCTAATTGGCGTTGAACCACCACTACCTGGATTTTTAGCACTTTGCTCAAGTGGATGCTCAGGACGTAAGCCATAACCAATATCAGTCACACCCATTCTAAAGTTGGTGTGCTTGCTGACAAAGTCTTTATTTACCGCATCATTTTCAATGATGTAATTGGCAATGAAGTTCAATAGAACCAAATCAGATTGCGGTTTAAATACCATAGGGTTATCCGCTAATTCGAAACTGCGGTTTTCAAATGTTGATAACACATGGACTTTACTGCCTTCATGGCTTAAACGACGGTCAGTTAAGCGTGACCATAGAATAGGGTGCATCTCAGCCATGTTGGCGCCCCAAAGCACGAAATGATCGGCTGCTTCAAAGTCATCATAGCTCCCCATAGGTTCATCAATACCAAAGGTTCGCATGAATCCACCTACAGCGGATGCCATACAATGGCGGGCATTAGGATCGATGTTGTTGGTAAGGAAACCCGCTTTGTGTAATTTCGATGCCGCGTAGCCTTCCCAGATAGTCCATTGACCCGAGCCGAACATACCTACCGATGTCGGGCCTTTTTTGGCGATACTGGCTTTCCATTTCTCAGCCATGGTATCAAGGGCAACATCCCAGCTTACTGGGGTAAATTCACCTTCTTTGTCGTACTTACCATTTTTCATTCGTAATAATGGCGACGTAAGGCGGTCTTTGCCGTACATAATTTTAGAGAGGAAATAGCCCTTAACACAGTTAAGACCTTTGTTGACTGGGCTTTCTGGATCACCTTGAGTAGCAACAACTTTGCCTCCTTTGGTACCCACTAAAACACTACAGCCCACGCCACAAAAACGACAAGGTGCCTTGTCCCATTTTATTGCTGCAGACTGCTCTTCTGCTTGAACCATTTTTATTGGTAAAGCAAGTCCAACTGCCGAAGCGGCTGCGGTAGCTGCATTGGCTTTTAGAAACTCGCGACGGCTTATGCTCATGGTGTTTCCTCACTCTTAAATGTAGATAGACAGTATTTAAAAACTATCTTTGTTTTTATTTACCAAGGTTTTTATTTACAAAAAACTTAACTGTCTTTGAGTCTAGACCGCACATTTTTCATGGGTATACCCCAGACTGAGTATACGGGCTGTTTATTGCTGTAGATCACACTAGCGAGCGTGACCTAAAGCACATTTTTGAATTTGCTCAATTACTTAATTAGTAAAAATGAGATTAATTTTGGCGGTTAATTGAGAATTAAAGACAAAGTATAGGACAGATATATAAAAAGTCTGTCCTATCTTAAGTAGCGTTTTTATAGGCTTTAAAAAGCGAGGAAGAGGCAAAATTAACTTTTAACATCAATGGTGCTAATAGCCCGTTAGCTCCATATATCCATTACCAGAATGACTGCCAGATACGCTGATCGGGCCTTCCCAATAAGAGATTGTCAATGGCATATCACTGTTGGGGTTAAGTGCTTTAACCGTGACATCAATATCTTCGCTAGTAATGCTAACCTGCCAACTTATTGGGTAACGACCACTGTCAGTTTGTTGCCAGCTAAGGGGGGTAACTTGTATGTCGTTTGGCTGTAACTTGCTATTAATATTGCTGCCGCTGCCGTCGGCAAACATTCTGCGGGCGCTAAAAAAGGCCTCAGTATTAGTGTTTCTTAGTTGAAATAGCATTAGCGCAGAACCATCATCTAAGCGAATAGAAAACCAGTCCCAGCCTTGCTGACTTTTAGTGAGAAATTGCGAGCTCCACTCCCTATCAAGCCAGGCTTTGCCTGTAACTATTTCAGTTTTGCCATTACGGTTAATAGAACCTGTTAAATCAATAAAAGGCTGACTGTAATAGTAAGAGGCAACTTCGCCGTTAGGGCTTTTAATGCTGTAGCCATTATCACCTTGTAGGTTCATTGGCGCGTTACTGGTTAATGATAATTGGTAGCCAAACTCTGCAGTATTAACCGTTAAATTTGCCGGAAATAACCCATTGGTTTTACTGCGCCACTGCCAATCATCTAACACTATGGTGAGAGGATTAGAGCTAACATGGGCCAGTTGTGGATGGGCGCGAGACCATTTCTCTTTGGCTTGATGCTTGGATGCTGAAGTTAGTGCAACGTGTGACATAAACATTTGGTTAGTGGCCCAGTTGTTTGGCGCGCCAGTATCATTAGCAGACAGCGCAATTCTGAATTGAGTCCATTGAAGCCCTAACTCTTCACCCGCTGCAGTGGTCATATTGGCCGTTAAATACCACCACTCTTGCCTAAATTTATCATGGCTTAAATGATCTTTGGGGAAATGGAGTTGATGATCTGGCAGTACTTTGGCGTATTGCTCAAGACTGCCAGCGTCTTGCGTTAATAGGCTGCCCATACTGGCTTTATTATCTGACTCTACTGCCGAATCAGGCTGACAGCCCATTTGGCTCAAACAAGCTAACAGTAACCATATTGCGCTAAAAGCTGACTGTCGAAGCTTTAGTACTGGCTCAATCAGTGGCTTTATGTTGGCGCGGGTTATCGGGGCGTTATACATTATAAAGCCTCTTGCTGAAGGTTATGGATAAGTGATTTGCGGGTTTGCCAGTAAAGCGGGATTGCGATGGCAACGGCGCTGGTAGACAGAGCAATTAACACCACTCGGCCATAGGCTTGCCAGTCCCATAGCATGGCAATGCTCCAACCAAAGGCTTGTAAAGTGACTTTGTTGATCAGTAAGTAGCCCAGTACAGCTCCTGTCGGCAGCGCCACTAAACAGGTCAGCAATACAATAAACTGCATTTGAATGAACATCATAAAGCGCAAGCGGGCTTTACTCACCCCAAGGGCGTACAGCTTAGCTAATGGCGCTTGCCTAGCTTGAGTTAGCATTAAGCATGCACTGAATAATCCAATGGCAGCCACCATTAAGGTGAGGCTATTGAGCACCATGGTGATAGAAAAGGTTTGCTTAAACATGGCTATGGCTTGCTGCTTAATTTTGGCTTGGTTATACATCTGCGCGGTAGAAATTAGCTTGCTATTAACCAGTTGCTGTTCAAGTTCACTGATCTCACCGTCATAGCTGGCTGCAATACTTTTAGCTTGCTTGGGCAATTGTAATTGTTGCCACAGCCTATTACTTATCACGACTTGACCTTTAGGGTTACCATAATCAAAGAAGATAGCGCCAATGGTCACGGGCTGTTGCTCCGTTTTTGCTGAGATGATTGGCAATGTAAAGCGATCGCCAATTTGTAACTTGTATTTAATCGCAATGGGCTCGCTTATCATCAACTGTTTACCCTGAGTAAACTCAGCCCAGAAGTCATTTGATTGCTGTTTCAGCGAACTGACAATCTTAGTTGAATACAAGTCGCGACTCACAAGTTCAACAGGCATATTTTGGTAACTACTATTTACTGTCCACTGTGAATATATGCCAGTGACCTTAGGCTGCTTCTCTAAGAATGATGCAATGTCAGTGATGTTTTCAGTTGACGGGCGCATGTATAAATCTGCATGAAGGCGGCTTTCAAGCCAGGTTTTTAAGGTGACTTCAAAACTGCCTACTAAGGTATTCATCGAAATATTAGCGGTTAGCGCCAATAGCATCGCCATCATAGCTAACGATAACGGCCCGATTAACTCTTTGGTTTCTGCAATCATGTATTGCCATAATCCAGCCGGAAAATGCTTAGCCAAACTGCCACTAACATAATGCAGTGTTAATGGCAGCAATAGTGGAATAGCAACAATAACAACCCCCATCAGTGCGAGGCTAAATTGATATTGCTCGGTAAACGGAAACAGTGCTGCGCAAATGGTTAATGCCACTATCGCGATGACAAACGACCAACGTTGGGTGGTAAGTAAACTGCTTGCTTGATTATGTTTAGTGCCAGCACGGGCGAGGGGCTGTTGGGTTAATTGCCGATACAGTGGCAGACAGGCGAGTAAAGCGGCAAACAAGGTTAACACTATGGCTTGGGCAAACCACTGCCATTGCCAGTTGCCGGGCATTAATCTAGCACCATAAAGTTGCTCTAGTGTCATGGCGACCATAGGTTGTAGCCAGACGCTGAGTTGCAGCCCCAGAATAAAGCCTAAGCTCGCGCCAATGATCACCAGCACAATGAGCTCAGCGACCAGTGCGAGCATGACATTGTGTTTATTAATCCCTAATTGCAGTAATTGTACTAATAATTTTTGTCGCTTCATCAAGCTGTAGCGCACGCCGTTATAAGCGATAAACAGCCCTACTACAAAAGCCAACATGCTCATGGCGTTAAGGTTTAAGTGAAAACTGCGAGTCAGCTCTTGTAGCGCTTGGCCTTGATCTTGCTCTGTAATACTCGCCTGTTGCTGTAATAGGTTTTGGCTATTGATTTGCTCAATCAGTGGCTCAGCAGGATCAAATAACGCAATGTAAGACAGCTTATTAGCTTGGTCTAATAGGGTTTGCGCTAAAGAGATATCAGCGACAATGGCATTACCTAAGCCGTAATCATCATCGACACTGATCACTTCTAGCTTGATCGTGTTAGCGGCTTTATCTTGCGGGTTTTGTAAATAAAACCAACCGTCTTTTGCAATGTTATCTGCTAGGGATTGGCTCATTAACAACACATTGTTGCCTGCTAATAGCTTATCCAGTGGAATATTGATGGGGGTTTTGCTCTTGGTATTCGTTTGAGCTTCAGATGAATGGTTTTGTAAGTTAACCGCGGCAAATAAATCGCTACCTTGAATTTGCCAGCGCCGACCTTTATCGTCGACGGCAAGGCCATTAATCACAGCTAAAGCATTGCTTATCCCGCTTTGACGTAATCGAAAATAAACTTGTTCATCAATGAGTTGTTTCCCTGCAGCTGGGGTGATCAGCAAGCTTGCCCGTTGGCTTAATAGTTCGGTGGCTTCGCTGTAACTTCTTACCGCATTTTCATTGGTAGACTTGACGCCTATTAGCAAGGTGACTGCGAGGGTAATACCGAGAAGAATTGCCCCAGCTTGTAATGGCGCGTGGCGGTAGTGGGCAAAGAAAACTTTTAGTGACAACAGCCATTGTTTGACCGTGATGTCTTGAGCCTGATTACTCATGAATGTGGCCTTTGTCTAAATGCCACCTGCGTTTCATATAGCCTGCACAGGTTTCACTGTGAGTTACCATCAATACTGTAGTATTGGCAGCCATGGTGAGCTGGCACATTAGCTCCATTACTTGCTGACCTGCAGCTTCATCTAAATTACCGGTTGGCTCGTCTGCTAATAATAATGCCGGTTTGTGGATTAATGCTCTGGCAATGGCGACGCGTTGCTGCTGACCACCGGATAAGGTTTCAACAGGTCTGGTTAAAATGCCACCAATCCCAAGCTGCGAAATAAGCTCATCGCCCCAATCGCTCCACTTTTGATTATTAAGCTGTAATACAAAACGGATATTATCGATAACATTAAGCGGGGTGAGTAAGTTGAATTGCTGAAAGACAATACCAAGTTGCGCGCGCCTAAACTGGCTCCATTGACTATCTTGCCACTGCGCTGCTTGTTGGTTCATGAGTTGTAACTGACCAGAATCAATTTTCTCAAATCCGGCAATAATATTAAGTAGGGTGCTTTTACCGGTGCCGCTGGGGCCGGTTAGGGCAATGGTATCACCACGATGCAGGGATAAATCGACACAGTTAAGCACCTGATGAAGTCTATCGCCATCGTTAAAGCCTTTGGATACTTGGGATAGTTGGGTGATCACTGTTGTCATTAGCGTCTCTGGTATTACTTGTAATTACATCATCATACGATAAATAAAATTACTTAGATCGACTTTCATTGAAATAACCCGTTTATATGTTGATTTTGAAATAACAAAAAAGGCTGAAGAAAGAGAAGTAACCTCATTCATCAGCCTTTATTTCATTTTACGGTTAGCGGCCTTTGTTGGCTTTAACCCATATAACAGTTTAAGTTAATCTTCTAACGAATAAGGTAGCGGCTTCACCACTAGCTCACTTTGGCTGTCATCTTTTACTCTGAGTGTTGCATCATTTGGCGTATCGTTAGCCAATACCGCGGTTAATAGCACTTGGCCATTAAGTTCAACCGCTTCGATAACTTTACCCGCTCGAAGAAAGCCATCTTCTGAGGCAATTTCAATTTGAGTTTCACTGCTGACAGTTTCAGAGGCACTACCGGATAGAATATACAGGGCGCGTTTATTACCACCGCGGTACTTCATTCTGGCAATGGTCTCTTGGCCCATGTAACAGCCTTTTTCAAAACTAATACCGTTTACCGCCTGTATATTACACATTTGCGGCACAAACTCACTGCTGTGGTTGTCATCAATATTGGCGTAACCGGCTTGAATTTCTAATGCTTGCCAAGCTTGGCAGTGAGATAGTGGTTGATTTGATGCAGCGACTAATTGCTGCGCTTTTTCAGCTGAGGTAATCACCATAAAGCGCTCAGCATCTTTTAAAATGATAGCGCCTTCAGCGTGAGTTACTTCATGTTCAACCGGTCCAAATTGCTGCTCAATAAATTGTGCAGCCTGACTGCCAGCAAAGCCTAAAATAACGTGCTTAGCAGTGACATCAGTTAATTCAGCTTTACTGAATACCGCATATTTCTGCCATGAGGCCAAACTTAGCGGTAATACTGAGGCTGGCATTAAAACAAACAGGCTATCAGCAACTGTGTAGGTTCTGAAGCTAGCAATCATCTTACCTTTAGGATCGCAATGCGCGCCCCAGCGCCACTGAGTTTCTGTCAGCGATACGATATCGGTAGTGACTTGGCCGTGAATAAAGGTTTTACCTTGCTCACCGGTCACTTCAATTAAACCTAAGTGGCTTAAGTTTGAAACCAGTAAGTCGGGCGTTGAAGTTAAGTAATCCCAGTTTGGCTGTGTGGTTGCGAGTGTCATAAAATGATCCCTAAGGTGAGCAACAAAGATAAGCTTTGAGTGTAACGGAATTCAGTGAGGCTCAAAAGAAAAAGCTACCTTCAATTAATTGAAGATAGCTTTAATTTACAATTTAACTGCCAGATAAGCCTTAAGTTAAATAGTTCACCGACTTAGCTTGAATTAAAACAATACGCGAGTACGAATAGTACCTTCAATTGCTTTTAACTCGCCCAGTGCTTGTTCGGCTTGGTTTGAATTGACTTCCATGACCACGTAACCAATATCTGCTGTAGTTTGTAGATATTGCGCGGCAATGTTAATGCCTTTTTCTGAAAACGCTTGGTTAATTTTAATCAACACACCAGGACGGTTGTGGTGAATATGTAATAAGCGTGAGGTGCCTTTATGTTGTGGTAATGACACTTCAGGGAAGTTAACAGCAGACACAGTTGAACCATTATCCGAATATTTAGCCAGCTTACCCGCGACTTCAATACCGATATTTTCTTGAGCTTCAGCAGTACTACCACCAATATGCGGGGTAATAATGACGTTATCTTGTCCACGGAGTGGGCTAATAAATTCGTCATCATTTGACTTAGGCTCAACTGGGAATACATCAATGGCCGCGCCTGCAATGTGGCCTGACTTGAGCGCATCAGAAAGCGCATCAATATCAACCACAGTGCCCCGTGATGCATTAATGAAAAAGCTTTTTGAACGCATTTGTTCAAACTCTGTCGCACCAATCATATTTTTTGTTTGCGCAGTTTCAGGTACATGCAAGCTGATAACGTCTGCTTCATTCAATAGTGTTTCCATTGAATGGATTTGGCTGGCATTACCCAGTGGCAACTTGTCTTCAATATCGAAAAATACCACCCGCATACCGAGGGTTTCAGCCAATATACCCAGCTGAGTACCGATATGGCCGTAACCAATCACCCCTAAGGTTTTACCGCGCACTTCATAGCTACCATTGGCACTTTTTAGCCAACCGCCACGGTGGGCAAGGGCGTTACGCTGAGGAATACCGCGCATCAGCATGATGATCTCACCCAACACTAGCTCAGCAACACTGCGAGTGTTTGAGAATGGCGCATTAAATACTGGCACGCCTAACTTCTCAGCAGCGGCAATATCAACTTGGTTAGTACCAATACAGAAACAGCCAATCGCGACTAGTTTTTCAGCATGGTTCAACACTTCAGCGGTTAATTGGGTGCGCGAGCGTAGGCCGACAAAGTGAGCATCTTTAATTGAACGCAGCAATTCATCTTCAGGAAGAGAGGCTTTGTGGTATTCAATATTGGTATAACCTGCACGCTTCAGTACATCGACTGCAGTTTGGTGGACGCCCTCCAACAGCAGGATTTTAATCTTATCCTTGTCAAGCGAGTGTTTTGCCATGGTGTGGGTACCCTCTTATCTATAGTTATGCTTATGTTATGCTGATATTAACGCGCAACCAAAATAGCATTATTTATTGCCATTGTAGAGGGCTAGATGGCTAAAGATTGTGATCTTGATTTAGAACAATATCATCTAAGGGGATTGTAGAGTGAATAAGAAAGTTATATGGGTGGTTATTTTTGCAGTGGTGCTCCTTTGGTCGGTGAGTTCACCTAAAGATATGTTCACTTGGTGGCTAGAAGCACTGCCCGCTTTAATCGCTTTACCCATCTTATTTTTTACTCGCAATAAATTTCCACTAACCCCATTAGCTTACCTATTGATATTGGTACATTGCTGCGTGCTTTTGGTGGGCGCCAAATACACCTATGCAGAAGTACCACTGTTTGATTGGTTGGCTGAGTTAATGGGGAGCGAACGCAATAATTATGACAAAGTCGGTCATCTGGCTCAGGGCTTTATTCCCGTCATACTGGCAAGAGAGGTGATGCTGAGAAATCATGTACTGCAACTGGGTTATTGGTGTCAGTTTTTATCAGTATGTTTTGTATTGGCATTTTCGGCTTTTTACGAACTCATAGAGTGGTGGGTGGCAGCTGCAACAGGCGAGAACGCAGAGGCATTTTTAGGCACTCAAGGTTATGTGTGGGATACACAGTCAGATATGTTTATGGCACTTATTGGCGGTATTAGTGCATTAGTATTACTGACAAAGTTACATAATAAGCAGTTAGCATCACTTTAAATGAGTTATTTCTAGTTTTTTATACTGATAAGAGGTGATTATTTAGTTGGTTCTATGCTATGAATATATGTTCTGACAGGAGTTAATTTTCAGTTAAACCTTAAGTATTGCAAAAATACCGAATGAACTAGTCAAAATATACTATTATTGCATAATGTTGTGAATATGTTATCTACGATGTTTCAGGAAGAAACTCAGATAGCGAGAGATAAAGAATACTTTTCAGGGAGAAAAGTGATGAATTCGAATATTGATGAATTAGTCTTCTTACACCAGGTTGCTGCACCTTGCCACTTGGCTATTTTAGCAGAATCGATAGGGTTAAAAACACGGGTTGTGAAACATGCCAGTGAACTTGAAGTCGAAAAAAATACCAACAGTTTTTACTTGATTGCACAAAAAGGCGCGGCGCTTGATAGTAAAGGTATTCCGCTGTTGGTTTCACGTTTAGTTACTCATGTGCCCGTGGCTTTGTATCAAGTTGAGCGAGGCTCACTAGATCAAGAATCAGCACTGTTATTAGGCGTTAGAGGCCTACTTTATGCCGACCAACGAATGGACTTAATGTTGACCGGCCTGCGTAAAATGGTCGCTGATGAGCTTTGGTATGACAGGCCACTGATTAGTAAAATCTTCCGTAGACTTGTACAAAAGCTTGATGCCAACACTGAAATTCCAGCCGATACTGTGGCTATGCTGCAGATGCTGACTAGCCGTGAAAGAACCATTATTCAACTAGTCTCAAGTGGTGCAAGAAATAAAGAAATAGCCCACCGCCTTTGCATTAGTGAGCACACGGTAAAGGCGCATATATCTTCCATTTTTAGAAAAACCCAATCTCGAAACCGGGTCGAGTTACTGCGCTGGGCGCAAACCTACCAAGCACATTTTGAATTCGCCTAACTTAGATTGTTTACCCGCTTGGAATAATTTAGTGATGCTATTAAGTCAGTTGTTATTTGCAACTGGCTTTTTTATTACATTCATTATGTCATCAATTATTACATCGCTTTAAAGTTAAATGATGAACTTTTATCAGGTTTCTCAGAATTAATGATACTAATGTGTAAGCTGTAAGTGTTTGAAATATCATACCTTAATCGCCGGGGGGAGCGTGATAATTACTGGGGTTGAATGGGGCACTTAGGTAAGCTGTGTAAGCTTAATGTGCTGAAAGTGTAATTAAACAATAAGCTTTTCTCATGTTCGAGAGATTAAAGCAAATAAATAGGGAGCAAAAGTGCTCCCTATATTCACTAAGACAAGTATCTATAAATTAATTCTGGTAAATTGCCGCAGTATTAAAGTTTCCTGTTTGGACTACAGTAGCAATGTCATTTGTACCAATTTGCATGCCTGTAACCGTATTATCATTACCGATTTGGGTTACATTTAATGTATTCATAGTGCCATCAATTGCAAAGTAACCATCATCGCCACCAACCCAGTTGCCATCGCCTAGCTGAGAAACGGTAATTGAGTGGTCATCACCAAAGGCGACAATATCAGTTAAGTTAAAATCACCTTCTTGGCTGATATCAACAGTCTGGTTTGAACCGATATTTGAAATCACCGCTTCGTTATCATTACCGGTTTGGCTCATATCAACAGTATTGTCATCTCCAACGGTTTCTGAGTATGCAAAGTTAAACTCGCCAGTGGAAGTAATAGTGACTCCATTCTCGAAACCGTCAGCGATAAAAGCGGTATAGTTATCTGCACCATTTTGATCTACAGAAATAACGTTCTCATCCCCATAAACAACAAACTCAGTCAAATTGGCATCACCAGTTTGTACCACCTCAATATCGTTAAGTGAGCCACTTAAAACAGCAATATTAGCGCCACCTACTTGGTTACCAAAACCATCTTGATAAATACCGAGGTCATTATCGTCTCCAAAAGCAAACTCTATAGTTGCGCCGTTATTAGTGCCAGTTTGGTCAATCGTAATCTCATTTAACGAGCCCGATAAACTTGCTACCACAGCAGTGTTAACATCGCCTGTTTGATTAAAATCGAATGTATTATTATCACCAAATGCACCTAACACTGCACCAAAGTTATCATTACCCAGTTGGTTAACAAGTAGTTCATTACCATCGCCAGCATTTAGGCTGCCGGTATCAGATACCATGCCTGCTTGGTTATTGATACCATCTTGCATTATGGTTGCACTATTACTATTGCCTTCAACAGCGAAAACCGCCAAGTTAATCGCGCCGAGTTGGCTTATTTCTGCAGCGTTTTCATTACCAATAACATCGATGATACTTTGGTTTTGCGATCCATCTTGAATAACATCAGCAGTGTTGTTATTTCCCGTTAGGTACACGTCACTGGTGTTATAAAAATCAGCCTGTTCAATCATGACTTGGTTTTGATCACCTAGGATACCAACATTTGAAATATGCCAATCATCAACCTGCTCAGTAATGACAGAATTTTCATTACCTTCAGAGTTAATATACGACTCTTGCCAGTCACCTTGCTGGGTTACCTCAGCAGACTGTAGATCACCAATTTGTGTCACGGTTGAAATATGACGCGTACCGGTTTGGCTGACTGTGGCATCCTGCTCCATGCCCGTTTGAATTACTGTTGCGCTAGTGTTCGAAGCGAATGCGGATTTCTCTGCGGCGGTCACTTCTGGTAATGAAAGTCCTGCTGCTGAAACGGGTAAGGCTAAGCTTGCTGCAATAGCAAGTGATACTAACGATAATTTCTTTTGCGATTTCATTCTACGCTCCCTGTTTAAATATAGATTTATCTGATTATTGGAAAATAATCGTTTGATAAAGTATTTCGCTTCCTAGTTAACTCATAGTGTCACCAAAGCGAAAAACTTAGCCTTGGGTAACAGAGTACTAAATGCGATCAAGAAGTAACTTCAGCGTGAACTTTTAAAGATCTAACAGTATTTGAAGCACTATAAACCCTCAATAAATATCAATGACGTTAATTGCATGTTAGTAATTAAGTTATTGATTATTAATCCTAAAACTGTATGTTTTTAGGTTGGTAGAATTTCAAATGATTCTGCTGATGCAGCACGTTACAAGATTAACTTACGGGGCCAATTGATCTTTCTCAATCGTATAAAAGGTTAGTTTTTTAAGGGGTTAAGATTAAACCTTTAGTGCTACAACGGTTTAAGTTACTGAATGTAATACTTATATTTGGCTACTTTTACTTACCACTAATATTGACTAGCCGAATGAACCTAGTAGTTACCTACTAATTAAAGTTTCAGCGCTTTTATTGTTATCCCGCTTGTGGCAACAATTTGATGGCAACAACAAATTCCGGGTTTCACTTCGTGGAAAATCAACTCGCTTTTAAAAATAGCTAATGGAAAAGCTACAGGTGCTGTATTACCGGTTCCGGGAATTATTAATGGAAGATAGGAAGCCACATCATGATTAACAAAATGTCCCCAATTGCATTAGCAGTAACATCTTTATTTGCGATAAACGCAAATCCTGTTATTGCTCAAGAAAGTGTAAAGTTTAAAAAAGATGAAATTCTCGTTGTTTATAAAGAAAATGTGTCAATCTTTGAACGATTGTCAGCGCAAAACTTAGTCGCAGGAACAGTCACAGATAAAAATGCTGATGGTATAGATGATAAGTTTAAAAACCTATTGTCTGGTCGATTGGCTAAGTTATCACTTAAAAGTGGTAGTAATGTTGAAACTGCGATTAAGTTAATTAGTAAGCACCCTGCAGTAAAATATGCAGAACCTAATTATACTTATACAGCAATTGGCATGCCAGGTGACCCAAATTTCGTAGAGTTATGGGGCTTAAATAATACCGGTCAAACAGGTGGTGTTTCTGGTGCTGATATCGACGCCGTTACCGCTTGGGACACTACTACAGGTAGTGAAGATGTGGTTATTGGCGTAATTGATACTGGTATTGATTATAATCATCCAGATCTGATTGGGAACCTTTGGGTTAACCCGAATGAAATTCCCGGAAATGGTATTGATGATGATAACAATGGCGTTATTGATGATGTAAACGGCTTTAACGCTATAACTGGAACTGGCGATCCGATGGACGGTAATGGTCATGGTACCCATGTTTCAGGAACCATTGGCGCACAAGGTAATGATGGCGTTGGTGTTGTTGGGGTTAACTGGGATGTCACTATTATTGGTTGTAAATTTTTAAGTGACAGTGGAACAGGCTCTACAGAAGATGCAATAGCATGTATTGATTACTTCACTAATTTAAAAGTAAACCATGGTGTTGATGTTAAAGCGACCAATAACTCATGGGGCGGCGGCGGATATAGCCAAGCATTAAAAGATTCTATCGATTCGGCTGGTGATGAAGGGATTTTATTTGTTGCAGCAGCAGGTAATAGCGCTGTTGATAATGATGCAAATCCACATTACCCATCAAGTTATGACTCTGATGTTGTTATGTCGATTGCTAGTACCGATCACAATGACGATATGTCTAGTTTTTCGCAATGGGGTTTAACCAGTGTCGATATGGGCGCGCCTGGTTCTGCGATTTTATCAACCCTTCCTGGAAATAGTTATGGTACCTATTCTGGTACTTCAATGGCGACACCGCATATCACCGGCGCGGCAGCACTTGTGTGGTCAATAGCCCCTGATATCGACCCTGTCACTATGAAGCAGTTACTAATGGATTCTGGTGATGCTAATGCAGCATTGACTGGCCTAACAGTGGCTGGAACACGTTTAAATGTCGCCAATGCACTGGCAGATGCAGATCCTGATCCATCATTTGCATTAAGTGTCACGCCATCTTCACAATCAGTTGAAGCTGGTAGTGCCGTTAGTTATGACTTTAGTCTGGGCAGTATTGCAGGTTGGGATGATCAAGTCGCGCTTTCATTTGATGTATCACCTGCATTAGAAGGCATCACTCTTTCTGCCAACACGGCAGTAGTCGGAGACAGTTTTACCCTTGATGTTGCGACGCTTGAGTCTGCTAGTTGGGGAGATTACGTTATTACCGTTCATGCTGATGACGGCATCACCTCGAAAAGTAAAGCTGTTAGCCTGGAAGTCTATCCTGCGGGATTAAATGATTTTGGTTATAGCAATGATACTCCAGTGGATATCTCAGATAATACGACTATCACCAGCACCATTGAAATTGGGGATGAATTACAAATCTTTGGCCTTGAAGTGGATGTTGATATTACCCATACATGGATAGGGGATTTAGTCGTTACGCTAACATCACCAAATGGCACCGAAGCTATGTTGCACAATCAAACCGGCGGCAGTGCTGATGATATTGTACAAACATGGGCAACAGAGCAATTTAATGGTGAAATAGCATTGGGTACTTGGACATTAACGGTTAGTGATTTAGCGGGTGGAGATACGGGTTCATTAAATCATTGGGGCTTACTTTTATCGGCTCTGGGGGATGCGAGCCCTACTGCACCAGTGGCAGACTTTGAATATGCTATTGATGGCTTAACGGTTGATTTTACCGACTTAAGTTCAGACGTTAATGATGACATTGTTAGCTATGAATGGAGCTTTGGTGACGGTTCAACCTCTTCAGATATGAATCCAACATACGCTTATGCGGCTGGTGGAATTTACTCTGTGACATTGGTAGTAACAGACAGTGAAGGTTTAACTGATACAACTGCTATGGATGTCGAAGTATTTGATTACAGCATAGACGCTGCAGTTACACGTACTATGGTTTCGCGTCGTGGTAGTGCGGCGGTGGACTTATCATGGAGCGGTGCAAGCGGTGAAAGTGTTAATATTTACCGCGATGATGTAATGGTATCAACAACGTCGAATGATGGCCGTTATCGAGATCGTTTCACAAACGCACCTGCAGAGGTGACTTATAAAATCTGTGAAACAGATACAACATTATGTTCAGACCCAATCGTAGCTATTTTTTAGTAACGTGAAACTAAAAAATTAAAACGAAGTTTAAAAAGGGATGGCAGCTGCCATCCCTTTTTTATGGAAATCCTTTTAAGTTAAATTGCTTGGCAGTAGACTGAATTAATGTCGTATTACTGGAAGCAGGTAAATGAGTATTTGGTTTAGAGAAGTCACCCTTGAAGATTGCGCTAAAATGGACAGTGGGCTCCATGGTAAGGGCACATTAATGAAAACCCTTGGTATTAAAATTACTGAGATTGGCGCGGATTATATGGTGGCCACTATGCCAGCTAACCCGTCTGTACATAACCCGTTAGGCATAGTTCATGGTGGAGCAAATGTGGCTCTGGCCGAAACCGTTGCCAGTTATGCGGCGAATTTTGTGGTCGACTTTAAGCATTTTTATTGTGTTGGCCAAGAAATTAATGCCAATCACTTAAAAGCGTCACGTAATGGTGAGTTAATTGCAACGGCAAGGGCAGTGCATATCGGTAAACGCAGCTCAGTGTGGGAAGTGCTAATCAATAATTCAGCGGGTGAGTTATGCTGTATTTCTCGAATGACCGCTGCGGTAGTGGCAAGAAAAGCCAGCGCTTAACAGGCAATTATTAACTACACTGAATAAAAGTCCTTAAAAGGAATCGTACATGGAAGCTGCAACAGTGTGGGAATGGGTAGGGTATTTGGCCTCTGTGGTGGTGGCAATTTCGTTGATGATGTCCAACATCAAAAAATTACGCTGGTGGAACTTAATTGGTGCCAGCCTTTTTGTGGCCTATGGTTTGGCGATAGGGGCCATGCCGGTAGCATTAGTAAACTTTTTTATTGTACTGATTGATATCTATTATTTAATAAAACTATATAAAGAGCCTGACATTAGCGTTGAGTAAACCCATCAGTTTGTTGTTTTATTTGTGGTTGTGGTTGTGGTTGTGGTTGGTTTTTAGTTGCCAATGTAGCTTGGGTGTAAAGTGTTGATACAATATTTACATAAAAAATGGTGTCAGATCAGTATTGGCTCAATTGTATTAAAATATTATTAAATGGTGAGGCGAATGCTTCGCCATTTTTTTATCATAATAATCGTAAAATGCGATTGTGTTGATTTATCTTAATCGTTTTAATTTGATTTCTGTTGCGGTTAATATGATTTCAATGAAACGCAGCCAGGAGAAATATCGTGGCGACAGTATTTGATTTAATTGAGCAGTGGCTAGATGCCACAAATCAGGAGTAACAAATGGATAATAACAATTACTTAACTAGCCAAAATGGCGCGCCAGTTGCTGACGACCAAAACTCATTATCTGCCTGTGAGCGTGGGCCATTATTATTGCAAGATTGGCACTTAATTGAAAAGTTAGCCCACTTTAATCGTGAGCGTATCCCTGAGCGTGTTGTACATGCTAAAGGTACTGGTGTTTATGGTACTTTCACCTTAACCAAGGACTTAAGTGATTACACCTTAGCTGATCATTTTAATGGTGTGGGTAAGCAAACTGAGACCTTCATTCGCTTCTCAACTGTTGGCGGCGAGATGGGTAGCGCAGATGCAGAGCGTGATCCTCGTGGTTTTGGTTTACGTTTTTATACTGCCCGTGGTAACCATGACATTGTGGGGAATAACACTCCGACATTCTTCTTGCGCGATGGCATTAAATTCCCTGATTTTATTCATACCCAAAAGCGTAACCCACAGACGAATTTAAAAGATCCTCAAGCAATGTGGGATTTCTGGTCATTAAACCCAGAAGCCATGCATCAAGTGACGATTTTAATGTCAGATCGCGGTATTCCTGCTAACTACCGTCAAATGCACGGCTATGGTTCACACACTTTCTCATTCTGGAATGCCAAAGGTGAACGTTACTGGGTGAAGTTCCACTTTAAATCGCAGCAAGGTGTAGTGAACTTAACTGCAGAGCAAGCGGATATTTTAAAAGGTATTGATCCTGATTCATCACAACGTGACATGGTTGCCGCTATCGCCGATGGTAACTTCCCTAAGTGGACTGTAAATGTACAGATCATGCCAGAAGCAGACGCCAATAATTATGCAATTAATCCGTTTGATTTAACCAAAGTATGGTCACATGCAGATTACCCATTAATTGAAATTGGTGAACTTGAGTTAAATCGTATGCCAGACAACTACTTCGCTGAAGTTGAGCAAGTAGCTTTAGCGCCAAGTAACTTGGTTCCTGGTGTCGGCGCTTCACCTGATAAAATGTTGCAAGCGCGTTTGTTCTCTTATGCAGATGCTCAGCGTTATCGTATCGGAACCAATTACAACCAGTTACCGGTAAATTGTCCTCATGCCGCTAAAGCTAATCATCATCAACGTGCTGGCGCTATGGCGGGAACACAGTGCCCATATAATGGCACTCAAACAGGGGCTGATTCAAGCGCCAATTACGGCCCAAGCACTGCTCCGGCTGCACTACAAGAGCCGTCTCAATTTATTGAGCCGCCACTAAGACTAGATGGTGAGGCTGCAAGATATAGCCGTTATGATCAAGATGATTATACTCAGGCAGGTAATTTGTACCGTATCTTTAGCGAAGAAGAAAAGCAGCGTTTAGTTGAGACCATTGCAGGTACATTGAGCCAAGCAAGTGAAGATGTGCAACTAAGAATGGTAGAGCACTTCTTAAAAGCCGATACTGATTATGGTCAACGTATCAAAGCACTGTTAGAAGCTTGATAATAACGAATATGATGGTTTAGGTTTTAGATAAGTAAACTCTCATTATCAACTATGTAAAAGGAAAGCTTAGGCTTTCCTTTTTTATTGCCTAAATTTGTACAGCCTTGTTATGATGTTTGCCGACTTAAAGTGGCTAATTATCTTTATATAAGCTCAGTGCTAAGTCTTGTATGCTGATTAATTATCTTGCTTACAGTCATTATTTTCCTGCTTAAATCACCTGTATATGTGTAATGCTACACCATTGCAAAATCCTTGCGTTAAAATATTTATCAACATGTTGCGTAATTGTTTGTTAACGCGCTTGTAGGCCTTTAAATGCCTAAGTCTCTTGCTAGTGATAATCTCCTTCTGCTACTGTCGAAATCAACCATATCAATCATAATTGGTAAAACGACCAATAAATAAAAACTATACGGGACTCATGTTTTGAACTTAAAAATGCTTGGCTCAATCGCCATTGTTGCAGGAACTGCTATTGGTGGGGGTATGTTAGCTTTACCACTTGCTACCGCAGCGCTAGGTATTATGCCTGCAATTTTATTGCTGGTAGTTATCTGGGGATTATCAGCTTATACCTCTTTATTAATGTTAGAAATTAATTTACGTACTGGTGTGGGTGATAACGTCCACGCTATTACTGGCAAAACCTTAGGTAAGGTTGGCCAACTTATCCAAGGTGGATCCTTTTTAAGTTTATTATTTGCCTTGACCATGGTGTATCTAATGGGCGGATCATCGTTACTTGAATCTCGCTTAGAGCCACTACTGGGTGTTGATTTAAATAACCAAGTGTCGGTACTGTTATTTACATTAGTGTTTGGCGGTTTTATTGCAGTTGGGGTGAGCTGGATTGATAAAGTATCTCGGGTGCTATTTACCGCGATGATCGTGTTATTGGTTTTAGTGGTGGCATTTTTGCTACCGGAAGTGAACCTTGTGGCCTCATTAAGTAATTTTTCTGCCAATGTGGCCGAAGGCGATAAGCTAGACCAGTTATGGTTAGCAGCTATTCCTGTGGTATTTACCTCATTTGGTTTCCATGTGTGTATTGCGACGATTGTGCGTTACTTAGACGGCGATGCAGTTTCGTTAAGAAAAGTGTTATTGATTGGCTCTACCATTCCGCTCGTTTGCTATATCTTATGGATATTAGTCACTTTAGGTACTTTAGGCGGTGAAACGGTCAATGGATTTGCTGGCTCGTTACCTGCGCTGGTTAATGCATTACAAGGTGTGGCTAACTCAGCGATTGTCAGTCAGTTTATTGATTTATTTGCCAACCTTGCACTCGTGACCTCTTTCTTAGGCGTTACCATGAGCTTGTTTGACTATGTTGCCGAGTTAACCCGAGCAAAAGATGATAAAGCGGGCCGCGCTAAAACCTGGATAATCACTTTCGTGCCGCCACTATTGTGTGCTTTATATTACCCTGATGGCTTTTTCCAAGTGCTCGGTTTTGCGGCCATTCCGTTAGTGGTGATGATTATTTTCTTGCCGATAGTTATGGCACTAAAACTGCGTAAGCAACAATTAGGTGGCTATGAAGTGTGTGGTGGCAAGCTTGCATTGGCTATTGCAGGCCTATTAGGTTTGTTGATTGTGGTTGCCCAGTTAATGGTGGCTTTAAGCTAAGTCGCCATTAAATAAAGCTGTGGTGTCGATAAGCTTTGTAACGGCATTTTTCAGAGACTATTTCTTTGTAGAAACAATATGATAAAGTCAGGCTATCCGCCTGACTTTTTTATGGGCGAAATAGATTACATTTCGCCTTTAATTGAATGAAGTATTGCGAAAAAACAGACTTTTAATGAGTTCACTTGAATAAATGGAATAATAAGAATGAAAACATGGTTATTAAGCGCTGCAATTTTGGCATCATTTACCAGCCAAGCAGACGAAGGAATGTGGCAGCCTTATCAGCTACCGGCAATGGCAGATGAGCTAAAAGCAAAAGGGCTTGAGATTGATGCTAAATCGATTTCAAAATTAACTGAATTTCCAATGAATGCCGTGATTAGCCTTGGTGGCTGCACCGCATCATTTGTGTCGCCTAAAGGCTTGGTTGTCACTAACCATCATTGTGCTTACGGCGCGATTCAGTACAACTCAACCCCAGAGAACAACCTATTACAAGATGGTTTTTTAGCTAAAACCTATGCTGAAGAATTACCAGCAACACCGGGTTCTCGTATTTATGTTACTGAAGCTGTCACTGATGTCACCGCTAAAATCAAAGACGGTGAAATGAGCAAAACCGGTAATGATTTTTACAAAGGCATTGAGCAAAAAGAAAAAGCCTTGGTTGCCGAGTGTGAAGCTGAAGATGGCTACCGCTGTAAAGTTTATAGTTTTCATGGCGGTCTTGAGTATTACTTAGTGAAACAAATGGAAATCCGCGATGTCCGCCTCACTTATAATCCTGCAGCCAGTGTGGGTAAATATGGCGGTGATATCGATAACTGGATGTGGCCACGTCACACTGGTGATTTTTCATTCTATCGCGCTTATGTCGGTAAAGACGGCAAGCCTGCTGATTTCAGCCAAGATAACGTCCCTTACGAGCCTAAAAGCTTTCTTAAAGTGTCTGCAAAAGGTGTAAGCGAAGGGGATTTTGTGATGGTGGCCGGTTATCCGGGCCGTACCAACCGTTATCGCACCGCGAATGAAGTCGAAAACCAATTTGGGTGGGCGTACCCACAAGGGAAAGTGCTGCGTGAACGTTTGATAGAAATTATCAAAGACACAGCTCCAGAAGGCAGTGATGAGCGCATTAAATATGAAAGCTCAATTGCTGGCTTAGCAAATTACGCTAAAAACTTTACTTCGATGATTGAGTTTTACGGTAAATCTACCATGTTAGATGAGCGTAAAAGTTTAGAGCAAAAATTAGCTCAGTGGATTAGCAAAGATAGCAAGCGCCAAGCAAAGTATGGTGAAACATTAGCCCAGTTGGATAAGTTAATTGCCCTAGATCAACAAGGCCAAGAGCGTGATTTGTTGCTGAGCTACATGGGCTATTCAACCATGAAGAATACCGCTGAGCGCCTATATCGTTTAGCCCACGAAAAAGCATTACCGGATATGGCGCGTGAGCCGGGTTTTCAAGAGCGAGACATGACTCAGTTTACCTCAAGTATGGAGCGTATTGACCGTCGTTATGCTGCCAGCGTTGATAAAGCCATGTTAGCCGACCTACTCAAGCGTTATGCGGCTTTGCCAACTTCTGAGCGTTTAGCTGATTTTGATAAGGCTTTCTCGATTGGTAAAAACTTCGATGAAGCCAAGTTAATGAAAACCCTTGATAGCATGTATGCCAATACCACACTGTCAGATAAAGCCGTCCGCCTAGCTTGGATGAATAAGTCGGTAGCTGAGTTTGAACAGTCCAAAGATCCGTTTATTCAATATGCAGTTACAACATTTGCTGAGCGCATGAAGCGTGAACAAGCGCAAAAACAACTTGCTGGTGACTTAATGAAAGTGCGTCCACAGTATATGGATGCCGTCATTGCCTATAACCGTGAACTCGGCAAACCAGTTTATGCTGATGCTAACTCAAGCTTACGAGTCACTATTGGTAATGTAAAAGGTTACTCGCCGCAAGATGGTTTAGTGGCGGCGCCGTTTACTCGCCTTGAAGGTATTGCAGCAAAAGATACTGGCGCAGATCCATTTGATGCACCTACTAAGCAGCTTGAACTGATTAAGCAAAAGCAGTACGGCGATTTCTACATGAAATCAATCGATTCTGTACCGGTTAACTTTTTATCAACGTTGGATACCACTGGCGGTAACTCAGGTTCACCGACCTTAAATGGCCGCGCTGAGTTAGTGGGTTTACTGTTTGATGGTGTTTACGAAAGCATCATTGGTGACTGGGGTTATGATCCTGACACTAACCGCTCTATCCAAGTGGATAGCCGTTACATGTTGTGGGTGATGAAGTATTTAGATAATGCTGAAAACTTACTTGAAGAAATGGACATCGTAAAATAATTGATAAGCAGCTACATCTTAAGTAGCTGCTGCAGTGTGACTAATTCTGCGGCCTCTAGGGGCCGCATTTTTGATTCAGCCAAATCACTAAGCTGACAATTCATCATGCTCACTCGCAGTAAATCAATCACATGATAGCCCAGCGCTTGGGACATTCTGCGAATTTGCCGATTAAGCCCTTGGGTTAAGGTGATCTCAAACTGACACTCGCCAATGATAGAGACTTTACAAGGTTTGGTGGTCACATCTCGATAGCTGACACCAGCACTCATTAACGCGACAAAATCATTTTTAAGCGGTTTATCTACCGTGACTTGATAGACTTTTTCATGGCCAAAATCAGGATGCATCAGCCGATGGGTTAGCGCGCCATCATTTGTTAGCAGTAATAATCCGCGCGAATCCTTATCTAACCTTCCTGCAGGGTACAGTCTGGGCGAGGCGGGTAAGTGATGGATTAAACTTGAGGCTAACTCAGGTAATAAGCGGCAATCTATGCCCACAGGCTTGTGGTACAGCCAATATTGTTTGTTTTCTAGCGGCGCAATTGCTTCACCATCCAGTAAAATATTGGGATTAATTGCATCTGGGCTGACGCGAGCAAGTGCTGAGGCTAGTTGGCCATTAAAGCTCACCTTACCTGCGGCAATAAGCCTCTGAGCTTGGCGTCGTGAACAAACACCGCAATGGGCTAAATATTGCTCTAAGCGCATATTGTTGGCCAAAATTAGTTTCCTGCAAGCGATAAGTTGCTAAGGTGATGTTGCTGGTACTTGATGCGTTTTTTCATATCAACAGCAAGCACCATACACCATAAAATATTAGTTTGAGTCAGTATCCACATCACCAACGACATCCAACAAATCTCATAGCCGCTATGGTGACATGGGTCGAAATCTAATGTCGACCAGTTAAGCAAAGACATCAATATTATTGAAAATATTAACCCAATAATATTTAGAGCAAATAATGGACTGGTTAAAGCGCTACGCTTGCGAAAGTATTCCAAAAAGCAAAAACAATGCAGCAAAAAGGTGCAAATGAGGTAACCGGTTGAAAACAGGCGGTGCTGCTCTAAAAAGTTAATTGGAAAGATACCAATGAGTACAATTAATACCCCTAAGGCTGCACCAGTGACGGTAATAAGCCGACTGTAGCCATCTTCAAAGACAAAGTAGCGCGCTAACATCGCCAGCATTAAACACATGCCAGCAATGACTAGAGACATATTGTAAACAATGGCTAACGGTGAACTCATATAGTCACCTAAGGTGTCAGCTCTGATGCTCAGTGGGTTAATCCCCAAACGAGACACTTCAGCAATTAACGCTGCCCCAATCCCCATAGCACTGATCACGGCAGTCGCTAACGACATGAAAATAATCATTAAATATAAATCGTAATGTTTATTAAACTGTATTGATTGGCTCATGGGCGGCTTGTTGTGCAAATGTTAACTTTAGACTAACACTTTTAAGCCGCTCTTTTATATAAAATAAAACCTGAGTTCAACCATCATTAAGTCGGTTGTTCTCAGGTATTATGCTGTTGGCTTATCAGTGAATTAAGCGCGTTTACGCAATATCACAATTGAAATCGCAACCACAGCTAAAATCATACAATACCAAGCGTGTGAAATAGCAGCTAATGGGCTAATGGCAAAGGTTGACGCTATCAATAGTGCTTGAGCGCCATGGGGAATTAACCCTTGAATAATACAAGCAAAGATATCCAATACACTGGCCGCGCGCTTAGGTGCAACGCCATGCTTGCTGGCTAAATCTTTGGCAATGTCACCGACAACCACAATCGAGACCGTATTGTTAGCGACACACACATTGGTTGCCGCAACCATACCTGCCATACCTAGTTCAGCAGCGCGAGGTGATGCGTCGCCCTTGGCTTTTGAAAAACGAGCAATCAGTGTTTCTATTTTTTGACTAACAAAGGTTAAACCACCTTGTTGTGTCATCAGCGCTGCTAAACCACCAACAAGCATAGACAGAATGAAGATTTCTTGCATGTTGGTGAAACCAGCATAGATATCTTGACCAAATTGAACGGCATTGTAATCCATAGTGAACAGGCCTGTAGCGCCAGCTAGCAGTATGCCTACGGTTAATACGACAAATACATTTACGCCAGATACCGCTAAAAATAAAATGGTTAGGTATGGGATCACGTTAACAATGTCGATCTCTTGGGCGGCGATATCTGCTTGGCCTTGACCCGCTATAGCAAATAACACTAATGCAATGATTGATGCTGGCAGCGAGAAAATTAAGTTCTCACGGAACTTGTCTTTCATTTCACAGCCCTGAGTACGGGTCGAGGCAATGGTGGTATCTGAAATAATAGATAAGTTATCACCAAATAATGCACCAGATAATACTGCGCCAGCCATTAAGGCATAATCAATTTGAGCTTGATCAGCAACGCCTAATGCAATCGGCGCTACCGCTGCAATGGTGCCCATTGACGTGCCCATAGCGGTAGCAATGAAGGCGGCAATAACAAAAAAGCCGGGTAATAATAAGTTTGATGGGATCATTGATAAGCCCAGCGCAACCGTAGCATCAACACCACCAGTCGCTTTAGCGACAGAGGCAAAGGCACCTGCCAATAAATAAATCAGACACATAGCAATAATATTGCTGTGACCAATACCGGCAATGAAAGTATCAATGGATTGATTTAATTTTTGCTTAGACAGTAATAACGCCAAGATAATCGCCGGTAAAATCGCGATAACACTAGGTAACTGATAAAAAGCAAAGTCTACACCTTGGCTTTGAAAGTAAACCCCAGCGCCAATAAATAACGCTAAAAAAGCAAATAGTGGCAGTAAAGCAACAAAGGAGGCTGGGCTGGTGGCCGATTTTTGTGTTTGTGTGGTCAAGTGAGTCTCTCTTATTATCTTATTCAATTCATCGATTGTTATTGGTGCTGCACCAATAGGCTGCGAGTTACTTTAGCAATCCATGCTATTTCAGTTTCAATGATGATAGCTTGTGCAATGGTGGTCAGCATAGGAGATCTACAAATTAGTGTCAATCTAGACGTCTAGACTTCTTTGCTTCTAAGCTTGGTTTTACTTTAATGGTACATGCTAGGTGTATTTGTAGCACAATGCAGTATACATCCTATTAACTTCGAAGCGATTTGCTGGCGGTATTTTGACCTTTAACAGCCGCTGCAATATTATCGGCGTTCATTGATGTAAGAGCCCCTTGATGATGAAACCAGATAGAATGACTGCAATGCAGCAGCTCATAAACCAAGTGAAAGAGACTTTTCCATTAGACGATCCTGCCTTAGCCGTTTGTGGGCCTGACAATAGCTGTATTGGCTGTCCTAAAAAGCTACTTGAAATTGTTGATAGTGAAGTGAGTTATTGGCAATCATCACTGGATAATAATGCCACCCCGAGTTTTGGGGATTTAGACAAATTTGCCAAATTATGCAAAAACGTTCATCGCGGTTTAACGCGCAACGGTGTGTTTGATAGCCAATAGCGCGAATATTGCCATTTAACCATCAAGCTCTCGATAGTCACTACAATAATCATATTCGATTATTAGTCCAATTTAACCCTTAGCAAAAGCTCACCTTATCTGCAGCTACAACCACTAACTTGCTCATTACGCTTCATTTAGCGAGACAATACTTGATGCTAAATACGGCCTTTTAATAGTGTTTTTTTGCGCCACCAAGGTGCGGCTTGCACTACTTATAACCATTTTTTAAAACCTAAATATCTTATGGTGTTGATTTGTATGCATTTATTAACCTTGGTATGAAGTTGGCTTATTAGTAGTCAACTACATAACTATAGGGAATGCACTATGTCATATATCGAGCCAAAGGAGTTTGCTACCAAGATGGTAGATGCTGGGGAGCAAAAAATCTTCATGTCGACCCGAGATACATTAGTTAGGGCATTTATGGCTGGCGCGATACTGGGACTTGCCGCTTTTTTTGCCATTACTGTTATCGTGAAAACAGGGAGCTTGTTAGTTGGATCATTATTATTCCCGGTTGGGTTTATTATGTTGTACCTGATGAAGTTTGATTTGCTGACAGGTGTATTTACCTTAGTGCCTTTAGCTGTCCTCAATAAGCGACCGGGATGTACTTGGGAGCAGCTCTTTAGGAATTGGGGGCTAGTGTTTGTGGGGAATTTTGCCGGCGCGTTAACCGTGGCATTTTTTGCATCCTATATTCTGACTTATGGTTACAACACTGACGGTGGGGTATTAGCGGCTAAAGTGAGTTCAATTGGTGAGTCACGTACCTTAGGGTATCAAGAGCATGGTGTGGCTGGCTGGTTTACTATTTTTATTCGCGGCATGTTGTGTAACTGGATGGTGTCTATGGGAGTGGTAGGCGCTATGATCTCAACCTCAGTTAGCGGCAAAATGGCAGCAATGTGGATGCCTGTGATGCTGTTCTTCTTTATGGGTTTTGAGCATTCAATCGTCAATATGTTCCTATTTCCATTTTCAATGATCATGGGCGGCGACTTTACTGTTAGCGACTACCTATTGTGGAATGAAATCCCTACGGCATTAGGTAATTTAGTTGGTGGCTTTTTACTCGTGGGTTTACCTTTGTACTTAACCCATGTTAAGACAAGCCCTGAGCGTAAAACTGCCGCTGAAAAAGAAAGCTTAGCTTTATAAAGCGCTAAGAAACACTGGCCCTATCTTAGTCTCGATAGGGCTTTGTTATGGCGGTTCAAGTGATGCCCTTACTTAACGCTAAGCCATTGATGGTGTTATCGGTAAACACTATTAGTTTGAACACTATTTTCTTGAATACTGTTAACTTAAATACTATTAACTTAAATAAGAATAACTTAAATAAGAATAGCTTAAATAAGAATGACTTGAACAAAAAATGCCCGCAACTGCGGGCATTTTTATGGTGTCAAACGCGCTAATTATTAGTCTTCAGCATCACCAAGGGACAATAAGGTTGCGTTACCGCCAATGGCAGTAATATTGTTGGTGCGGGTTTTTTCAGTAATAAAACGAGTCAGGTAGTGTGGCCCGCCAGCTTTGGGGCCAGTGCCTGATAAACCCTGACCGCCAAAAGGCTGTACACCCACTACTGCACCAATTTGGTTACGGTTAATATAAACGTTACCCACATCGACCTTGTCTGCAAGGTTTAACGCATGGCCTTCATTGCGGCTATGAATCCCTAAAGTAAGACCAAAGCCAGTGCTGTTTATCTCGTCAATAACAGCAGCTAAATTTGCGGCTTTATAGCGAATAACGTGCAAAATTGGCCCGAAATGTTCTTTCTCAAGTACTTTGATAGAATCAATTTCTACCGCTGTTGGCGACACAAAGTGGCCATTTTCAGTGCCTGCAGGTAAGTCGATTTTCTTAATTAACTTGCCTACTTGCGAGATATGATCAATATGGGCGTTTAAGTTAGCTTTTGCAGTGGCATCAATCACAGGGCCAACGTCAGTTTGAACAAAGCTTGGGTTACCAATACTGAGCTCTTCCATCGCGCCTTGCATCACATCTAATACGCGATCGGCAATATCTTCTTGTAAGAACAGTACTCGTAATGCCGAGCAGCGCTGACCAGCACTGGTAAATGATGATGAGACCACATCTGCAACCACTTGTTCAGCTTGTGAGGTTGAGTCAACAATCATTGCATTTTGACCGCCAGTTTCAGCGATGAGCGGAATAATAGCGCCTTCACGATTAGCTAATGTGCGGTTAATTAATTTGGCAGTGCCGGTTGAACCAGTAAAGCACACACCGCCAATGCGTTCATCAGCGGTGATTGCTGCGCCAACGGTAGCGCCAGTACCCGGTAAAAACTGCAGTACATCAACAGGAATACCCGCTTCATGGGCTAATTGCACTGCGCGGTAGCCCACTAATGAAGTTTGCTCTGCAGGTTTGGCAATCACGGTATTACCAGCAGCGAGTGCCGCAGTAACTTGACCTAAGAAAATCGCTAATGGGAAGTTCCAAGGGCTAATACAAACAAAGATGCCGCGACCTTGAATGAATAATTCGTTTAATTCACCCGTTGGGCCAGGAAGCAAGGTTGGCGCTGCCATCATTTTCTTGGCTTGAATAGCATAGTAGCGACAAAAATCCACCGCTTCACGGACTTCATCAATGCCATCTTGCAAGCTCTTACCCGCTTCACGGGTACATAGGGCGATTAGCTCTTCGCGGTTTTCTTCAAGTAAGTCGGCCAGTTTTTGCAGTGCTGATGCGCGCTGCTCAACGGGGGTATGGCTCCAGCGATGAAAAGCGCCATGGGCAGAACTTAATGCAGCTTCAATTGCCTGATTATTGGCAAAGGCCACTTGGCCCACTGTTTTAGTGGTATCAAATGGGCTGAGTACATTTTTGGTTTCGCCGCTTAAGGTCTCGCCATTGACTAATGGCCCAGCTGTCCATTGGGTGTCGTTAAATTGGTCAACGCCGGCAAAAAATGGCGCAGACTCAGAAATGATGTTCATGTTTAATCCTTTAGAGTTTTTACGTTCTATGCCAAAAATATCTTCCGGCAGAACAATTTTATTATTAGCTAAAGTTTTATAAGCTTTTAAAGTGGTTAATGGATGCACCACTAAGCTTTCGATAGGGGTTTTCGGGTCCACTAATTTGTGAACAAACGAGGTATTAGCGCCGTTTTCTAACAGGCGTCTTACAAGGTAAGGCAGTAGATCTTTATGGGCACCAATAGGCGCGTAGATACGCACGGATTTAGCGCCACTTTCAGCCAGCATAGTGTCGTAGAGCTCTTCACCCATGCCATGTAGGCGCTGGAACTCATAGTGACGATTCACGCCCATGGCACTGATACTGGCAACTGTTTGGGCATTATGGGTGGCAAATTGCGGGTATATGGCGCCTGTAGTGGCGTCAGAAAGTAAATAACGAGCACAGGCTAAATATGATACATCGGTGCCGGCTTTGCGAGTGTAAAGTGGGTAGCCACTGTCGCCAGCTTGCTGAGCCCATTTAAGCTCGCTGTCCCAATAAGCGCCTTTTACTAGTCTCACAGGAATTTCATCGCCTTGCTCGCGGGATAACTTAGTTAACCAGCATAATACCGGCAAGGCCCGTTTTGAGTAGGCTTGAACCACAATCCCCAGTAAGCCCCAACCTTGAGTTTCGTTGGCGTTATACAGTTTTTGGAATAATTTTAGGGATAATTCAAGGCGGTCCATTTCTTCGGCATCGATTGAAATACCGATGTTAAGCTCGCGCGCTTGTACAATAAGCTTAATGACAGTGTCATATAATTCGCTGAGTACACGTGTTTCATTGGCCACTTCATAGCGTGGATGTAGCGCCGATAATTTGATTGAGATGGTAGGGCGAGGTGAGCTTGATTGATCGTATTCTTGTGCACCTAATTGAGCAATCGCATGGCTATATTCAGTGTAATACGTATGAGCATCTTTAGCGGTTAACGCGGCTTCACCGAGCATATCATAGCTGTGGGTGTAACCTTGCTGGCGCTTAGCAACGCTGTTTTTAAGGGCCTCTTTAACCGTTTGTCCCAACACAAACTGTTTACCCATAATCTTCATGGCGGCATTCATCGCTTGGCGAATAACCGGCTCACCAACACGATTAACTAAACGGTTTAGCAAGTTACTAGGTTTGCCATCGATGTTTTTATCTAACTTAACGATTTTACCTGTGAGCATTAAGCCCCAAGTAGATGCGTTAACTAAAACAGAATCACTTTTATTTAAGTGCGCATCCCACTTAGCGCCTGAGAGCTTATCTTCGATTAAAGCGTCCGCTGTCGCTGCGTCAGGGATACGCAGTAGGGCTTCAGACAGACACATCAAGATAATGCCTTCTTGAGTTTCTAAGCTGTATTGCTGCAAGAAAGCATCAATACCAATCATTAGGCCTTTCTTTTCAAATTGGCGCACTTTCAAGACCAGTTCATGGGCTTTATCGGTGACTTGCTTAATTTCAGTGTCAGACGATGGCACTAATTTAATAAGCTCAGATAAATACAGTTCTTCATCAACGATGTAATTATTAGTTATGGCTGAGAATAGCTCATCTAAGCTAGCATTATTGTAATGACCGTTTAGGACTTCACTGGCATTGAACATAATTTTCATTCCGTCTTGAGCTGTTTACTAATTTTGTAAACAAGATGTTTATTATGATATTTTTTATTTTGTATACAATGTACGAAATCGAGGCGAGTATACGATTAAAATGTGATGTTGAGCAAGATTTAGTGTTCAGTTGTGATGATGAAATATAGCCTAGGTGTTTTTTATACTTATTGCAGGCAAAATAGCGACTTTTTTGAGGGGTAAATGTTGTGTTTTTGTTGTCAGTACAGGCTGAAAAAGCAGGTACAAAAAAGCCAATGCAATGGCATTGGCTTTTCAGATAAGATAAGTCGCGTAATTAAGCGAGGACTACATCCAGCGGCTTTTCTTCTTACGTTGTGGTCTTGGTAGATAGACTAGGAAAATACCGATTAAGGCGCCTAATCCAGCAATTAACGCACCTTGTTGCCACATTCTTGACTGGGCATTATCTTGAATCGCATTCAATTCTTTAATCGCATGGTCACGTTGTTGAGACGCGCTAGCAAGCTCTGATTCTAGAGATAAAATCTGTTGGTTAGCAGACGTTAGCTGTTGGGTTACAGACTCAGAGCTTTGATCTAGCTGCGCTAACGTTTGCTTGGCTTTCGCGAGTTCAGCTTCAACAATTGGCAAACGGTTTCTAAGGCCGGTGCCTTTTTTAACTAACTCAGAAATCACCCAACCTTCACGGTTTTTATGATCACGAATTTTACTGTAATCGTTTTGGCTTTCGTTTAATAAGGTAACTGATTGGCCTGCTTCGATGGTACCTAAAATACGGTATTGAGTCCCTGGACCACTATGCATGTAAATATCGACATCATCGGTAATGAAATGCGTCGCTTGTTGCGCCATTAAGCCATTTGAGATCAGTAGTAATACTACCATTGTGAACATTCTTAACACGTTATTTTTCCATACCATTAGAACTACCCGTCATGCTATTTATTTAGCGACTTGATTGCAAGGAAGAACGCAAAAGTCTTATTCAAATAAGCGATATTACTGATTAATCTAATGGGATTATGCGTAAACCGTTATGCTTTGGCTAAATGAAGCGAATAATTAGCCCTGTGATTAACGAAAATTTGCAGTTTGAAACAAAAAAGCCGGACATTAATATGACCGGCTTTTGCGTGGTTAACTTAATAACTGACAAGTTATTAGCTAAATACCCCTTTGATGGTGAAGAAGAACAGGATAGATAATGCCGCACCAGCAGGTAAAGTAACAACCCAAGAAATAACAATGTTACGTACCACACCGATATTAATTGCAGCAATACCGCGTGCCATACCTACACCTAAAACCGCACCCACAAGCGTTTGAGTGGTCGAGATCGGTAAACCAGTACCAGATGCAATAACCACGGTTGATGCTGCTGCAAGTTCAGCTGCAAAACCACGGCTTGGGGTTAAGTGAGTGATGTTTTTACCAATGGTTTGCATTACGCGCTTACCAAAGATAGCTAGACCCATCACAATACCAACCGCACCCAGTGGTAAAATCCACCATGCTAATGCCGCTTTAGAGCCAATTTCACCGCCGCTATTAACAACTGATACTACTGCTGCTAATGGGCCAATTGCGTTAGCTACATCGTTTGAACCGTGAGCGAATGCCATACAACAAGCGGTAACTACCATTAAGATGGCAAACACTTTTTCGACGTTAGCGTATTCAGTTTGGCGATTAACTTCGGTGCTCATGTTTAAGCGCCCGATCATAATTTTACCAAAAATACCAATAACAACGGCAACAATAGCAGCTAAGCCATAGGCTTCAGCAGTTGAGAAGTGTAATCCAACATGCTTCAAACCTTTAGTGATAGTCACAAGTGACATCACAAAGCCTGCAAAAGCCATATAGAAAGGTACATAACGTTTAGCATTGGCTAACGGATCATCTGTATTAAAAATTAACTTTTGAACACTTTGGAAGATCATAAACGCGATGAAACCAGATATCGCAGGAGTCACAACCCAAGAGCCGATAATACCAACGACCTTGCCCCACTCAACAGAATCTACACTGACACCAACTGCGGCAAAGCCAACAATAGCGCCAATAATAGAGTGAGTTGTCGATACAGGCCAGCCTAATGCAGAGGCAAGAACCAACCAGATACCAGCAGCAAGTAATGAACCTATCATGCCGTAAACCAGTAATTCGGGTGAGTCGACGAAATAACTCGCGTCAATAATACCTTTACGAATTGTGCTGGTCACTTCGCCACCCGCAAGGTATGCACCTGCGAATTCGAAAATCATTGCAATGATAATAGCTTGTTTAATAGTGATAGCATTAGAACCTACAGAGGTTCCCATAGCATTAGCGACATCGTTTGCGCCAATACCCCATGCCATCAAAAATCCAAATACAGCCGCAATGCCAATAAGCATAGGGCCATTGGTGACTAATACATCAACCATGTTGTTTCCTTGATAACCTTTTAGTTATGAACTGCGAGCTAACATTAGCTCTAGGCGTGAGCCTACACGCTCAGCTAGATCAGCCAAGCCTCCAACCCATTCGATAATCTTGTACATAAACATGACATCGATAGGATTCAAATCTGTTTCCAAGCTTAGTAGTAAGCGACGTACTTGGATCTGCAGATCATCCGAATCAGCTTCAATACGATCTAATTCATTGATCATTTTGGCGACTAATTCGACTTCACGTCCTCTAAAACCTGTTTCGAGAAGGTCATCGAGCTCGTTAATTGCTTGCTTAGCAAGAGAGACAGCATCTAAACAACGTTTGAGGTAAGCTTTAAACGGTGCTTGCACTGGTTGAGGGAAAACTAATTGGCGACCAATAATACGGCCGGAGATGTCTTTTGCCTTGTTGGCGATTTTGTCTTGTTGAGTTAATAACTCAAGCAAGTCAGTACGCTCTACTGGCATAAACAATCCACTAGGAAGGGTAAGGCGGATCTCACGCTTTAGCGTGTCTGCCTCATTTTCAAATAAGCTAATTTGCTTACGAACTTTGACTGCTTCGTCCCAGTCACCTGAGGTAGTCGCGTCAAAGAATGGTACTAGTAGTACTGCACATTCATGAACTTTGTCGATATGCTGTTCTAAGGGCTTAAGGGGTGATTTTGCAAACACTCCTAAAATAGAGTTTACTGGCATTGCGGTTAACCTATTTAATGATTCCAATTTTGGAAAAGCGGGCGCATGTTACCTCAAGCGTCCACATAATGAAACTGTGTTTTTAATATAATCTACAGTTATTATCACTCAGTATATAGAACTGAGTAACGCTATCCTAAGGGATTTTTATTACAGTAATGTGACATTATGAATTAATTATGACGCATTGATGAAGATTTAATGACAAGGTGAAGAAGAAGTCAATGGATTCTGAGATAGAACTTAAGCTGTTTTTACAGCCACAATATCATGATTTATTAGTAAAATTACTTAATAAACTTGAAGGTGCAACCCCACAAGAAACTTGTCAATTATCAAATAAATACTTTGATACACCCCGATTACAATTAAGAAAACATTTAATGGGGCTGCGGGTACGTCAAACTGAAAAGTATACCGAGCAAACCATTAAAACTGCGGGTAAAGTTGTTGGTGGTATTCACTCCCGTCCTGAATATAATGTGGCTATTGAGCAAGATTTCCCCAATCTGGCATTATTTCCTGACACTATTTGGCCCCAAGACATGCTTGTTAGTGAGCTGCAGACTGAAATTAGCTGTATTTTTGAAACTAATTTTAGCCGCCAATCATGGCATGTTTATATTGGCGACAGTTTAGTTGAGATTGCATTTGATACCGGTAATGTCCTTGCTAACGGCAAAGCCGATCCAATTTGTGAAGTAGAGTTTGAACTGTTAGCCGGTGATACCTCCGCATTACTTCAACTGGCTATTGATCTTGCTCGCCATGTTCCGCTGAGATTAGGTAAAGCCAGCAAAGCCCAGCGCGGCTACTTATTATCAGGTCACTCACAAGCGCAATCATTAAAGACTATTGATTATATTCGCTTGCCTAGCGATAAAAGTTTATCAAAAACCTTAGAAGTATTATTAGAGACAGGTATCGAGCGCTGGCAGATCATCGAATCAATCTTACTTGATAGCGATGATATTTCGCAGCAAGCACAATTATGGATGCAACTGCGGGCTTGTATTCGATTGCTGCGACTGACCTTAAGCCAATTTGGATTATTAAATTCACAGGTGCTTAGCCACTTTGACGTTTTAGAGCAACAACTACAATTTATTGAGCCATTGCAAAGCCTCAGTTTAATTATTGATGAGCGTCAAAATTTGTTCGGTAAATCCATAGATAAAGCGCCGTTAAAGGCGTTAGCTAAAGCAAGCGCAACTAAGTTAGTTGCCGACAATACACTCGAGACTTTATGGCTCAAACCGGAATATGGTCAGTTACAGCTTGAGTTGGTGGACTTACTATTAAAAACAGCTAATGGCTCTCACCGCTTAGTGGATTACCCTGAATTGGGTGTGTTTGCTAATCGTTTACAACAAGATTCATGGCAGCGGATTGTGGATTTAATGCCAATGACAGCGGCAATGAACAGTCTGGATTATCAAAAAGTGGCCCATTGCTTAGATGAAAGCATCTTGGTGGGTTTTGCCTATGGTGAGCTTTACCAAGCTGAAGATCGCGAAGCATTCAGAGCGCCTTGGCAAGATTTAGCTTTAGGTATTCAAACCTTAGGTTGTTATCAATTATTGGCTAAACTGACTGCAGAGACCGACGTGGATATTGGCCGTAGGCTTGAAGATAAAGAGGCAAGTTTGCTGTTTGCCATGGAGCATTCTCGTAAAAGTGCCTTAAAAAACCAGCCATATTGGTAAGCTCAATATTTAAACAGAAGGCCTATCAGTTGATAGGCCTTATTGTTATAGATGAAATACTCC
This sequence comes from Shewanella sp. UCD-KL21, assembly GCF_001957135.1. Lineage (GTDB taxonomy): Bacteria > Pseudomonadota > Gammaproteobacteria > Enterobacterales > Shewanellaceae > Shewanella. The sequence goes on along the minus strand of NZ_MPHK01000010.1, from coordinate 1,251 downwards.
CAATGTGGTGAGTGCTGGTTAATTCTTATCAATAAGTTGCTGTTTTAAAATGGCTATTTCATCAAGCATTTGACGCTGGTTTTTTTCCATTTGTTGCTGGTTTTGCTCCATGCGCTCCAATGCTTGCTCTAATGCAGATTTGATATCCTGCTTATTACTTTCAGAACGCTCTTCACGCTCATTGATATCTGGCGCGACAAAAACCGATGCCATGTAACCAGAAATAACCCCAAAAAAACTTACGCCACTAATAATCACAATTGCACCAATGATATGACCAACGGTGCTCACTGGATAAAAATCACCATAACCCACGGTGGATATTGTCACTAACGCCCACCAAATCGCCTGTTCGGCTGTTTGAATGTTGGCACCTTCAGCTCCTGTTTCAACTAATAAAATTAGCACGGAAGCTGCGGCTAAAATAAGTACCATAGCCACCAGTAATCCCGCTAAGGTGGTTTGTTTACTTTGTCTTAATAATGGAATAATGAGCGTTCTGGTTGCGCGAATTAACCTGACTACCCGTAATATTTGGAATACACGGGCGATACGCAGAGCTTCAATTGCCGGGATACTGGCGACAAAGTCAATCCAGTGATGTTTTAAATAAAACTTCTTACTTGGGGCTTTAAACAGTTCGTAAAAAAAGCGCGACATAAACACTAGGCAGATACTGGTATCAATAAACAATAGTACCCGTCTGGTTTCAGGATCAATTTTGCTGAAAGTCAGCATAATCACAATAAAGACTGAAAAAAGCGATAATACCATTATCGCCAGTTCGAAAGGGCTGGGACCATTTAAGGTTTTTAATGACCAGTGTTTTTTATCTATCATCGATACAAATCCGTTTTGCACAAGCAGTGCAGTGATGCTACCAATCATGGGGTATGGCGTAAACCTTAATTGCAGCCATAAAAAAACACGCCTTAAACAAGGTAATGCCGTTCGGATAAGCATTACTGTTTAAACCTAAGTGGATAGCGGCTAGGTATATAAAGCACTGAACGTGGATACGTTCGGTGCTTTCTTTTATCAGGCAAGATAAAGTGTTTTATATCGGCACGCATTTGCTTCAATTTAGCGGGCAACTTTCCATCAGGTGATAGAGCCTGCCACCTCAATTGGGTATCTATCAGACTTATTGCTGCCGTAAAACTAATTCGAGTGGGTGCAACCTCTGCCTCTTTTGCTATCGCCACCATCTCTAAACGGACGAGATTATAAGCGGTAAGCTAAGCGGTAAGC
>NZ_MPHK01000084.1 GCF_001957135.1 Shewanella sp. UCD-KL21 | reverse complement strand
GATGGTAACGGCAACGAACTCTTTAACGGTCTCGTGACCCAAGCGATGCTTGATAATGGTCAAGCCGTGGAAGTCCCTGTCGCTGCAGGCGATACCCAGGTCAATGTTGATGCACAAGTCATTGATGCCGCCGGTAACCCATCGGCTATCGCCACTGACAACCAAGACGTTGATAACACTGATGCACCTACTCCAAACGTTGAGTTTGAAGGCATGGGTGATGACGGTATTTACAGCAGCGATGAAATTGGCGCTGATGGCACCGTCACCGCCACCGTGACCTTAGCCGCTGGCACCGCAATTGGTGACACGCTGATCATCACAGATGGCAACGGCAACGAATTGTTCAACGGTCTCGTGACCCAAGCGATGCTTGATAATGGTCAAGCCGTGGAAGTCYCTGTCGCTGCAGGCGATACCCAGGTCAATGTTGATGCACAAGTCATTGATGCTGCCGGTAACCCATCGGCTATCGCCACTGACAACCAAGACGTTGATAACACTGATGCACCTACTCCAAACGTTGAGTTTGAAGGCATGGGTGATGACGGTATTTACAGCAGCGATGAAATTGGCGCGGATGGCACCGTCACCGCCACCGTGACCTTAG
>NZ_MPHK01000083.1 GCF_001957135.1 Shewanella sp. UCD-KL21 | reverse complement strand
CCGCGACTTCAATGGCTTGACCATTATCAAGCATCGCTTGGGTCACGAGACCGTTAAAGAGTTCGTTGCCGTTACCATCAGTGATGATCAGGGTGTCACCGATGTTGGTGCCCGCGGCTAAGGTCACGGTGGCGGTGACGGTGCCATCCGCGCCAATTTCATCGCTGCTGTAAATACCGTCATCACCCATGCCTTCAAACTCAACGTTTGGAGTAGGTGCATCAGTGTTATCAACGTCTTGCTTATCAGTGGCGATAGCCGATGGGTTACCGGCGGCATCAATGACTTGTGCATCAACATTGACCTGGGTATCGCCTGCAGCGACAGGGACTTCCACGGCTTGACCATTATCAAGCATCGCTTGGGTCACGAGGCCGTTGAACAATTCGTTGCCGTTGCCATCAGTGATGATCAGCGTGTCACCGATGTTGGTGCCCGCGGCTAAGGTCACGGTGGCGGTGACGGTACCATCAGCGCCAATTTCATCGCTGCTGTAAATACCGTCATCACCCATGCCTTCAAACTCAACGTTTGGAGTAGGTGCATCAGTGTTATCAACGTCTTGGTTGTCAGTGGCGATAGCCGATGGGTTACCGGCAGCGATAGCCGATGGGTTACCGGCAGC
>NZ_MPHK01000082.1 GCF_001957135.1 Shewanella sp. UCD-KL21 | reverse complement strand
CAATCTGAGCCATGATCAAACTCTTCAATTAAAGTTTTGTTGAAACATCCACTCTTATAAATAAAAGCTTCGTTTCGGCTCAATGAATTCTGATTTCGATTTAAAGACTCGGAAGAATCTCTAAAACGTTTGTTACATATTGCTATGAACACTCATCGTTACATTGATAATAATTTTGATTGCTACATTCTTTACGAGAAAGAATGAGCAATTTCGATTAACTCAACACCTGTGAGTGTCCACACAGATTTCTTGTTTGATTTGTTAAAGAGCGTTGCTAATCATGTAAGAAATGATCTTTCATATTAGCAGCCATTTGACGCTAGGTCGTTGGCTTAAGGATGCGTATTCTACACTTCCCGTTGTTGGCGTCAAGTCATTTTTAAAGTTAATTTAAAATGCTTTTCAACCGGTTAATTATGATGCTTTAAAAGCCTCTTAATTAACGCTAACACCTTGAGCCTATTGGCCTGTCGCCGTGTCAGTGGATGCGCATTATAGGCAAATCCWGAACTTGCGCAAGGGCTTTTATGCATAAAAATGAAGTTTTTAATCATTATTTGCTTAAGTACAGGATACGCACCTATTACCCCCAAGGTTATCCACATTATTAGGACCCAAGGTTATCCACATTATTAGGAT
>NZ_MPHK01000081.1 GCF_001957135.1 Shewanella sp. UCD-KL21 | reverse complement strand
CAATAAACCCTAGCTTTCGTATGCCTAGCTCGCAAAGGCATACCATCTAACCCTCGTCACATCATGATTAAACTAATAAGACCTAGAGTCTGGCGGTCTCGTCGCTATAACAGCGTTGTAGCATAGCGTAGTGTCGTCTTGGTGCGTTGGGTAAGAAATATCAGGGATAAATCCCCTCACTGATAAAATTACCAGTAGTTAGTGCGCGAGAAATCTCTCAATTAAAACTTACCTCTTTATTTTATCTTAAACTTTATGATTTTAAAATAAAAAAAACTAATGCCCCAATGTGGTACTAATCAAAACGGAGCGAAGCGACAACGTCATCTTGTCTTTGCTTTTCTCCATGATCGGTTATTGGGTCATGGCTTCTTAGCTCTCTAATCTAGCTAAGTCTGGTTAGGTTGGGCTTCTTTCGACGGTGCAATCCAAGAAATCCCTAGTCCGTTGATTGGTGCTCTTATCAGGTACGCACTGTAATCTTTCGATACCGCAGCGTGATTCGGAGGCAGAGCCGGAATTTCGTGTTCCGGTACGTTTTACTACCACAATTTGCCTGTTTATCCTTTCGGAGACCGGGCTAAGTCCGAGTCAATCAAGTGGTGCATTTGAGTTAATGTCGTTGAATGGTTTTAAGGAAGTAGTGACAAT
>NZ_MPHK01000080.1 GCF_001957135.1 Shewanella sp. UCD-KL21 | reverse complement strand
GGGTCACGAGACCGTTAAAGAGTTCGTTGCCGTTACCATCAGTGATGATCAGCGTGTCACCGATGTTGGTGCCMGCGGCTAAGGTCACGGTGGCGGTGACGGTGCCATCCGCGCCAATTTCATCGCTGCTGTAAATACCGTCATCACCCATGCCTTCAAACTCAACGTTTGGAGTAGGTGCATCAGTGTTATCAACGTCTTGGTTGTCAGTGGCGATAGCCGATGGGTTACCGGCRGCATCAATGACTTGTGCATCAACATTGACCTGGGTATCGCCTGCAGCGACAGGGACTTCCACGGCTTGACCATTATCAAGCATCGCTTGGGTCACGAGACCGTTAAAGAGTTCGTTGCCGTTACCATCAGTGATGATCAGCGTGTCACCAATTGCGGTGCCSGCGGCTAAGGTCACGGTGGCGGTGACGGTGCCATCCGCGCCAATTTCATCGCTGCTGTAAATACCGTCATCACCCATGCCTTCAAACTCAACGTTTGGAGTAGGTGCATCAGTGTTATCAACGTCTTGCTTATCAGTGGCGATAGCCGATGGGTTACCGGCAGCATCAATGACTTGTGCATCAACATTGACCTGGGTATCGCCTGCAGCGACAGGGACTTCCACGGCTTGACCAGTATCAAGCATCGCTTGGGT
>NZ_MPHK01000009.1 GCF_001957135.1 Shewanella sp. UCD-KL21 | reverse complement strand
GGCTCGAACCAGTGACCCCCTCCTTGTAAGGGAGGTGCTCTCCCAGCTGAGCTAATCGACCTGGGGATTTATAATGTTTTAATTCTTTATAAGAAGAATGGTGGTCGATACTGGGCTCGAACCAGTGACCCCCTCCTTGTAAGGGAGGTGCTCTCCCAGCTGAGCTAATCGACCWGGGATTTTATAATGTTTTAATTCTTTATAAAAAGAATGGTGGTCGATACTGGGCTCGAACCAGTGACCCCCTCCTTGTAAGGGAGGTGCTCTCCCAGCTGAGCTAATCGACCTGGGATTTATAATGTTTTAATTCTTTATAAAAAGAATGGTGGTCGATACTGGGCTCGAACCAGTGACCCCCTCCTTGTAAGGGAGGTGCTCTCCCAGCTGAGCTAATCGACCAGGGATTTACACAATGATTTAATTCTTTATAAAAAAGAATGGTGGTCGATACTGGGCTCGAACCAGTGACCCCCTCCTTGTAAGGGAGGTGCTCTCCCAGCTGAGCTAATCGACCTCGCTGTGTGGGGCCGTATTATAGGGAGCAACGAAATACTGTCAACGACTTTTTGATTAAAAAAGTTCAGGCGCGTTAAAAACAGCCGTCTTGGTTGATTGTTAGACGCATTAGACCGCCTTTTGCTGGCATCAATCATAATTTGGTGAATAAATAACATCTCACTATTGATATGCACCTATTATATTCTTTCTGACTCCACCAATACCTGCTAGTTAGTAGACTACTATTAACCTTTATATTCAAACTTAAATTGATTGCGCAATATTAGATGGCGTTGACTATAGTGAATGCCTGATCCACAGGAATGAAAATAACAAGTGTGGAACTCGCATAATGTGGTGGTTTGGGTATAGAATATCGACCACTTTATTATATCTGTCTTTATATAGACGTTTTTGAATAGGTTAGTGTCCCATTATGACAACTAAGACGCGTTTTGCCCCAAGCCCAACAGGCTTTTTACATGTCGGTGGTGCTCGTACAGCACTATATTCTTGGCTACATGCTAAAGCAAACCATGGTGAGTTTGTTTTACGTGTAGAAGATACAGATATTGAACGTTCAACACCTGAAGCTTGCGCTGCGATCTTAGAAGGTATGGAATGGTTAGGCCTAACTTGGGATGAAGGTCCTTATTACCAAACCAAGCGTTTTGATCGTTACAACGAAATCATTGCTCAAATGTTAGAACAAGGCAGTGCATATAAGTGCTACTGTTCTCGTGAACGTATTGAAACAATGCGTGAAGAACAAGCTGCAAATGGTGAAGCTCAAAAATATGATGGCCATTGTCGTGACTTAGCGCCACGTGAAACTGACGAGCCGTTTGTTATTCGTTTCAAAAACCCTACAGAAGGTAGTGTGGTATTTGATGATCACGTTCGTGGTCGCATCGAATTTGCTAACGATACTTTAGATGACTTAATCATAGCCCGTACTGAAGGTACGCCAACTTATAACTTCTGTGTCGTTGTTGATGATTGGGACATGGGGATCACTTGTGTTGTACGTGGTGAAGATCACATCAATAACACCCCTCGCCAAATTAATATTTTAAAAGCATTAGGTGCACCGGTTCCTGAATATGCGCACGTATCGATGATTTTAGGCGACGATGGCGCTAAATTATCAAAACGTCATGGCGCAGTTGGTGTAATGCAATACCGTGATGATGGCTATTTACCTGAAGCCCTATTGAACTACTTAGTTCGTTTAGGTTGGTCACATGGCGATCAAGAAGTTTTCTCCATTGATGAAATGATTTCATTATTTAAATTAGATGACATCAACAAAGCAGCGTCAGCATTCAATACTGACAAACTAAATTGGTTAAACCAGCATTACATTAAAGAGTCGGCACCAGAATATGTTGCAGGCCACCTTCAATGGCATATGGATGACCAAAAAATTGATACCACAAACGGCCCAGCTTTAACTGAAGTTGTCACAGCACTTGCAGAAAGAGCGAAAACCTTAAAAGAGTTAGCTGCATCTAGTCGCTACTTCTATGAAGACTTCGACGCTTTTGATGAAAATGCAGCGAAAAAGCACTTACGTGGTGTTGCAATGGAACCACTTAAGTTAATCCAACAAAAAATTTCTGCTCTATCTGACTGGTCTGTTGAAGCAATTCATCAAGCAATTGAAGACACCGCAGCAGAACTTGAAGTAGGAATGGGTAAAGTGGGAATGCCTTTACGTGTCGCTGTTACAGGCGCCGGAATGTCACCTGCTGTAGATTTAACCTTATTTCTCATTGGAAAGGCTCGTTGCGAACAAAGAATATCCAAAGCGATTGAATTTGTAGCAGCTAGAATAAATTCTTAAAAAACGAGTTGACACTTTTGGGCAGGCTGCATAGAATGCGCCCCGTACTTGAGACACGATGTGATTATTTATCGCAGCATGTCCAAATGCAATTTGTAAAGTTGAGGGGCTATAGCTCAGCTGGGAGAGCGCTTCGCTGGCAGCGAAGAGGTCCACGGTTCGATCCCGTGTAGCTCCACCAATTTTACAACAATTAAAGCGTTAAGTTTTAGCCTACAGAACTTAATGAGYATTCACTCTTTGGTAGAGTATAACGCCAGTCCGGGTCCCCTTCGTCTAGAGGCCTAGGACACCGCCCTTTCACGGCGGTAACAGGGGTTCGAATCCCCTAGGGGATACCACAACTTTAAAATTATTGAGTTATTTCGATAATTTAAAACAAGCGTTAAGTTTTAGCCTACAGAGCTTAATGAGTTATTCACTCTTTGCAGAGTCTAATGCAGTCCGGGTCCCCTTCGTCTAGAGGCCTAGGACACCGCCCTTTCACGGCGGTAACAGGGGTTCGAATCCCCTAGGGGATACCACTATTTTAAAATTRTTGAKTTATTTCGATAATTTAAAACAAGCGTTAAGTTTTAGCCTACAGAACTTAATGAGTTATTCACTCTTTGCAGAGTCTAATGCAGTCCGGGTACCCTCCGATTAAAGAAGAGAGCGCCTAGGACACCGCGCTGTTTTTATTAAGAGCACGGTGATTTCACTTTAATAGCCTTCTAAAGTGTTACTTATAGGTCTTCGTTATATTAGAAGTAAAACAATATGTCCGGGTCCCCTTCGTCTAGAGGCCTAGGACACCGCCCTTTCACGGCGGTAACAGGGGTTCGAATCCCCTAGGGGATACCACWATTTTAAAATTATTGATTTATTTCGATAATTTAAAACAAGCGTTAAGTTTTAGCCTACAGAACTTAATGAGTTATTCACTCTTTGGTAGAGTATAACGCCAGTCCGGGTCCCCTTCGTCTAGAGGCCTAGGACACCGCCCTTTCACGGCGGTAACAGGGGTTCGAATCCCCTAGGGGATACCACWAYTTTAAAATTATTGATTTATTTCGATAATTTAAAACAAGCGTTAAGTTTTAGCCTACAGAACTTAATGAGTATTCACTCTTTGCAGAGTCTAATGCAGTCCGGGTCCCCTTCGATTAAAGAAGAGAGAGCCTAGGACACCGCGCTGTTTTTATTAAGAGCACGGCGGTTTCACTTTAACAGCCTTCTAAAGTGTTACTTATAGGTCTTCGTTATATTAGAAGTAAAACAATATGTCCGGGTCCCCTTCGTCTAGAGGCCTAGGACACCGCCCTTTCACGGCGGTAACAGGGGTTCGAGTCCCCTAGGGGATACCACCTTCTTTTTTCGAAAAGAACATAAACCACTTAAATGTGGTTTTTTTGTGCCTAAAATTGGGCGCGTTGGTAGCGTTTTTAAAAAGCTCCAATGACTAGTATAAGTAAATATCCCAAAAGAACTCATCGCTAATATCTCATCGATATCTGTAAACTCATTCAAAAAGATCTTATCCATCATATATCCTATTACGGATATACTCGATCACATCAATTACAGCAACCAAGCCAAAACACTATAAAAACCTCCAATTGATAACTTCAAATCCGCCTTAGTAACCTTTCTAACTAGAACGAATCAAGCCAATACCTCAACGTCAACTTCAACGTCAGAATCCAATCAATAAATTTAAATATTCCACAACTAAATGGCTTTCTCCTTTCTTTATGATTAAGCCAATCACATAAATGCGCGCCCATACTAAGCATGGCTCACTCACAACCTGCTATTCAATTGATCAATTAGTGGCTTTATTAAATTCATAAACTAAATTGCTATTCAACTCTGTGCTTATCAATTCTTATTTAACCTTAATTTTGACACAAAAAAAGAAGCCATTAAGGCTTCTTTTATAAACAATGACGAAATTATTTTCCCAAGAGAACTGACATTATACTGCTGCTTTACTTAGGCTTTGATAATGCGACAACCTGAATATGGCCAGCGACAGTAATACTAGTAAGCCAACTGACCCCACAACAACACCTTGCCATTCAGCTTGAACCCAAAACATCATCAAGTAAGGTCCTCCAAGAGCTGCGCCGAGATAATAACTGCAAAGGTATAGTGATGTTGCTTTAGCCCTGTGAGAGGACGCTCTGATGGCCACAAATGAGTTACAACAGCTATGGGTTAAAAAGAATCCACTTGCTGTTAATAAAAAGCCTATAACGATAGCAAATAAATTATCAACCAAGGTCAGTAAAGTACCCAAGAACATCACCACTAATGCGGCGCGATATAAAAATTGCACCCCAAATTTAACCACCCACTTTGCAGATAAATAGGAAGTGAAAGTGCCACTGAGATAGCATAAGAAAATTAATGTCGCACCGAAACGACTAAACCCATACGGCTCAGCCATAAGATGTAATTGAATAAAACTAAACTGGTTTACCATCATCATAAACGCTATGCCACCAATGACATACACTAAGCGCATTTGATGATCCGTTAAGTGATAAACAAAGCCACCAATATCTTGTTTTATCTTCAAAAAGGTACTTTGCTTATCTAATTGTGGGGCATTTTTTGGCTCACAGCGAGGTAATAGGTAAGTCACCAATGCGATCCCCGTTAAGGTCACCAAAAAATTCACCATCATTGCTGACTGCCAATCAAAGTATTGTGACAATAATCCACCCATTAGGCGTCCGCCAATACCACCAAGACTATTAGACATAATGTAAATGCCTGCAGCTTTTAGCATAAAACTGGCTGGCAGTTGCTCTTTAAAATAAGCCATAGCAATAGCTGGTACGGCAGCTAATAATATCCCTTGCAGTAACCTCACCATCAACAGCGAATCAAAATCTTGGACAAAAATCAGTAAGATATTAGAAGCTGCTAGTAACCACATACTCACCATGATCGGCATTAACCGCCCGACTCTATCGGAAATAACCGCATACATCAGTAATGAAAAGGCCAGTGAAAAACTGGTAAAAGATAGAATCAATGTAGCTCTAGCACCTGAAACCTCAAAGTGTTCAGCAATAGAAGGTAGCATTCCTTGCATGGCATATAAGTTTATATAAACCACGACAGATGCTAAGCACAAAGCCCAAATTAAGCGGATTTCAGATTTTGACCGACAGGTGTTAATCCCTGTAGATGCAGACAATTCAGGCACAACACAAGCCTTAATTAAAAATGATGGTGAAATTGATTATTGCGCGATAACAAACTTAAGCAATGACGGAAATATTAAGATGTGACTTATGCCCTAAAATGGTTTTTAGGGCATCATATTCAAAGATTGAGTGAGTAAAACCTAACGCAAACTAATGAGGGACTTTTTTCATCACAACTTCAGTAGTGAACTTGTCGTTGTGGATGACTTGAAACTTTTCATAGGTTTGAAAAATCACCTGTTCATTGTAAGTAATCATTGCCACCACCCCATAATCCACCGCATCATCAATACCTTCAGCCGGTAAAGTAAACTTAAAAGGTACTGGCGCTCTGGCAATATCAAAGGTCTTTTGTGAAATGATTGAACCAGGGGTATTAAAGTCAATAATGGCAATATTGATTTTACAGCCTTGAGGCAAGGCTATTTTTTCTAAGTAGCCCGCATAGCCATTAATAACCACAGGCGGCTCTGGCTGAACGGTGACACAAGCACTTAGCATTAATGTTAATAACGAAAATATCGCCATTTTAAATGAAAATTTCATAAATTATCCTTTTGTCATTCTAAGTAGACCTTCTTGGGTTGCTGATGCAACTAAACGGCCTTGTTGATCAAAAAACTGTCCCTTTACAAAACCGCGACCACCGCTAGCATTACTGCTTTCAACACTGTAAAGCAACCAATCAGAAAAGTTAAACGGTCTATGGAACCACATCGCATGGTCAATAGTCGCCATCCTGACGCCAGGCGTTAAAAATGAAACCCCATGAGGCTGAGCTGCGGTGACTAAAAAATTAAAATCAGAGGCATAAGCCAATAAATATTCTTGAACATTATGATCCGTTGGGATTTTACCACTGGCGCGCATCCAGATATAACGTTTGGGCTCAGTGGAATCTGGCGCGATGGGGTGCGAAGGGTTCACTAAACGCATCTCAATGGGTGAGTCTGTCATAAACTTTTCAAGTATTCTTGCTGGGATCTTATCTCGCATACTCACAGCCAGCTCTTGCTGATTAAGTAAGCCTTCAGGTCCCGGCACATTAGGCATTTCAGCTTGATGTTCAAAACCTTCCTCAGGTGTTTGAAAAGAACAGGTCATAGTAAAAATTGGCCTCCCCTTCTGAATCGCTTTTACGCGTCTTGCACTGAAACTACCGCCATCACGCATAATTTCAACATCATAGACAATCGGTAACTTTTCATCACCGGCACGTAAAAAGTAAGAATGTAATGAGTGCACATGGCGATCTTCACTGACGGTTTGCTTAGCAGCGCTCAATGCTTGTCCCATCACCTGGCCGCCAAAAACATGACCAAAACCTAAGTCTTGGCTTTGACCGCGAAACAGCCCTAATTCAATTCGCTCTAGAGACAACAAAGACAAAAGGTTATTTAATACTTGGCTCATAATATTCCTAGCAGATTATTTACTTATCACTAATATCATAGGTTAACTTAATAACCTTGGTTACTGGAAAATTTAATCGTAAATTGAGTCACATATAAAATTAAATCAACCTAGAAGAAAAAATAGCATAACTTTTTCATCATTTGCGCGATCATAACCCCGTACAAAATCTCAAAAAATTGCTATGCTATTAGTCCATTCTAATTTAAATCAACACCCCGAAGCCTTAATTATATGCAATCTTGGATTTTAGCTATTAGACCACGTACTTTACCGGCTGCGATTGGTCCATTATTAATTGGTAATATTTTAGCACTACATTTAGAACTGTTTAGTTTTACAATTGCTTGTATCTCGATGCTGTGCGCTATTTTATTGCAAATAGCCGTAAACCTAGCCAACGATTATTTTGACTACAAAAACGGTATTGATACCGATGAGCGCGTTGGTCCAGTTCGAGTTACCCAAAGTGGCATGATATCCCCCACCAGTGTTCGAAATGCGATGATCTTATGTCTTGTATTAGCACTTATCGTCGGCTCAGTACTTATTGTTCATGGCGGCTGGCCTATTGCGATCTTAGCAGTAGCCTCCTTGCTAGGCGCGGTCTGTTACAGCGGCGGCCCGTACCCATTAGCTTCTCACGGTTTAGGTGAAGTCGCCGCATTTGTCTTTTTTGGCCTAGTAGCCGTAGTAGGCAGTTATTACTTACAGGCTGGGGAAACCAGTATCAGCGCTTGGTTACTTGGCAGCGCCATTGGTATGTTCAATGCCGCGATTATGCTCGTTAATAACACCCGTGATATCCAAACTGATACTAAAGCCGGCAAAAATACCTTAGCGGTTCGTATCGGCCAAGCTCAGGCAAGAGTGCTTTATCAAGCGTTAGTTTATTTACCCTTTGGGCTCATCATTGGCGGTTTTCTGATGGGCTACCTTGCAGGTTTACCGGTTTTACTCGCTGGGCTTTCCATCGTTTATGCCCGTCAGTTAAGTGGCGAGTTCAGTAACACCAGTGGTGAAGCGCTCAATCCAATTCTAGGCCGAACCGCAAAACTCACGATGATTTTTAGCTTGTTATTTAGCATAGGTTTAGTGTTTAGCTTGCCGCAATAATAAATATCACCAATAAAAAGGGCTGCTACTAAATCCTAAGTTTAGTAGCAGCCCTTTTTTATCGATTGATTCACAATAAGCCTAAAGCTTTTTTAGCAGCTAAACTTTAGCTAAGCTGCGCTCTTTAGCACTCCAATCTAAATGATACTTCTCACCAGCTGGCTTATCAGTTCGCTCAAAGGTATGAGCACCGAAGAAGTCGCGCTGACCTTGAAGTAAGTTAGCTGGCAGAGTTTCACAGCGGTAACTATCATAATAAGCAATCGCTGAGCTAATGCATGGAGCCGGCGTGCCTTGCATCACTGATGCAGCAACCGTCTTACGCCAATTCATTTGTTTAGCTGATAAATTCGTACTGAAAGTGTCAGCCAATAATAAATTCGCCAGATCTGCATTGTCTTGGTAAGCCTTGGTAATTTCTTGCAAGAAAGTGGCGCGGATAATACAGCCAGCACGCCAAATTTTGGCGATTTCAGCAAAATCTAAGGTCCAGTTTTGCTCTTTCGCAGCCATTGCCATCAGCTGGAACCCTTGTGCATAGCAGCACACCTTGGCGCAATATAGTGCATCTTCTAAGTTAGCAATAAACTCAGCTTTTTCTGCATCAGAAAGGCTTACAGCCGCTGGGCCTTTAAGTTTGCTGTTAAGCTGTACTCGTAAATCTTTTTGAGTACTTACCGCGCGGGCATAAACCGCTTCTGCAATGGTTGGCGCTGGACAGCCAATTTGTAAACTGCTTACCGCAGTCCAAAGGCCTGTGCCTTTTTGACCCGCTTTATCAAGGATCATTTCAACTAATGGCTTATCTGTTAGTGGATCGTCTTGCTGCAATACTTCTGCACTGATCCCCATCAGGTAGCTATTTAAGCTGCCATTGTTCCAGCCATTGAAAATGTCACCAATGTCATAAGCACTCATGCCTAGACCGTCATGAAGCAATTGATATGCTTCACAAATTAACTGCATGTCAGCATATTCAATGCCGTTATGTACCATTTTCACATAGTGACCAGAACCGGCAGGGCCAATATAAGTCGTACAAGGTTCACCTTCAGTAACAGGATTTCCCGGTTCAAAACGTTCAATGGGTAAGCCTGTTGCAGGGTCAACTTTAGCAGCAATAGCATTCCACACAGGTGCAACATACTGCCATGCAGCTTTATCGCCACTGGGCATTAAAGAAGGGCCGAATCGAGCACCGACTTCACCGCCAGAGACTGCTGAGCTAAAGAAAACAAACTGACCTTTATAACGTGCTTCACGTTCTACAGTATCAGTCCATAGGCTATTACCGGTATCAACGACAATGTCATCAGACTCAATGCCCGCTGCAATTAATGATTTACACACACCATCAACCGGTCCACCAGCAGGAACTGACAGCACAATAACACGTGGTTTAGTTAGAGATGACAGCATTTCGGTAAGATTATTACAAGCCAGCATTCGGGGGGCTGAATTGGCTTTTCTTTCCGCTTGTTCTTGGTTAATGGCTGAATTGACTTTGTCTGTATCTAAATCAAATGCAGCAACACTATAGCCATTATCAACGATATTTAATGCGAGATTCTTGCCCATAACACCAAGGCCAATAACGCCGATGTCTGAACTGAATGGTAGGGTATTCATTTATTATTTTCCAAAGGTCGCAGAGATTAATCGCGTATAGCGAATCCATTTGGACGGTGATTATACTGATTTGTGTAACTAAATTACAGTCATAATACGTGCATACACTTTTGCCAAAAGCGGCATATAAGATCACTCACAAGGCTCTGAAATAAATTATTCATATAAGACAACACCTTAATCTAGATTTTAACTTAAGATAAGCAAATGAAACTTGGTTTATCCGATTAAAAGTTATTTTGCGTTTCCTTTTTCTGGCATTAAAAACACATATTAATGATTAAGCCTGCTCAATTAACCAGCAACCCAAGCTGATATAGGTAAAATTCACTTTCGCTAAATCCACCAGTTGTAGCAACTAAGCTAATGATTTAAAATTAGATTTTTAAATTTATCCTGCCAATTAACACTTCTTGAATAAATTCCACTAAAAAATGTGATTAGGTTAATAAATACTACAATTAACCCGAAACCTATACCCCTAAATTGGTATATTTCAAAAAATTCACATCAGCTACGGAAACTAATCAATGATTAACGCGACCACTCAAGACAAGCTTCAGAATCTTGATTACATGACATTATTGGTATTTTTAAGGCTATATGAATTTAAAAGTGGCAAGCTCACGGCAGAAGCTTTTCATGTGCCACAATCAAAGATAAGCCGCTGTTTATCACGCTTGCGAGATGCATTTGATGACCCCTTATTTGTCAAAAAGGTAGCCGGTCTTGAAATTAGCGATAAAGCACAACGGCTCTACCCCATCATTAAAAAAATCGAGATAAACCACCTCGACTTAGCCCAAGAAATTGATAAAAGTAGCGACAAACTTGATAACGAAGTGGTGATCCACGCTCCATCGGGCTTCACCAATGGCTTACTCAGAAATCCCTATCAGTGCAGTTGTATGAACGCCTGTGTGAAATCAGCGGTACTGCAAGACAATGGTCCCAATGATGAAGAAATGCTGCTAAATAGCCAATGTGATGTGGTGATAAGTTGCCAAGCATCTAGCCATGTAGGGATTCAAAATCAGAAAATATGTGAAGTGCGAGATACCTTCATTGTCGCAAGAGATGATCACCCCATTTGGAATGAGATATACAAACCTATTCTTGATAGAGTGTTGAACTACCCGGTTATTTTGACCGAAGTGTTACACTTTAATAGTGACATTGAAGCCACCCCACTTAAACAGTTTGCCGATAGCCGTAAACGCGAGCTCGACGTTGCAGCCAAAACCAATAATCTTAATGAAATTAGTGATTTTCTCATTGACACTGATGCCATCACGTTAGTGGTATCACAAGGCGCGGTTGATCACTTAACTCAAAATGAAGCAATTAGGGCGCAAATTATACCGAAAACAGAGCGCGCCGAACTGATGCGTAATAAGTCTAATATGAATCTGTATATGCAAACCCGAAAATCAGAGCGCAAGCTATCTGATTGCGTGAAACATAAAATTGCACAACTGGTTACTCAGGGCGCTAATGGCAGCGATGAAGCCTGTCAATTTGAAAAATAAACACCTGCTACATAAGCCGGGCAATACTTACAACATTAAGATGAGCAAAAAACGCAAAGGCTATTACTGAGTTTAATAAATAATTTGATGCCGTTTTATCAAAAATAATAACTACAACGTTTTTCAGTAAACTTATTCATAAAAAAGCAGACTATTTGATTAAAAGTAGTCTGCTTTTTTTGTATCTATCTTTAAGGCCTTATCAGCTTGTTACTTCACTTAATCTCAGTAATGTTAATACTGCCTTTACCGTAGGTTGGGTGGCCTTTTCTCTGCTCTGCGGGTAAGCGATTGATACAATAATTGATATAAAAAATATTGAGGAGCAAGGTCAGTACTTTACTCATTTTATAGTCAAAACTAAAATTCACTTGAGCATAATCTTGTAGCGCAGCTCTTGCTCTAAAGGCCCAAAAAACATACAAAAATAAGGCGAATACTAATAATAGGCTGCCGAGGCCAGATAATAATGCCCAATCGCTGTGACACAGAGCGCCGCCTAAACCAAAGCTCACTGCAATACTGATAATAAAGCTATCGTCAGCAGTGCGAATTGAAGTCACCTTATCCATTTTAGGGTACTTAGCAAACAGCCAAATGATGGGGAAAATGCCACCACTAAACAGGGTTAACCAAAATAATCTACTGGTCTTGGTATTGATTTTTTCTGGCAGTTCTTTAATGTTCGTCATGATTACAATACTCGATATTTTTCTTGATGGATCGATAGTTCACTTGGATTTAACTCTTGATTAAGCTTTGGCTTAACTGTTGTTTTAGCAGCAGGTTTTTAACATTTTACTTAACCTGCACAACCAAAATCATTATAGCGGCTAGTGCGCGGTTAATTCACTATATAGCAGCGGATATCAACGATTAACCTCAACTAAATTAAATTTTAGTTGTTTTTCGCCGTACAGTTCATTGCGACAACCAGTTAATCTGCTAATTAAATGTGCAAAAAAGCACCAAAGCATATTCAAAAACCAAAAAAGCGAGCTGGTATGCTCGCTTCTGGCTAACGGTATGCTTGCTTCTAAGCAATAAATAACCCTAATGCAGCATTACACTGTTAGCTCTTTCGCCAGCGCATCGGCATAGCCCATCTTAGTTAATGCCGTGCGAATAATATCTAGCGTCATCGGATCTTCAATAGTGGCTGGCATAGTATATTCATTATTGTCAGCAATTTTACGCATGGTGGCGCGCAAGATTTTACCCGAGCGGGTTTTAGGCAATTTTTGCACCGCGCTGACTAATCGAAAAGACGCCACTGGGCCAATTTCATGTCTCACCAATGCCAGCAACTCTTGATATAAAACTTCATCTGATAACTCGACGCCATTTTTAAGCACCACTAATCCTAACGGCACCTGACCTTTGAGTTTATCTTGCACCCCAATAACCGCCGCTTCTGCAACCGCTGAATGTTGGCACAATACCTCTTCAAAGCGCCCGGTAGATAATCGATGCCCAGCAACATTAATAATGTCGTCAATACGACTCATAATATACAGATAACCATCTTCATCAATGTAGCCCGCATCACCCGTTAAGTAATAACCTTGATACATGGATAAATAGCTCTCCACATAGCGTTTATCGTTGTTCCATAAGGTGGTTAAGTTACCCGGTGGCAACGGAAGTTTAATCACCACATTTCCACTTTCATTGGCGCTAACTTGCTCGCCCATGGCATCAAGTACTTCGACCTGATAACCGGGCACAGGTCTTGCTGGCGATCCCGCTTTAATCTCGATAGGATCTGTCCCCATCAAATTCGCCGCAACTGGCCAACCGGTTTCAGTTTGCCACCAGTGATCGATAACTGGTTTTGCCAATTTATCTTGGGCCCAATTGAGCGTGTCGGGATCGCAGCGCTCACCCGCAAGAAACACTTGCCCTAAACACGATAATTCAACACCTTTAACTAATGCTCCGTCAGGATCTTCGCGTTTAATGGCTCGAATGGCCGTCGGCGCAGTAAAAAAGCTTTTCACATTATATTGTTCGATGATCCGCCAAAAAGCTCCTGCATCAGGGGTGCCAATGGGTTTACCTTCATACATCAATGTCGTTGCGCCAACCAATAATGGCCCATAAACAATATAAGAGTGACCAACAACCCAGCCCACATCTGATGCAGCCCAAAACACATCACCGGCGCCGATATTATATATGTGCTCCATAGACCAGATTAGCGCCACCCCATGGCCACCATTATCTCTCACCACGCCTTTGGGTTGGCCTGTTGTACCTGAGGTATAAAGCACATACAGCGGATGGGTCGCTTCAACGGCGACGCAATCCACTGACGATGCCTGACTCACAGCACTTTGCCAGTCAACGTCCCTTGGGCTTTGTAAGTCTGCAGTATATTGAGGTCGATTGAGAATAACGCAATGGTCAACTTGGTGAGACGCTTGAGCTAAGGCATCATCTAATAGCGGTTTGTACTTCACCACCCCTGATGGCTCAATACCACAAGATGCCGATAAAATAAGTTTCGGTTTAGCATCATTAATACGGGTGGCTAATTCATTGGCAGCAAAGCCGCCAAATACCACTGAATGAATGGCGCCTATGCGGGCACAGGCCAGCATGGCATAGGCGGTTTCTGGCACCATCGGCATATAAATGACCACTCTATCGCCCTTTTCAATGCCAATGGATTGCATGTAACCGGCTAACCGGCTCACTTGGGATAGTAATTCCTGATAACTAATACTGTACTGATTTTGGGTGACAGGACTTATGTATTCAATGGCAATGCGATCACCGTGGCCAGCCAGCACATGACGGTCAACAGCGTTATAGCAGGTATTCATTTCGCCACCAGCAAACCATTGATAAAATGGCGCATTAGCCTCATCTAACACGCTATCAAACGGCTTATCCCAGGTAATGGCCTTGGCAGCCTTTCCCCAAAATCCTTGTTTATCCTGTAAAGATTCTTGATGCATTTCAATCCCTAAACCAGCCATAAGCTACTCCCCACTGAACAATTTACCTCTCACGCTGAGTCATACCTTTAAATAACTTATCGTGAGTAATATTGAATTAGCTTCATTATGGCGTGGTTAAAAAAGTTTCCCCATTAGACCAAGGGATATAGAAATCTCGGCAACAACAGTTAAATAAAAACTTCAGTGTTATGATGCTAACGTAATGATAATTATAAATTAGCACTAAAACTTATCATTAATTATCAACCTAATTAATGGCGCCTTTGCTACAATATCAAATTCACTATGCTGCCACTGCGCCATCCTTTCGCGCGGTAATCCCTCGCCCTTGGCAAGCTGTATTTACATTGTTTTTTAACAAAAACAGCCTTGGCAACTGGCGACAAACTTTACCTTTACGTAAACTTCATATATCTTGCATCAAAAGACGTACTTTTGGTGAAACGATGAGCGCAAATTTAAACCCACAATCCACTTATTCAATTAGTGATTTATCAAAGGAATTTGATATCACCACACGTAGTATTCGGTTTTACGAAGACCAAGGCTTAATAAAACCGAAACGCCGCGGGCAAACACGTATCTATAGTTTAAAAGATCGTGTGCGCTTAAAACTGATATTACGAGGTAAACGCTTAGGTTTTTCGTTAGCGGAAACCCGTCGTTTGTTTGAGCTTTACGATGCAGATAAAAGCAGTACTTCTCAACTACAAACAATGCTCGATTTAGTAGAAGAGAAAAAAGCCTCTTTGCAGCAGCAAATGGACGATATCAAAGTGGTACTTATGGAACTGAACTCTGCTGAGCAGCAATGTAAGTCAGCCCTAGAGGACAGTGTTAAATAGCGACTCATCATCGACAGCAAAAGATCCGTTTAACTGAATAATAACAGCAACAATATAAAAATTATAAGCCTAAGGAACAACATAGTTTCACGGCACAGATAGCTAATATTCAACAGGACACAAGACAATGACATCACTCTACACAAGCCTTAATTTCGGCCTGGGCGAAGACGTGGACATGCTTCGCGATGCCGTACATGATTTTGCCAGCAACGAGATTGCGCCCATTGCGGCGCAGGTCGATCAAGACAATGCTTTTCCTAACCATATGTGGCCAGTTCTAGGAGAGATGGGACTCCTAGGCGTCACCGTGCCTGAAGAATATGGCGGCGCGAATATGGGCTACCTTGCCCATGTCGTCGCCATGGAAGAAATCTCCCGCGCCTCTGCCTCTATTGGCTTAAGCTACGGTGCCCACTCAAACCTTTGCGTCAATCAAATTAATCGTAATGGTAGCGCTGAGCAAAAAGCCAAGTACTTACCAAAATTAGTTAGTGGTGAACATATCGGCGCACTGGCTATGAGTGAACCTAATGCAGGTTCTGATGTGGTATCAATGAAGTTAAGCGCCCGTAAACAAGGCGACCATTACATTCTTAATGGCAATAAAATGTGGATCACCAATGGTCCTGATGCTGACACCTTAGTGATTTATGCCAAAACCGATGCAGATAAAGGCCCACATGGCATCACTGCCTTTATTGTTGAAAAGACCTTTAAAGGCTTCAGCACCGCACAAAAGCTCGATAAATTAGGCATGCGCGGATCCAATACCTGTGAATTGGTATTTGAAAATTGTGAGGTCCCTGAAGAAAATATCTTAGGCGGGCTTAACAATGGCGTAAAAGTACTGATGAGCGGCCTTGATTATGAGCGCGTGGTGTTATCAGGTGGGCCGTTAGGCATCATGAATGCCTGTATGGATATTGTCATGCCTTATATTCACGAGCGGGAACAGTTTGGTAAATCCATTGGTCAATTCCAATTAGTCCAAGGCAAGCTTGCCGATATGTACACCTGCATGAACGCTGCTAAATCTTACATCTATAACGTGGCCAAATCTTGTGACCGCGGCGAAACCACACGTAAAGATGCTGCTGGCGCAATTTTATATAGCGCCGAGCTAGCCACTAAAATGTCACTGGATGCGATTCAGTTATTAGGTGGCAATGGTTACGTCAATGAATATGCCACAGGGCGTTTATTACGTGATGCCAAGTTATATGAAATTGGAGCGGGAACCTCAGAAATTCGCCGTATGTTGATTGGACGTGAACTGTTTAATGAATCCAAATAGCTGTTAAATTTGGATAGCTAATCCAAATAGCTGTATATCAAAAAACAGCTGTATATCAAGCTAGTTAGCAGCACACTAAAAATACAATCAACACCAAACTATTCAAAAGTTAACGTCAATAGCAAAGTGTTTAGTGCGTAGCGTGGTTGAGGCACTCCCCCTTTAGTCTCAGCCATGCTAACGCCTCACTTGACTCATTAAGGATATGAATTGTGACGCAATTGAGCAGCCGTATTAACGCCCGTAGTGACGAGTTTAAAGCCAAGCATGATGACATGGTGGCATTAGTTGATGATCTAAAAATCAAACTCGCCCAAATTGAGCAAGGTGGTGGCCCTGTCGCCCTTGAGCGCCATCTGTCACGAGGCAAATTACTGCCCCGTCATCGAGTTGAAAAACTGCTCGACCCCGGCTCACCCTTTTTAGAAATATCCCAATTCGCCGCCTATGAAGTTTATGACGAAGCTGTGCCCGCAGCCGGTGTGATCGCCGGTATTGGCCGTGTAAGCGGTGTTGAATGCATGATCATTGCCAATGATGCCACCGTTAAAGGCGGCACTTACTACCCTATTACAGTGAAAAAGCATTTACGGGCCCAAGACATTGCTAGTCGCTGTCATTTACCTTGTATCTACCTGGTGGATTCTGGTGGAGCTAACCTACCAAGACAAGATGAAGTGTTTCCCGATCGCGATCATTTCGGACGTATTTTTTACAACCAAGCGCAAATGTCAGCTAAAGGTATTCCGCAAGTGGCTGTGGTCATGGGCTTATGTACTGCAGGTGGTGCCTATGTTCCCGCCATGGCAGATGAATCGATTATCGTTAAAGAGCAAGGCACTATCTTTTTAGCCGGCCCACCATTAGTGAAAGCCGCGACCGGCGAAGAAGTAACCGCCGAAGAGCTAGGCGGCGCTGAAGTTCATACTAAAATTTCCGGCGTTGCCGATCATTTAGCCCAAAATGATGACCACGCATTAGAGCTTGCCCGTAAAGCCATTTCACGCCTCAATCATCAAAAACAAATTGCAGCCCAGCTAAGTCCATCAAAGCCACCGAAATTCGATATCAGTGAATTGTACGGCATTGTCGGCACCGACCTTAAAAAGCCCTTTGATGTAAAAGAAGTCATCGCCCGGGTTGTTGATGATTCAGATTTTGACGAATTTAAAGCCAATTACGGTACCACGCTAGTTTGCGGCTTTGCCCGCATTCATGGCTACCCTGTCGGCATTGTCGCTAACAATGGCATTTTATTTTCTGAATCAGCCCAAAAAGGCGCTCACTTTATTGAGTTATGTTGCCAACGCAAAATCCCCTTACTGTTCCTGCAAAATATTACCGGCTTTATGGTGGGTAAAAAGTACGAACACGAAGGCATTGCTAAACACGGCGCTAAAATGGTCACCGCAGTATCATGTGCCAATGTGCCAAAGTTTACTGTGATTATTGGTGGCAGCTATGGCGCGGGTAATTACGGTATGTGTGGCCGCGCATTTGAACCCACTATGATGTGGATGTGGCCTAATGCCCGTATCTCAGTTATGGGCGGCGAGCAAGCAGCGGGTGTGTTAGCTACTGTGCGCCGTGACGGCTTAGCCCGCAAAGGCCAAGACTGGTCAGATGCAGACGAACAAGCCTTTAGAAAACCCATTGTTGCGCAGTATGACAAAGAAGGTCACCCCTACCATGCCAGTGCGCGCCTGTGGGATGACGGTATTATCGATCCAGCGCAAACCCGTGATGTGGTGGGTTTAGCCTTATCGGCGGCATTAAATGCGCCTATTGAAGACACCAAATTTGGTGTATTTCGCATGTAATTGCGGCTTAACAATAGGAGCAAGTTAATGACTCAAATAACTCATACTCAAGCTTATCAGTACATTCAATGCCAATTAAACCAAGGCGTGGCCGAGCTGATTTTAAACCGGGTTGAAAAACACAATGCTTTTGACGAAGTGATGATTAATGAAATGATCACTGCCATAGAATCATTCGCCAGCAATGACAGCTGCAACATGCTAATTGTGCGCGCTAATGGCAAAAACTTCAGTGCTGGCGCCGACCTTAACTGGATGCGCAAGCAGGCAAAAATGGACTTTGCCCAAAACCTAAATGATGCCAATGAGCTAGCAAAGCTGATGCATGTACTGGATAAATTCCCCAAACCCACCATTGCCTTAGTCAATGGCGCAGCTTTTGGCGGCGCATTAGGGTTAATTTGCTGCTGCGATATTGCCATTGCCAATGAGCGCGCAAGTTTTTGCCTCAGCGAAGTCAAACTAGGTTTAATCCCTGCGGTTATCAGCCCTTATGTGGTGCGAGCCATGGGCAACCGCCAAGCTCGCCGCTATATGCTCAGCGCCGAGCGATTCAGTGCCACTGTAGCCTTAACCCATCAAATTATTCATGAAGTTAATGATGATTTAGACGCGGCAGCCCAGCCGTTTATCGAGGCCTTTAACGCTAACAGCCCCCAAGGCATGGCATGGGTTAAAACCTTAGTGTCCCATCTTGAAGATGGCGTGATAAATGACGCCACCCTTGCCCATACTAGCGAGCAAATTGCCCGCATACGTGTATCAGACGAAGGCCAAGAAGGCCTCAATGCATTCTTTGACAAACGTTCACCATCTTGGCGTGCTCAATCGACTAAAAGCACTAAGACTGATGCACAAGGAGCCCAATAATGTTTACTAAGATTTTAATTGCCAATCGTGGTGAAATTGCCTGTCGCATCATCAACACCGCCCGCGCCATGGGCGTTCGTACTGTGGCGCTTTATTCTGATGCCGATAAAGATGCCCGCCATGTCACCATGGCCGATGAATCTTTCCACATTGGTGGCAGCGCCCCAGCTGATTCATACCTAAAAGCTGATTTGATCATTGAAATTGCGAAAAAGTCGGCCGCAGAAGCGATTCACCCAGGTTATGGTTTCTTGTCTGAAAACGCTGACTTTGCTCGCAACTGTGAGCAAAACGGCATTGTATTTATCGGCCCAGGCAGTGATGCCATTGATGCTATGGGCAGTAAAAGCGCCGCCAAAATGATTATGGGCGCAGCCAATGTGCCATTAGTGCCCGGCTATCATGGTGATGACCAATCAGATGAAACCCTACTGGCTGAAACCAAAAAAGTCGGCTACCCCATGCTGATCAAAGCAGCTTATGGTGGCGGTGGTAAAGGCATGCGTATTGTCGAAAACCAAGCTGACGTGCTGGCAGCAATTAACTCCGCTCGCCGAGAAGCGGCATCATCGTTTGGTAATGACAAATTATTAATGGAGCGCTACTTACGCCAGCCACGTCATGTGGAGCTACAAGTGTTTGCCGATACTTTCGGTAATACCATCTATTTATCTGATCGAGATTGCTCCATCCAGCGTCGCCATCAAAAAGTGGTCGAAGAAGCGCCAGCACCTGGGCTGTCTGATGCGCTGCGCAAACAAATGGGTGAAGCCGCGGTAGCCGCAGCGAAAGCCATTGATTATGTGGGCGCAGGCACGGTTGAGTTTCTATTAGATACTGATGGCAGTTTCTACTTCATGGAAATGAACACCCGCCTGCAAGTTGAGCACCCAGTAACAGAAATGGTCACCGGACAAGACTTGGTAAAATGGCAGTTAATGGTAGCCAGTGGCAGTGAGCTGCCCCTGACCCAAGCGGAAGTGCGTATTCATGGCCACGCCTTTGAAGCCCGTATTTATGCTGAAGATCCCCGCAATGAATTTTTACCCGCTTCAGGCAAGTTAACCTTCTTGCGCGAGCCGGATCAAAACCGTCATGTACGCATTGATTCAGGCATTCGCGAAAATGATGTCATTAGTAACTTTTACGACCCAATGATTTCAAAACTGATTGTGTGGGACGAATCTCGCCCCCGCGCACTGCAGCGCTTAACACACGCATTAAGCTCGTATCAAATCAGCGGCCTTAAACACAATATCGAGTTCCTCGCTAATATTGCTGAGCATAAAGCCTTTGCCGACGCCGATTTTTGTACCGACTTTATCGAGCGCTACTCCGACAGTTTAATTGGCGATGTTACCGATGAGTCAGACAACGCACTGGCATTAGCAGGGCTTTATCAAGTGTTAGCTCGTCAGCAAGCGGCAAAATCAACCGCTACCAACAGCCACGATCCTTACTCACCGTGGGGGCAAGTTAGCGGCTTTAGACTCAATAGCGCCAGTGTGCACCATGTTGCCCTACTCAGTGACAGCAGTGACGAGCAGCAATTACACAATCTTGTTATTACCGATTTAGGCGATGCACTGCATCTTAACCTCAACGGCCAAGCTTTAACCCTTGCAGGCACTATTAACGATGACATGCTGCTGGCTGAAATTAACGGTCATAAAAGCAAAATCCCCGTCAGCCATCAAGGTGATGACTTTACTCTGTTCTTACCGAGCGGCAGCTATCACTTTAAAGCGATATTAGCCCAAATAGCTGAAGACACCATTGATAGCGCCGACAAATTAAAAGCGCCAATGAACGGCACTGTGGTGACCCACTTAGTGGAAGTGGGTGATAGCGTCAAAGAAGGCCAAGGTTTACTTGTTATGGAAGCCATGAAAATGGAATACACCATTGAAGCGCCCTTTGATGGCGTGGTGAGTGAATTTTACTTTCAAAGTGGCGAACTCGTCACCGATGGTGCCCAGCTGCTAAATGTCGAGCCAAGTACACTTGATGTAAAAGCGCCTGAATCTGCTGACTCGGAGGCATAAAATGTTAGCCAGCAATCTCCCGACTCAGGTCAGTATTTTTGAAGTTGGTGCCCGTGACGGACTGCAAAATGAAACCACGGTGTCCATTGAAAACAAAATTACTCTTATTGAGCAATTAGCTGCTGCCGGTGTTAATCGTATTGAAGCGGCCAGCTTTGTGTCACCGAAATGGGTGCCACAAATGGCCGATTCAGGGAATATTTTACGACAAATCAAGCGTCAACAAGGGGTAGTTTACTCAGCCCTCACCCCAAATTTAAAAGGGCTGGAACTTGCCCTTGACGCTGGCGCAGATGAAGTGGCCATTTTTGGCGCCGCATCTGAAAGCTTCAGCCAACGTAATATTAACTGCTCGATTGACGAGTCAATCGCGCGCTTTGAGCCAGTCATGGCGCTCGCTAAAGAGCGACACATTAAAGTGCGCGGTTATGTTTCCTGTGTGCTGGGCTGTCCCTATGAAGGCGAGATTAACATCACTGAAGTGGCCCGCGTGTCTGAAATACTTTACAAAATGGGCTGTTACGAGATCTCCCTCGGAGACACCATTGGTGTTGGCACACCACTAAAAGCCCGTAAGATGGTAGAAGCGGTGGCCAATTTAGTCCCAGTTGAACAACTGGCGCTACACTTTCATGACACCTACGGCCAAGCACTCGCCAACATTCAAGCCTGTTTAGAAACTGGCGTTAGCGTGATTGACTCATCGGTAGCAGGCCTTGGCGGCTGCCCTTATGCCAAAGGCGCATCGGGTAATCTCGCCACTGAAGATTTAGTTTATATGCTCCATGGCATGGGCATTGAAACTGGCATAGATTTACAAAAACTTGCCCGAGCAGGCAATCAAATTAGCCAAGTATTGGGCCGCACCACAGGTTCAAAAGTCGCCCAAGCGCTAACAGTATAGGCCAATATTTAAAGCCAGTGTTTAAAGCCTGTTTTAAAAAACAGTTTAAACACTAGCTAAGCTCCAAATAGCACACATTAAAACGATATAAATTTGCGAACCGCAAACTGAAAAGGACAAGATTATGGCAGGACTCAATAAAGTCGTACACAGCTACCAAGAAGCCTTAGCTGGCCTCAGTAATGACATGACCATCATGGTCGGTGGCTTTGGCCTGTGTGGTATCCCTGAAGGCCTGATTAATCATATGGTGACCACAGGTGTAACAGGGCTTACCGCAATTTCAAACAACGCTGGGGTTGATGATTTTGGTTTAGGCTTATTGTTAAAGCAGCGCCAAATTGCCACCATGATCGCCTCCTATGTCGGTGAAAACGCCACCTTTGAACAGCAAATGTTGTCTGGTGAATTGAACGTCATATTAACTCCACAAGGCACCTTAGCGGAAAAAATCCGCGCTGGCGGCGCTGGCATCCCTGCATTTTTCACCGCCACAGGTTACGGCACCCCCATTGCTGAGGGTAAAGAAACCCGTGAAATTAACGGCCGTCATTATGTGCTTGAAGAGTCACTAACCGCAGACTTTGCTTTAGTACGCGCGTGGAAAGCTGACACCATGGGTAACTTAATCTTTCGTAAAACAGCGGCCAACTTTAATCCAATGATGGCCACTGCAGGCAAAATTACCGTAGTTGAAGCAGAAGAGATTGTTCAGCCGGGCGAGCTAGACCCAAACCATATCCATACCCCTGGTATTTATGTTGACCGCGTGATTCAAGCAAGCTTTGAAAAACGTATCGAGCAGCGCACCGTTAAAATTTCAGACAGCAAAGCATAAGGAGCAAGAACATGGCTTTATCAAGAGAACAACTTGCTCAACGTGTAGCACAAGAAATGCAAGACGGCTTTTACGTAAACCTTGGTATTGGTATTCCAACCTTGGTGGCCAATTACATTCCTGCAGGCATGAATGTGATGCTGCAATCTGAAAACGGCTTATTAGGCATGGGCGAGTTCCCAACCGAAGACACCATTGATGCCGACCTGATTAACGCTGGCAAGCAAACCGTCACCGCTGTAGATGGCGCATCATTTTTCTCATCGGCAGAAAGCTTTGCCATGATCCGTGGCGGCCATGTGGATTTAACCGTACTAGGCGCGTTTGAAGTCGATGTAAACGGTTCAATCGCCTCATGGATGATCCCAGGTAAGTTGATTAAAGGCATGGGCGGCGCCATGGATTTAGTCGCAGGCGCTGACAATATTATTGTCACCATGATGCATGCCGACAAAAAAGGGAACTCTAAGTTACTGCCTTTGTGTGAGCTGCCATTAACCGGTTATGGCTGCATTAAACGCGTGATGACAGATTTAGCCTTTATGGAAATCAAAGACGGCGCATTCCACTTGTTAGAACGTGCACCGGGCGTGAGTGTTGAAGAGATTCAATCTAAGACTGCAGGTAAGTTGGTCGTGCCAGAGCATGTGCCAGAAATGGTGTTTTAACTTTTAGCCAAAGTTAATGTGTTGGCCTTATTAAAATCAAAAGCGGACTCATTGAAGTTCGCTTTTTTGTTTGTGATTGGTGGTTAACAATTCAATTGTCTAATAGTTTAAGAGATTTCAAACTGTATTTGGATAGATTGAGATTTAAAATCAAAGTCGTGGTGCTTCGCCCACACCAGACGAAAGGGAAACAACAGCATTTCCCTTTTCGATATCCCTTGCCGCTCCAACGAAGTTATTCTGAAAAGCGAATAAGCTGCGGCCTTATTCGAAAATAACTAACGCTTCCGATGGGGCGTCCCTTCCCCCCGAAAGCTAGCCAGACATCCATGTCTGGACTTACGCTATTTTCTTCAACGTCCACAGCAACTTCGAATGGAGGCTGTTGAACTTATTAGATGTTTTATAAATCTGATAGATTTGCGTTATCAAAAAGACGTTTCAAAAAGTTTCGCTTAAATAAGCTCTCTGCTTCTGTAATTAACTTTAAATGTTCAGCAAATTTGGTCGAGTCCGCAAAAAAGTTAGGGTATGCTTCTTTAATACCGCCAACCGCATTAGCGTATACCAAAGCGACGATTAAATTTGGATTATCAGCGGTAATTTTCTCACTTTCAGAATATACATTCTGAGCCTCTTCAGCATTACTTTGTTCAAACATTGTATAAGCCAAAGACTTATCGAATATATTGATCTCTAATAATACATACCCATTACTTGCTATTGCCGATATTTCTTCATCCATAACTTTTAAAGAGTTAGCAAATGCTTTTAACTTATCAACTACTTTTAACTTTCTAGAACACTCACAAATCTCCAAAACTGAACGTGATGAGTTTTTATCTTTAAGTAATTTGGATACATATTGAATCTGCTTATCTTTTTCAGATAATTTCTCAAAAAAAGTAATACCATCCATTATTGCGAATTGATCGCTTACATTTATAAAAAAATCACTCCAGAGCTGCTGCCCTTGATTAGTCTTTAAAGATTGCTTTGTAAATAAATCTATTATTTCTAGAGCCGTTGCCCAGTAATGTTGAATTCGTGTTCTTAATTGAATTTCGATTTTTTTATCTATTCCGTTAGCATCTGGAAACCTTCCAATCATATGCAAGCTTCTGTAACCGTCTAGTTTTGGTTTTTTAATGTAGTCTTTGACTCTAAAGCCATCATCCCATCGAAGTTCTGGCATTTTTTTCATTATTCTAGAAACTTGGGTGACTTTCTTACTATTACTTAAAACAACTCTACAACCACCAATGTCTTGCATATTTTTCAAGCTCATTTTTGGAAATCGTTTTAGCTTTAAATAAATTGATGGAAATCTTTTTAATCTTTTAGCAAAAATGGCTGTATTATCAATATCTTTTATATCATTTTCGATTTTATTTAAAGCATTCTCTAACGGCTTTTCAAAACTGTAACGCCAATAAGACAAAACCGTAAAAGCTTCATTTAACCTAGCCTGATTTTGAGGTAAATAAGTATCTTCATCAATTAAACACTCTCCAGCCCTTAAGACTTGTTTTCCTGAAGGTGGAACGAACTCTTTATCTTCTTGCTTATCAACCATTAAATACCCAACTATTAATAACAGAATCTACATAATAACAACTTAAAACATACGGTAAAATGAGATCTGAATAAACTTATTCGAAAAAACTCCATTTTCACCTGCTGAATCAATAATCTCCGTTGGAAGTTGCTGAGGGCGTTGAAGACTCTTTATTGGAAGAATCGCGTGAGTCCAGACATGGATGTCTGGCTAGCTTTCGTTTGGCCATGGATGGCCTATCGAAAGCGTCAGCTATTTTCGAATAAGACCGAAGGTGACAACTTCGCCGGAGCGGCATGGGTGATCCAAGAGGGGGATTGCTGTTGTTTCCCCTCTTGCTCGGGTGTGGGTGGATAACCCACGACATTGATTTAATGTGGCGAAACGCCACGACTGTAGCAACTGTCAGGTTGTAATCAAATCAAAGTAAACTAATCCAATCACTACAATGCTGATGATTAATATCAGCAGTTAAACGTGCTGATATTAATCATCACGGGTTAGCACTTCTAATAATTCAATTTCAAAGAATAAATCAGAATTAGGCGGGATTTTATCGCCAATTTGGCGCTCGCCGTAACCAAGATGAGCAGGGACTGACAGTTGGCGTGTTCCGCCTACCTTCATTGGATTGTCGCCAATAATACCTTGATACCAACCTTGAATAACCCGTTTAGCGGTGATCACCACTTGAAATGCTTCTGAGCTATCAAATACGCTGCCATCAGCTAATTTACCGGTATATTTACAGGTGATTAGTGCACCTTTTTCTGCGGCTTTGCCTTCACCAACCGTGATGTCGGTAATATTAAGTTCTGCAAGGGAGGTCATAGGAATACCTTTTCTATAAAAATAATGCAGATATGATAACAGCAAATGGGCATTATTCTGATGCTAAAAACAAATAAGTGTGGTCTGAGTAAACTTATTCGAAAGACTCCTATTTATCTTGCCGATTCAAAGTTCTCCGTTGGAAGTGTCCGAATGCGTTAAGTGAATTGACGTGATGGAGGCAGGTCATTCTCGTGCATCCATGCACTCCATGACATTCAGACTTCCTGCCTATCGACGCCGACATAGCCTTTTGTTGAGCCATGGTCGCTCTTTGACATCCATGTCACCGCGACATTCGTATAGCCATATACGTCAGATACGAATCTAAGGCGTTAGTGAATTCGCTTAATTAAGCATGAGGATCAACACTTCACCGGCGCAGTAAGGGATGGTTCTTAGAAAAAGTAGGAGGAAAATGCTGTTGTTTCCCTTTCGTCGGGTGTGGGTGAAAAACCCACGACTTTGACTTAATGTGGCGAAGCGCCACGACTTTGATTTGTAGTTAAACGCCACGATCTGAAAAGTAAGCTTACTATACTAACAAGCCATCTTATCGTTTTGACTTAAACCCTACTCAGCCTTAAACCAAAACTCAATTTCATCGGTTTCGACCTCAAAACGGGCTGCATGCTCTACAAAAGCAGGCACATGGTACCAATCACCGGTTTTGACATGGGTAACATCACCATTCATGGTTAATATCAATTCACCGCGGGTGATAACCCCATGATTATCAGTATCATGCGTATGAGCTGGGATCACAGTGCCTGCAGGATATGATGCAAATAACACATCACTGCCTTTAGCCTCTAATTTGTAAGCATCAAATCTACCATCATATAAAGGTAAGCTTTTAATTTTACTTGGGTATTCACCAGCCATATAACCTCCTCCTTGAATTAAAATACGATAATCACTAGCCAAATAATGTGTTTACTTGATCAAATAAAACCAATAACCAATCAAACCATATTCATTGTATAAGAAGTGTTCACAATGAAAATAACTTCAAAATTAATCAGTCAAAAGGTTGAGTACTTAAACGCGAAGAACAATAAAAAATACAGCAAAAAACTGTCACAAAAAGGTAATACTATTATATTCCCAATTCAGCTAATGCGGGTTTAAAAAGCACGGTGTTAGCTTTAACTTTAAACTGACAAAACACAAAAAAGCACATATAATTCAAAAAATTACTGACATTCAAAATATTCCAATATGACTTTATTTTAAATTAGTAATAAGCTATTTTACTCCATACAAAATCAGAAGCTTACAGTTTAGGGATAAACGAATGTACGGTAAAAAAGCAGTAATGATGATGTTGGCTATCATAACCCTAGCTTCATGCGCATCATACAGAGACGCTAACATCGACGGTTATAGTGTTATCAATGGCGGCTTTACAGATAGAAAAGTGATGGATGGTTTGTTTTATGTTGAAGTACACGGTGGTTCTTCTGCGATTTCAAATTTAAGCAGTGTTGCAAAAAACTGGAAAAAAAGAGCCGCTGAGCTTTGTGCTGGAGAGTTTCAAAAATTTGAATATCAAGCTCTTGATGTTAAGCAGCCTTATTCATACTACTCCCCAAATGCTCTTACTATTGATTACTATGTTAGCCAAGCATCTGGCTATGCTGTTTGTGCAACTTATGATGGCGAGATGACCGAGATTAACAATTTAATATCGGGACGAAGTACTGAAATAAATAAAGCTATTGAGACTGAAACATTATTTTTGAAAAAAGGTTGTGATGACACAACGCAAAGCATTGTAGATCTCGAGAACGCTGGTGTTTCGCTGTTTAAAGAAAAAAAATATTTAGCCGCCAAGAATATATTTTATTGTGTTTATCAAAAGGATGAATACACATTAACACAAAAAAAATCATATGAAATACTGGGGACTATGAATGAGTTAGGGCTCGGAATGGATAAAGATATGAAGCAAGCGATGTTTTGGTATCAAAAGGCAGGTTTACTCCCTAAATAAATTAAACAAAACTAATTCTTTAACATGAAATCTGTCACTCAGAAGAAAAATCAGCCACAAAAAAGGGAATACCTTGGTATTCCCTACTTCACTTACTAACTAGCTAGCTATAGCTTTGATTAAAACTTTAACCAAACCTTTAAGCAACCCTTTAACCAAAAACATGGCAATAAATCAGCTGTTAGCCATTCAATCGGCAGATTGACTAGCTAGAAGTGATATCTCACTCCCGCAATGGCTTCTAATTTCACTTTAACATCATCAAGTATATATAAGGTCGGTTGTGCTTCAGCAAAAAAGGTAAACCGCTCCACTTTAGCATGAGCGCCAAACACAGCTCTAGCAGCTAACTGAATATCATCTTTATTCGAGTCGGCTATTTTGCCCCCAAGACCCCAATAAAAGTTTGGGTTATCTTGGAAATTAAACGTTCTATCCATGGTGAATGATAACTCGTCAAATCCGACCCCAATTTTATAATCATCAATTTTGACGTTGATACCTGAATCACTGCCCACCATTAAACCTACTTGTGGCGCGGCGTTGGCTGATGAACTGCGAAAAAGACTGAAAAAAGCGATTAGGGTTAAAACCAGTGTTGCGGATCTCATGTGATACCTTGCTAGATGCTAAATGGGGTCAACATCCTAGCGAGTTAGCACAGGGGAGTAAATCTATTTGTGCTAACCCGATTTTAAAACCAATAATTGAGCTGTTAACGCGAGTAAAAACACGCTTTAAGCCGATTACAACTCTTTGGCAGTTTGAGTATCTGCCCCATTGACCGGTGCATTTGAAGACAAAGCTTGAAACTTTTCCGTCAGGTTAATCAACTGGCCTGTTAATAAACTCATGCTATAACCCAGCATGGCACCAATGAGCAACGGCGGTAATATCGCAGCGATATCGGCCCCCATAGCAAAAGTGACACAACAACCAATAAATGCCCCAGGAATAAACGCCAGCTTTTGATAGCTTGCCTGTAAACACATTGCTGAGGTCGCGATAGCGGTAAAGAGATAACCAAATGTCGGTGACACAAAAAAGCTACTGCCAGAAATAATTAACCAGCCCCAAAATACACCTGATAAATTAGTGCTCATGGCCATGAACATACCTTTTATGCCTGATTCAGTCTGAGCAAAAAAAGTACTACAACTTAAAAAGCCAATCCAAGTAACTAACTGAAATACATCTGCCACGCCTGCCCATACACCAGCTAAAAGTCCGGCTGAGATTGCAATCTGCCAACGATGTTTCATAGTTTTCCCCTTGCACATAGTCCATAGATTAAAATGGAGTGTTCACAATAAAATACAATTGTGCATAATGTACGCTATTTTCAGTCTGATAAAAAGTGATCAAACACGTGTTTTAATTAATTGCTCGCACACAGAAAAAAAGCCAATAACATTACATTTAATATTAGTGATTTAAAATAGAGTGTTAACTAAGGTACTAAGTGGAATGAATTAAAGATTGCGATCATAAAAAACCGCTGACAATCACAATAATGAAGGCCTTATTAGCAACAAAAAAGTGATAACCATCAAATTTTAGTCACAAGTTACACTCCAATTTATAGTTATTTTTATATTCATGCTTCAGCCGACAGTTCTCATCCCCCGAGTCCATTAGGCTGACTATATTAGATAAAATAATACCAATGAGGGCATTAATGAAATCCACTCTCGCAACCTTAAGGTTAAACCTTGCCAGCA
The DNA here is from genome assembly GCF_001957135.1 of Shewanella sp. UCD-KL21. Taxonomy (GTDB): domain Bacteria; phylum Pseudomonadota; class Gammaproteobacteria; order Enterobacterales; family Shewanellaceae; genus Shewanella. The sequence continues at coordinate 167,746 of NZ_MPHK01000009.1, read as the reverse complement.
ATAGCCTTGACTGGGTTATGGGGCAAACAATTAAAAACTCTTTAAGCTTAAAAGATGCAGTTGCGCTCGATGCCGAAGCCAAAGAATATATCCCCGAAAAACCCATCGAAACCCTCTATATTCACATCCCCTTTTGTCAAACCTTATGCCGTTTTTGCTCATTCCATAAAATTAAATTTGTTGAAGGCATAGCCAGAGAGTATTTCAAAGCCCTGAGAAAAGAGATCAGAGAGGTTATCGCTAAGGGTTACACCTTTAATCGGGTTTATATTGGCGGTGGCACCACCACCATTTTAGAAGATGAGTTAATTAAAACCATCGAGATGATCAAGAGTCTTACCACGATCCGTGAAGTCTCTTGTGAAAGTGACCCTATTTACTTTAAAGAAGGTAATCCCCATTTGCTCAAAGGTTTGGTAGACAGAATGTCAATTGGGGTACAAAGCTTTGACGACAATATTTTAAAAGCCAGTGGCCGCTTTGAAAAATTTGGCTCAGGGCTACAACAGGCTGAATATGTCAGTCGCGCCATTGAGGTCATTCCCACAGTCAACCTCGACATGATGTATGGTTTTAAGCAGCAAACAACGGATTCAATTGCATGGGATCTTGAGCAAACCATTCGCTTAAGCCCTGATCAAATTACCACTTACCCGCTAACCATCGGCATAGGTCAAAACCGTAAAAAAGCAGGCTGCCTTGCAGGTGAACCAAATGATCTGTGGCCACAATTTTTAGCGGTCAAACAAGCGTTAGGTGACAAGTACATTATGGAGTTCCCGTGGACCTTCAGCCGTAACTTCGGCCAACCGGTGGAAAACAAATATGTGCTCGACGGCGAAGATTGCTTTGGGGTAGGTTCTGGCTCATTTGGCCGCTTTGGCGAGCAGTTCAGGATCTCAAGCTTCGATATTCCAACCTATATTGAGCGCATCAATGCTGGCCATAGTGGTACCTGTTATACCAAACCCCTTGAACACAAAGCCCTACTACAGCATCACTTAATGATGATGATGGGTCATGGTGTATTAGATAATCAGCAATTCAAAGCCCATACCGGTAAAACGTTATGGCAGGCATTCCCCCTAGAAATGAGTTATTTGCATGCAGCTGGGGCAATCAAGAAACAAGGCAGCAACTACCGCACTACCACTGAAGGGCAATTTATTGCGCTGAAAATGTTCTCCGGTTTCTTAGCGGGAATGGACTACCTACGTGAGCAAGCAAGGGAGTTGCCGTTATCACAACAGCAAGACAGTGAATTAACTGGATCTGTGCTTACCTGCACTAACTAGGACACTTACTAAGGCTATAACTAGAGCGATAAACATGGTCTTGAGTTAAGTTTTACCAGCCCATAGCCACAATACTGAATCGATATAGCATTCACAGGGATGTGAGTGCTAGCTTCAAATCAATCACTCAAAAGCCGCTTTAATTTAAACTCGATAAATACAAGCCATTGACTATATTACCTATTCCCATACTAAAAGCACATCAATCTCGCCTTTCAATAATCGTCCACATTCAATAACAACGCCTGACAATATTATTGCCTCTGCGAAGTTAAAAAACAGCCGATAAATAATTACTGAGTTTTTGCTCAAATTTAGTTATGGTTAAACACCTGTTTAATTCTTGAACATCAATTCTGTCACTATGCGACTAAGCACAGAAATATCATAAGAAAGGATCCTATTATGCCGATTTATCAAGCCCCCCTTAGAGATTATCAATTCATATTATCTGAATTACTCAATATTTATCAACAACCTAACTTATTAGGATTTGATGAAATTGACCCTGAGCTTGCTGATGCCATTTTGCAAGGCGTGGCCGATTTCACCACCGAAATCATGTTGCCGCTTAATGCTTCAGGCGATCTTGAAGGTTGTCAGCTTGTGAATGGCAAAGTGGTGACCCCAAAAGGATTTAAACAGGCGTATAAACAATACGTTGATGATGGTTGGGCCACATTAACCTGTGATCCTCAATATGGCGGTCAAGGCTTACCGGAAGTTATTGGCACCTTTGCCACAGAAATGAAAACCGCCACCAATATGGCCTTTGCCATGTACCCAGGGTTAACCCATGGCGCTTACTCAGCGATTCACGTTCATGGCAGTGATGCACTGAAACAAAAATACCTTGCCAAGCTGGTCAGTGGTGAGTGGACTGGCACCATGAACTTAACTGAGTCGCATGCTGGCACTGATTTAGCTTTACTGCGCACTAAAGCAACCCCAACTGCAGATGGCCAATTTGCCATTAGCGGTGAAAAGATATTTATCTCATCAGGTGATCACGATTTAGCGGAAAATATCATTCACTTGGTATTAGCTAAATTACCTGACGCCCCAGAAGGCGTTAAAGGGATCTCATTGTTTGCAGTACCTAAGTTTATGGTTAACGATGACGGCAGTTTGGGTGAAGCTAATAGTTTATCAGCCACCGGCCTTGAACATAAAATGGGTATTCATGGTAACTCCACCTGTGTGATGCATTTTGATAATGCTCTGGGTGAATTAGTCGGCGCACCTCATCAAGGTTTAAAGGCAATGTTCACCATGATGAATCAAGCCCGCTTAGGCGTCGGCATTCAAGGCTTAGGCGTGTCTGATATCGCTTATCAAAACGCATTGGTATATGCCAAAGATCGCATTCAAGGCCGCGCGTTATCTGGCGCTAAACAACCAGAGCAAGCCGCTGACTCTATTTTAGTTCATGGTGATGTGCGCAGAATGCTGTTGTCGCAAAAGGCATTTAATGAAGGCACCCGCGCCTTAATGGGCCAGCAAGCGCTTTGGCTAGACTCTGCTGAGCGCCATACTGATCCCGCACAAGCAAAACAAGCTTCAATGCTGGCTGCGCTATTTACCCCAATAGTAAAAGGCTTTGTCACCGACCAAGGTTTTAAAGCTTGTGTTGATGCGCAGCAAGTTTATGGCGGCCACGGGTATATTAACGAATGGGGCATGGAACAATTTGTCCGCGATATTCGCATTGCGATGATTTATGAAGGCACCAATGGCGTACAAGCATTGGATTTAGTTGGCCGTAAATTACTTTCAGATAAAGGCGCTGCGCTGACATTGTGGTCAGGGATGGTTAAACAACTCATCCAAGAAAACAGCGCCAATGCAAACATGCAGCCTTATATCGCAGGATTAATGGATGCTGCAGGCGATTTAGAAAAAGCCACTGGCTTTATCGTCAAATCTGCCAGCACTAATCCAGATATTATTGGCGCAGCTTCTATGGCCTACATGCAGTTATTTGGCATCACCACACTGGCGTGGATGTGGACCCGTATTGCCGCCACCTCGTTAGCGGCTATTGAAGCTGGTACTGAAGAAACTGAGTTCTATAACGGCAAGCTTAAAACCGCTCAGTTTTATATGAGCTACTGGGGCAGCCAAACTCGTAGTTTACGCAAGCAAATTGAAGCAAGTAGTGAGCATATTGCAAATTTTGATGAAGCGGATTTTTAACCATGCTTTGTAAGTAACTGTCAAAACAAGTTCAAACAAAAACAGCGCCTATAAATCAATATAGGCGCTGTTTTTGTTTAAGAGTAACGCGTTAACTGCAACGAATTAGTCCCAAAGAAATTCTCTAAAATGTTTACGGCACACCGACTCGTAACTTTCGTTACCGCCAATGGCAACTTGCTCGCCATCACGCATAGGCTTACCGTTGCCATCCAGTCTTAACACCATATTGGCTTTACGGCCGCAATGGCAAATGGTTTTCAATTCCACTAATTTATCAGCCCAAGCTAATAAATATTGGCTACCGGTAAATAACTCACCCTGAAAGTCGGTTTTCAAACCATAACACAGCACTGGAATATCAAAATTATCAACCACATGGGTTAGTTGCTTTACTTGCTCTTTACTTAAAAATTGCGACTCATCGATTAAAATACAGTGCAGCTTTTGCTCAGCAAGTTGCTTTTCAATGAAATAAGCGAGGTTATCGCCATCACTAAAAACATGGGCTTCGGTTTCAATACCAATACGAGAAGCCACTTTGCCAATACCATAACGATCATCAATTGACGCTGTCATGACTAAGGTATTCATTCCACGTTCACGGTAGTTATACGATGATTGCAGTAGCGAAGTTGATTTACCTGCATTCATTGCAGAATAGTAGAAGTAGAGTTGCGCCAAAACGGTGTGTCCTTATGGTTATTTACCGGGGCAGTTTATCATTTATTCAGCAACGAAATAAGCGTTAGAATCGATAAACTCATGTCGGCATCACAAAAAATCACCACTATGCTGCTGCGCTTTTAAGCTAATCAGCTCTCACAGCAGTAAACACATGTTAAATCCAGTTAACAAGTCACACTTATCAAGCAGTTAAAGTTAGAAAACCCCTCACAGTTCACAATTTTCGCATTACTTCAGATACGATTAAGAAACAATTGATAGATTGTTTGAACAATAAAATATAATAGGAAGTCTAAACACTATGCATAAAACACTTGTTGCTGCAGCTATTGCTGCCACAATCGTCGTAGGTGGATGCTCAATCTCAAATAATGATACAACCAAAGCTGAAAATATCACTATGATACAAGCAGATAATCCTTTTTTTGCTCCAAGCAGCTTGCAATATCAAACCCCTAATTTTGCTAATATAAAAAATGAGCACTTCTTACCTGCACTTGAGCAAGGCATCGCCGAGCATTACCAGCAAATCTTGGTTATTGCTAACAATCCAGCGCCTGCAACCTTTGACAATACCATTGTTGCCATGGAAAAAAGCGGCGAACTATTAGGTCGTACATCGAAGGTTTTTTATAATTTAACTGGCTCTACAAGTAACCCTGAATTACGTAAAATTCAGGGCATTATGGCGCCTAAAATGGCCGCCCATTCTGACAACATTAATTTAAATTCGGCACTTTTTAGCCGCATTGAACAGATTTACAACAGCCGCGAAGGCTTAGATATTAGCCCTGAAGCCAAACGCTTAATTGAAGTTTATCATCAACGTTTTGTACTGGCGGGCGCTAAACTAACAGAAGCACAAAAACAGCAAATTCGTGTGTTGAATGAAGAGCAGTCAACCTTGACTAACGAATTCTCACAGCGTCTTATGCGTTTAAGTAAAGAAATCGCCGTTGTCGTTGATGATGAGTCAGAGCTTGCGGGTTTATCAGCAACTGCCATTAAATCAGCAGCCATTGATGCAACCGCTGCAGGCCATGAAGGTAAATACTTACTTAGCATTACCAACACCACTCGTCAGCCTGTATTAGCCCAACTTGACAATCGCCAGTTGCGTCAACAAGTATGGCAAGCATCTGCTAACCGCGGCTTAACCGGTGACAATGAAACCGCCTCGTTAGTGGCTCGTTTAGCGCAACTACGTGCCGAAAAAGCCCAACTACTGGGTTATGACAGCTGGGCAGATTACCGCTTAGCGCCACAAATGGCCAAAACGCCAGCTGCGGTTTACAAGATGTTTGGCTCAATGGTGCCAGCTGTAGTTGAAAACACCCAAAAAGAAGCTGCAGACATACAAGCAATGATCACCCAAATGGGCGGCGACTTTACCCTTGAACCATGGGATTGGGCTTATTATGCCGAACGTGTTCGTAAGGAAAAATTCGATTTAGATGAGGCGTCAATTAAGCCTTATTTTGAATTTAATCGTGTACTGGAAGATGGCGTGTTTTTCACCCTTAAAGAATTATATGGCGTTACGCTAATACCAAGACCAGATCTACCTGTGTACCACCCAGATGTAAAAGCCTATGAAATGTTTGATGAAGATGGCAGCAGCATGGCAATTTTTTATGCTGATTACTTTTCCCGTGAAGGCAAACGTGGCGGCGCTTGGATGAACTCGTTTGTGGGTCAGTCAGAGTTATTAAACAACAAGCCTGTGGTGGTTAATGTGATGAACATTAAGAAAGCCCCTGAAGGTCAGCCAACATTTGTGAGCTACAATGAAGTCACCACCATGTTCCATGAAATGGGCCATGGTACTCACGGAATGTTCTCAAAAGTTACCTACCCATCACTTGCGGGCACGTCTGTGTCACGTGACTTTGTTGAGTTCCCATCGACATTTGAAGAAGACTGGGCAGCGCACCCTAAAGTACTGGCTAACTATGCTAAGCACTACGAAACTGGTGAGGTGATCCCTGAGGCGCTACTAGGCAAATTGCTTGATTCTCGCAGCTTCAATCAAGGTTTTGACACTTTAGAGTATATGGCGGCGGCGCTAGTTGATTTAGAGTGGCATTCACTTGCTGCTGATGCGCCATTACAAGATGTGGCCAGCTTTGAAGCAAGTGCGCTGAAAAAACACGGCGTTGATATTAAAGCAGTACCACCTCGTTACCGCTCAAGCTATTTTGCTCACGCTTTCCCAGGTGGCTACTCTGCAAGTTACTACGCTTACATGTGGAGTGAAATCCTTGCAGCAGATGCTTTTGCTTACGTACAAACCCAAGGCGGCCTCAATCGTGAAATTGGCATGAAGTATCGTAAGACCATTCGTGAAGTGGGTAACTCAGTACCACCGATGGATGCCTATAAAGCCTTCAGAGGTCAAGAACCGACTACTGATGCATTACTTGAACGTCGTGGTTTAAACTAAGACTAGAGTATTGATATTAGGTTAAGTTAGGCAAAGAACCTCTAATGTACAGATGCCCTATTAGAGCGCCGAGGTTTAAAATAATTTAAGTTTGCTTAAAGCTAAATTTATTTAGCACTTGAACTTAAACCGTAAAAAATGCCGCTCAGTTGAGCGGCATTTTTGTACCTCAATATTCACCTAACTCCGAGTGCGATGATCCCCTGTACTTGTGACTCCCTATCATTGCTAATTCTTGTACACGCTATTGCCAGAACTTGTCATTAACAGCGCTAATCATGCATTGTAAGGCTTATTCCCTTCACTGGTAATATAGAGCTACACATACAAGACATGTGAGCTCAAGCTATTGAGATTTGGCTTATAGATGCCGCCTTGATTTTAAGGCATAAAAAATGCCGCTCAACTGAGCGGCATTTTCATATCAAGTAAGCTATATCTAACGTTCGCGATAAGCTTAAATCAAACCGAGTTAGCTTGCGCTATTTGGTGATAAGTTTCAGTCCAATAACGCTCAATACAAATAGTACACTACAAGTGATTAAGCCCATGGCCACTGACGCGGTAAAGCCTAATACACCGTAACCAATGATACTAATGACCGCCACAATTAACGCATAAGGTAATTGGGTCATCACGTGATCGATATGGTGACAGCTCGCCCCTGTTGACGACAAGATAGTGGTATCTGAAATCGGTGAACAATGATCGCCAAATACTGCGCCAGATAACACGGCTGCAAGCATAGGTAACATCATAGTGCTATCACTGCCCATCGCCATATCCGCTGCAATTGGCAACATGATACCGAAGGTACCCCAGCTGGTGCCGGTTGCAAATGCTGTTAAGCCTGCTAATAAGAATAATACTGCAGGTAACATCGCAAATGGGATATTGCCTGTGGCTAAACTTGCCATGTATTTACCGGTTTCAAGGTTGCCAATAACCGTTGAAATCGTCCAAGCAAATAACAAAATATAAATGGCAGGAAGCATTGATTTCGCGCCGAGCTTGATGCCAGTAAACACCATAGGCAGAGCAATTTTTTGCTGAAGCGCTAATACTAACGTGACCGCTAAGCCCACCAATGAACCGTAAAATAGCGACGAGCTAACCTCTGTATTTTCAAATGCACCTAAAATGCTAAAAGGTAAGTCGTTAGCTGAAAGTGCATCAGCGCCTGACGCCACCATGAAATAAAAGGTTGCCGCGACTAACACTAAAATAGGTAAGAATAAGCCAATAATTTTACCGGTTTCCGCTTCGGGTAAATCGGCCGTGGCACCCGGTGGTAAACCTTTAGTCTCGTCAAATAACTCGCCTTTTTGCGCATTGCGTTCATGTTGACGCATTGGGCCAATATCTAAACCAAATAACGCCACGCACACCAATAATAACAATGCGAAAATGGCATAAAAGTTCATTGGGATCATTTGCAGGAACACGCTTAAATGGCCTGTATCAGCAAAGCCATGGGCGGTTAAAATCCCGCCGATCAAGGCGATAATGTACGCACCCCAGCTTGAAACCGGTGAGATAACACAAATTGGCGCCGCAGTTGAATCCAATAAATAGGCTAGTTTAGCCCGTGAAATGTGATAACGGTCAGTAATTGGACGTGCAATAGAGCCCACCACAATACTGTTAAAGTAATCATCAATGAATACCACCATGCCAAGGAATATGGTCATCAACTTGGCATCACGTTTATTGCGAATACGCAAATGAGCCCAATCAGCAAAGGCGCGAGCTGAACCACTTACCGTGATTAATGCGGTGATCATGCCCAATACTACTAAGAAACCTAAAATTTGTAGGTTCCATGAATTGAGCGCGCCATCATCCCAAACCAGACCCTTGACGGTCGTCAGTAAATTTGAGGCTGCAGCGCTAACTGAAAAATCACCCAGTAAAAACACCCCAGTAATAATACCTAAGCCCAATGAAAGTAAGACTCGGCGAGTTAATACTGCGAGCAAAATAGCCACTACTGGTGGCAAAAGCGAAAGAGCCGAATCGGCGTAACTTGTTATCATCATTTTTTATAATTTCTTCGTTGAGTACGAATGGAGAATAACTGATAAGGCAAGTTTACGTTGAATACGTAAACGAAATTCTTTTCAGTAGCACTCCACAGTAATATCAATATCGTTGTCGATATATATTCTTCTACCCTTTCGGATAGAAATTACCATGACAGTGCAGCCCCTTTCGGTAACTGCCCCAATAAATGGTTTTGATAGAATCCATTTACTTCGGCACTAAATCCTTTCCGAATAAGTTATTGGCATCACCCAACTTACCCGTACTGATACTTAATGCACCTCTACTTATGCTAACAACAGAAAGGCTCTGTATATCAACACCCCATCATACAAACATAAGCAGTAGCATCATTGCCAGATAAAACTTGATTATCTTGTGATATATAACATCACAACCAAAATAGCGCACATTGACGTAGCACTAGTGTAACCTTTTATTAGCAAGGGTTCATATTTAACCCAGTGAAAATTTTTGCTGATTGCTAGCACAGCACCACAAATAGCAGCGCATTAGTATAAATAAGCAGCGACTATTTACGTAACATTAAAAAAGGCTTTTACCTTTCGGTAAAAGCCTTTTTAGTGCCGTTTTTTATCAGTGGATATTAACTCACCAAAAAACTAGCGTAAGTCATAAGCCGATTAAATAGCGCTCAAATTTAGGGCTATAACAAGTTAGTTAGCTCAGGGATCGCTTCAAACAAATCAGCTTCAAGACCATAATCAGCAACCTGGAAAATCGGCGCTTCAGGATCTTTGTTGATTGCCACAATGACTTTAGAGTCTTTCATACCTGCAAGATGCTGAATCGCCCCTGAGATACCCACAGCAATATACAGATCAGGCGCTACAATTTTACCGGTTTGACCTACTTGTAAATCATTCGGTACAAAGCCAGCATCTACGGCCGCGCGCGAGGCACCCACTGCAGCAGTTAATTTATCAGCAAGTGATTCTAAAATGGCAAAGTTCTCGCCACTGCCCATACCGCGGCCGCCAGAAACAATCACGCCAGCACTGCCAAGCTCAGGACGCTCTGATTCAGTTAATGTTTGTGAAACAAATTCTGCCGCTGCAGTGGCTACAAAATCAACCGATACCGCTTCTGCGTTGCCGTCATTGGTGGCCGCATCAAAAGCACTGGTGCGTACTGTTAACACTTTAACCGCATCTAAACTTTGCACTGTCGCTAATGCCGAACCGGCATAAACTGGACGCACGAAGGTATCTGGGCTAACAACTTCAATCACTTCAGAAATTTGCGCCACATCTAATAACGCCGCGACTCGTGGCAGGGTATCTTTACCGACACTGCTAGCCGCAGAAATAATATGCTCGTAATCACCTGCAAGGTTAACCACTAACTGTGACAGGCTTTCTGCTAGTTGCGCTTGATACACTGCATTATCAGCAACTAATACCTTGCTTACGCCTGTTAATGCTTGCGCTGCGGTAACGGCTGCAGCGCAATCACTACCTGCAACTAACACATGCACATCACCACCAATGGCAACCGCTGCGCTTACTGCTTTAGCGGTATCTAATTTTAAGCTTGCGTTTTCATGTTCAGCTAATACTAAAATAGTCATAATTAGATCACCTTCGCTTCATTTTTTAACTTTTCAACTAATTCAGCCACTGAACTCACCATGATGCCAGCTTTACGCTCTGCTGGAGGGGTGACTTTAAGAATGGTTTGATGTGCTTTTAAGCTTACGCCTAAATCATCAATTGAAAGTGTCTCTAATGGCTTACGCTTAGCTTTCATAATATTAGGTAATGATGCGTAACGAGGTTCATTTAAACGTAAATCAACCGTAACCACCGCTGGTAATGGCATTTTTATTGTTTGTAAGCCGCCGTCAATCTCACGGGTTACTTCTGCACTGTCAGCGGTTAATGTTAGCTCTGATGCAAACGTTGCTTGAGGCATATTAGTTAATGCAGCCAGCATTTGACCGGTTTGGTTATTGTCGCCATCAATAGATTGCTTACCAAATATCACTAATTCTGCTTGTTCTTTTTCTTGAACCGCTTTTAAAATTTTAGCAATCGATAACGGTACTAACTCTTCATCAGTCAGGACATGAATAGCACGATCGGCACCAAGCGCCATCGAGGTACGTAATTGTTCTTGAGCATTTTTCGCTCCAATAGTAACCACAACAATTTCCGTAACACTTCCTGCTTCTTTCAATCTTACAGCTTCTTCAACTGCAATTTCACAGAATGGGTTTAACGCCATTTTCAAATTAGCAGTATCAACATTTGTGTTGTCAGCGTTTACTCTGACCTTCACATTTGCATCGACTACGCGTTTTACAGGCACCAATACTTTCATGGGATTTCCTTTTACACCTTCAATGTATGTGGACGGCACATTGGGTTTAACCAATGCAATATGGCTCAACTTTACGGCCTGTTAACGTTAACGTCAACCTAAGTCAAACACTTGTTTATATTTTTTTTGCTCAATGCGCGTTTAAAAGGACTGACAGCTGCACAATTTATATTAAATAAGGTACTTAAAAGGGTAGATTAATTAATTTTTATCTAATTATTGATAATTTTATTTGATCCAATCAGGTTTAGTTTCTATTATTAATAGCGATTCAAGTAAACTTATTTTTTTACTATTAAACATTGTGCTTTATTAACATGCTTAATGGTCAATTCAATTGACACTCCAATGCTAAATAATTAAGCAATGTAGCGATTTTGATAGGTATTCTTTAATCTCTAAAGCATTACTTGAAAACTTATTACTTAATAACCATTAGGATGCACATTGATATGAGTGACTTTTTAGAAATACTAACCCATGGTCGTCGTTTTAAAGCTGCAGTTAAAGAGTTGTCTGTAGAAGATTTACGTGAACTTTCAGTAAAGCTTGAAAAAATCATTACAGAAAGAGAAGAAGACGAAAAAGCAGAACAAGAAGCCAATGCAGAAAGAAATGCACGCATTGCTGAAATTCTAGCGCAAATTGAAAACAGTGGTTTATCAATTGAAGACTTAGGTGAAGTATCAATTAAGCCTGCACCTAAAAAACGTGCGCCGCGCCCTGCTAAATACCAAATTGAAGTTGATGGCGAATTAATCCAATGGACAGGTCAAGGCCGTATGCCAACTGTGTTCAAAAACCAAGTTGATAATGGCAAAACAATGGAAGACTTCTTAATTCCTGGTATGGAATAACACTTGCTGTTTTGACATGCGTCATATAGAAAAGCTTACTTTGGTAAGCTTTTTTCTTATCTGTATTCTATTCCCTGCTGCTAGCAAGCATTGTAAACTATACTGCATTCACCTCTTTTGAATTAGGCCTTACTATGAACGCTTCTCGTCCTGTTTTTTCTTTAGCTATAAGCTCAGCAATATTATTATCTGGTTGTGCTAGTGAATACACTTTTAATAGTAACCTAGATGCTAAGGCTATTGATGACTATTTCAAACCTGGAAACGTGGTTTTATATAAAGAAAACCAACGCCCTAAAGGCTCATTTGAGGTGTTAGGCCTAGTTGAAGGTGAATCATGCCAACAAACTGCTGATGGGGTTCCTGCAAGCATTGCAGATGCGAGAACCGCTGCGCGAAAACAGGCGGTCGAGCTAGGTGCCAACGGGCTAATGATCAAAAAATGCCTATTAACAGAACAACAAGTCGACAACTGCTACAGCCAAGCAATTTGTGTCGGCCAAGCAATTAAAACCGCTACCGAGCAGTAAACACTTGCTAATAATTTAGTATTAGAGCTACCGACTATTAATGGCTAAAAATCAAAGTAATTAAACCATAAGGCTAGGTGTCATAAGTCATTTTATTTATGCCGTTATCCGAAGTGTTTTAAAAATGTTAACACCCGCTTTGTTTAAAACCTTACATTGGCTAATGGCTCTTTAGTATTAAATTAACAAAGCATTGAACATTTATTCGATTCAATGCTTGATTATGACCCTCTTAATTTATCAGTAACAATACTTGACGGTTTCTTAGACATGAAAACAGATCCTAGCGCGCAAAACTTTAGCTCTCAAATAGAAGCCGTTGGTTATTGCCGTACCCCTTACAAACAAAAGTTTGGTATCCCAAGACAGCCTGGGTTGGTCAATATTAAAGGTCTTATTGAATTAGCCCCTCAAGTCAATAATCTTGATGCGGTTAGAGGCATTGAACAATATTCACACTTATGGCTGCTTTTTTGTTTTCATGAAAATCTTGAGCAAGGTTGGAAAAATACCGTCAGACCACCAAGATTAGGTGGCAATGAAAAGTTAGGCGTATTTGCCACCCGCTCTACATTTAGACCTAATGGTATTGGCCAGTCAGTGGTTAAATTACATAAGGTTATTCAGAAAAATGGCAAAGTTTGTCTTGAAATATCCGGCATGGATTTATTAGATGGCACCCCCATTATTGATATAAAACCTTATATTCCATTTTCTGACTCAATAGAAAGTGCGACAGGTGGCATCGCTCAAGATGCGCCACAATTAATTGATGTACAATTTTCAAGCTTGGCAAAAACGCAAATTGACGCCCACTCATCTAAGCTCAATAACAGTGATTTAATTCAACTTATTACTGACGTGTTAGCTCAAGATCCTCGACCTGCTTATAAAAAAGCCAAAGCAGATCCAAAATTATATCAAGTGGCCTTATATGATATTGATATTTTTTGGACCGTCACTGAGCAGCAGATTAATGTGATTGAAATTAAGCCCACCAGCGTTGGTCAAAACTAATATGAAGTCTGATTTAAACAGCATCCCTGATACAAGTAAAAGTCCTGATTATCAGACTCAACATAAAAAACGTTTATCTTGGATGCCGTGGTTGTATTTTTCCTTAAAAGACAAACAACTTATCTGGGCTAAACCCTGGCAAGATGCAGTTCAGCAACAATTTGAGCAGCTAGAAACCATTAAGTTTGGTCAGCAGTGTTTTATCGCCCCTGAAGCCAATGTATTTGCAGAGCCTGGGCGCAATATCACTATGGGAAATCAATGCATGATTGCCGCCGAGGTGTTTTTACATGGGCCGATAACCTTAGGCAATGAAGTGGCCATTAATCATGGCTGCTCTTTCGATGGCGGTCGCTGCGGCATCACCATTGGTGATAAAACCCGTATCGCCAATAACGTCACGATTTATGCTTTTAACCATGGCATGTCAGTAGAGCAAGATATCTATCAACAACCCAGCCAATCAAAAGGCATTGTCATTGGCCGAGATGTATGGATTGGCGCCCAAGCTGGCATTGTTGATGGGGTTACTATTGGCAACCAAGCCATTGTTGGCATGGGCAGTATTGTGACCAAAGATGTTCCCGAATTTGCGATTGTTGCCGGTAACCCCGCCAAAATCATTGGCGATCGACGCGATAAATAGTTGCTATAATTTATCGCCCATATCATTTTGCCATAGCCCTATGGCTATCTTTGTCAGCTATCGCTTAATTATCTGGTGACTTCATCGTTACAGGTGATAAAATGTCGCACATTAATAGCTACTAAGTGGACATTGGGAATGCGAGTTAGCAAGTACCTGCTTTCAACACAAAAAGAAACACCTGCAAATGCAGAAGTCATCAGCCATCAATTGATGTTACGTGCCGGCTTTATCCGCCGCAATGCATCAGGCCTTTATTCATGGTTACCGAGTGGCTTACGTGTATTACGTAAAGTCGAAGCCATTGTTCGTGAAGAAATGAACAAAGTCGGTTCTATTGAAATTTTGATGCCCCTAGTACAGCCGGCCGATCTTTGGGTTGAAACAGGACGTTGGGAAAAATTTGGTCCTGAATTGCTCCGCTTCCAAGACCGTCATAACCGCGACTTCGTTTTAGGCCCAACCCATGAAGAAGTGATTACTGATTTAGTCCGTAAAGAAGTGAGCTCTTATAAGCAATTGCCACTGACATTATATCAAGTACAAACAAAATTCCGTGATGAAGTCCGCCCTCGTTTTGGCGTGATGCGTGCACGCGAATTCTTGATGAAAGATGCCTATTCTTTCCATTTAACCCAAGAGTGCATGGATAAGACTTATGCAGACATGCATCAAGCATACTGCAACATCTTTAATCGTATGGGGCTTGCTTTCCGTCCGGTTATTGCTGACACGGGTTCAATTGGTGGTAGTACCTCACATGAGTTCCATGTTCTTGCTAACAGTGGTGAAGACTTGATCGCATATTCAACTGAAAGTGATTATGCCGCTAACATTGAAAAAGCAGAAACTGCAGCGCCAACTGGCACACTAGCCGCACCAACACAGGAAATGACTGTCGTTGATACGCCGAATGCTAAAACCATTGCTGAATTAGTTGAGCAGTTTGAACTTGAAATCACTAACACAGTTAAAACCTTGATTGTTAAAGGCGCAACTGAAGATGCACCATTGGTAGCATTAGTTGTTCGTGGCGATCATGAGTTAAACGAATTAAAAGCTGAGAAGCATGAGCTCGTGGCCTCACCACTTGAGTTTGCCACTGATGCTGAAATGGTTGCCGCTGTAGGCGCAGGTCCTGGTTCAATCGGCCCTGTAGGCCTTGATATGCCTATTATCATTGACCGTGACGTCGCGCTAATGAGCGACTTTGCAGCTGGCGCTAACCAAGAAGGTAAGCATTACTTTGGCATCAACTGGGAACGCGATTTACCAATGGCACAAGCGATGGATATTCGTAACGTGGTTGAAGGTGAAGCAAGCCCAGATGGTAAAGGTGTTTATGCGTTTGCACGTGGTATTGAAGTCGGTCATATCTTCCAACTTGGTACTAACTACTCAGAAGCAATGGGCGCAACCGTACTCGATGAAAACGGTAAGTCAAAAGTGATGCAAATGGGTTGTTATGGCGCAGGTGTGAGCCGTATCGTTGCCGCTGCAATCGAGCAAAACCATGATGACCGTGGTATGAAGTTACCTGAATCACTAGCGCCGTTCACTGTGGGTATTTTACCGATGAACATGCATAAGTCTCATCGCGTAAAAGACATGGCTGAGCAGCTTTACGCAGACTTAAGTGCCCAAGGCATCGAAATTTTATTAGATGACCGTAAAGAGCGCCCAGGCGTGATGTTCAATGACATGGAGCTAATTGGCTTGCCTCATGTAATTGTTATTGGCGATCGTAATATCGATGCTGGCGTGTTTGAATATAAAAACCGCCGCACCGGTGAAAAACAAGATATCCCGTTTGATCAGATTGTCGACTTTATTAAGTCAGCAATTAAAGGCTAATCATTCGCTTTAAAACTATGCCGTAAACAACGCACCTTTTAAGGTGCGTTTTTTTTGGTTTTCATTTCATCTTTTACATGTAACTACTGTCGATTATGCTATTTTGATTGGTATAACCAGTTATTGTTATACATACTGATATCATCAGCTTATCAAACTCACAGGAGAGCATCGTTGTCAGAATCAATTGCACTGGTATTAGGTGGTGGTGGCGCACGGGCTGCGTATCAAATTGGCGTGTTAAAAGCGCTAGTTCAGCTTTATCCGCGTAATCATCATATTCCGTTTGATATTCTAAGTGGTAGCTCAGCAGGTGCAATTAACGCAACGTCATTAGCTACCCATGCCTCTTGTTTTCATTTAGGCGTTCGCAAACTTGATTGGGTTTGGCGACACTTTGAAACCCATAAAGTCTACAGCTCATCGTTTTGGAATGTATTTAAACACTTATCTAAAATGGCTTTAAAAGGGTTGCAAAGTGATACCGTTAATACTGAAGCCGGTAGCTTACTGGACAACCAACCATTACGTAGACTACTCAACCAATTAATTGATTTTCAGCGTATTGAACGCAATATTGGTAGCGGCGCGTTAAAGGCCATCAGCTTGGATGCATCAAGTTACAATGACTCATATTCTTACAGTTTCTATCAAGCTAGCCATAGTATTAACGATTGGCAACGGGCAAGAAGACATGGTCGCCGCACTACATTAACCACAGATCATTTGATGGCGACCTCAGCTATCCCGTTGGTTTTTCCATCGGTAAAATTAAAACAAGCCTATTTTGGTGATGGCTCAGTACACCAACTATCGCCGTTATCCAGCCCGATACATCTAGGCGCCAGTAAAATTATGGTGATCAATCTAGATAGCCCTCACAAGCAAAGACACAGTGATATCGATGCTCACCCTAAAACGGCAACCATTGCGGGTCATTTACTCGATACCATTTTCTCAGACACTTTAAACAGTGATTTAGAACGATTAGAGCGAATAAACAGCACCTTAGACCTTATTCCACCCGCTGATGCCAAACTGGTTCATTTGCGTAAAATTGACACCTTAGTCATTAAGCCCAGTGAAGATTTAAGCGTTATTGCCGCGCGCTACTTTCAAGACTTACCTCTCGCCATCAGAATACTACTGAAATTTATTGGTATTAATCGCCAATCAGACTCAAGTATCGCGTCATACTTATTATTTGAAAAATCCTATACCAGTGCCTTAATCGATCTCGGTTACAAAGACGCCATGAACCAAATTGACACTATCAAAACCTTTTTTGAACTGGAAAGCTAAATAAGCGATGAGAGCCATTTATTAATGGTATGGGTGACTCCATTAGCGACCGTGAACTTTTATAACTCGTTTTATAACTCGCTTTATAACTCGTTTTATAACTAAGATCGTTTGCAAGTGAAAATTGTTGAGGGAGTGGAAACTTTTGAGTGAGCTAATGAATTAGTAAGCTTATGAATTAGTAAGCTTGAAATAATGAAGACCATAGCGCTCAGTTAGTGGCAAATGTATTGAGCGAGATACCCAGCCACATAAACCACTATGGCAAAGCCTTAACAGCAAATTACGGGGCAACTTGCTGTTAATTGTCTGCAGACTTTAACGCTAAAGACGCATTTAGAAGCGTGAAGTACCACCAATATAAAAGCCATCTTCAAAAGCACTGTCTGAGCGACCATCATACTTAAAAGTGATATTTCTATAGCCAATGAACAGCGCCATATTTGGGTTAAAGTCATACTGCACTTTGCCGCCAAATTCAGTGTAACCATCAACATCTGAAAATGATAATACTGACGGAGCATAATAAGCATCTGCATGCAGTGAGACTTTATTGCCAAGCGCATAACCATAATGCCCGCCTACAGCAACAACACTGCCATTTGGGCTATTATCAAACCAAACACTGGATAGCTTAGGGCCAATTTCAATTGAATGCGGGCCAGTTTGATGGGTCATATGCATGGCAAACTGCGCCAAGTTACCTTTCTTATCTGAATACACATAAGCGGCTTCAAGATTAACGTTAGGATTAATATTGGTCTTAATGTCTGTAGACACCACGTGCTCACTCAGCCCTAAAGAAAACTCAGTGGCATTAACATTGACGCAAAATATACTCGCTGCAATCACAGCCATCATTTTTTTATTCATTTATAACCTCAAACCTAAGTGCTTATTGGGCAAGATTATACTGAGCTAATTAATTTAGTCTTTATAAAACGCCCTAATACAGGCGCCTAGGCGGATTAACACACAATTAAACCACACCCCAGTTACAATGAATAAGAACTAGCAATACCTGTAAGTTAATATATCAAGTCGCGGTTGAGTAAAACGTAATGGGTAAAATGAACTACTGTCGTTGATGGCAAGCCCAAATCAGCCTACGTATTTATAAAACTGCAAATTAAATTGCGCACAACTTAATTTGCGGTTATGATAAAACTTATAAGTATTATTATCGTTTTAGGAGTTGACCATGAGCCAAACATTTTATCAGCAAAGCGCAGTAGACATTCAAGGTAACACGGTATCCATGGATCAATTTAAAGATCATGTGGTATTGGTTGTTAACACTGCCAGTGAATGTGGTTTTACCCATCAATATAAACCCCTTGAGCACCTGTATCAGTTATATAAAGAGCAAGGTTTAGTGATTTTAGGTTTTCCATGTAACCAGTTTGGCTCCCAAGAAAAAGGTGACGAGGCTACCATTAGCAAATTTTGTGAACTGAATTTCGGGGTTAGTTTTCCGTTATTTAGTAAAGTGGACGTTAATGGCGCCAATGCCGCTCCTATCTATAAGTTTCTTAAGTCTTCAGCCAAAGGGTTGCTGGGCAGTGAGTCAATTAAGTGGAACTTCACTAAATTCTTAATAGACAAAGAAGGTAAGGTGCTAAAGCGTTATGCACCAACCATGAAACCTGAAAATTTAGTAGAACAAATTGAGTATCTACTGAAAAAGTAAGCGTTAGCGCATTTAATCGATAATTTAATTACTTTTAATTATCTGATTTAATTACATAAAAAATTTATTGATAAAAAAATTAAAAATTATTGATGTTTTTTTGAACTATTCCACTTTGAGATGCTCTTAGTATATAGACAGTGTTTTCACTTTCATCATCTCCCTGGGACTTCTAGCGCGGTCCCTTTGATCTCAAAGTGGATCAATAGGCAATCGTTTGATTGCCTTTTTTTATGGGGCTAATTTTTGATGAGACTGGTTTGCTAAAGCAAATTTTGTAAAGCAGCCCCTTTAATCCGATGATGTTCGCCATAAACGATCAATAAAGGATCTTATAAAAACCTTACAAAAAACAGCCACATAAAAATGTATCACTTTCAATTATTCGAAATAATTAAAAAATAATAAATTTTATTGAACCTTTTGCAGCTTAGGCTCTCTTAGTAATGTAGCTAGTCAGTAATGGGCTAACCCCTCATCAAGGTTATTTCGATACTGGGCTTTTATAGATTTAATCTCCCCAATTATTTCGCTACTCGAATTAGGTAACACTTTTTCATCATCACTCCCAATTGGGACATTGCTAACACGCTAGCGCACCGTTAACAGTGACCCCCATAGAAATACTTCTGGCAACCCATTGGGTTGCCATTTTTTTGCGCCGAATTTATTTCTTTCATTAGAGCGATGATAAAATACTGGAACAAGATGCCGATTCAAACTGCTGATTTAACAGCGGATTTAAAGCCAAATTGAAGTCATTAAATGCAATCAAACCAGCTAGCCCAAAAAAGTTAAAATAATTTACCGCGGTAATGAACTTTTTTGAAATGGGCCACTCTGAGTAACTGTAGCAACGAGGTAATGTGCTTTAAGCCGATGTTCACCAACTCTTCATCACGGTGACTGAATATCCGATGGCATTATCGCTAACCGAATTATGTTTTACCCGGTTTTCATTGTTCATCATCATCCCCCATTTAGGGCATTGTTAATACGCTAGCGCATTATTAGCAAAACCTACAAAGTAATACTTCTGGCAACCCATTGGGTTGCCATTTTTTTGCGYCGAATTTATTTCTTTSATTAGAGYGATGATWAAATACTGGMACAAGTTGCTTATTCAAAATGCTGATTTAACAGCTGATTTAAGTTGCCGTTTTAAAGCCAAACTGGAGTCATCAAATGCAATCAAACCAGCTCACCCAAAAATTTTAAAATAATTTACCGCGGTAATGAACTTTTTTGAAATGGGCCACTCTGAGTAACTGTAGCAACGAGGTAATGTGCTTTTAAGGCGATGTTCATGAACTCTTCATCACGGTGACTGAATATCCAATGACATTATCGCTAACCGAATTATGTTTCACCCGGTTTTCATTGTTCATCATCATCCCCCATTTAGGGCATTGATAATACGCTAGCGCATTATTAGCAAAACCTACAAAGTAATACTTCTGGCAACCCATTGGGTTGCCATTTTTTTTGCGGCGAATTTATTTCTTTGATTAGAATTATGAAAATATGCTGAAACAAGCTGCAGGTTCAAAATGCTGATTTAAGTTGCCGTTTTAAAGCCAAACTGGAGCCATAAAATCCAATTAAACCAGCTCACCCAAAAAATTTTAAAATAATTTACCGCGGTAATGAACTTTTTTGAAATGGGCCACTCTGAGTAACTGTAGCAACGAGGTAATGTGCTTTTAAGCCGGTGTTCACGAACTCTTCATCACGGTGACTGAATATCCAATGACATTATCGCTAACCGAATTATGTTTTACCCGGTTTCATTGTTCATCATCATCCCCCATTTAGGGCATTGTTAATACGCTAGCGCATTATTAGCAAAACCTACAAAGTAATACTTCTGGCAACCCATTGGGTTGCCATTTTTTTGCGCCAAATTTATTTCTTTGATTAGAATGATGATTAAATACTGGCTCAAGCTGCAGATTCAAAATGCTGATTTAAGTTGCCGTTTTAAAGCCAAACTGGAGTCATAAAATCCAATTAAACCAGCTCACCCAAAAAATTTTAAAATAATTTACCGCGGTAATGAACTTTTTTGAAATGGGCCACTCTGAGTAACTGTAGCAACGAGGTAATGTGCTTTTAAGCCGATGTTCATGAACTCTTCATCACGGTGACTGAATATCCAATGACATTATCGCTAACCGAATTATGTTTTACCCGGTTTTCATTGTTCATCATCATCCCCATTTAGGGCATTGTTAATACGCTAGCGCATTATTAGCAAAACCTACAAAGTAATACTTCTGGCAACCCATTGGGTTGCCATTTTTTTTGGGCCATCGTTAATCAACTGCTGAACAACTGTTAACCAATAGCGCCGAGCTTCAAAGCTGCTGCATCAGTGCATCAAGTTGAACTTGCAGTGAAGGATGATAACCTGCCCTTGCCTGCTGAAATATCGCTAAAGCCTGTTGCTCATATCCGGCAATTAATAACTCGTTATAAAGCGGCTTAACAAACTTTGCTCGGCCAATATTACCTAAAAAGGCTGCAACCTTTGGCAGCACAATCTCATAGTTATTGCGAATGGCAACCCGGTACCAGTCGCAGGCAAGCTCAGCATTTTGTGAACCCGAAAAACCAAACACGCTATCAAGATCGGTAAGTTGTAACTGCGTAAGCTGCAGCGGCAACTGATTAATAAAATACTGCCAATGATGCACTCGCCAATCAGTCACATTCAATTTAGCCGCGCTGTCACCCAGCTTTAATTGCTGTAAAGCCAAATCCACTTTATCTAAGCTTGTAGATGTCGGCCCAACAAACCATTGGGGTAATCCTTCACCATATACCCAAGTCATCAACTCTGATTCATTAATGGCTTCGGGATACTGCACTAGCAAGGTTTGCTTAGCATATTCAATGAAGGTTTCTGTGGTAATAGCTTGAAACTTAAAATGCTGCACATAATCAAATAAGAATTGATCAAAGGCTTTACGGCCTAAGCGCGCTTCAAGTTCATGGACAAACATTGATGCCTTGTCATAGGTAAAGCGATTAAAAGCGTCATTGGCATCTTGTTGCTGCACATTAGCCGGCAGTGTTTGCGCAGCTAATGGCATTGAGATCATTTCTTCTTTAAGGCGGCCAAACTCAATCACCCACTCAAGCTCGGCTTGCTCGGTGCCATAGATTTTTTCCACTAAACGATTAGTAAAGTACGTGGTAAAGCCTTCATTGAGCCATAAATCTCGCCATGTGGCATTACTGACTAAGTTGCCCGTCCATGAGTGAGCTAACTCATGGGCCACGGTAGACACTAAGCTTTTATCCCCCGCTATCAAAGTCGGAGTAATAAAAGCCAGTCGTGGGTTTTCCATGCCGCCAAAGGGAAAGCTCGGTGGTAACACTATCATGTCATAGCGATCCCATGGATAGGGCCCAAGCAAGGATTCGGCCGCTAATATCATCTCTTCGGTATCTTCAAACTCTGCTAATGCTTTGGCCAGCATCGCAGGTTCGGTATAAATACCGCAGCGATCACTAATGGCCCCGTAAGCTAAATCCCCTACTGCCAGCGCTAATAAATGGGTCGGAATGGGCTTTTCCATCTCAAACTGGAACACGCCGTCAGCGGGCATAATGTCGCTGTTAGCCGCGCTCATCACTGCTCGTAAACCGTTATTGACCTTAACGGTCGCTGAAAAAGTAATACGCGCTTTGGGACTGTCTTGCAAAGGTATCCAACTGCGGGCGTTAACCGGTTGAGATTGGCTAAAAAGATAAGGCACTTGTTTACCTAAGGTTTGCTCAGGTGTTAGCCATTGCAGCCCTTGCGCCTTGGGGGAGGTGCAATAACTAATAATCACTTGATTGATGTCATCACCTACTGCAATGACAATCTTTTCGCCTTGTAGCTCATTGATATGCTCAATACTAAATTCAAGCGGGCGGCCACTGTTATCGCTAATGGTATCGATAATCAAATCGCGTCCATCTAGCACTAATTCATTACAGTCTTCACAGCGATTAAATTGCAGTGTTGCTTGAGCGACTAATTGCTGCTTATCAAAATCAACATCTAAGTTTAACTGTAAATGATGTACTTTAATCTGATCAGTATTAGCCACTGAGTGATAATCACGATTGTTGTCCCAAAGCTTGCGCATTTTGATATCCATTACTCAAAAAATTCTAATGAGTACTGTATACCAACGGCCGCTTTTCATCGAGTATCACTGTGTATCCAATTAACTTAACACCCACTATCTGAAAATAAAAAAGCCTCTTAAAAAAGAGGCTTTGTATAAAGAAGCAGTTTAGCTTACAGCTTAATACCTGCTTTTTGTAAATCTCTTGCTACAACACTACGAGGTAGTGGTACGTAACCGTCTTTTTCTACAACTTGCTGACCCTGCAGTGATAACACGTAACGGATAAACTCACGGTCCATTGGCGATAAATCTTTGTTAGGGTGCTTGTTGATGTAAACGTACAGGTAACGTGATAATGGGTAAGTGCCATTAGCAGCATTTGCCGCAGTTGCATCAATAAATTTAGTGCCTTTCTTAGAAATAGCGACTGCTTTTACGCCAGCAGTTTTATAACCGATACCAGAATATCCGATAGCGTTTAGGCCTTGAGAAACTGATTGAACCACTGATGCAGAACCAGGTTGCTCGTTTACGTTTGGTCTAAAGTCACCTTTACATAGGGCTTTCTTTTTGAAGTAACCATAAGTACCTGAAACTGAGTTACGGCCGTATAATTGCACGTCTTTCTTAGCCCAGTTACCTTCAAGACCCACATCGCCCCAACGCGTTACATCATCACCGCCACACTTTTTAGTCGATGAGAAGATTGAGTCAATTTGCTCGATGCTTAGCCCTTCAATTGGGTTATCTTTATGCACAAATACTGCTAATGCATCAATGGCAACACGAATAGCTGTCGGCGCGTAACCGTAATGCTTTTCGAATGCTTCAATTTCGTTAGGCTTCATTTGACGGCTCATTGGGCCGAACTGAGAAGTCCCTTCTGTTAATGCTGGCGGCGCTGTAGAAGAACCAGCAGCTTGAATTTGGATATTTACGTTAGGGTAAATGTGTTTAAAATCTTCAGCCCATAAGGTCATCATGTTGGCTAATGTATCTGAACCCACTGATGACAAGTTACCTGAAACACCACTGGTTTTTTCGTACACAGGTAATGTTTTATCAATGGCTGCCATAGATGTAGCTGAAAATACACCAGCTGCTGAAAAGGCGATAGCGCCAACTAGCTGTTTAAGTTTCATTTTTGTGCTCCGGTATTATAAGCGTTGTTATTTAAGACAGGCTCAGTATCAATGACGATGATGACAAGTCTATGACGCTAATGTGACAGGAGTATGACAATTAACACTTTTAACAATGACATCAAACACGTTCCAAAGCTAATCAATGGTAACTTTAATTAGTTAAAAATCATAGCTTTAGTTAATATCTCGTGTATTTAAAATGCTTAACACAGCTCATTTTGACTATGTGTTATTTATTAAGCCTGCAGTTTTTGCTTAACAAGTTAGACTTTACCTTTATGGTAATTAGCAACTTGATTACAAGAGTATCTGCAAAGTCAAACAGGGTTCGCTTTATGTAAATTGTTTGCCACTAATCCAGATTTAGACCGTTGGTTCCCTTTTTGTATTTCCAAACTCCGTTTGGATTAACGTCGTGGTGCTTCGGCCAAGCCAGATTTAGACGGTTGGCTCCCTTTTAGTATTTCCAAACTCCGTTTGGATTAACGTCGTGGTGCTTCGCCCACACCAGACCAAAAGGGTATCAACAGCAATACCCTCTTGGATCACCTTGCCGCCCCTAACGAAAAATGCTGAAAAGCGCATGATTTTCGGTGGGGATTGATCCAGCTTTTAACTTCATCTGTATCCGTCTTCGGTCATTGTCGAAAAGCCCTAACGCTTCCGATGGTGCATCCCTGCACCTCGAAAGCTAGCTTGGCATCCATGCCAAGCTCACGGTCTTTTCTCGATGACCTCAATCCAAATTGAGTCGGAGGCCAATAGACTTTCTGCTTTTTATTTCCCACGAATAAAAATCAAATCGAAGAGACAATAAACCCAGTGTAGATGCAGCAGCGAGCTTCCAAAACATGGATGTTTTGGCAGAGCTTACATGGACGTACTTGCAGCGTCTCGCAGTTGTATCTGCACATAAGCCTGCGGCAGGCAATTGGTTAAATCGAAGTTATGGTCTACGGAGAAAGTGCCAATATAAATGAAGTATAGAGTTACGGCGATCTAGATAATTAATTTTCATATTTTTTCAATCTCAACCAACAGAGCAAAGCAGAGTAAAAGATGAAACATCACAAAACACACCTTAAAATATGCAATTAGAACAAACTATTAGCCGAGACACTGTACAAAAAACAACTACCGTCAAAAAGCAAATTCCTATAGCATAAACCATACCGATAAATAGGGATGTGGCATCGGCCAAGTCCAACAAGCGATTTATGCCCTGCAAACAGCGCAAAGCATAAATACTAAAACGTTATATTTTCAAGGTGAATTTAATGCAAATACATATTGATTGGGTTACGGGAGTGACTTTTGAAGAAGCCTATAAGCTCACAGGCGCAACTGACTATGGTGTTTATCAGATATATGGAAGTCATCCAGTCTATGGTCACAATGTACTCCTTTATATTGGTAAAGCTCGAGATCAAACTCTTGGTATAAGATTACGCCAACATGAAAAGTGGTTATACAATCAGGACAGTGAGAATGTAAGAATTTATACTGGCCGTATCTCGTCTGATGATGAATTAGATAAATTATGGGATCATAAGGTAGACCTAGCAGAAAAATTATTAATTTTCACACATCAGCCGGCTTGCAATTCATCCAATATTAACTCAATAAGTGATATGCCAATTGAAATCCACGTTCTCAATTGGGGAGATCGAGGAATGCTTCTTCCTGAAGTATCCGCTTATAGGCATTTAGCATCCGATGATGAGTTTATTGATTTTGAACTGTTGAGTACGGAATAAAAATATAACAACAGATTTAAAACACCAATAAAACAGTGGTTTAAACCCCAAATCCGCTACATATTTTAACCCGCTATTTTAGTCCGCTTAAGCGGGCGTTATACCTCAATGATGAGAGTTCTATGATCACAGTAAAGAATAAGTCTTATAAATGTTATTTGATCGACTCAAATTTCATTATTCAAATGTTTAAGGAAAGAGAATCCTTTGGCTCTAATGTGATCAATAGAGTGTTTTCAGATGGCTTATTTGTTTTTTCTCCTGTTAGTTTATGGGAAATTTCACAAGATGAATGTTTCGATGAATTTATATCTGTATTTTCCACATTACCTTCACTGCTGGCTCTCAGTGACGATGATATTGTAAATAAAGAATTAGAAAACTATGAGGGCGTAGAGCCTACTTCAATCAAAGATATTACTTTTCTATTGTCTGGTAATTCGCCTCATGAGTTGAACTTAATCATCAAAAACTACATAAATAAAGCATTGGGTGAAGACTATAAGGCTACAGAAAAGCAATATTTTAAGGAAATGAAAGGTAGGAATAGCTTTGGTTATTTAGATGGGCAGAGCTTAAGTAATAAAAAGGCAATAAAGAGCAGTGTTGATCTAGTCGCATTTGAGTTTATTTCAAATCTTGTCCCAAGTTTTTGTAAAACTCTCCAAGCAAACAGCTCCGCATTAAATGTAACTAGGTTTCCATCCCAAGTTAGTAAAAGCTATATATATCATTATAAGTTTGCTCACCCTAGTCGAAAAGGAGAGCCTTCTGATTTATCTGATATTTTGATTAGTTCAATACTGCCATATATCGATGTTTACCTCACGGAAAAAAGCGTGGCAAATTCAATTAGAGAAATCAGAGATGTTCATGGATTTTATAAAGGCTTAGAGACAATAACCATGAAGCAGATGCGCCCTATAAAAGAGGCATAATAAGGCGTTTAAACGGAACTAAAACAACAAGCCGCATAAACAAAAAAGCAGACATTGATGTCTGCTTTTTAATGCTAAAAATTTAGGGAAAAGTCATTATCCCTTAATCACCAAATGTGCTGGAATAATAAAGCTAAAACAACTGCCCTTTTCAAGTTCACTGCTGATAGCCAATTCACTGTAATGATGATTAAGCGCATGCTTTACAATCGCTAGCCCTAAACCACTGCCACCGGTTTTACTGGAACGGGCATTATCGACTCGATAAAAGCGCTCGGTTAAGCGGCTTATATGATGTGGCGCTATCCCAAGGCCGGTATCTGTTACGCTAAATTTAGCGCCGCTTGGGACTAACTCCCAACGAATGGTAATTTTGCCGCCTGGCTCTGTGTAACGAATCGCATTTGAAATCAAGTTGGTACAGGCGCTTCGCAATTGCACTTCGTTACCGTGACAATTTAAATTATCCTCACAAATGAACTCAAGCTGATATTGATCCATTGCCAAAGCCGAGGCTTCATCTTTTAAAATATCCAACATGACCTGCATATTGATGGTTTTTTCTAAATCAATATCTGCCCCATCTTCAATACGCGATAGCACTAATAACTGCTCAACCATTGATTGCATTCGCCTAGTTTGCTGCTGCATCAATTTAAGTGGCTTATGATTCATGCTGTCAGGCTCTTCCATGCTTTGCATGATCTCAAGATAACCTTGCAGTACGGTAAGCGGGGTTTTTAGCTCATGGGATACATTAGCAACAAACTCTTTGCGCATGCCCTCTAACTGATTAATGCGGGTAATATCACGGGCAATCAATAGCATTTGTCTGTCGCCATAGCTCATTAAGCGTATTTCTAATAAGCGTTGATCAGTTAATGGCGAGGGCAGCTCTAATGGCTCGTTAAATTTACCAGACTTAATGTAGGCCGAAAAATCAGGATGACGAATAAGATTATCAATGCGTTGGCCACTATCTTGAGGCCAAACAAAACCCAGCAGCAGTTGTGCCAGTTTATTACACCATAAAATATTATGCTCCGAATCGAGCACCACTGCAGCATCAGGTAAGGCTTCAGCACCTTGCCTAAAGCGGCCTAAAATTGATGCCAACTGGCCAACTCGGCGACGGTTTTTACCTTGCAGGCGATATATGCCATTGAAAATACCTTCCCAACTACCAGTGCCTTGAGGTGGAGTTAGTTTGCGGTCTTTCCAAAGCCAGTAATTTAAGCGGGTAATTTGGCGGTAATGCCAGCCTAAAAGGGCAATACAACCGACAATAATACTCATATAAACTTGATTGATGATCATGCCTATGATGGCAAATATCAACAAGATCCCCACAAGGCGAAGGAGAAGTCTGGACCCTGAGTAAGCTCGAAACATAAGCGGCCTAATTATGATGGTAAAAAATCTTAAGCAGATTTTTTACCTTATTGTCGGTCGAAAAATAATGGTTCACAAGATAGCTTAAAACCATGTTACTGACTATAGCCAAACCATTGAATTACACTTAAATTACTGTAAATAAATAATAATATTTACATTTACTTAAACAACAAAAGTGAAATACAACAGTATATTAAGCTTTGGCTGATAGTGAGTAATTACATTCTAGTGGAGAATCGATAACCTGCACCGCGAACGGTTTGAATCAACTTATCATGTCCAGACACTTCGACTGCCTTACGTAAGCGGCGAATATGAACATCAACGGTGCGATCTTCAACATATACGTTGGTGCCCCACACATTGTCCAACAGCTGCTCACGGCTATAAACTCGCTCTGGGTGAGTCATAAAGAAGTGTAATAATTTAAACTCAGTTGGTCCCATATCAAGCACTGATTCACCAACTGAAACTCGGTGGCTAACTGGGTCTAATTGCAACCCTTGCACGTCGATAAGCTCCTCAAGGCGAGTTGGTGCACTACGGCGTAAAACGGCCTTAATACGTGCCACTAGCTCTTTTGGCGAAAACGGCTTAGTGATGTAATCATCAGCGCCGACTTCAAGGCCTTTGACCTTATCTTCTTCTTCACCGCGAGCGGTTAACATGATGATAGGGATTTGACGCGTAAACTCATCTTGCTTTAACCGCTTAGCTAATTGTATGCCACTGCCACCAGGGAACATCCAATCTAATAAGATTAAGTCTGGATAAGGTTCTTGCAACTGGCCAATTGCTGAATCAAAATCTTCGGCAGCTGTAGTCGTAAAACCATGTTGTTCCATAACAAATGTCAGCATTTCTCGAATGGCTGACTCATCTTCTACAATTAAAATTTTAGCTGTCATAATATTGTCTGTAATTTCTGTGATTTAGTATGCCGCATGAGTATTATTGGTCAGTTTTATTACAGAAATATGATCTCAGCGCCAAAAGGCAAATTAAAATCATATTTTTGTCATGAAACTATCATAGTGAATGAGCCGTATAACACAAAGGAGACATCATGCCTCCTTTGTCATTTATCACAAAACGCTAAATTAAGGATTATAAATCCTCAACCTTTAGAATTTGTGTTCAATACCAACGGCAAAGTAGCTTTCATCAATTGATAATTCTACCATATCACCATTGTCTTCTTCATAATCCATCGAAGTGCGGTCAGTATAGAATGCAAACAATTTAGTTGGCTTACCTAGTGCGTAATCTGCACCAATTGACCATGAATCGCCTTTATCTTCCATGTCTTGGTATTGGGCTTTTAAAGTGATGCTGTCAATTTTGTAGGCAGCGCTGAGTAAGTAGCCATCTTTGCTATCACCGCTATCGACTTGTTCTTCTTGTTGGTACATACCACCAAGCACAAAACCGGCAACTTTACCTTGTACTGTACCACGAACAATATCATAACCTGCGACTTCAGCATCATAGGCAACTGATGCATAAATTGGGGTTTTCTTCAGGCCTGAGTCACCGTACATTGCTGCGATACTGAAACCATCGTCACCCGCTTGCTTACTGTCACCTGATGCAGCATAGGTTACGCCCGCTTGGAAATCGCCAAATTTAGGCGTTACGTAAGTTGCGGTTTCTGCTATACGGTTTTCACCAGCAAATAAGTTTTTCAAATCGCCTGAGTAGTCACCAAACTGGTCGACTTTACCCTGCGACTTTTTCAGCATAGTGTCGTTACGCCCCACCGCGAATGAACCAAAGTCGCCTTTTAGGCCAACGAACTGATTACGGGCTTTGAAGTTGTTTGAGCTGTCTGAGTCCGTTGCTACTTCATATTCGATAGTATAAAACGCTTCTAAAGCGCTGCTTAATTCAAAGCCGCCTTTCACACCAAATCGTGATGCATTGCTTTGCACACGTGTTTCTGAACCTGAGCCGTCATCATTTGATTGAATTGAAACATTGAGCTTGCCGTAAATTTCAAGTGGCTCTGCCGCTTGAGCGGTTGAAAGCGTGGCAGCAGTAATAGCAGAAGCAACTAGCGTTTTATAAAAAGTGTTCATCATTTCATCCTTTAGACTTAATAGTTGGTGTTTTACACCTTTTCTGTGCAGCTAATCAGTTGGAACGAGCAGAAACCTGCTACCTAATAGCTTGGGAACGAGGCGAATATTGCACACCTTTTGTTGCAGAAATATTTCAATAGCAGTTTTTTATTTAGAACAAACTAATTAAATTACAAAACAAGACAATCAACACACTGATAAATAACAAAAATATTAAGCTGAAGTGATTTATGACAATTTGATGAATTCTGCCATAGCGACAATCATGTAGATTGGGAATGATGGTTTACCCCAGCGCCGCGATACCGTAAACTGCATTTTTAATTTTCGAAGAGTGTCTTTCATGTGGTTTAAAAATCTCACCCTATATCGTTTTAATAAGCCTTTCAGTACCGATACAGAGGCACTTGAAACAGCATTAGCTGACTTCACCTTTTCGCCATGCTCAAGCCAAGACATCAGTAAGTTTGGTTTTTCAAATGCATTGGGAAAAAAAGGCCAAGCGTTAGTTCACAGCGCTGAAAACCGTCATTTAATTTGTGTCACTAAAGAAGAAAAAATCCTTCCAGGGCAAGTGATCAAAGAAGCGCTTGATGAAAAAGTAGCGTTAATAGAAGATCAAGAAAGCCGCAAAGTGACCAAGAAAGAAAAAGATGCGATGAAAGAAGAAATAACCATGACGCTATTGCCTCGTGCTTTTTCTCGTCGTAGTCAAACCCATGCGTTAATCATGCCTGAGTTAGAAATGATTTTAGTGGACAGCTCAAGCGCCACTAAAGCAGAAGAGTTATTAGCTTTATTACGTAAAGCATTAGGCAGCCTTCCGGTTGTGCCGCTGCACTTTACTACGCCAGTTGAAACCACTTTAACCGAATGGTTAAGAAACGGCGCGTCACCACAACCTTTTGAAATGCAAGATGAAGCTGAGCTTAAGTCTGATTCAGATGAAGGCGGCATTGTGCGCTTTAAGCAGCAAGTACTGCAAGAAGATGAAGTATTAGCCCATTTAGCAACCGGCAAACAAGTGCATAAACTGTCATTGCATTTTGCTAAGTCAATTGCGTTTTTATTACAGTCTGATGCCAGCGTTAAACGCCTTAAGTTCTCTGAAGAATTTAGAGCAGCTACCGATGATGTGGGCACTGAAGATCCACTGGCGAAATTGGATGCCGATTTTGCATTAATGGGCGGCGAGCTAGTTGCATTTATTAATGCGATTAAACAAGCATTAGGGCCTATTGAAGAAAACATCTAAATTTGTAAATTCACTTTCGTGGTTTAATCAAATTAAAAAGCCCAACAGCATTTATTGCTGTTGGGCTTTTTTTGTAACAACCTTGATAAGGTTTTAATTAGAAAGGTTGATTTAAACTATTAATTTAATGGCTTATTTAGCAAATTCACCTTGATCATCAAATGGCCAGTCAATGCCTAACCAAGCTTTCAGGAAGGCCTTTTGTGCAGCAGTTGGTGAATCAACACCGATTATGGCTAGCTCACCTTTAGGTTGCTCATCTAAGGTTAACTCAAGCTGCTTTAAGCTGTCGTTATTAAACAGGCTTACGCTAATGGTGTCTTGAGGGCTGAAATCTTCTAAGCGCTTTTTAAAGCCCGCGGCAGTGACTTTTAAGCCGTTAATGGCTACCACTTCATCGCCAGCAACAATACCCGCTAACCATGCTGGACTGTTACGACTGACATGAGATAGTGTCAAATCATTATGCTGACCCGATAACGTCATACCACTGTAAACAGTTGACTTTGGCTCTTTGCCATAGGAAATAGCTAAACCCGCTTGCGCCAGTAAGCTATCAAAATCTAAGCTCACAGGCTGGGTAATATGCTGCTGCCACCAAGGCTGATAATCCTTACCTGCCAGTGTCTTTAAAATAGCTTTTACATCATCAACGCTATAGCCTTTAGGCAATTTATGGTCACGGTATAATTGACGATGCACATCACGATACGAATGCGCTAACTGGGTGTCTTTTAATAAATTAAAATCCAGTGACAATGACGCCAAGTAGCCTTCAGAATAGATATTAACCCCATGGTTAATGGCATAATCACCGCCAGTATTGGTCCACTCATTTAAACTGGCTTGTGCAACTGATTGTATTTCACGACCCGGTTTATGCAGGTTGCTGTTTATCCGTTTGGCTAAATCGGCAAAAAACTCTTTCGGGGTAATGACATCGGCTCGCAGTAATAACTGGTTTTGAAAGTAACTGGTTGAGCCTTCAGCCATCCATAACAACTCTGTCATGCTGGCATTTTGGTAATCATAAGGCACTAGGCCCTGTGGGCGATAAGCTTTGACATTCCAAGTATGGATAAACTCATGCGATGCAGTACTGATAAAGCGCAGGTAATCTTTACGTTCTCTAAAGTTAAACCTTGGTAATTGAATAATGGTTGAATTTAAATGCTCAGTGGCGCCTCGTGCGCCACTGGTGGCGTGCACCATATACACGTAACGCTCAAACGGGTAGTCATCCCAAATCACTTCAGCTTGGCTGCTGATTTTGGTTAAGTCCTTAACAATTTGCTGAGCATCGTAGTTACCTTCGCCCCAAAAGACCAGCTCGTAGTCACGACCGTCAGCAGTAAAGCGATAATGGGCGTTTTCACCGGTTTCAATTGGCGAGTCAATTAACACATCGTAGTTATCAGCAATAAATGAATGGGCTTTGTTGCCCTGCGCCATACCTGAATAGCTGTTCCAGCCTTGGGGCACATTCATTGACACCAACACATTGTCATCACGAAACTCAGGGCTGTACATAAACACCCCGCTGGCATCGATATAGGCATGTGAGCTATCAATATGACGCACTCGAGTACCTAAATCATTGGCATACAACTGATAGCTGACATTAACTGCAGTCGGTTTTGACAAATTCACTTGCCATTCCCCTGTCTCAGTGCGCTGCCATGGTAACGCTTGGCCTTGTTCATCCGTTGCGGTAAATGAGCGAACCCCATCAGCTAACGGCAGCACTGCGTATTTTCCCGTACGCCAAACGGGTAAATTGACAGTTAAATTCTCAGCTGAAGATGTCGGGAAACTAACATTCACTTTGGCTAAATGGTGCTGTGGCTGAGTTAAATCGATTTGGTAGCTAACTTGGGCAAGGCTGCTGGCGCTAAAAAGTAAGCTGGCAGATAAAATAGTCAATTTTTTGGCTTTCACTCTTGATTCCTTCTGTTATTATTCTTGTTATGTTTTTAAGGACTTGTAATTGATTTTCTTCCCTTAAGGCGCGCAGTATAACAAGTACAGTGAGTTCACTCACCTAGTAACAATAAAAGCTTACAAAAATTATAATAAGGTTGTTCATTCTTCATGCGAAAACTCATTAGTGGATTACTCAGCTTAATATTACTGTCGGCCTATCCTGTTGCTGCGGATACCTTCACCGAAGCTGAAATTGAGTTTAATGAACGCCCAGTTCAATTGTTTGACCAACTGCAGAAAAAAACCAACTTCCCATTATCATTTAACAACCGCCAGCAATTTGAACAACTGGCTAAAGAATTAAAATACCAACCTGAGCAATTACAAAGAGATTTAGCGACCCTAGCAAGATTATATTTACAATCAACCATCACTGCCCCTAATGAAGTCAGTCATGCTCGCTTATTAACTCGACAACTTGAATCAATCGCTATTACCCCGCTAGATGAAGCAAAAATTTTACTCTTAGAGGGAAGAATAAGAGGCAGAGAGGATCAGCAATATCAACAAAGTATCATTCTGTTCAAAGAGGCATTAAACAAAATAGCCTCGCTCAATGACAGCGAAGCCATGAGCTATAAATTTGTGTTACAAGGGTATTTAAGCACCATGAATGGCTTGCTAAAACAAGATACCCAAGCCATGTATCACTACAAACAGTATCGCGACCTTGCCTACCAAATGCGGGAGGATTATTTCATTGCCCAAGCTGAAACCGCTTTAGGTAAGTTCTACGTTAATAAGCAGCAACTGGCAAAGGCATTACAGCACTATAACGAAGCATTTCGCATTACCAGTCGATTAGACACCCCTGTACTACATGCGCACACTCAATTTCAGTTATCACGCTTATATCGAGATCTAGGCCAATGGGATGAAGCCCTAAAAAATGCCAACAATGCCGCCATTAGTTTTCAGCAGCTAGGACAACAAGCCTTCCAATCAAAAGCCTTAACAGTCATCGCAATGGTTTATGGTATGCAAAAACAATGGAATAAAGCCATTGATTACTACCTTAATGCCCAACAAATTGATCAGCAAAATGGCCATCTTATTGGTCAAGCCCTTAACTTTCATAATATCGGCGAAGCCTACTTCTATTTAGATAATTATCAGTCATCTCTTAATTACTTGACCATGGCCAATGAAATTTTTAAAGCCAGAAAGGTATTACACTACTTAGTGTATAACGAGTTATTGTTTGCTCAGGTAAGCTCAAAACAGCAGCAATGGCAGCAAACCATTACACATGCTGAGGCCGCGCTAGAGATAGCAGAATCAAAACAACTGATTGATGCCCAAAAAGAAGCCCTAGAATACCTTTCCATTGCTTACCGTAAAGTGGATGATATTTCCTCTACCCTTGAGGTAATGGATAAAATGGTTGCCATTAGTCAAAGTGAACAAGCGTCACCTGTCAATGACTTGGTTCATTCAAGCCTAAACGAAGAAAAGTTCAAACTAG
The DNA here is from genome assembly GCF_001957135.1 of Shewanella sp. UCD-KL21. Classification (GTDB taxonomy): domain Bacteria; phylum Pseudomonadota; class Gammaproteobacteria; order Enterobacterales; family Shewanellaceae; genus Shewanella. The sequence continues at coordinate 132,697 of NZ_MPHK01000009.1, read as the reverse complement.
AAATTAGTAATTTACAGCAAAAACTCACTCGCTACATGGGTGATAACAAGGATCAACAAAAGGCTATTATAATTCTGTTGGCGGTGGTATTTATCTTTGCCTTTTTATGGTTTGTCAGCCTAAAAAAATTAAATCGCGCCAAACAAACCTGCCAAACCTTACGACGGTTATCAGTGCAAGAACCACTGACACAACTGAACGGTTACCAAGCATTAATTAATTTACTTTCAAGTGCCCGTTCACCAAAAACCCTGGCTTTAGTGAATATTCGCGCCCTCGCTGATATTGATATTGATCTGGGTTTATCCGAATATAAGGCGATTACGGCATCCCTTAGCAAACAATTAGAACTGGATTTAAATTGTGAAGTGTTCATCATCAAACCGGGTGAATTTGGCTTATGTTTCTCAGACGAGTTATCAGCCCAGCAAACATTAACCAACTTAGAAGCGCAGCTAGCTGCAATCACCATTGCCAATAAAAACAACATACCTAATTTTTCAGATATTAATGAGCAGCCATTACACGCCATTATGGGCCACGTTAACTTGCCATTACTGGCCAATCCTGATTTAAGATTAACGGCACAATTACAATATGAAACGGTGCAATATGCCCTCGCGGCGGCAAAAAGCCTCAATGAAGCTCAAACCTATGTCAGTATTCGCAGCTTAAATTTTGCCCCTGCGGCGATATTTTTTAAACCGCTGTATTTAAATTTAACCCATGCATTACAAAGAGGGATAATTAGGGCTGAAACTAATCGTCAAGCCGCCGATATTAACTGGCCAACCGATTAAGTTAACAACCCAGGCGATTTACGCTTAAATAACACACAAGTCAATGATATATATCAAAAAAGAAAACAAACGATGTGTGTAAACAAATAATTAGTGGTATTGTTATTCAATATAGTTAATTGGACTAATAACAAATTTATTTTTCTCTAGGAAGGCTTACAGCATGCAAGACTCTTCAGCTGCGGTGTCACAAGTTTCATTATTAAAACAAAAGCTCAACGCCGCTAAATTAGCAATAGAAGAAATTCATGATGATCGTAGTGAAAAATTACGCACCTTAATTCAATTTTTAGGGCACTTAAGCTTAGCGTGCAAAGGCCAAAATCTTGAATTAGATAATCGTCTTGCCAAACTGAGGCATCACTTGCAGGGTTTTGAGCAAATTGATGAAGCCTTGCCTGAATTGGTGGGTATTGAGCGGTTATTAAAGGCGCAATATAGCCAAACAATGACCAGCCTAGAAGAAAGTCGCAGTAGCCTTTCGCGGGTGATCAGCCAGATTCAGCGGGTTGACTCAGCCCCTGATGAAATCAAAAAAGAAATTAACTACTTTAAAAAAGATCTTAATAAGCCGATCCATACCATTTGGGAGTATATTCCTAAAGTTGAACAAGTTATCGGCTTTTATGAGCAAATTCTTCAGCAAAAGTTTGCCAATGCTGATGACCATGTCATTTTGCCTCAACACTTGATTTTAGCAAAAGAGTTAGCCCAAAAAATATCTGAGATAGAATTCAGAAAAGAGCAACGTGATCAAATTCTGGTCATGAAAGAAGTGCTTATGGGTGATATTAAGCTCAATACTTTACTTGAGTCATATCAAACTATTTTGAGCTTTTTACTGAATAACATCGCCCGAGAAAAAACCGCCTCTCAGGATTTTCTGTATACCTTAAATGATGCGATTAGCATAGTTCGTGATGTGGTCAATAATACTGCAAACAATAACGAGCGCTCGCAACAAATTAAAACTCAACTTAATAAAGAAATTAACCTGCGGGTTGATAGTGCTGACGGTATTGTCGATGACGTCGATGATATTATCGCGCTAAAAACTGAGCTTACCGTCCAACTTGCTTCATTAAGAGATGCATTAAACCGTAAAGAAGCCCTTGAAACTCGTGAGCAATCACTGCTGCGTAAATCCGTTGAGTCGATGAAAAAAGAGCTAAGCTCTATTACTAAAGAAGCCAACAGTTACAAAGAAAAACTGTTTGAGCATCAAAAACTCAACCTATTAGACCCATTAACCCAACTGCCAAATCGTGCTGCATTAGAAGATAGAATGGAGCAAGAGTATAGAAACCATAAACGCTTTAATAGCCCATTATGGGTGGCGGTAACTGATATTGATTACTTTAAAACAGTCAATGACAGTTTTGGTCATAGTACCGGTGATAAAACCCTGCAAGTGATTTCCATGGCGCTAAAAAACTCCCTTAGAGAAAGTGAGTTTGTTGCCCGTTATGGCGGCGAAGAATTTGTTTTATTGCTACCAGATGTCAATGAAGAGCATATTGGTCTATTGTTAAATCGGGTCAAAGATAAAATTAAGAATATTCCATTTAAGTTTAAAAATCAGAGAATTACTGTGACACTATCCATAGGTGCCGCTCAGGTCATGGAAAACGAACGTATCGAAGAAACCTTTGAACGTGCCGATGCTGCACTTTATAAAGCCAAAAATAAAGGTCGAGATAGAGTTGTAATCGATATCTAGTATCTACTGCAACTCTACCAAGGAGTTGCATATGATAATAAAGATCAGCCCTAGAGGCAGCTTAGATCAACTTTCGCAAATGGAGGTTGATCGCCTCAAGCAAAGTGCTAAAAATGAGTTATACCAACTACTGCGAAACTGCTCACTGGCAGTGCTTGCCTCCGGTTTAAAAAGTGATAATTCTGACGCTTTATTCAAGCGCTACGCCAATTTTCATATTAATGTGCTGCAACGTGAACGCGGCTTATTACTGGAGCTTATCAACCCGCCAACACAAGCCTTCGTTGATGGTGAAATCATTGCAGGGATCCAAGAACATCTTTTTGCGGTGCTTCGCGATATCGTCTATATCGACAATAAATATGACAATCTAAAGCATATCAATCTCACCAATGCCAGCCACATTACCAATGTCGTATTTGATATCTTGCGTAATGCCAGAGTCATTTCGCCGATGATCGACCCTAATGTCATAGTATGTTGGGGCGGACACAGCATTAACCCCATAGAGTATCAATACACCCGCGAAGTAGGCTATGAACTGGGGTTAAGAGCGTTAGATATCTGCACTGGTTGTGGCCCGGGCGCAATGGAAGGCCCAATGAAAGGCGCCGCCATTGGTCATGCCAAACAGCGCATTAAAGATGCCCGCTATATTGGCTTAACCGAGCCCAGTATTATTGCCGCAGAGCCCCCGAATCAAATAGTCAATGAGCTGGTGATATTACCGGATATCGAAAAACGCTTAGAGGCCTTTGTCCGTTTAGGCCATGGTATTGTTATCTTTCCCGGCGGCGCGGGCACCGCTGAAGAGCTGCTTTATATTTTGGGTATTTTGCTTAATCCCGCCAATGCCCAGCTGCCCTTTCCACTGATTTTAACCGGCCCTAAACAAAGTGCGGACTACTTTATTGAAATCGATGACTTTATCGGCGCAACCCTTGGTCAGCAGGCCCGAGATAAATACCAAATCATTATTGATGACCCTGTAAAAGTAGCGCAGCTGATGAAACAAGGCATGAGCGATGTAAAAGCCATGCGTAAACAACTTGGTGATGCCTACCAATACCAGTGGGCGCTGAAAATAGAACCTGAATTTCAACTGCCTTTTGAGCCAAATCACGAGGTGATGAAAAATCTGCACCTGTTTTTTCACCCGAACAAAGCTGAGTTAGCGGCCAGTTTACGGCGGGCGTTTTCAGGCATTGTGGCCGGTAATGTTAAAAGTGAGACCATTAAACTTATTGAAGACTTAGGTCCATTTGAGATAAGTGGTGATGAGCGGCTGATGACCATGATGGATAAACTGCTGGCAGCATTCGTAACGCAACAAAGAATGAAACTTCCAGGCAGCGAATATACTCCTTGCTATCGCATCAATAATAAAAAATAGCGCATGTAATATTGCTTTGCTTTGCCGTCATAGATTTTGCTTTTTAATCAAGTTGCGCTTAAATAGCCATTGATTTCACTGTTAAAAACAAGCCGTAAGGTTTAAGCTCAAGGACGGTTAATTTATAATAAAATCATACAGTGGCTCAATGTGAGCGACCTTACTGCAAACGAAAAGAAAAACATGAATAAATTACTCATTATCGATGGCCTTAATCTTGTTAGGCGTATTCATGCGGTATTGCCAGATGAAACGGATATCGTCAGTGTTAAAGAGCGCACACTGTCAGCATGTAAAAAATTACTTAAACATCACCAACCAACCCATGCCATTATGGTGTGGGACGGTGATGAAGAATCGTGGCGTAAAAAGCTCTACCCTGATTATAAAAAGGGCCGTAAGCCTATGCCTGTCGCTTTAAAGGCTGGCCTTGAAGATATCAAAACCGCTCTGGCCATTGAACATGTTCAATCCCATGATGCCGTTTCAGAAGCCGATGATGTGATTGCCACCTTGGCCACTAAAATTGCTGAAAATAACGGTCAGGCCATCATAGTGTCAACCGACAAAGGGTTTGGGCAACTGATGCACAGCAATATTGTTATTTGGGATCATTTCAAGCAGCAATATTTTGATATAAAAGCCTTAGAGAAAAAGCTCGCTGTGCAGCAAAATCAAATTTTAGACTTTATCGCGCTTGCGGGAGACGCAGGGAATAAAGTTCCTGGAATTGCCGGTATTGGGCCAAAATCAGCAGCGGATTTATTAAACAAGTTCAGAAGCTTGGCAAACTTGTATCAGTCACTGGATAATCTTGGCGCGAAACAAGCGCTAAAGTTATCAGAGGGCAAAGAGATGGCAAGAATCAGTTATAAATTGGCGCAACTGCAATGCCATATGCCGCTAAACATTAACCTCAAGCAGTTTAGAGTAGTAAGCTAACCATCAATGAAGCAAGGAATCGCCTGATGAAACCTAAAGTGTCATATTTAATCGCAACCATATTTATTGCATATGTCACTTTTGTTGTTTTCGTTATATTTGTCTACGAGACTCGGCCTGAAGATCGCAGCTGGCAAGAACGCCAAGAATTTAACCATAAAATGCTTAGCGAAATTATGATTGGCCAAACCATTGATAGCATTAGGCAGCTAATGGGCCGAGCCGATTTTTCAGAAGCCAAGGCATCGTCTGATGGCAGCTTTCAAATTATGTTTTACCGCACTCACCATGTCACCTCCGACGGTCAAACCACTAAAGATGAATGCACGCCGTTGTTATTTAAAGATGGCGAGCTGATTGCTTGGGGGCAAGAAACCTATGAGCAATTTTTGCAAATACCGATTATTGCTATTGTGCCTCAAACTGAAACCGATCTTAACGCGACACAAGTAAGTCCAATCCCCGCAGAGCAAGGCATAGAAACAGCAATAACTTCAGAGCAATAACCTCTCAGGTGTAAACATAAAAAATGCCACTGAATATCGCTATCAGTGGCATTTTTAGTTCAAAATTAGATTGAATTGTAAGGGTTAATCTTGGTTATGTTCTCGATATGCCTCACCTTCTTTTAACCACTTAGGCGCTGCTAAGCCTTTTAAATAATGGTCAAAATACTGCTTCATTCGAATGGTGTAATCTAGTTTATTAGGGTACTTTTTCAAATGATGTGGTTCATCTTCATATTGTAAAAACACCACATCTTTACCGGTTCTGCGCATGGCAAGATATAACTCCACCCCCTGCTCCCACGGCACCGCATCATCTTTATCACCGAACATAATCATCATTGGAGTTTGAATGCGTTCAGCATAAAACACCGGTGAGTTTTCAATGTACTTTTGCGGCGATTTAAACAAACTTTCAGCAATTCGGCTTTGACCGGTTTCATACTGAAATTGACGAGCAAGGCCAGAGCCATGACGAATGCCGCTATAAGCACTGGTCATGTTCGACACAGGGGCGCCGGTAACCGCTGCTTTAAAGATATTGGTTTGGGTCACAGCGAAAGCAGTTTGATAACCGCCCCATGAATGGCCTTGAATACCAATGGCATCTGGATCGGCAACGCCCATATCAATGATTTTTTGAACCCCAGCAGTTAATGCTTTTACTGACGAGATCCCCGGGTAACCCACTTCAAAACGAATATCAGGTAAGAAAATGGCATAGCCATTATCTGCATACCAAGCAAAGTTTGGTCGATGATTAATTGCCATATGCGGGAATGAATGCAAACGATCGCTCATAAAGCGATAGAAATACACCATCACCGGATACTGTTTACCGGCTTGATAGTTCGTTGGCTTGATCAGTACGCCATCTGCAGGGCGACCATCACCATCACGCCAACGCACCAATTCTGCTGCGCCCCAATTAAAACCATCTCGCTGACTATCTAAATCAGTTTGTTGGCTGGCTTCATTAGGCGTATTCACACTTGAGGTATATAGATCAGGGTACAGATCATAGCGCTGCTTAGAAAACACCATAGTGTCGCTATTTTTACTGCGGGCAAGTACCGTCAATTTTGCTTCGGTTTCAAGTTGCAACGAAATCCCAGGGACACCAACAATAGCGCCATAAAAACTGTCAGCTTTGGTGTGTTCATTATAACTGTGTAATAGCAGCGCTTGCTGCTGTTCAATGACAGCAGGCGTATCTGCCGTTGCATATAACCCTGCCAGTCTAAATTGCTGACGGTTTTTACGCCCTTCACCCGCTGATAGCATAAAACCGTCAAACGATGAGCTGCTAAATTGCCACACATCATATTTGTCATAGCCAATAATGCCTGAATCATCTGCTAGCCAAGGCCCTAAACCATAACTTGGCGCATTACTGGGATAATCGTGGTCTTCATTAGCAAAGCTAACAGTAATACCTTTGGTTAAGCTGTGTTTTCTGGCATTGGCAATATCATATAAAAACAACCCGCCTTGTTGATAATATGCCACAAAACGCCCATTGGGTGACAAGCTTGGCATTTCACCTGAGGCATGTTGAGTTAAGATTTTCAGCTTACGGCCTGTATTTAAATCCACTAGATAGACATCTTGATAAAAGCCTGCCCAGGTGATCATTTTTTGATAAGGCACATCTGAGGTTGCTAATAAATAACGCTTTTGTTCGCCATAGTGCACATCCGGTAAGGCTTTATCAGCCAGTTGCACTATGCGGTTGGCATTAACGTGCATCACAGCAAGATAAGTACGCTTTAACTCTTTGGCATATTGTTTTACTTCATGGGGTTTTATTTTTGGGTCGTCACCATGCCACACTTTTAAATCACGTAGTCCAGTGATAATTTGTTGATCAAATAAATCAGCTTCAGACTCGATTGTTGCCAATGTCAGCGCTTTATCTACTTGCGGTACACGGCCAATAAATAGTCTTAAGCTATCTTCAGAAAAGAAGATTTTTGAATACTGATTTAAAGTCCAGTCATCATCTGTTGGCACCTGTTTGAGCTTAAGAGACTCTAAAGCCAAAAGCTTCAGTTGATACTCTCGCTCGTCACGCTCAACACTTGCATCGCCTTGGGTAAAGCCAAGCCAGTTGCCATCATCAGATAAACTCAGCTCAGCCACTTGATAGCTGTCTGACTTATAAACTTGCTTTAAGGTATTAGTGATTAAATCAACCTTTTTAATCACATGCTGCTTGGCAGTAATATCATTAATGGCAACCACAAATTGGTTGCCTGAGCGGTCAAAGTTAAATTGAGTAACATGGTCAAACTCATGGAAAGTATTGGTGGCGAGTTGAATCAGCTTAAAACCACTGCCTTTATCTGCAGCGTTAATGCTCGTTTCTTTAGCGTCTTCTTTACCATCTTCTTTAGTGTCAGCAATATCAAACCAAACCGCTAAATAATCGCCTTTGGCACTAAACTCAGCTTGTTTAACCCGCTTAAACTGTTGCTGATTACCTGTTTTGGTATTCAGTAAGCTAAGCCCTGCACTAAGCTCCGATTTTTTGAGGGTTTCTTTTTCTAATAAGCTCGGCGCAATAGTGGCAATCACATAATCGCCATTGGCACTGACTTTAACATCAGAGCCACCATCAATTTGATACTGCTTTTGGGTGGCCACTTGATTGACTAAGGCGCGGCTATTACCGCGATCGGGCATAGCCTCAACCGCTAATACTGCGCCATTTTCAGAGATAACGGGAGTCTGTAAGGTCTCAAAGTGCATAATGTCATCGAGCAATAACGGCTTAATGTTGTCAGCTGATATGGCTGACATTGACACTGTTAACAGAGTCAATGGAATAAGGTTACGTAACTTCAAATCTTCCTCGTTATTGTTGTTATGGAATGAAATACAGTTCAGCTAAATTCATTAACTGAAAACATAATTGAAATTTAATAAAACATTATTGAAAAATAACACCGCAGTTTAATTAATGACCATTCAGACTAAACAGTGCCAAGTTATTTTTACAGCCCCTTCGTGAGTAGACCTATGGCGAGTAGACTGATAGTTAGTAGACCAAAGTCGTCTATTTAAAATCTGTCATCTGCTTATGCTATGTTCGCGAAACAATCTTACAACCAACCTTTTATTAACAATCAAAGCTGATTTATGACGCGAAATAAGCCTTTCAATTACATGGTTGTGAATATCTTAAAGCAATCAACTGAGGATTAGCTTAATTATTTAAAAAAATATGTGATTAAACTCACTAAAAACTGTAAAACAAAATCTAAATTCGTTAAAATGCGCCGCAACAAAACCGTTAGTAAGTAGTCTTGTTAAGGTATTGTAAACAATAACAAGAAAATGCAGTAACCACTCAGTGGAAGGACTATCCATGCCAAAACGTACTATAACCGTAATCCCAGGTGATGGGATTGGACCAAGCATTATCGATTCGGCTTTAAAAATTCTCGACAAGGCTGGTTGCGACTTTGAATATGAGTTTGCAGACGCCGGTTTAGCCGCATTAGAAAAGCAAGGTGAATTAGTACCTCAGCGTACCTTAGACCTTATCGAAAAAAACCGTATTACCCTTAAAGGGCCATTAACCACACCTGTGGGTGAAGGTTTTACCTCTATCAATGTAAGCCTACGTAAAAAATTCAGCTTATATGCTAACGTGCGCCCTGTGCTTTCTTTTAAAGGTACTCAAGCACGTTATGACAACATTGATATCATCACAGTGCGTGAAAACACTGAAGGTATGTATTCAGGCTTAGGCCAAAAAGTATCTGACGATGGCGCAACTGCTGAAGCGACCAGTATCATTACTCGTCAAGGTGCAGAGCAAATTACCACTTTTGCTTATGAGCTAGCACGTAAAGAAAACCGTAAAAAAGTGACTATCGTTCATAAAGCTAACATCATGAAGTCTACTTCAGGTTTATTCTTGAAAGTGGCGCGTGAAGTCAGTGCTCGTTACCCAGATATCGAAACTGAAGAAATGATTGTTGATGCAACCTGTATGAAGTTGGTCATGAATCCAGAAAACTTCGATGTATTGGTAACAACTAACTTATTCGGTGACATTCTATCTGACTTATGTGCAGGTCTTGTTGGCGGCTTAGGTATGGCACCAGGTGCTAACATAGGTAAAGATGCAGCAATTTTCGAAGCAGTTCATGGTAGTGCACCTGATATTGCAGGTAAAAACCTTGCAAACCCTACATCAGTGATTTTAGCCTCTATCCAAATGCTGGAGTATTTAGGCATGGCTGACAAAGCGGAAATGATCCGCTCTGCAGTATCAGCTGTGATTGAAGAAGGCGATCGCACCACCCGCGATCTTGGTGGTACTCATGGTACAACTGACTTCACTCAAGCTGTTGTTGATCGTTTAGGATAAGCTTTAGCTGAGTTATTGCCGCGCCAATAACTCTAGTGTAAATCAAACGATAATAAAAAAGCCCTTAGTGATATTCACTAAGGGCTTTTTAATGTTTGTTTTATATTTAGCAAAAATAAATTTAAATCGTCAGCTAAATAGCTTAGTTAAACGCCCAAGCGGTATTGGGTTTAACCCATAAGTGAACTGTCACTTCATCACGGTCATGATAAAGGTGCTTACACTGTAATTTAAAATCTGTGATGTCGTTTTCTTTTAAGATTTCAGCCATGGTATCTAAAATCTGTCTGACTTCTTTATAACGACTTTTCATTGGTAATTTAAGGTTAAAAATCGCTTCTTTAAACCAGCCATTAATCGCCCAAGCTTCAACCAGCTCAGCTACACGAGACGGTTTTTCAACCATGTCACACACTAACCAATAAATGTTTTTTCTTGGTGGTTCGAAACGAAAACCATCGGCGCGATAATGTTTAACCTGCCCTGTGTCCATTAACTTCTGATCCATAGGACCGTTATCAACTGCAGCGACAAACATGCCACGGCGTACTAGCTGATAAGTCCAGCCACCAGGACAAGCGCCTAAATCCACAGAATGAAGCCCTGAGCGGCAGCGGTCTTCTTGCTCTTCCTTGGTTAAGAATTGCCCAAAAGCCTCATCTAATTTCAAGCTTGAACGACTCGGTGCATCGGCAGCCATTTTAAGACGGGGAATGCCCATAAAATAAGGTGAGCTATTGTTTGATAATGAATAGCCGACATAAGCCGTACCCGGCGCCACAAAACACACATGAATGATAGGTCTGCGGTTATTTTCTTGGGCTAATAATGCCCCAGATTTTTTCAGGCCTTGACGTAAAGGCACTGTGAATTTACGGCAAAAACCTGACAGCTCTTTAGCTTCATTGGTATCTGGGGTTTCAACTCGTAACTCACCCGCTTTTGACACTTCACTTAAAGCAGCCACAATCGGTGATACTCTGTCTTTTTCAGGCAAATCTTTTATCAACTCACCAGCAGCAAACATTTGTCTTGCAAACACTAATGAATTTAGCTCAATTTGCTTTGCCAGTTGCTCACCGCCGTTTTCTTCAAAACATTGGTAAATCACATAAGCATCATTGGTATTGGTTTTAACAAAGCCACCAATGTTTAATTCAGCTGCACGCTGTTGAATTTCTGCGGCGCAATCTTTCTCATAGCCTGCGCGGCAAAATATAAAGAGGTTTTTCATGATAAGCCTTAAGCTTCTATAACCATAACTGCTTCACAGTATGGTCGAAGGACAAAATAATGGGGGCATTATACTCAAAAATTATGCCGCTGTGTTAAATAGAAAAGGCAAACGGATAAAAGCAACAAAGCAGCAGATGCGATAAACATGCTGCTGCTTTGAAATACTTGCCAAAGGTGGCGCTAAGTTATTTCTGCTTAGTGTGTTTTGCTATCGCAATGGCAAACAATGTCCAGCCAATCAGCATACAAGCGCCGCCCATAGGGGTAATTGGCCCAATCCATTTGGCACCAGTAAAGGCGTATAAATACAAGGAACCTGAAAACAATAAAATCCCCACGAAGAATAAATAACCTGCCCAATCCAGCAGTTTTGAACTTATCCAGTGGCCACTTAACGCCACGGCAATAATGGCAAAGGTGTGATAAAAGTGATAATCGACACCGAGTTTAAAAATCGCAACCAACTCAGGCGGGGCAATACTTTTTAATCCATGGGCACCAAAAGCCCCTAAAGCAACCGCTAAAAAGCCACTGATCGCCGCTAACAATAATAAACCTTGTCTCATTGCTATCTCACTTTATAAAAAATTAATCCACAATATCAGTAATAAACTGATCGCATTGGTTTAAGCAGTGCTTCAGATTAGCCGCTAATGTTGTGCCTGACGACTTGCGCGGTTTAAAACTATGATCGCCATCGGTTATCCAGCTGATTTTGACTTGTTTATTTATATCCCACTGCGGTATTTCGTTGATGCCGCCAAATTTATCCCGCTCACCTTGCACCACCATTAATGGTTTCAAGCCATTATTTAACGGCTCAAGTCTCGGCTCTCCACCTTTTAACGGGACAAAAGGGTAACCTAGGCAAATGCAGCCTTTAATTAAGGCGTTAATTGCAGCAGAGATCTCAACCTGCTCATCATTAATGATAAGTTCATCATCGGTTAACAATGTCGCCGCCATTCTGCCGCCCATTGATTTACCCATTAACACAATGTTTTCGACTACAAGATCATTGTCTTCAATGGTTTGTTCAATGGAATTAAGTAGCGCAGTAAAATGCATTAACAGCTTAGGCGCTCTATCTGGCGGCCTTCTTTTGCCATCTTGCATATTGGCTTGCATATATAAGAAGTTAAAGCGCAACACTTGATAACCTTTAGCAACCAAGCCATTGGCGATATCGACCATAAACTCATGGTGCATATTAGCCCCAGCGCCATGGGCCAATACTACTAATGTTTTACTGGGCTGACCCTGTAAGATTGATTCAATTGCTACACTATCGTTTGTTACTGCTGGGCCTGCGGGGGTCATATCATTGGTTTCTTCAATTGTTAGTGACAAAAGTATTAATTACTACGCTATATAGTTAAGCTTGGCTAAGTTAACCCTAGCCTGACAATAATTCACTGCGTGACTCTTCAGCAAACATATCCACCATCCACTCTCTAAAGGCGGCGACTTTACCTAATTCAGAATGATTTTGCTGACACACTAGGTAATAAGCATCTTTACTGACTAACACTTCAGAGAAGGGACACACCAAGCGGCCAGCTTTAATATCCGGCCTTGCGAGTACGCTGTAACCCAGCGCAATGCCTTGGCCATGAGCGGCAGCTTGCAGTACTAACGATGAATGACTAAAGATAGGGCCAGAATTAACATTAATTTCACTAATTCCACATTGTCTAAACCATGCCTGCCAATCATGACGGCTAGAGTCATGCAGTAAGGTATGATTTTTTAAGTCGCTGGGTTTCTCTAATGGTTTAGGACCATTAAGTAACAGTGGTGAACACACCGGGATGAGCACTTCATTACGCAATTTATCCGCTCTTAAGCCCGGCCAATTACCTTGGCCATAATAGATGGCCACATCCACATCATCCGTCAATGAGCCCGTTTCGCTGTCAACAGCTTTAATGCGCACATCAATATCGGGGTTTTGTTCACTAAACTTAGCCAAACGCGGCACAAGCCATTGAATTGCAAAACTTGGTGACATGCTTACCGTTAACGAACCAATGGCGCTTCGGGCTAATAATCGGTCGGTTGATTCACCTAATTGGATAAAAATATCTTTAATATCGAGGAAATAACTTTGACCTTCTTCGGTCAATAAAAGCGAACGATTTTTGCGGCGAAACAGTTTTAGGCCTAGAAAATCTTCTAATGCTTTTATTTGATGACTAACTGCAGCCTGAGTAACAAACAACTCTTCAGCGGCACGGGTAAAGCTCAAGTGCCTTGCTGCTGCTTCAAATGCTTTTACCGCGTTCAAAGGTGGCAATCTTCGCGACATAGTGATCCATCTCTCGTTTTTTAATTAGTTTTTCTAATGAATAGCGTTATATTTTGTCGTTTGTAAAGAACACTGTGTTCGGTTAAATTATGACCATCAAATTTATGCTGAGTTGGACAACTTCTACGCAGTGAAAGGGAGTGTCCGCCAGTGTTAAGTCAGCCCGGAGGCGACCTTTATGTTCAATTTAAAATCATTAGCTACAGTAGCTTTACTTTCTTGTTTTGCTTTTACAGCTAGCGCAAATGAAGAAAGCATTGATATCAGCGACCTTCAAGCTTCAATAAACGCAGAGCTTGAGCAAAGCATGTCAGAAATGCAAAGTAATGTTCAGGTTGATGTTAACAGCACTTTAGCTGCAGACAAAGAAGTTCAACAGCCAATCACTACTGCTGAAACGCGCACTGCTGATTAATTTACTGTAAAACCAGTAACAAAAAAACCGCATTGACCATTTTAATGGTAATGCGGTTTTTTTATGGGCTGAAATGACTGTCGCAGTTTCAATATGAAATACACATCACAGCCTGCAATGCTTAAGTAGGAGCATCGACTCGCGATACTCCTTTTACGCCATTAAGGACGGTATACTTTAACGTTGCTGTGACCTTGTTCAGTCAAGTATAACGCCTGCAATTTACTCATTACGCCGCGATCACAGTACAGTAAGTAAGTTTTACTTTTATCTAAATCAGCAAATTGCGTTGCTAATTTAAAGAAAGGAATTTTTAAGATTTCAGTGCCATCAATGCTTAGTGGGTTTTGCTCTTCTTCATCTTGTGCTCTGATATCAATCACAACACTGCCCGCTTCAATAGCATCAACGGTTTCGGTTTCACTTACTGTGGTTTCAACTTTTTCAGCAATTTGTTTAATGTCGATAACCACGGCATCTTCCACGATACGGTCAATTAAGTCTTCACTGAACTTAAGCTCTTCTGCTTCAATTTTTGCCAGTACAGCCTTAACGGTTGGCTTTTGCGAAATTACACCACAATACTCAGGAATCGCTTTAGCGAAATCTTCAGTACCAATTTGGCGGCTTTCATTGATAATGTCTTGCTTATCCATGGTGATCAATGGACGTAAAATCAATAAATCCGTACAGCGGTCAATCACGTTCAAGTTGGTCAGGGTTTGGCTTGAAACTTGGCCTAAACTCTCACCGGTAACCAAAGCTTGGATGTTGTACTTTTCAGCCATTTTAGTGGCGGCGCGCATCATCATACGCTTTAAGATAACGCCCATTTGACCGTTATCAATTTTTTCTAAAATTTCAGCAACCACTGGCTCAAATGGTACCGTCATAAAGCGCACTTTATGTGACTCACCATATTTTTGCCATAAATGATAAGCCACTTGCTTAACACCTATCTCATGCTGTGCGCCACCTAAGTTAAAGAAACAATAGTGTGTGCGGGCACCTTTTTTGATGAACTGATAGCTTGATACGCCTGAATCAAATCCACCCGAGATAAGCGATAATACATCTTCTTGAGTCGCCATAGGGAAACCACCCAAACCTGGAATACGGCGCACAACCATATACAGTTTTTCATGGTCAATTTCTAAATTAACCGTCATATCTGGATTTTTCAATTTCACACCGACCGCATCGGTATGCTGGTTTAAGCCACCGCCAACGTAGCGCTCAACTTCAATTGAATTAAAATCATGCTTACCAGTACGCTTAACACGAACACAGAAGGTTTTACCTGCCAGTTGCGCTTTATAAACAGGCAATACTTGCTGATAGATATCATCCATTGACTCAAAACGGTATTCATCAACTTGCACAACATGAGCAATACCAGGAATACATTCCAAACGCTCAGCAATGGCGTTAATGCGCGCTTGTTCATCGCTGTTGACGTGGATCATGATGCGATCCCACTGACGTTGTACTTTTACTTCGTCATCAACTTTTTTAAGTACATTTCGAATGTTGGTCTCAAGAATTTTAGTAAAACGCATACGAACAGTTTTACTTTTCATCATGATTTCTGGGTATAGCTTTACAATAAACTTCATTGGACTTCCGCGGCAACTGGTTTGGATGTTCACTTTTACGACTACGGATTGAGCTGATATTCAGTTCATTATCGATGCATAAAAGTCAAAAATAATAATGGCTGGAAATTAACCAGCCAACAAAGGCGGGATTATAGCAAAAACTGTCTATATACCAAACACAATAAATTTTATTACACACAATCGTTGAGCTTAGCTGCTAAGGCTGTCATCAAATCCGAATAAAATTAACAGTCTAAGCAATGCTGCAACACGGCGTAGCTAAAACGGCGTTGCGATTACTGGGTCTACGGCGCTATTTAAAGCCGATAAAATTAACAGTCTAAGCAATGCTGCAACACGGCGTAGCTAAAATGGCGTTGTGATTACTGGGTCTACGGCGCTATTTAAAGCCGATAAAATTAACAGTCTAAGCAATGCTGCAACAAACGGCGTTGCGATTACTGGGTCTACAGCGCTATTTAAAGCCGATAAAAAGCCGCTTAAGGTCTAAGCGGCTAATATCATCTTATATAAAGAGCCCGTTTCTATGGCTGCTGTTATTGTGGCGCGAGTACTTCTATCTCAGCAGACTCTGTTGCCTTGCCTTGTTCAATGGCAATTTCAACTCGGCGATTACGGCTACGGTTTTTATCCGAGTCGTTAGCCACTAATGGCGCATTAGATGCCATACCCACCACCCGCATTCTGCTGTCATCAAAGCCTGTCACTTTGGCCAGTTCATGGGCGACTGAGACTGCGCGTTTACTGGATAAGTCCCAATTAGAACTGTAAAGCTCATTGCTAATGTGCATGCCATCAGTATGACCTGATACTGTGATAATGCCGGGGACATCTTTTAATAAGTCACCAATTGAGCGAACCACAGGTTTAAATCTTGGCTGTAAAAAGCCTGAACCCGATGCAAAAGAGCCTTTCTCGCGGATCCGGATAATAATCTGTTGCCCTAATGATTCAATTTCGATGGCGCCATCAACAATTTCCTCATTGAGTTTTTCGGCCATTTTTTTCACTTGGTCGTTAATGTTTTCTTGCTCAGACTTCGCTTGGGCTTGCTGAGCCTGTGCTTGTTGCTGAGCCGTCGCTTGAGCATTGCCGCCGCGATTATCCCCTTGCTGTTTTTGCACCCCACCCGCACTGGCATCATCGCCTGCTTGATACTCGATGGTTTGCTCTGTCATCTCATTGGTTTGCTGATTAATAATTTCTATCGGAGTAGGATCCGGTTTTCCCGGCCGAAACTCTAACGCAATCACCGAGGTGCCTTTAGGAATATCTTTAACTTCAACTTTATTTTGCACCCCGAAGGCATACTTCATCGAACCGGCAATTTGTTTAAACTTCATCACGTCCATTTCAGAGAACGCCAGCAGCAACACAAAAAAGCACATCAATAACGACATAAGATCCGCAAAGGTGGCTAGCCATAACGGCGCTCCAGGGGGGGGACAATCACACTTGGCTTTTTTAGCCATGAGCTACTCTCCGTCCGTGGTATCGATTTGACGTTGTTTTTCACCTAGATAATTTTTCAGGAAACCTTCGATAACACGTGGGTTCTGACCATCTTGGATCGCCAAGACCGCATCCATAATCAAATTGCGGTTAAGTAACTCTTCACTCATACGTAATTGCAATTTATCAGCAATCGGGAGTGCCACCATATTGGCGATAATCGCGCCATAAAGCGTGGTTAATAATGCCACCGCCATTGCCGGACCAATTGATTTAGGGTCATCCATATTCGATAGCATGGCCACTAAACCAATCAAAGTACCAATCATGCCCATGGCTGGGGCCACATCACCTAAGGATTTAAAAATGCCAATGCCGGTTTTATGTCTTTGTTCAGTCAAGGCGATATCTTTTTCAAGGGCTTCACGCACCACATCACCATCATGGCCATCCACTAACATGTCGACCGCTTTTTGCATAAAACTGTTACCGATCTGCGCTTCTTCTAATGCTAAAAAGCCCCCTTTACGGGCTGCATCAGCCATATTCACTGATTGGTCAATTAACTCCTCAGGCTTATCAATTTTAAACATGAAAGCTTTAGCGCCAATTTTCACCGCACCTAAAAATTGCTTAAGATTATATTTCATCATCACAACGAACAGAGAACCAATAAGCACAATCATCACCGATGGCGCATCAATAAAAATTGAAATCCCACCACTGTTCACCATAGAACCAATAATAAAAGCGAAGGCGCCTATTAAACCTATTAGGGTTGCTAAATCCACAATTTCTCCTTGAGCGCAGTCTTAATAATGCTGCCTTACTTCTATGAATACCAATGTAACACTCTGAGCTATTGGGACAAATGTTCAAACGAACAAAAAAAACTCATACAGTGACACTTTCATCGATTAATTGGCTGGTTTATCAAAAAAGCATCAAAAACTGCTATTACGACTACCATTATTACTACCATGGATTTCAAACCTCGCTTAAAGCGACCGCCTGACACTGGTATTCATTATCTATATCGGTCAAACTTAGCCCAAGTTTAGGAATATTTTATGAATTATATAAATATTCAGTCACAAAGCGTGCTATTGAGCAAATAAACAACGACTGAATTTGACCCTTAGCGCGGCCTGATATACCTTGTCCCCGCATAATAGAAGGAATAAGAATTGTGGCAAAAAAACCTGAGAATCTAAGTTTTGAAGAATCCTTGTCGGAGCTTGAAAACATTGTTGCAGATCTTGAGCAAGGTGAAGTCACTTTAGACAATGCCCTTAAACAATTTGAGCGCGGCATTAAGCTAGTGCGCCAGAGCCAGTCTAAGCTAGAGCAGGCTCAACAAAAAGTTTCCATCTTATTAAATGAAGACGATACCAACCTCAGCCCATTTACCGTTGAAGGCGAATAAGTGTGTTAGCCCAGTCAATTGAACAATACCAACAACGCGTGAACCAAGTTTTAGCAACTAAGCTTGCCCAGCTTGATGACACTGCCCCTGTATTAAAAGCCGCAATGACCCACGGCGCCTTATTGGGCGGCAAACGCATTCGACCTTTTATGGTTTATAGCATTGGTGAGATGCTCGGTGCTGATTTAAAGCAGCTTGATAACGCCGCAGCCGCTATCGAATGTATTCATGCCTATTCATTAATCCATGATGATTTACCCGCCATGGACGATGATGCCCTGCGCCGCGGTCAGCCAACGGTGCATATTGCTTTTGATGAAGCCAGCGCTATCCTTGCAGGCGATGCCTTGCAAACCTTAGCCTTTGAACTTATTTGCGAGCCTAATGAGCAAATTAGCGCCACTCAGCAGCTAGCCATGGTAACCGCTTTAGCTAAAGCATCAGGTTATAGTGGTATGTGCGGCGGACAAGCTATTGATCTAGGCGCCACTAACAAGCGTATTAACCTTGAGCAGCTAACCCAGTTACACAATAAAAAAACCGGTGCCTTAATTAGCTGCGCAGCTGAACTTGCCTTAATCGCGGCATCAGCTTCAAGCCAAGACCAACAAATTATTAGGGACTTTGCCGCCAATATTGGCTTAGCCTTCCAAGTACAAGATGACATTTTAGACATCATTGCCAGCACTGAAGAATTGGGTAAACCCCAAGGCAGTGATCAAGAATCCAATAAAAGTACATTTCCTAAATTATTAGGGCTTGAGGGGGCAAATGAATGCGCCGAGCAACTAATTAACGATGCACTATCAGCGCTGGCCAAATTGACCTACAATAGCCAGTTAATTGCAGACTTCGCCCGCTATATCATTGCGCGAAGAATATAAAGAGACAGTTTACCGCCATATGAGTTTCGATAATTCTCAATTTCCGGTATTAGCCCAAGCTAATACCCCTGACGATTTGAAAAAGCTGCCGCAAGGCATGCTGCCACAGTTATCTGATGAATTAAGACAGTTTTTGCTTAAATCAGTCAGTAACTCAAGTGGCCATTTTGCTTCAGGCCTTGGTACTGTTGAATTAACAGTAGCCCTTCATTATGTCTATAACACGCCTTTTGACCGCGTAGTATGGGATGTAGGCCACCAAGCTTACCCCCATAAAATTCTCACCGGTCGCCGTGACAGAATGCATACCATTCGTCAAAAGAACGGCTTGCACCCTTTTCCATGGCGTGAAGAAAGTGAATACGACACCTTTAGTGTCGGGCATTCTGGCACCTCTGTTAGTGCAGCATTAGCAATGGCTGTGGCGGCAGAAAAAGAGCAGAAAAATCGTAAAGTCGTGGCCGTTATCGGTGATGGCGCGATGACGGGCGGCATGGTGTTTGAAGCCATGAACCACGCCGGCGATCTGCACAATGACATGTTAGTGGTATTAAATGACAATGAGATGTCAATCTCAGAAAATGTCGGCGCGCTGAATAACCATTTAGCTCAGCTTATGTCAGGCCGTTTCTACACCACTATTCGTGAAAGCAGCAAAAAAGTGCTTAAAGGTATGCCAGTCATTAAAGAAATGGCTAAGCGTACGGAAGAACACCTTAAAGGTATGGTCGTACCTGGCACCTTATTTGAAGAGCTAGGTTTTAACTATATTGGCCCGATTGACGGTCATGATGTTGATTCATTAGTTGAAACCCTGCGCAATATGCGCGATTTAAAGGGCCCGCAAATCCTGCATATCATGACTAAAAAAGGTCGTGGTTATGAGCCTGCAGAAAAAGATCCTATCGGTTGGCATGCAGTCCCTAAATTCGACCACACTCAATTTAGAAAGCCGAAAGCAAAACCAAGTTCACCGACATTTTCGCAAATTTTCGGTAAGTGGTTATGTGATGTTGCCGAAAAAGATGACAAGTTACTCGCCATTACGCCAGCCATGCGTGAAGGCTCGGGCATGGTTGAGTTTTCACAGCGTTTTCCAAAGCAGTATTTTGATGCCGCGATTGCTGAGCAACACGCTGTCACCTTAGGTGCAGGTTTTGCGTGTGAAGGCTACTCTGCTGTTGTCGCTATCTATTCAACTTTCTTGCAGCGTGGTTACGATCAGTTAATTCACGATGTCGCTCTGCAGCGCTTACCAGTGTTATTTGCTATCGATCGCGGTGGTATTGTTGGCGCTGATGGCCCGACTCACCAAGGTGCTTTTGATTTAAGCTTCCTGCGTTG
Source organism: Shewanella sp. UCD-KL21 (assembly GCF_001957135.1). GTDB lineage: Bacteria > Pseudomonadota > Gammaproteobacteria > Enterobacterales > Shewanellaceae > Shewanella. Next base: position 112,271 of record NZ_MPHK01000009.1, on the reverse strand, counting down.
TGTTCCCAATATGGTGGTTATGGCGCCATCTGATGAAGATGAATGTCGCCAAATGCTCTATACCGGCTATCGCTATAAAGATGGCCCGACGGCGGTTCGCTACCCTCGTGGTAGCGCGACAGGCATTGAACCAACTGAAGAAATGACTCCAATTGCGATTGGTAAAGGCTTGGTTAAACGTCAAAGCCAACAGCAAACACAACGTGTGGCCATTGTTAACTTTGGTACAACCCTTGCTGCAGCGCTTGAAGCCGCTGAGACGCTCGATGCCACTGTTGCCGATATGCGCTTTGTTAAGCCATTAGATTTAACCCTGCTCGCTGAGCTTGCTCATAGTCATGACGTGATTGTCACCGTTGAAGAAAATGCCATTATGGGCGGTGCAGGTAGCGGCGTAATTGAAGCGCTGCATCAACTGAAAATCTTAAAACCTGTGCTGCAAATTGGCTTACCTGATGAGTTTATCAAACATGGTGGGCCGGATGAAATTATCCTAGAGCTGAAACTGGATGGCGCGGGTGTTTTAGCCCAAATTCAAGACTATTTAAGTTAACCGCCTCAGGTAGTTAAACCAATTTAATTGGTGCTAATAAAAAATCACAAAAAAGGACTGCATTGGCAGTCCTTTTTATTAACGCTTTATTACTAACGCTTGATACTAATGCTTGATTAGTAACTATTGCCTTGCCAATCCTTTGGTTATTGATTGGCAAGCCAAGCAGTCAGTTTCTCAATTGTTATGCATTACGCTTGTGTATCAACACTTGCGCCACCTTGAGACACCATAACCATCGCAGGGCGAAGTACACGGTCTTTTAAGATGTAACCTTTTTGCATAACCAGCATCACGGTATCTTTAGGGTATTCAGCACTTGGCTGCATACCGATAGCTTGGTGATGGTTTGGATTAAATGCTTCACCTAATGGATTAACAAGCACTACGCCATTTTTCTCAACCGCAGCCATTAACCCTTTCATGGTTAATTCAACACCTTCAGCAATAGCTTTAGTTGCTTCATCTTCAGCATCAACACCAGCAAGTGCACGTTCCATATTATCTAATACAGGTAAAAGTTCATTCACGAACTTTTCTAATGCGAAGGCACGGGCTTTTTCAACATCTTTTGCTGCACGAGCGCGGATGTTTGCTGTTTCAGCAGCAGCACGAATTTCAACATCTTTACGCTCAGCTAAGGCAGCTTGAGTTTCAGCAAGTTGTTGCTCTAATGCTTCAATTTTAAGGTTAGCTTGAGTTAACGCATCAACTTCGGTGGCCTCTTCTGCTGCGACTTCAGTTTCCGTTTCATTGACGACTTCTGCATCAATGATCTCTTGATCTACTTTGTTTGACTCGTTGCTCATTTTCACTCCAGCTAAAAATGCTTTGTTTCTGATTACTATGGGCATATTATGGGGATCATTTTCTTCGTTTCAAGCCTTTGTGCAAATCAAATACTAATATGACTAAAAAGTTTCAAACAATCGGCCTCATTGGCAAGCCACATCATCAAGGTACCAATCGCACTTTAAAGCGTTTGCATCATTGGCTTTCCATGCAGGGCTTCGACATATTAGCCGAAGAGCGAGTGGCTTCTGAGTTAAAAGTTGAAGTGGAATCTGTTGATTTAACTGAATTAGGTGAGCGCTGCGATCTTGCTATTGTCGTCGGTGGTGATGGTAATATGCTCGGCGCCGCGCGGGTATTGTCTCGCTTTGACATTGGGGTTATTGGGGTTAACCGTGGCAACCTTGGTTTTTTAACGGATTTACCACCCGATAACTTTGAAGAATCACTTTCTAAGGTACTTGAAGGCGAATACGATACAGAGAACCGCTTTTTGCTAGAGGCTGAAGTGCATCGCCATGGGGTTTTAAAAGCCAGTAACTCTGCGGTTAACGAAGCGGTATTGCATCCGGGTAAAGTGGCGCACATGATCCAGTTTGAGGTCTATATTGATGAGCAATTCATGTATAGCCAACGCGCTGATGGCATGATTGTATCAACCCCAACGGGCTCAACAGCTTACGCCTTGTCTGCAGGGGGCTCAATTTTAACCCCTAACCTGCAAGCATTAATTTTAGTGCCTATGTTCCCTCATACGCTATCATCTCGCCCTATTGTGGTGGATGCATGTAGCACTATAAAATTAGTGGTATCACCGGATAACGGCGAGAACTTAGAAGTCAGCTGTGATGGTCACGTTGATTTAGCGGTGTTGCCAGGGGATGAAATTTTTATTCGCCGTAGCAATAATCATTTAAGAATGATCCACCCTAAAGGCCACAATTATTTTGATGTTTTGCGCGCTAAATTGGGCTGGGGCAGCAAACTGTTTTAAGGGCTAATGTTATCTGCAGTGGTTGTAAATAGCTGATGCTTTAGTCGCAGTTGTTGTAGCTGCAGATGTTTTAGGAAAAAATTTAACAACCACCACTGTGATCTAGCCCGTCTAAGCCATGTCACTCAAGCAATTGAGGATTTGCTCTGTTAATAACGCCTCTGATAACGGCTTTAAGCTAATTATCTCTAATCTTGAGTCCATGGCTTCATCAAGCTCGTTAATCGATAACCTGCCATCGACAGCATTAAAAGCGCCAATGCCTTCTTCAGTGATCATTAGCGCTTTTATGCGAAGCGCCTCATTCAGTAAGCCGTCACACCACGCAACTAACTTATCAAAGTCAAAACAATGCTCGGCGCTAAAAATCCAGCCAATACTATGCGCCCCTTGCGCTTGATTTAACTTGGTTATAAAACCTTGGTCATTAAACTCATCTTCAACCACTGCAGCATTTGAATCAAACAGTGATTGGCTAGGCTTGGTCACTGACTTGGCTAAATAAGATGTTTGAGTGCTTGAACTGCTGAGACTAATGGCTCGCGGCTTTATCAGCTCCCCATAAACATGATTAAACGCATCAGCAGTGTTAGAGGTAATACACAGTTTTTTATCATTCGCTAAGTAAGCTGACAAAGAGGCAAAATCATCTTGCTGATATAAATCGGCCTTGCTGGCGTAAATCACCTCTGCAATGTCTATTTGCTGATTAAAGTTACTATTTTCAGTGTAACGAGTGTCTTTGAGCTTGCGCGCATCAACCACACATAAGGTTTGATTTAACTGCAATACTTGCTGATTAAATTCATTAGTCAGTACTTTGAGTATTTCAGCAGGATGGCCAAGGCCAGTTGGTTCAATTAGCAATCTGTCTGGCTTAGCTTTTTGAATAATTTGATTAATCGCCACTTGCATCGGCACGCCTGCAGCGCAGCATAAGCAGCCACCAGCAACTTCTTTTATGACCACTTGCTCAGATGAGTTGCTGCCCGTTATCAGGCTCGCATCAATACCCACTTCGCCAAATTCATTAACTAGCACAGCCCAAGTTTCATCCTTGGGTTTGATTGCCAGTAACGACACAATTAAGCTGGTTTTACCGGCCCCTAAAAAGCCGGTAATGAGGTTAGTATTAATGCGTTTACGGATCACCTGATAAATTCCACTAAGTTACTAAATTAAACCAATAGACATAATTAATACGGCGCTGTTATTTTTTAGCGTACTTGCCTTGTCTAGTCGGCTTAGAATTCCCATCAGCACGACTGCCTTTGCCAGCAGGGCCACTTTTAGCTGCGCCGCCGCGATTTCGGTTGCCACCTTGGCGTTTATGCTTAAACAGCTTTTTAGGTTTTTCAGCGTCGACTTCTCTATAACGAGCCGGTAATGGCGCGCCAAGTTCATAACCGGGTAACACTACCACAGGTATTGAGGTGCTAATAAGTGCTTCAATGTCTTCTAACAGCTCCATTTCATTTTTCGCGACCAATGAAATGGCCTGACCGGTTAGGCCGGCACGGCCCGTACGGCCAATACGATGAACATAATCTTCAGGCTCTGGAGGTAATTCAAAATTAATCACTAATGGTAAAGCTTCAATATCTAGACCCCTTGCGGCGAGATCGGTCGCTATCATGACGCGCAGCTTACCTGTCTTAAACTCTTCTAAAGCACGGTTGCGAGCGCCTTGAGTTTTGTCACCATGAAATACGGCAGCTTTAATACCATCTAACTTAAACTCTTTTAGTAAATGCTCAGCCGTTTCTTTTAGGCTGGTAAATACCATCACTTGTTGCCAGTTATTACGGCCAATCAACTCTGACAGTAGCTCTGCTTTACGGCGTTTATCTACTTGATATACCGATTGGGTTACCGTTTCAGCAGGTTTTTGATTCGATATATGCACATACTCGGCATTTTTGAGCATTTTTGCCGCTAAGCTTTTTACATCATCAGAATAGGTCGCTGAAAACATCATGGTTTGATGTTGACGATTGATCATCCGCTTCACTTTTTCGATATCTTTAACAAAACCTAAGTCCAACATGCGATCAGCTTCATCGATAACTAAATGGGTCACAAAGGATAAATCAAGGTCATGCTGACCAATAATATCGAACAATCGCCCAGGAGTTGCTACCAAAATGTCAACACCTTGAGCGAGGGCTTTTCGTTGCGGGTTGATATTCGAACCGCCATAAACCGCGAGGCTTTCAAAGGGTAAAAACTGGGCATAGTTAACCAGATTTTGTTCGATTTGAATCGCCAGCTCGCGAGTTGGGGTCATGATCAGAACCCGTAGACGTTGCCAAGCAGTTTTGCTCTCTTGTTGTGCTATTTCAAGCTCAAGACGAGTTAATAAAGGTAAAGCAAATGCAGCAGTTTTACCGGTACCAGTTTGTGCGCTGGCTAATATATCCTTACCTTCAATAGCTAATGGGATCACAATTTGTTGTACGGGGGTCATATCGCTATAACCACATGTGTTAACCGCATCCAAAATCGGTTGTGACAAGCCTAATGAATCAAAAGTCATATTGTTCTCTGAAAACTACTGTTAAAGGCGCTATTGTAGCGACTTAGGTTAATATTAGCGAAATAAAAACCGCAGCTAAATAAAGACACTTAGGCTTAATGCAATGCATTAACCTGTAAAATCAGCCAAGTACATATAAGTTAGCTCTGTTTTATAACACGCTGAGATATGTTATTTCTGCCTTTGCGTAACACTTTGTATCTTATGGTTTTATCTATTGATTTAATTGGCACATTTTAGCAACATAGGCCTCACAATAATAAAACAACTAATAGGCCTGTGATGAAACTGCTATACCCGTTATTATTTGCGTTAACCCTTAGCGCTTGTGGCGGCTCAGACTCTGACTCTCAAGTTCCAGAAACTCCTGAGACTACACCACCTGTCGAACCTACTGAGCTAGTTGCCGATATTTGCTATGTTATGTCGACAACAATGGGCGATATCAGCTTAGCCATCGATACCACTAACACACCCATTACCGGTGCCAATTTTAAACGCTATGTTGATGAGCAGTTTTATGATGGCACGCTATTTCATCGCGTTGTCTATCAATTTGTTTCACAAGGCGGTGGCTTTACCACAGGCTTAGTGAGCAAGCCTGGCTATACAGCTATCACATTAGAAGACAATGTCGGCCTGACTAATGCACGTGGCACCATAGCAATGGCGCGCACTAGCGTGGCAGACTCAGCCACATCACAGTTTTATATCAACGCCCTCGATAATCCGCAATTAGATTATTCCAGCGGTCAACGTGGTTACGCAGTTTTTGGCCAAGTGTATGACGGTATGGCTGAAGTGGTGGATCAAATTAATATGGTAGCGATTAATAGTAGCAGCGTACCTGTGACAGATATCGTCATCAACAGCGTTGAAGAAACCAGCTGCCCACAGTGATAACCTAGCAAAAACAATATATCGCTGATTTATATCGCTTTATTATTAACGCCCGCAACAATTATCGTTGCGGGCTTTTTATCGGTTTACAGCGCAAATAAAACCCAAAGTACAATCAAGATTACACTTCACTAGCAAAATCAGAGCTAGCTCCCCTAATTAATAATAAAACCACAAAAACAACATGAACAAGTTGAAATGTATGAAATAAGTCACAATTTGTAGTCAATATGATTGGTAATTTAATGACATTAAAGAATTCTGTATTCATTATTTTAATCATTTAAGAGGTTTCTCATGGCGACTAAATTTTTCATTCCCAGCGTAAACATTCTCGGTCAAGACAGTGTTAATGAAGCAATCAATGACATCAAAACACTGGGCTTTAAGCGCGCACTGATTGTTACTGATGCACCGTTAGTCAAAATTGGTTTAGTTGATAAAGTAGCAGCTAAACTTATGGACAATGGCATTGAAGTATTTATCTTTGATGGCGTACAACCTAACCCAACCATGGGTAATGTTGAAGCCGGGCTTGCAATGCTTAATGCCCACGAGTGTGATTTTGTTATTTCGTTAGGTGGCGGCTCGCCACATGATTGCGCTAAAGGTATCGCTTTAGTGGCGACCAATGGTGGTAGCATCAAAGACTACGAAGGCTTAGATGTTTCAACAAGACCACAAATGCCGCTAGTCGCAATTAACACTACGGCTGGCACAGCCAGTGAAATGACCCGTTTTTGCATTATTACTGATGAGTCACGTCATATTAAAATGGCGATTGTCGATAAAAACACCACCCCTATTTTGTCAGTAAATGACCCTGAACTTATGGTTGAAAAACCTGCCGCGTTAACTGCGGCAACCGGTATGGATGCGTTAACTCATGCGGTGGAAGCTTATGTATCAACAGCTGCGAACCCAATTACCGATGCTTGCGCGATTAAAGCCATCGAGCTGATTAAAGCTAACTTGGTTAATGCGGTTGAACAAGGTGATGATATCAATGCTCGCGAGCAAATGGCTTACGCACAATTCTTATCGGGCATGGCATTTAATAATGCTAGCTTAGGTTATGTCCATGCGATGGCCCATCAACTTGGCGGCTTTTATGATTTACCACACGGGGTGTGTAATGCGCTATTACTGCCACATGTACAAGCTTACAACGCGCAAGTGGTGCCAGGTAAATTAAAAGACATTGCTAAAGCAATGGGTGTAGATGTGGCTCAATTAGATGATACTCAAGGCGCAGCAGCTGCAATCGAAGCGATTAAAACCTTGTCTGTTGCGGTCAATATCCCAGCGAATTTAACTGAACTTGGGGTTAACCCAGAAGACATTCCAACACTGGCTGATAATGCGTTAAAAGATGCCTGTGGCCTCACTAACCCAAAACAAGCGACCCATGGTGAGATTTGCGAAATATTCACTAACGCACTATAGCTTACAACCATAAGCTTACAACCATAAGCTTCATATATTCGCGGCTCAAGCTGATCCGCGAATAAAGCCTATCAATGGCTGGCATTCTCAACTTGAGAACAAGCTGACTAAAACACAGCTTAAGGCCAATTAAATTGCCATTAAGTTATTGAAATAGCGCCAGCCACAGGGGCCCAAATAATCGTCACACTTAAGTATTCTAACTACAAATTAATACTTTTATTTAATAAATAATACACTTACACACATAACTGTTAACCGCGTCTAACTTCTCAAAATAACCATTGACCTGCCTTAAAATAGGGGTCTATGATGAAGTTACATTCTTAAATAAGTAGGTAAGCTATGACTGCAATCACTCATGTGTATAACTACACAGTAAGATGTCCTCACTATAAAGAAAAAGATAAAACAGCTAGCTGGTTAAACCACATAGAAATCAACCAATCTTCAGAAATTGCACTAAACCGCATCACCAAATGGCACAATGCACCCGGTTCAAAATCATTTGAAAGCGGTAAGTTTGTCGTTAGAAAGTCGGACACCGACAACACCTATTACTCAATGCAAAGCAATCGCCTGTTAAATGATGCCCACGCTATGGTCACCTTTAAGATATTCCTCGATGATTGCTGCCAAGATGCAGATCCAGAGAAAATCATTGCCCATTTAATCGAAGACTATAACAAGCGTCTTGCTAAAGCTCAGTAACGTTTTCTAAGGATTACTGAATCACCGAAAAACGCTGTTATGTTTTTCGGTGACAACCTCAGATATTACCAAAGCCAATGCGTGATCCAGTTAACACTTTCCCAAACTAGCTAACCAACAGTTCACAGTTCCACACTCTTATTAAGACATCCCACCTTTGTTTACTATATAAACTGCTTCTCATATTTTTTAACAAGCTTTACGACTGCCTTTTAACGCTTCGATATGCTGCATTCTTTTTTAATCTTATAAATTGACTACCTTTACATGACAAGTGAGTTTACAAGGCTAAAACGCATAATTTTTATAAGATTTTGTCGATTCTGTTCCTAGTCGTTAAAGCCTTACCAATAAAAATGTAACCGAATTATTTTAACTTCACTAAAGGAGCATCTTAGATGCAAGCAGTTCCGAATATCGTCATCGTTGGCGGCGGCGCAGGTGGCATGGAAATCGCCACTAAATTGGGTCATAAAGTGGGTAGAAAAGCTAAAGCAAAAGTCACACTCGTGGATTGTGCCGAAAGCCATGTGTGGAAACCACTGCTTCATGAAGTGGCTACTGGCGCCTTAGATATTGGCATTGATGCAATTAGCTACCGTGGCCACGCCTCAGCACATGGTTACCATTTTCAACAAGGTGCAATGATTGATATTAATCGTGATGATAAGCATATTATTTTAGCGCCAATCAATGATGAAAACGGGGAAGAACTGCTACCCGCTCGTCATATTCCTTATGACTATTTAGTGATTGCCATTGGCAGCGTAGCCAATGACTTTAATATTCCTGGCGTCAAAGAGCACAGTCTGTTTTTAGATAACACTGAACAAGCGATGCAAATTCGTAAGCTGTTATTAAATAAATTTATGCGTTATGCCAGTCATCATCAACTGGATGATAAAATTAAAATTGCAGTGGTTGGCGCAGGTGCAACTGGTGTGGAAATGTCAGCTGAAATGCATCACGCGGTAGAGCAACTCAGTGGCTTTGGCTATAAAATTGATACCAGTTTGCTGGAAGTTTCCCTTATTGAAGCTGATGAGCGCATTTTACCTAAAGTCGGCAAAGTAGAAATTTCTGACTCAGTGACCCGTGAGCTCAAGCAATTGGGGGTGAATGTCATGACAAGCACCCGCATTACTCAAGTGACCCCAGAAGGCTTATCGACAACGGATAACACCTTGATCCCTGCAGATATGGTTATTTGGTCAACAGGCGTTAAAGCACCAAACTTTTTAAATAATATTGGTGGCCTTGAAAGTAATCATATTAACCAAGTGATGGTGAAGCAAAATATGCAAACCACCCTAGACCCATCAATCTTCTCTATTGGTGATTGCGCAGCTTGCCCACAAGCTGATGGCAGCTGGGTACCTCCACGAGGCCAGTCAGCAAGACAAATGGCATTAATGACAGCAGATAACATTATGTTGATGCTTGATGGCAAGGAGCCTAAAAATGAATACGTTTACAAAGATTTAGGCTCATTGGTGAACCTATCTAAGTTTCACACTGTCGGTAACCTAATGTCATTTATCGGTGGTGGGGTTTTGGTAGAGGGTAAAATTGCTCGTTTTGTTTACACCTCACTTTATCGTCGTCATTTAATTGAGCTGCACGGTGTGGTGAAAGGCACTTTAATGATGCTGGCAAAAGGGATCAGCCGCATTATTCATCCGCATCTTAAATTACACTAAAGTGAAAATTAGCCGCTTAAGCGCTAACTGATAAAAATAAAACACTAACCTTGCCAGCTTTAGATAAATTAAAGCTGGCAAGGTTAACAGCAGTGAACGACTCGATTCAGGCTAGTTTGCTAAACACATACCTTTACCGGCACTCACAACGATTACACCATCCCCTTAAGCGGCATTCGCTCTAATGCCATGAGGGATCGGTAAACCTCTTTCATTAATGTTCACAAACACAATTTTATCGATATAAGCGATCGGTGCATTGCTAAGGCTATTTCTTACTTTACATCTTAATGTAATAGAACTTTGCCCTAAACTAATGGCTTCCATGCCAAACTCAATCACATCACCCATTTTAGCGGGACTCATAAAATTAATTTCTGACACTAACTTAGCCATTAGCTGCTTACTGTGCATTTGACAACGGGCAAAAATCGACGCTTCTTGATTAAGCCACATCAGTAACTGCCCACAACATAGACTTTGTTCTGCATTTAAATTTACTGGTTTTACAATATGACGGCCTAAATATTCCATAATATTGCTCCTTGAATTACTATACCACTTTATAGGTAGCAACTTTAAAGCCAATTATTCAAGCCATTGAAATATGTGACATTACTAAAACCATACTTTAAATATGGTCTCTTATCTGCGCCATAACATTACAAAGCCAGTACTAACTTGCACCAAAAAAAAGCACCTCTTGATAGAAGTGCTTTGAAAGACAATCAATAACTGAGTGGGCGCTTATTGATGATTACCACAGTTAAGCTAAGACAGTTTTATCTGGATTACTTATTATTCAACTGGACAATGATTTGCTTCAAGGTTGTGATAAAAGTCAAAATATCCTGTCGGCTAATATCTTTGTGGGTCACCAAGCGTAATGACGATGACGGGCTGATAATGATGCCCTTTTGCGCCAATAGTAAAGCGAGATGGTTGACATCATATGCCTTATCTAAAGATGCAAACACCATGTTAGTTTGAACTAAATTGATATCCACTGAAAACTCAGGCATTTCAGATAACCGCTGTGCTAAAAGCGCGGCATTATCATGATCTTCTGCCAATCGTTCAACTTGTTCAGTTATCGCCAACTGAGCCGCTGCCGCAATAATACCCGCTTGCCTCATGCCGCCACCGAGCATTTTACGCCAGCGGATGGCTTTTTGTATTAAGCGCTCGTCCCCTAGCAATATTGAACCTATTGGCGCAGCTAAGCCTTTTGATAAGCAAATTGAAACCGAATCAAAATACTGAGTGATCTCACTAATGGGGATATTTTGTGCCACTGCAGCATTCGCCACGCGCGCGCCATCTAAGTGGATTTTTAAATTATGATTAAAGGCTAACGCCTGTGCATCTGCAAGGTATTGCTGCGGTAACACCTTACCGCCAATGGTATTTTCAAGGCTCAATAAACGAGTATGTGCAAAATGAATATCATTAGGCTTAATGGCAGCTTCAATATCTGCAAGTAAAATAGAGCCGTCAGGCTGATTGTTTAACGGCTGCGGTTGAATACTACCCAGCACAGCAGCGCCGCCACCTTCAAATTTATAATTATGAGCCTGTTGACCACAAAGGTATTCATCACCTCGCTCACAATGTGCCATTAACGCCAATAAATTAGCTTGAGTACCAGAACTAACAAACAAAGCACTATCAAAGCCATATAAGTCAGCAGCCATATCTTGTAAATGGTTTACCGTGGGATCATCACCATAAACATCATCGCCAACCTCGGCATTCGCCATGGCTTTACGCATGGCATCTGTGGGTTTTGTTACCGTATCACTGCGAAAATCAATCATATCCACTCTCAATAAACTGGCGCGAGTACTGTTTCTAGTACTGTAAAATTAGCTTATTCTACCCCAGTTATTCGTGCTTAAGCTTGTGCTAGTCGGCAGAAATTCTATTTAATGCCGATAATGCGGCGTCGTAATCTGGATGGTTAGCCACCTCAGCCACAAGTTCTTTATATTTGAGTGTTCCGTTCGCATCAATAATCAAAATAGCTCGCGCAAGTAAGCCGCGGTCTTTGATAAGTAAACCATATTTAAGACCAAAATCTCGCCATACTGAATCTGACAGCACTGTTATTTTATCCACTTGCTCTGCCTGACAAAAACGCTTTTGAGCAAAAGGTAAATCAGTGCTAATAGTTAACATCACCACATTGTCATTGTATTGACCAACTGATTTATTAAATTGCTTAGTCTGCAAAGCGCAAACCCCAGTATCTAAGCTGGGCACAGCACTAATTAATACGGTTTTTCCTTTAAAGTCAGCCAAACTTATAGGCTCAAATATCTCATTAACAAGGGTAAAGTCAGGGGCTTGAGTATTAACGCTTAATTGCTGGCCTACTAACGCCATCGGCTTACCGCCCATAGTAATTGTCGTCACTTCACTGCCAACACTGACATTAGGCAAGGTAAGCGCAATAACCACTGCGACTGAAGATAGAATATTTTTGTACATTATTAACCTCACCAAATCATTGCGATAAAATAGCCATAAAAAAGCCAGCATAATAGCTGGCTTTGTGAATAAAATGCACTAAATAGGCTATTTAGCTGGCATTTCTTTTAAATGTAAATCCATTTGTGGGAATGGAATTTCAATACCTGCAGCATCAAGCGCATTCTTAATTTGCTCTAACAGCTCAAACTTAGCGCCCCAATAATCAGGAGTTTTAACCCAAGGACGAACCACAAAGTTAATTGACGAATCACCTAATTCAGCAAGTGCTATCGTATAGGCAGGATCTTTTAGCACGTAGCTATTATTGTCTAATACCTCAGTTAAAATTTGCTTAGTCTTAGCAATATCAGCGCCGTAGCCAACACCAATAACCATATCCACTCGGCGTTTTTCTTGTGCTGAGTAGTTAGTAATAGTGCCATTCATCATTGCAGAGTTAGGTGCAACGATAACTTTATTATCTGGAGTTAATAAACGGGTTGAGAAAATAGTAATTTCATCAATAGTACCTGATACGCCAGCAGCATCAACATAATCACCAACGCGACATGGGCGGAAGATAACCATTAACACGCCAGATGCGAAGTTAGATAGTGACCCTTGCAGCGCTAAACCTACAGCTAAACCTGCAGCACCCAATACAGCAACCAGTGACGCTGTTTGTACGCCAATTTGACCCAGAGTTGCGATAATCGTAAATACAAATACCACGCCCCAAACCAAATTACCGACAAATGATGCTACTGTTTCATCAATTTTACGGCCTAGTAATAGTTTTGTAGTTAATTTCTTAGCTACGTTAGATAGATATTTACCTATGATAAATATCAAAATGGCCATCACAACTTTTAATCCATAAGTGATTAAAAATTCAGGCGCTTGTGCCATCAAACTCTCGATGTTTTCCATGGTTTACTCCCTTTATTAATAATAATTATTTAAACTTGAATTCAACGCGTCTATTTTTTTGCCTACCTAGCGCGGTACTATTTTTTGATACCGGAGCTAAGCTCCCCATACCAATGACTTCTATGACACCCACATCAATAGCAAACTGTGTTACCAAAATATCTTTAACTGATTGGGCTCTTTTTACTGACAAACTGGCGTTTAATTGCTCACTACCAATGTTGTCGGTGTGACCTAGTAAAGAAATACTGACAAGCTTATTGGCCTTAATGATCTGCTGCGCCCGCTCAATACTGGGTAATTGCGACCTTAACACCCGAGACTGGCCAAAATTAAAATATATCGGGCTGACGTTCACTAAGCCCAAGTTTTGCTGGCAGCCGTTGGCAAGTACTGCTGTGTTAATCTGTGTATTGGGACAAGCATCTTTTTTATCAGGTACGCCATCAAGGTCACTATCAACCCAAGCAAGCACTGAACAGCTAAAAACTAAGCTGCATAAACAAACAAGTTGTCGATACAAGATCCTGCCTCCGCCATTAAAGTCAGTTAAATACACTCAATGGTCAGACACTTAATATGCAATAAAACTAAAATTTCGTTTTTTCTACACTAAAATCCAATGAGTTACATTTTATATACTTGTTAAGAATTTGCAAAACGTTTACACAATTAAAACAAGTATAGATTCTATTTGTCAGCCCGCTAACCGATCTCATCCTAAATAGGTGTCAGCAATTCTGTTATCCGTTGTTATGGTGGCTTTAATCGCATTTGCCAGCTAAAAGCTTGCCAACTAACACCAAAAAACCAACAAAGGTATCTTTGTAAGCGGTTAAAAACTGATTCAACGTCTACATTTACAAGCGCAGATCGCCCATTGCCATTGACTTTTAAGGCTTATAAGATGTATATAAGGGTAGCTTTTTAAGGTTTTAACCCTTAAAACTTTAAAATGACAACATTTACTATAATAAATAAACAACAAAGTGGTTAAATTTATAGCAACTAAATTGAAACGCGACAGAATGTTATTCTGAAAATATCAATACGTTGAACATAATCACAATTGCAAACAACAATTTCTGTGGCGACAGTGGTCCCGCAGGCAAATCACAAGCTTAAGGTGGAAGACTTAATGAGCAATGCAAAACCACAGGGGACCATGCTTGGTCATCCCAAGGGGCTTTTCCTGCTGTTTACAACAGAACTATGGGAAAGATTCAGTTACTACGCTATGCGTGCCATTTTGGTGCTCTATCTGGTCGACAAAGTTGAGTCTAATGGTGGTAGTGGTCTTGGTTGGACTCAAGCAGACGCACTTTCTCTTTATGGAACATTTACCGGTTTAGTGTACTTAACCCCGCTTTTTGGCGGATGGTTAGCGGATAATATTTTAGGCCAACGTAAAGCGATTTATATTGGCGGCTTCTTAATGGCAGCAGGTCAATTTACCTTAGCAGCGCCACATAGCTGGATGCCTGGTCTAGAAACAACCATGTTTTACATTGGCCTAGGCACCTTGATTATTGGTAATGGTCTATTTAAGCCAAACATCTCAACTATGGTTGGTGACTTATATGAAGAAGGCGATCATCGTCGTGACGGTGCATTTACTATCTTCTATATGGGTATTAACGTTGGTGCGGCATTATCAGGTTTCATTGTGGCATGGGCATACACCCAATTTGGCCATAGCATTGTTATTGATGGCAAAGAAGTATTTGTTAACAACTGGCAAGCAGGTTTCTTCTGTGCGGGTATTGGTATGGTGGCGTCATTAATCATTCAATTTATATTTGCGCAAAAGCTACTTGGCGATATCGGTACGGTTCCAGCCGCTAAACTTGAAAAGCAAAAAAATGAAGCGAAAGGTGAAATACGTAAAGAGCCTTTAACTAAAGTTGAACGTGATCGCATTAAAGTGATCATGGTAATGGGTTTATTCACGGTTATTTTCTGGGCAGGCTTCGAGCAAGCAGGCGGATTAATGAACTTATTCACTAACAACTTTACCGATCGTATGATTGGTGGTTGGGAAGTTCCAACCACTTATTTCCAATCACTTAATGCTATCTTCATCGTTGTTTTTGCCCCTGTGATTGCGTCTATTTGGATCCGCTTAGGTAAAAACGAACCTAACTCGCCTGTTAAGTTTGCCTTAGGTTTGGTGCTATTGGGTATTGGTTTCCTATTTATGATCGGTGCAGTACTTGAAATGGGTGGCGACGCGTCAGCTAAATCAAGCATGTGGTGGTTAGTCGGTGCATACTTCTTCCACACCATGGGTGAATTATGTTTATCACCAATTGGCTTATCAATGGTCACTAAATTGGCTCCACTGCGTATCGCATCATTAATGATGGGTGCTTGGTTCCTATTTATCGCAGCGGCTAACAAAATTGGTGGCCTAGTAGGTTCATTAATTGGTCACGGCGGTGATGTGGAAGACCAACTTGCCAATGCAATGTCTATTTTTGCTGGTATTGCGATCACAGCAGGTATCTCAGCGGTTATCTTATACTTCATGGCTGACAAGCTAGTTGATTGGATGCACGGTGCAGAAGGTCACAACGAAACTGAAGAGCAAGCGTTAACTGAAGAAATTGCAGTGACGGCTGATCATGAAGCAATAAAGCATTAATACTTAGCTTTAAAGCATCATAAATTAACAAACCTCGCTATATGCGAGGTTTTTTATTGCCGCCTTATTTATTCAATACTGAGTTTATGACGTGGGCTGCTGGCGTTTAATCGATTACAGCTTAAGAGCTAACTCCATAAAGCCACCAGCGGCTAGCGTTTCATCATAAAACAAGCCATTAAATTGGTTATTCAGTAATCGAGCTCGATGATTTGCATCACCGCTGACAATACAAATCTTTTCCTCTGGCAGTAAACTTCTGAACTGCATACTAGGCTTATTCCACTCATCTGAGCCTAATTGTCGTGAAGGTGAAATTGCCAGTGGTGCTAAGCCGTTATTATTGCGTAAATAGCAACGTAGTCCACTACCCGCTTGGCCAATCGCGACTCTGAAATGTTCAAGCTCAACACACACATATACCATATCCACATACAGGTGCAGGCCTGAAGTCACCATACGCTCATTCAAATAGCTCAGCATATTGTAAGGCTCGATTAAGGTATTACTGACGCCATTACGGTATTGTTTTAATTTTTGGTTAACAAAGCTTCGCATTAATACACAGCCAAATGCGGCGCGATTATCTTCAGGATAAAAATGCGCCATGTACATCATTAAATGCTTATCTCCCACCATAGTGGAATCGATAAAATAAGCACTGACATCACTGTTTTTACACAAGCTATAGTGAACATCGGCATTAGGATAACCAATATTTGAGGCAGGAAATAATTGCTGCTGTACACTCTTAGCCGCTTCTGCACTGCTTTCCAGTAGGCTAAAGTTATCTGCTAACTCTTGATATGATAAATCTTCGCTCATCCTAGCGGCTGAGTTGATAACAGCATGACTGTCATTAAAATCAAGCTTATCGGACTGAGCCTGCGACGCTATGGCTTGTTCAATGGCTTGCTGGATGATAAAAAGATCAGAAACGGGTTTGACTAAGTAATCGCAGGCACCATAACGCAAGGCTTCCACGACATCAGCCATCACATTATTACCTGATATGACAATTGAAGGAACTGAAGGGTTTAACTCGATTATCTGTTTAAGCATACCAAGGCCCCCTAAACGTGGCATGCTTAAATCTGCGATGACGATATCAACAGGCTGTGCTTGAAAGGCTTTAACGCCCTCTTCACCATTTGCTGCTTCAAAAACAACAGCCCCCTGTTGCATTAAAAAATCAGCTAGTAACTGCCTAAAAACTGCATCATCTTCAACTAATAACACAGCGACATTGGTTAATGCCATAAGACTACCCCGATAGCACTGCTGTCGAAGAAGCCTCATCGTTCAGCAATATCACTCAAGCTCTAATAAATATTCTTCTAGTAATTCATCATCATCTTGTTTGACTGGCACGTTGCCATCATAAACTTTGTAATCCATATATTGAAAATAGGCTTCTTTCACAAATGTGTATGGATCAAGTGCATTATCTAATAGACGTTCTTGATCGATGGCTGATGCTCGTGAGTCGAGGTTTTTCAAGCCCCACTTAAGGACTGACTGCCATAACAAGAACTCTGACAAAGGAAAGTATAGACTATCAACCCAATCTGCGGCGAGTTCCCTTGTCACATAAGGACCAAAAAAAGGTGCCATAAAATAAGGGCCGTTTGGCACGCCGTAATAACCTAACACTTCATTAAAGGCATCTTGTTTGCGGGTCATGCCCATCATGTCTGCCACATCAATTACCCCGAAAAGTCCTAAGGTGGTATTAACGGTAAATCGACCGCCAGCATTGGCTGCCCAGCCCCACTTCCCTTGTAATGCGTTATTCACTAACGAACTTGGTTCTTCAAAATTACGCACAAAATTATTAACCCCAGACTTTACTGGTGTTGGCAAATAATCATTATATCCATGGGCTATGGGGCGGAAAAAATGGCGATCAAGATAATGGTAATTAAAATCCCACATGGCACGGTTAAATCCCTCGATGGGATCACGAGGATCATCATAGATGACTTCGACATCAGGCTTGCTCGCCTGCTGAATAGGTTCGGCTTTTAATGAAAAGGCACTGCAAGCCATTAATAAAGAAAGCAACAACAATTTAAACTTCATACATCTCTCTTTCGGGGAAATTCAATACTGAAATACTCTGAGTTAAGGTTAATCTGTTGGTCTATTTCAGCCGTGCTAGATTACAAACTCAACGTGTATTCTCTTACCAGTAAAGCTTATAGATTAACTCTAGCAAAGATTTACATTGAACATTAAAGCTAAGGACTATCAAGTCGATACAGTCTGTATAACCTAGTCTGTGTAACGCTATTTAAGTTAGCCAAATAAACTGTTGAGATATTATTTACAGTATTAATTGCGCGAATTTATCACACTTGATAGGTAAAAATACTACAACTACAACATCTATAGCCAACAATTACGGCTAAGGATACTCAAGGAGTGTAGGAGATCAACGCTTAAATTGTAATAGAACATATTTAAAGGTGATAGTTAGGTAATGCTTTGGTAGATAGTTAGGTAATAATTTCGTAGATGGTTAGATAACGGTTACGTAAACAGCAATAAACAACTTAAGTGGCGATAGAAAAAATATGACACAAGGCTCGATCACAGCAAGACTGGCGACAACAGAAGCCTCAAAAACACGCCACAAATTACCCAGCACCACCATAGCTAAACCAGCAAGCTTAGTGCCTGTTACGCTGTCATCTTCAATACTGTCACCTTCAATACTGTCATCAGCTACAAACCAAGCGTCTACAGCCAGCTCATCATCTGTACCCCAGTTATCTCACGATACTAAAAGCCATGTCGCGGTTACCTTTACCATCGCGAATAAAACATTTCAATTTTCAGCCAGTCATCAAATACAGCAAATCCTGCATTCTGGTGGGCAGTTAATGTTAAGCAATGACACGCTCAAGCAATTAACTAAGCTCACTGGTAGCGCATCTCATAAACAAGCCACACCGAGCAGTCTCACCAATAAGCAGTTAGTGCTAGTCGCAGCTGCGATACAAACTAAGCTGCCCATTGAGCTGCTAACACTGGCAAAAAGCAATAATATTTCACCACAGCAATTAATGGCCTTGGCCGCCAGAGCGCAAGGTTACCCGCTACCTGTGGTTGAAATAAAACATAATCACATGCGCTTTGAATCCGGAGTTGAGATTACGGTGTCAGCATCAGCAAAATTGCCTCAAGGCCAACACCTCGCTCATATCAGCCTAGTGGCTGGGAAACCGCTGTTAACATTAACCCCAATATTGCATGTTACGACTGCTGATTTGTTTGCGATTGATACCAATAACCAAAACAACAATAAAAGCACCAATAACAATCAGTTACAGGCTAACTCTGAACATGTTGTGGTAAGAAAAGATGAACCGGCCCAATTACTGCGTCAGCTATTAAATAAGCTTGAGCAAATACCTTTAACAGCCAGTGTTGAAACCGCAGTGACCAATGTAAAACCACCTCAGCAACAGGCAAACTCGCATCAACACTCTGCAAGCGCAACTGTGGCTCAAGTAAACACCAAAAGCCCCGTTGAAGTACTCAAACAAAATTTACATAAAGCTGGCGCAATGCCTCTCAAAAACACTTACAGCAATAATGCCACTAATAGCCTTGCCAGTGCTTTATTAGCATTACTGCCGAGCTTAAATCCGCGGCCATTAAGCCAACTTGCAGATCAAAGCTTATTAAAACAAGAGCTACTGAGCTTAACCAACTTAAACCTGACCAATACGCAGCAGCTACCTAATACAGCATTAACAGCTGGGGCAATTAGCGCACTATTTCAGTTGCTTATTGGCTTTAAACGCCAAGGCGCTCACACCCAACTGAGCCCGTCATTGCAACACTATCTTGATAAACTGCAGCAAAAAGTACTCAACATTACTGAGCAAAGCCAATTGCTTTTAAGTGCCTTAGATAAAGCCCGCGGCGTGGAGTCCTTAGGCAAATTAGCCACTAGCTTTAGCGGATACCAACAAGCTAGCAGCGACGCTAATCAGCATCTTACTTGGTATATAGCACTGCCTTACTCCATTGGCCCACGAAAAGAGCAATTAGAGGGTAAGTTTGAACGGGGCGCTTCTAACGATAAGAGCGCGACAACAAGTTGGCGGTTGCAATTAAAATTTAATCTGACTCAGGGGGCTTTATTGATTAATGCTCATAAGATAGGAGATTTTCTTGATATTAAATTTACCGGTGAAAATCAAAGCCTGTTAGATAAAGTCAGTGATTTTCAAGCGCTATTGAGCATAAAAATAAACCAGGCTGGCTTTGTGGCGCGAGAGTTCACCACGGTAATTGATAATGTGCCCGCAACCTTATTACCTGGCGATCATTATCTGGTAAAAACCAATGCTTAAGAAGCACTTTAAGACGTGAAATTAGGAGCGAAATAATGACGGATATTAAGAAAGCAGTCGCGTTAAGCTTCGATGGCAATAGCGCGCCAACGGTCACCGCCACAGGTAAAGATTTAGTCGCTGAAGAGATCATAGCACTAGCAAAAGATGCTGGCGTCTATATCCATCAAGATGAGAATTTAAGCGGATTTTTACAGTTATTGGCCCTCGGAGAACAAGTGCCCCAAGAGCTCTACACCTTAATCGCCGAGCTCATTGCATTTGTGTATATGTTAGATGGTAAGTTCCCAGAGCAATGGGATAACTTACATCAAAAAATCATTGAGCAAGCTTAGCGCTTACGCAAAATCTGTTACATCTTCAAACGGCGGGTTATTTTTTATGTAAACGGATAATTAATTCCGCTTCAGCTTTAGGTAATTCACATTCATTAATTAGCTCATCCACTCCTGCACCTAACCCCACCATTTTTAATGCTCTAGAGTATAATTTAGATTGTGGATCTTGCTGACTTGCCTCTTCTAGGCGCTGTGATTGTTTAGTTAATTTTTGCTCTAACTCTAAAACACGCTTACCAACACCGATAGTTCCGCTGCGTAATTCCTGCAGCTCTCGTTTAACGGTTTCTCGCTGGCGATCATTTTCTTTTACCAACACAGTTACTGCATCTACTTTGCTTTGCAGTTTGCTGGCTCTTTTTGAAAAAAACATCGCTATTGCGGCACAAGTGACAACATAAATAACAATAGTGATAAGCAATTCTTGCGACATTAATATTCTCTGATAAGACTGATTTTTGTCATTAAAACACAAAAGCCAGCAAATAATAATGCTGGCTTTAGTTGAAACGTAAAAAACGCTTATAACTGAGTTATTTCTGCCCACTCATCGTCAGATAGTAACTTATCAAGGTCGACTAAAATCAATAACTCATTATCTCGGTTACTGACACCCTGAATGAATTTAGCACTTTCTTCAGTGCCGACATTCGGGGCATTATCGATTTCAGAGCGGCGCAGGTAAACCACTTCGGCAACGCTATCGACCAAAATACCAATCACTTGCTTTTCAGCTTCAATGATCACTATACGCGATGAGTCATCAACTTCTGCAGCATCAAGGCCAAAGCGTGAACGGGTATCAATCACAGTGACGACATTGCCACGTAAATTAATGATACCAAGCACATACATAGGCGCACCGGGAACGGGGGCAATTTCGGTATAACGCAATACTTCTTGAACTTGCATGACGTTGATACCATAAGTTTCATTATCTAACTTAAAAGTAACCCACTGTAAAACTACATCTTCTTTACCTGCAGCAACCGCTGCTACATTTCTTGAATCTGTCATAAATAACCTCAGACAATCGAATCTTGACAACCTAATCCTGCATCTAGCATTTCAATGAGCGCCTGCACATTTAAAATGCCACACATTTGTTCTTTTACTACGCCGGCAAGCCATGGACGCTTACCCGCTTTTTCACGCCAATTGACATGAGATTTATTAATTTTTACCGCGTTAACTAAGGATTCACATGCCAGTCCCCAGTCGCTGTTTTCAAGCATAACGATATATTGATAATCAATAGATTGCGCCATTTCTGCGGTGTACTTTTCTGGCATCACCCAGCGGCAACTATCTACAACATTCACCTTTTGATCTCGACGGGTTTGTACCCCTAAAAACCATTTTGGGCGCCCTATCAGGTGATTAATATGTTCAATTTTTACGATACCGCCCAAACTTACCAATGGCACCGCAAGGGTTAACCCAGCCACATTGAAAAATAACACCTGAAATTCATCATCTAAAACATCTTGTAAATCTGTGGTGATACTTGGCGGAATCGATGCTAATTCAGCTTTAGCGGCCGAGTTACTGGCGTCAATAACCGCTGGCTCAACATAAGCTCGCTGATGATTATCTATATCGGCTGAAATTTGAGAATCTTTATTATCCACTACAGATAATTTCGCGGTCTGCGCTGCAGGTTGAGCGATTGCCAGCGCTGCCTGTTGCGCCGTACCTTTAAGTGCTTGCTTTACCTCAGGTAGAGATTCAACAGATTGTTCTGAAGTTGGTACTGGTGCTGGTGCAGAGACTACCGCCAATAATTTAGATAAGGCATTTTTATCCACCTGCGGCTCAGCAAATGACGAACTTAAAGATTCACTTTGCGGCGCGACTGTTTGCAAGCGAGGACTTGGGGCCGTCAACTTACTTGTGACATGTAAATATTCATCTTCACTATTGTGCTGGGAGCCGACATTAGTAGCTGCTACCTCTGCACTGCCAGCAGAGTCTGTGTGTTGAGCCGCTTGTAGAGTGCTGATTGAAGTCAGTTTATCGCAGCTTGTAGCCGCATCTACAGCCTTACCAGAAGGCTCTTGTAATAATACTGAGAAGAAATCAAAAACAGTTTCATCAACCGATTTTGACATGAGTTAACTCCCTCGACATTAAAAAATCCAGTAAGCGATTGTAGGCTTTCATCCCACGGCTGCTGGGCATATGATGCGATAGTGGCACATGGGCTAAACTGGCATCTCTAAATTTAGTATCAACTGGAATAACATCAGGCCATAAAGTCTCAGGGTAGCTGAGCTGCAAAGATTGTAGCGCTACAGGTGATGCTTTGGTGCGGCGATCATACATGGTTGGTAAAATGGTAAAGCTGTAATCTGTTTTCTTTGAACGCCCCATTAGCGCCATGGTTTTTACCATTCGCTCTAAGCCTTTTATGGCCAAAAACTCAGTTTGAACTGGAATGATGATATGTTCACTTGCCGCCAGAGCATTAACCATCAACACCCCTAAAATAGGCGGACAATCAATGATAGCAATATCATATTTTTCATCTAACAAGGCTAACAGGTTACGTAAAACCAGCCCCATCCCTTCTTGATGTCCCAAAGCTCTATCTAATGTGGCTAGCGCCATTGAGGCTGGGATCAAATCTAACCCATCAATTGAAGTCGGCACAATGTGCTTTTCTACATCCGCTAACGATAACGGCTTATGAGCCAGAAAAATATCGTAAAGTGAACTGGGAATTTGCTCAGAATCAATCCCTAAATAATAGCCTAGCGATGCATGAGGGTCGGTATCAATCATCAATACCCTTTGACCACGCTTAATTAACGCGCCGGCAAGGCTGGCAACCGTGGTTGTTTTACCTACGCCGCCTTTTTGATTTGCGATAGTCCAAACTTTCAAATGACGCCTCATAGCTTTATTGTTGTTATTATTCAATTGATTAGTAACTGACTACACTCGATTACAATCTGCTCTAAAGTGAGTCTGATTCACGAGTGGTTATCCTGATCCCACCATGGGGTAAGGGGATCACTTTTACCCCTTGCTCATTTTCAACCGTTTGTATATTGGGCGGTTCCTGTGGCTGGGAGTGCTGGTTATTTTTAGCTGTCGTTCCAGGCCCTAAGCTTAATGTCACCGCTTCACCATTTGCCGCCTTTTGCACTAATGCTTGGGTGGATTCAGGATGTGTGCGAAGCCAAGCTGCAATGTCCGCCGCTTGCTCATCTGGCACCATTAACAACACTTGAGATGCTTTGAGCTGCGCAATTTGTTGAGACAATTCACGGTTAGTTTTTGCGCCATCAAAATATAACCCTGCCAGCGTAATAACCGCGATGATCAATAAAAACACCACTAACATTTGTTGGGTGTTCATTGCCTTGTTGCTCTTAGCCACGGGCCGTCTCTTTGATAATGGACTGTGCCATACTGTCGATAGCAATTGAATGAGTTGATAAACCTGCTGCGGTAACCGCTTGCGGCATACCATACACCACACAACTGGCTTCATCTTGGGCCCAAATCGTTGCACCAGCGGCTTTTAGCATTCTAGCGCCTTCTCTACCATCTGCGCCCATACCGGTAAGTACAACCGCTAATACATCGCCGCCAAACACTTTTGAGGCTGATGCAAAGGTAATATCCACACTGGGTTTGTAGTTCATCTCAGCATTGCCGGCGATAACTTTTAAACGCCCAAATGTCGCGTGTCGCTCCACCATCAATTGCATGCCACCCGGGGCTAAATAAGCCCAGCCTGGTTGCAGTACATCCCCATTTTGCGCTTCTTTTACCGTAATCTGACATAAGCTATTTAAGCGACTGGCAAAAGCTGGCGTAAAGGCTGACGGCATGTGCTGTATGAGCAAAATTGGATGAGGGTAATTAGCAGGAAATGCCGTTAACACTTTTTGCAGTGCAACAGGCCCCCCCGTTGAAGTGCCAATCAACAAGGCTTTATATTTTTTACCGCTAGCTCTAATGGCGCTGGCAGAACTGACGTTTTGGGCGCTACTGGCCGCTGAATTATTCGCTTGCGAGCGATTATTTAAGGCCGTTTTCGATGCTAATGTGGTTCTCAAGCCTGCAGGGTTTGCGGCATCTGCTGCACTTCGAGCCGTAACCGCTCTTGGCAATGGCTTATATAATCGTCTTCTGCCTAAGGTTTTAACCCTTAGCTGTAATAGTTTAATGGCCTCTTCTTTTTTAGAGGCAATATCTTCAAAGCGTTTCGGTAAAAAATCCAATGCGCCAGCATCAAGCGCATCAAGTGTCGCTTTAGCGCCATCATGGGTTAAAGACGAAAACATCAGTATCGGTGTTGGGTTAGTTGCCATTATTTTACGCACAGCAGTAATGCCGTCCATCACTGGCATCTCGATATCCATGGTGATCACTTGTGGCTTTAATTTTTCAGCCATGTCAATGGCTTCTTGGCCATTGACTGCTACACCCACCACTTCGAGATCGTCATCTTGATTCACTATTTCGCTGACTCGACGTCTAAAGAAACTTGAATCATCAACAACTAAAACTTTGGTAGCCATTTCATTCCTTATCAATTGGAATTTTATCTTTTACTTTTGGCGTAATATTTTAATAAACCCGGTACATCAAGGATCAATGCAATACCACCATCGGAGGTAATTGTTGCCCCAGCCATACCCGGAGTGCCTTGTAACATACTGCCTAAAGGCTTAATTACCACTTCTTCTTGACCAATTAATGCATCAACCACAAAGCCAATTTGCATGGTACCAAGTTGCACAATCACCACATGGCCTTGCTTTTTATCGCCATGAATAAGCGTGGTCTTGTTGCGATGTAACCATTGCTCTAAATAAAACAGTGGCACGGCTTTATCACGCACTATGACAGTGAGCTGACCATCGACAACATTCGTTTTAGTTAAATCGAGGTGGAAAATTTCATTCACACTTGAAAGCGGTAAGGCAAACACCTGCTTAGCAACATCCACCATTAATGTGGGCATAATCGCCAGCGTCAATGGCACTTTAATTTCTAAAATGGTGCCTTGGCCTTTTACCGAATCGATATGCACTGTGCCGTTTAATTGGCTGATACGGGTTTTCACCACGTCCATTCCAACGCCGCGGCCTGAAATATCTGAAATTTCAACTTTGGTTGAAAAACCTGGCGCAAAAATTAAGTTATAAGCTTCATTATCAGTCATTCTTGCGGCTGAGTCTTCGTCTAGAACCCCGCGGCTAATGGCGATTTCTTTTAGCTTATCAGCATCCATCCCAGCGCCATCATCTTCAATTTTAAGAAGAATATGGTCGCCTTCTTGGCTTGCTGAAAGCGTAATTGTACCGGTTCTTGGTTTACCATTCGCTTCGCGAGTAATAGGCATTTCAATGCCATGATCAACCGAGTTACGTACTAAATGGACTAATGGATCCGCCAGTGCTTCAACTAGATTTTTATCAAGATCGGTATCTTCACCGACCATGATTAAATCTATTTCTTTGTTCAGTGTTCGGGCTAAATCGCGAACCACTCTTGGGAAGCGGCCAAATACTTTCTTAATTGGCTGCATGCGGGTCTTCATTACTGCGCCTTGAAGGTCGGCAGTAACCAGATCTAAATTGGCCAGTGCTTTCGACATTTCTTCATCATCGCGAGAAATACCTAAACTCACTAAGCGGTTTCGTACCAGCACCAGCTCACCAACCATATTCATAATTTGGTCAAGGCGCGAAGTATCTACCCTTACGGTGGTTTCACCCTGTGGCATGGCGCCTTGGGTTTTAGCAGGCTCTGCTTTTTTTACCGGCGCGGCAGCTTTAGCGACTGGCACTGGTTTTGCCTCTGCCGCACTTGCCTCTACCGAACTTGCATCTGCCGCACTTGGCTGTGCTGGCGCAGCTGTGTTTGAGACAGCTTTTGATGGTGCAACATCTGCGGGCATTGAAGCGGGCACTGAAACCGGAGTCGCGGGAGTTACTGCAGAAGGCGCTGGGCTAACAGCCTGAGGAGCGGCACCTTTACCATGTAATTCGTCTAATAACTTTTCGAACTCATCGTCAGTAATATCATCGCCATCAACAATTGGCTCTTGTTCTATTACCGCAGGTTTTACCGCTGCAATTGGAGTGCTTGCGGCTTTAAAACTGCCAGCGCCATGTAATTCATCCAGTAAGGCTTCAAACTCATCATCACTGATTTCATCACTGGCAACAGCTGTGTCACCATTGGCACCTGAAGCACTCGAGGTATCATCAATAAGGTCTTTTGTTGGCTTAGAGGTAGGACTGTTTCCTGCGCCATGAAGTGCATCTAGCAAGGCTTCAAATTCACTCTCGTCGATATCATCAATTGAGCCCACTGATGTTTCTAAGTCTGCAGCAATCGGCTCAACTTCAGCTAACGTCTGGGTAATTAACGTCTGTTCAGCTAAAGTATCTTCTATTAATGTCTCTGCAATTAACGAGTCTTCTGCCGTGCTGGCAAGCTCTGAGGCTAATGGCGCACCAGAACTTAACAGCTTTAAGCGAGCTAATAAGTCGGCGTCGGCATCATCTTGTGGCTGTCCTTGCTGGGTCTGTGCAAACATCGAGTTAATCGCATCAACAGCTTGCAAAATGATGTCCATCAATTCGGCATTAACTTGACGCTTACCCGTTCGCAGTAAATCAAAGGTATTTTCAGCTTCGTGGCACACATCGACCATAGGGCCTAAGCTCAAAAAGCCTGCGCCACCTTTTACAGTATGAAAACCTCTAAAAATCGCATTCAGTAAATCAGCATCATCAGGATTATTTTCAAGAGCGACGAGTTGCTCTTGTAGAAGCTCTAAAATTTCACCAGCTTCAATCAAAAAGTCCTGGAGTATCTCTTCATCAACATCAAAAGACATTAAATTTGACTCCTAATTAGAAACCCAGACTTGATAGCAGATCATCCACTTCATCTTGGCCAGTCACCACGTCTTCGCGGGTGTCAGCATTTAAGATAGGGCCTTCTGCTTCAATTTTATTATCATCAATGACTCGATTCGAGTCGGCTGCATTGTCGCCAAAGATTGTCAGCATAGACACTAAACTGCTTTCAACTTCGATGACTAAATCAATAACTCGGCGGATCATTTGGCCAGTCAAATCTTGAAAATCTTGCGCCATCAATATTTGATTGAGCAGTTCTCTTAGTCGATTTGAATCATGTTCGCTATGGGACATGATATGTTGAACGTCATGACACAAGGACTTAAATTCCACTAAGGAAATGTCCCTACGCATCAATTTGTCCCACATTGGCGTGACCGATTGAATGTTATTTATTATTGTATCGGCCAAAGGTAAACATTCTTCAACTGCATCCATGGTTTTATTTGCAGCTTGCTCTGTCATATCAATGACAAAGTTGAGTCTTTCTTTTGCATCTGGAATTTCGGTGTTGGCAAGTTCAACCAGACGGGTATCTAATTGAAAGTCATTTAGTGAACTGTGTAACTGACGGGTCAGCTTGCCAACTTCATCAAACAGTTCACGTTGTATTGGCACTGACAGGTCACGAATGACCTCATCAGCTTGCTCTTGTTGTCCATCTTCAAGCAATTTAACAAGTTGCTGGGCTTGCTCAAGATCTATGAGCCCTGATATTGCTGCCTGCATAACTTATCCTTTGCTTAGGCTAAACGTTCAAAGATTTTATCGAGTTTTTCTTTTAACGTTGCTGCGGTAAAAGGTTTAACCACGTAGCCATTAACGCCAGCTTGCGCTGCGGCAATAATTTGTTCACGTTTTGCTTCTGCTGTTACCATTAATACTGGCAAGTGTTTTAATGAATCGTCAGCTCTAATGGCTTTTAATAAATCAATTCCTTGCATACCTGGCATATTCCAATCGGTTACAACAAAGTCAAAATCGCTTTTTTGTAACATTGGTAGTGCGGTATTGCCATCATCTGCTTCTTGAGTATTATTAAATCCCAAGTCTCGCAACAAGTTCTTTATGATACGTCTCATTGTTGAAAAATCATCAACAATCAGTATCTTCATATTCTTGTCCAAGGTTTCCTCCGGTGAGCTTAATTCGTTGCTCTTATTAGTAATTATACCTGTGTCCAGTGCTTGAGTTTGCCTTTGAGACGCAGCATTGCCTGACTTAATATCTGGCTAACACGCGACTCGCTGACCTCAAGAACGGCACCGATTTCTTTTAAATTTAACGCTTCGTCATAATATAGCGACAAAACTAGCGCATCTCTTTCGGGTAAAGTGGTAATTGCTTGTGCTAATGCCGATTTAAACTGCACTTCAGCTAAAGAATCAAAACTTTCATCCTCAGTTAATTCATCAGACACAATCACATCTTCTGAAACACCTAAGTCTTCAATCCCAATAACTTTTCCTACTGAAACATCGTTCAAAATATGGTGATATTCTTCAAGAGACATTTCCAATTTTTCTGCAATTTCAGTATCTCTGGCATCACGGCCTAATTCTTGACCCAGTTCATCGATAACTTGTGCAACACGGCGTTGGTTTCGATGTACCGAGCGCGGCACCCAATCACCACGGCGAATTTCGTCGATCATCGAGCCACGAATTCGGATCCCAGCAAAGGTTTCAAATTTGGCGCCTTTAGAGCCATCAAACTTTGATGATGCTTCCAGTAGCCCCATCATCCCAGCTTGCAATAAGTCATCAAGTTGCACCGATGCTGGCAGCCTTGCCAACATATGATGTGCAATTCTTTTTACCAACGGTGCATACTGTTCAACAATTGAGGTTTTATTATCAAACTGAGTATACGCGGCGGCTTTATTCACTCGGTGTATCCTCTTTTACTTCTTTGCGCTGAACAAGACGTTCAACAAAGAACTCTAGATGACCACCAGGCTGTTGTGGCACAGGCCAGCTCATGATTTTATTGGCTAAACCGTGGTAAGCAATGGCCGCTGGTGATTTTGGAAATGCTTCCACAACCAACTTCTGCTTACGTACTGATTTACGTAAATTTTCATCAAATGGCACTGTCGCAACCAGCTCTAAAGCCACATCTAAAAATCTATCGGTTACTTTACTTAACTTGGCGAATAACTCCATGCCTTCTCGCAAACTACGCACCATATTTGCCACAATTTTGAAGCGGAACACACCGTGCTCACGACTTAATATTTTAATCAGGGCATAGGCATCGGTTATTGATGTCGGTTCATCACAAACCACAATCAATACATCTTGTGAGGCACGGGAAAAACTCAGCACCATATCAGAGATACCCGCTGCGGTATCAACGATTAAAATATCAAACTGGGTTTTCATATCGCTAAAGGCGCGAATTAATCCAACATGTTGCGCTTGGGTTAATTCCACCATCGCTTGAGTGCCTGATGTGGCTGGTACAATACCAATGCCTTTGGGGCCTCGAACAATAATGTCGTCTAATTCTGCTTCGCCAGATAATACGTGAGATAAGTTTTTCTCAGCTCGAATACCTAACATCACATCAACGTTGGCGAGTCCTAAATCGGCATCGAGTACTAAAACCCGTTTGCCTTTCTCAGCAAGTGCTACCGCGGTATTAATCGACACACTGGTTTTACCCACGCCGCCTTTACCACCGCTGACTGCAATTACTTTTACTTTATCGTTATTTGGTTGATTCATCATACGTAAACCACTTGCTTGATCTCGGGTCATATCTTTACTCGAATGCATAGGCCATGTCATTTGACCACGCAGTGTCAGGTGACGTTTGAGGTTTTGTTTCGTTTAGTGCTGCTAACGCTTGTCTTGCTAATGAAAGCGTATCGGCAACCTGCATATCTTCTGGAACGCGTTGGCCATCAGTAATATAACTTAATGGCAACCCGTTTTGGATTAATACACTTAATGCGCCAGCAATGGATACTGACTCATCTAATTTCGTCAGTATACACCCCGATAACGGGATTCTTTTAAAATGTTCTACGGCATCGACTAACACTCTTCGTTGAGAGGTTGCCGACATCACCAAATAACTACGAATGGGTATTCTGGTGTTCGCCATCAAATCATCTAACTGCTG
Organism: Shewanella sp. UCD-KL21; assembly: GCF_001957135.1. Classification (GTDB taxonomy): domain Bacteria; phylum Pseudomonadota; class Gammaproteobacteria; order Enterobacterales; family Shewanellaceae; genus Shewanella. The sequence continues at coordinate 81,866 of NZ_MPHK01000009.1, read as the reverse complement.
ATAAAGGCGTAGATCTCGTTGCCCCATACCCGCAGTGTCAATCAAAACTAACTTTCGATTCTTAAACTGATAAAGAATTTGTTCTAATTCAGTTAAATCATGTGCTTGTTTAACTGGACAGCCCATTATTTTGCCATAAGTTGCCAATTGCTCAAAGGCTCCAATACGATAATGATCTGTGGTAATTAACGCAACTTGTTCTGGGCCATGATGAGCGGCAAATCTGGCCGCAATTTTAGCCAATGAGGTGGTTTTACCGACACCGGTTGGACCGACAAATGCGACCACGCCACCAGTACGGACAATATCGTCACCTTGGTTATCGAGTAGATTGGCCAAACTTTGGGGTAAGGCTCTGACTAAATCGGCGGGAGAAAACTGCTGACTCAGGCTGGATAACTTGGCAGCGACAGCAGGCGAGAACTCTGCGGCAATTAATTTACTTTCAAGCATTGCGCCCACAGGATCGGTGCGTTTTTTCTGTTCTTTCATTAATGAAGAAACTTGATGAGTTAGCAAACCGCGCAGTGACGCCATCTCTTCTCGCATCGCTTCCATTTCAGCTGAATGGCCTTTATTGGAAGATCTAGACGGCTCAATGTGTTGCTGATGCTGCCTTGGTTCTTTAGCTACAGGTTTGCTTGCTTCTAACTGTTTAGCCCAATCTGGTAATTCCGGCTCTTCATGTTGCTGGGAGATTTGTTGCTGCAGGCGGCTATGCTGCTTTTCTAATAACGCCTGCAGTGAATCAGCAACTGGCGGCGGGCTGACTTTAGTGTGCGCTTTAATGGCAGGTTTGTTAGCACCAATTGACACTCGGTCTTCAGTCACATCCATAAAGGCTGCAACCGGCGATTTTACGGCAACATCAACTTTAGGTTCATCGTAGTCAACTGCTGCAACAATTTCGATGCCACCAGTTACTTTCTTATTCGACATGATCACCGCGTCAGAGCCCAAAGTCTCTTTGACTTGAGCTAATGCTGAGCGCATATCCTTGGCAAAAAATCGTTTAATTTTCACTACGTACCTCTTTCAAACTGAAAGTCATTGCTATTGCCCAACTGCAGATACTATGCGTATTTGCTTTTCATCGGGTATTTCTTGGTAAGAAATTACCCGTAAATTAGGAATGGTGTATTTCACAAACCGCGACAAAGTTGACCTAAGCATGCCAGATGTCAATAAAATGGCTGGTTGACCGACCATTTCTTGCTTCTGTGAAGCATCTAATAATGACTTCTGCATACGTTCTGCAAGGCCTGGCTCAATATTGGGCCCTTCACCGCCTGTTGCCTGCATAGACTTGTGCAACATCTGTTCCAACTCTGGCGCCAATGTTATGACAGGGATTTCCAACTCAGGCCCAGAGATCTCTTGCACTATCATTCGTTTCAAGGCAATACGTACTGCAGCGGTTAACACTTCAGTATCATTACTTTTGCTGCCGTATTCTAACAGTGTTTGCACGATTGTGCGCAAGTCTCGGATAGAAACTCCTTCATTAAGAAGGTTTTGCATCACTTTTACCACTGAACCTAGCGGCATAACGTCTGGTATAAAGCCATCGACTAACTTCGGCGAGTTTTTCGATAGCATATCCATCAACTGCTGCACTTCTTCATAGCCCAATAATTTAGCCGCATTATTGGTCAGTAGCTGGCTAATATGGGTGGCAACCACAGTCGCGGTATCAACCACGGTATAACCTAATGTTTGCGCGTGTTCACGTTGCTCTGGTGCTATCCACACGGCTTCTAAACCAAAAGCAGGATCTTTGGTCTCTATGCCATCAAGCTTGCCATAAACTTGACCAGGATTAATCGCTAACTCGCAATCATGTCTTACTTCTGCTTCGCCAACCACCACGCCCATTAAGGATATTTGATAGCAGTTGGGGGATAAATCTAAGTTGTCACGGATATGCACCGCCGGTACCAAAAAGCCCAATTCCTGCGATAACTTTTTACGCACCCCTTTAATGCGACTGAGTAACTCGCCGCCTTGGCCTTTATCTACTAGCGGAATAAGTCGATAGCCCACTTCAAGGCCTATGGTGTCTACATGATGCACATCTTCCCAGCTTAGCTCTTTAGGCTCAGCCTCTTTGACATCGGTTGGGCCTTTAACTGCTTTTTCTAGCGCGAGGGTTTTATTGTCGTTATTGCGTTTATAAATAAAATAAGCTGCGCCTGCGGTAATGAATGCAAACGTTAAAAAAGCAAAATGTGGCATACCTGGGACAACGCCCATAACAAAAAGCACCGCTGAGGCAATGGCCATAGACTTAGGACTATGGAACATTTGGCTGATCATCATCCCGCCCATATCGCCAGACTCATTTTGGCGCGTCACCATCAAGGCGGCTGCGATAGATAAAAGCAAGCCAGGTATTTGCGCCACCAAGCCATCACCAATGGTCAATAAGGTATAAATTTCCACCGCGCTTGAAAAGTCCAAGCCGTGCTGCACCATGCCGATGACAAAACCGCCAAGGATATTAATGACCAGAATCATAATCCCGGCAATAGCATCCCCTTTGACAAATTTTGAGGCACCGTCCATCGCGCCATAAAAGTCGGCTTCTTTCGTCACTTCAGCACGGCGAATACGTGCTTGATCTTGAGTTAATGTACCAGCATTTAAATCGGCATCAATGGCCATTTGTTTACCCGGCATGGCGTCCAAGGTAAAACGCGCGCTTACTTCTGAAATGCGCCCCGCACCTTTGGTTACTACGGCAAAGTTGATGATGATCAGGATTAAAAACACAACTAAACCCACAGCATAGTTACCGCCAATCACCACCGAGCCAAAGGCTTCAATCACCTTACCCGCGGAGTCGCCACCGTTATGCCCCTCAAGTAACACGATTCGTGTTGAGGCCACATTTAATGCTAAGCGTAATAAGGTAGCCACCAGTAAAACAGTCGGAAAGGCAGCAAAATCGAGTGGGCGATCACTGTAAATAGCGACCAGTAACACGATTAACGCGAGGGAAATATTAAAGGAGAATAAAATATCAAGCAGAAATGGCGGCATCGGCAATACCACCATACCTAATGCAGCCAGCACCAATAATGGGGTACCAATACCTTTGAATGTGCTAAATCGTATTTGCTTTGCTTGACCTAGCGCTGTCTTTACATCCATTAACCGTAAACCCTTTCGTAATATTTTTGACGCTGACATCAACGAAATGCAATTACTAAGCCAAGCTATGAGTCAATAGCCGCGGTTACGGTTTGAATGCCTAAAAACACCGCAGTTAATGTTTTAAATCATCCGGAATAGGTTGGTTGAGCGGAATAGGTTTTGGACGTTTACCGCGACCCTTTTGGTATTGTTTTAACTGAAATACGTAAGCTAAGATTTGTGCAATGGCGGTAAATAGCCCTTCCGGTACCTGTTGATCGATTTTAGTTGTGTGATATATGGCTCTGGCTAGCGGCGGCGCTGACACAATTGGTACTTCGTGCTCTCGGGCTATTTCGCGAATTTTAAAGGCCACATCATCAACCCCTTTTGCCACTAAAAATGGCGCAGATGAGCGACTGGCATCATATTTTACTGCCACAGCGTAATGCTCTGGGTTAACCACAATCACATCGGCATTAGGCACTTCTGACATCATGCGCTTATTGGCCAATTCATGCTGCATTTGCCGTATGCGGCCTTTTACTTCAGGCTTACCTTCAGAGTCTTTATACTCGTCTTTAACCTCTTGTTTGGTCATTTTAAGCTGTTTATTGTGGTTCCATATTTGAAATGGCACATCAATAACCACGATCAGTAGCATTGATGAACACAATAAAATAAACATCCATACCAACAGATCCAGTGCGTGATAAATATTCCCCGGTAAATGGCCCATGGACAAGGTCAAAATATCGTAAAAGTAAAACGACAGTAAAAAGTAAGCCGAAATCGCCACCACTAAAAATTTAGCAATACCTTTAGTCAGCTCAACTAATGCCTGAGTGCCAAACATCCTTTTAAAACCTTTAGCTGGATTCATTTTACTGCCCTTAGGCATAAAGGCTTTAACTGAAAAAGTGATGCCACCTAAGACAATATTGCCAAGAAAGGCAATAAGGGCAAGAAAGGCAATAAAGCTAAATAATGGCCAAGCAAGCTCAGCGCCAATAACGCCCCAAACCCGAAACATCGAGTTGGTGTCATAGATCTGATCCCGCTCCATGGTGAGCATTTGCGTCATTACACTGTGTAAACTGCGCGCAAGATCTTCGCCTACAAAGGCAAACCCTACAGCAGAAGCTAATAATACCGCTGCAGTACCTAACTCTTTAGAACGGGCGACCTGACCTTTTTCACGGGATTGTTCCAGTCGCTTGGCGGTGGGTTCCTCGGTGCGTTCTTGACCGGTATCTTCTGCCATCTTGTTCCTACTGGCTTATGGAACCGTCAATGTGACAGGTCAGTTGTAAAATATCGCACATCAGCAGCTGGGCTTGCAGCCACACCTGATCAAAATGGGACATGATAGGGCCTAGAGTCAGCCATAGAATAAATAAGCCACTGACCATAGTCACTGGAAAGCCGATGGCAAAAATGTTCAGCTGCGGTGAGGCTCGGGTCATGACCCCAAAAGAAAGGTTAATAAGCAATAAGGCCACAATGGCTGATATCGACATGGTTAACGCCGCGCCAAACATATAACTGCCAAACTCGGTGAGTTTTTTATAATTGGCGATGCTAAAGCCTTCGGTTGAAACTGGAATGGTTTCAAAGCTGGCCACCAGCATTTTAAACATCAATAAATGACCATCGACACTTAAAAAAATCAAGGTCGCCAGTAATAAAAAGAAGTTACCAACTACCGGGGTTTGCTCACCTGAGCCGGGGTCCACCATGGAGGCGAAGCCTAAACTGGTTTGCATACCGATAATTTGCCCTGTTAATACAAAAGTTTGCATCACTAAAATGGTCACAAAACCAATAGCTGTGCCCACTAAAATTTGCTGGGCTGAGACAAACACGGCAGTTAAGGAAAATAGCTCCACGTATGCGGTTTGCGGTAATACCGGCGCAACGGCAATGGTGATGGCCATCGCCAATAATAAGCGGATCCGCGACGGAGTGGTATTGGCGCCAAAGACTGTCATTACCATTAGCATTGAAGAAATACGAAACAGCGGCCAAATATAGGCGGCAATGGTTTGGCTAATTTCCTCGAACAGAATATCCAATGCGCTAACCTATAACCTGCGGGATCATATCCACCATATTATAGAAAAAATCCATCATGGTTTGCACCAACCAATGACCTAAAAACATCAGTGAAAACAGTGTCATTAATAGACGTGGTAAGAAGCTCAAGGTTTGTTCGTTAATCGAGGTGGCAGCCTGAAATACCGCCACAATCAAACCGACAAACAAGCCCGGTAAGATAATTGCCGACACAATCAGCACAATAACGGACAAAGCTTCACGAAAAATATCAATTAATGACTCTGGTGACATCAGCCCTGCTCCCTATGTGCCGAAACTACTGGCCAAGGTGCCCAGTACTAAGCCCCAACCATCCACCAAAACAAACAGCATGATTTTAAAGGGTAAGGACACAATCATCGGTGACAGCATCATCATACCCATTGCCATCAAAATACTGGCAACCACCAAATCCAATACCAAAAATGGCACAAATAACATAAAGCCAATTTGAAAAGCGGTTTTAAGCTCACTGGTGATAAACGCTGGTATCAACACGCTCATCGGTGCCAGCTCAGGGGAAGTAATATCGGTATAACCTGAAATTTCGACAAAGGTTTCTAAATCTGTGGTTCTGACTTGCGCCAACATAAACTGCCTTAAGGGCTCTTTACCCACTTCAAAGGCTTGCTGCATTGTCAGAGTTTCATTCATGTAAGGTTTTACCGCTTCAGCATGAATTTTATCAAATACTGGCGCCATGATAAAAAAGGTCATGAACATGGTAATGCCAATGAGCACCTGATTTGATGGGGTTTGTTGTAAACCTAATGCTTGGCGCAAAATAGATAGCACCACGATAATACGAGTAAATGAGGTCAGCATTATTACCATTGCAGGAATAAAGCTCATGGCCGTCATTAGCAGTAAAATCTGCATAGTGACTGAATATTCGGTACTGCCGTCAGCCCCTGCAGTCACTGTCACCGCTTTTAGTAAGCCATCGTCTGCAAAACTAACAGGCGTGAACATTAATCCAGCCAACAAAGCCAGCACTATCCATCTTTTCATTATTGCTGTTCCTTGGCCTTGACTGTTGCTTGCACTTTGGCTTGCTTGAGACGAGTGGCAAAACTAGTGGTTTCTATTTCAACGTTTGTGTCTAGCTTATCAATAAGGTTAACTTGCTGTGAGGTCACCCCCAAAAGATACTGCTGGCCTTCAAGTTCAACCAAAACCAGCTTTTCTTTTTGACCCAGAGGCGTCATGGCGATGGTTTTTATCACCCCTTGATTTGACTGGACTAAGTTTAATTTTTTGACAATAAATGCCAATAAAAAAATGATAGCGACGACTAAAATAAGCCCGCCCATTATACTTGAGAGCGCAGCCACATTTGATGTTTCTGGCGCTTTAGAAACGCTGGTGGCAACTGCGGTTGTTGCCGTGTCAGTAAGCGCAGAGCTAGCTAATGCTAGCGAGGAGAACACATTCAACACAGGGTTAAATCCTTAATGCTTGTTCGATTACTTTAACTTCTTAATGCGTTCTGTTTGGCTAATCACATCTGTCAGACGAATACCAAACTTGTCATTCACCACAACCACTTCACCATGAGCGATAAGCGTGCCATTTACCATCACATCAAGGGGCTCACCAGCAACACGATCTAGCTCGACCACCGAGCCTTGGTTCAGTTGCAGCAAGTTACGAATACTAATAAAACTGCGACCGACTTCCATCGAAATCGTTACCGGTATATCCATAATGGCATCAAGCTTTTCAGCTTGATCATGCGAGATTGGCGCAGCTTCATCTACCAGTTCATCAAGGGCGACTTGTTCAGCTTCTTTTGCTTCTTCAAGTGCCTGCTCTGCCATTGCTGCAGCCCAATCATCGGTATCACTCATGTATATCACCTTAAAATTCTGACATGTTATCCGTTAAATATTCACGGACAATAATTATTAAATCTATAAATTATTATTCATTTTCAACATTTTATTTAAACATACGCTCTTTAAATAAGCGTTCTTTTAAACAAGATTGTTAAAATAAAACTATTTTTGAAATAAGCCTGTCTATAGCACAGTAAGATCGCGGGCTTTGCCTTTACGAGTAATTAGCTGTAATTCTGATTTCGCCGTTTCAGGCCTTGGAATAACTTCACTAATTTTTAATGCCAAATTTTCGCGGGATTGACCTAACTTACAGCGGTAAGTCGGTAAGTCCTCAACTCGCATCATCACATGCTCAGGCAGCTCAATAGGAATAATATCCCCCGCTTTAAAGCCCATCACATCTCTTAATGTCACTTCATGCTCAATGATGTTGGCATCAATCCCTACTTGCACATCCATGATCTCATCACGCAATGCTTGGCCCCAACGCATATCGGTATCTTGTTTATCACTTTGAACACCGGCATCAAGCAGCTCACGAATAGGCTCGATCATCGAATATGGCATGGTGATATGAAAATCACCGCCACCGCCATCCACTTCAATATGAAAAGAGTTAATCACCACCACTTCTGTTGGGCTAACAATATTGGCCATGGCAGGGTTGACCTCTGAGTCTAAATACTCAAACTCAACATCCATTACAGGTGCCCAAGCATCTTTATAATCTTCAAAAATGATTTTCAATAGCAGCTGGACGATACGACGCTCAGTGGGAGTAAATTCACGCCCTTCAATTTTTGCATGAAAGCGGCCATCACCACCAAAAAAGTTATCTACTAAAATGAAGACTAACCGTGCTTCCATAGTGATAAGCGCCGTGCCTTTTAGCGGACTAAAGCGCACCATATTCAGGCTGGTTGGTACGAATAAGGTATGAACGTACTCACCAAATTTCAGCATTTGCACGCCGTTAATAGACACTTCAGCAGCACGGCGCATCATGTTAAACATGCTGATGCGTAAGTGACGAGCAAAACGTTCATTTACAATTTCAAGGGTTGGCATTCGCCCACGAACAATGCGATCTTGAGATGAAAAGTCATATGCTTGAGTCTCATCACTATCATATAAATCATCTTCATCAACATCGTCGACGCCATGGAGTAGCGCATCAATTTCGTCTTGGCTTAATAAATCACTCACATCATCACCTTGGATTTTTCATGGCGTTATTGCATTACAAAACCAGTAAAAAGTACTTTTTCAACGACTTTTTGGCCGGTTATGGGTTGCAATGTATTTTGAACATTTAATAGGGCTAATTGGCGCAACTCATCTTTGCCCGCTTGGGTACTTAGCTTTTGTACATCAGCTGCGCTAAATGTGTTTAAAAGCGCATGTTCAATTAAAGGAATATGCATTTTTGCAGTAACGCCGTCATCCCCTCGCACCATTAACTGCACTTTTATTTCAACTAAACGTGAACGATTAGCACCTGCTAAATTGAATAAAAATGGTCTTGGCATACCTACATAGTTTGCCTTGCCTTTAACCACATCAGATACGACTGTTGCAGCACCTATGTCAGTTGCAGGTGAGTTTGCAGTCGCTTTAGCATTGTCGCCAATAAAAAACAGCACTGCCACGGCAATGCCTGCCAGCAGCAACACCCCAACCACCAAAAAGATAACCATTTTATTGATACTTTTGGGTGGGTTTTGGGTGGTTAATTCTAAAGAAGCTTCTTCTGGCATAAATGATTCCATCACGCTATTGTTATTATTGTGTTAACTAAGTTTCAGCTTAGTTTTTGATTTTGCGACCATTAGCCCATAGGTTACCGACTTAAGCGTAATAATCTATAGCAGAACTGCCACTCATGGCATGTTTTGTGACTATCTCAAGTTCTTGTGCTGAAATTTCATCCAAAACCCCGTCATTCCTAGCACTCGACTCATCATAATCAGAATTTTTCTGCTGTTCGCCGTCTTGAGAAACATGACTGTCAGCCAATTGCAGCCCTTCTTCAGCTAGCATTTCCCGTAGCCGAGGAATAGCTTGCTCCAATAGATCTCGGGTTTGTGTCTGCGCCACTTGAAATTGCACTTGGGTTTGATCGCCATTAACTTGAACTCTGACCACCATATGGCCAAGCTCTGCCGGATCTAATCGAATTTCCGCATGTTGAATGCCCTGTCCGACCATAGTCATGAGTTGTTGCTTCATCACAGGAGCGAACTTTTGGATCATCTCCTGCATTTGCCCTACCGACTCAGAACCTTGACGTAAGGATAATTGAAATTGCGGCACATCACTTTTATGCACTGAAGTTAAGCTACTTTGATTTTGTATCGCCTTGAGATCCACAGGTTCTGCATCAACAGCAAACTCAGCAGCGCTAAGGGCAATGGCATTATTTGCTAGGATATTACTACTAGGACTATTGGCAGAGGAAGGAGTAGCTGACTTATCCATGGATACCGATAACTCCGCTTTACTCAGATTAACCCCTGATTCTTTTGAGGTTATTTTACCTTCAATACTGTCAGGGGCGCCTAAAGTTTTGCTGGCATCAACTAAGTTTTTGTTTACATCAACAGCTGCACTATTGTTATCCATTTGGTGTTTATGAATTGAGCTAAAGCCACTGCTAAGCGCAAGGGCTGGTTTTTCAGCATTATCTATGGTGCTGGTTGTGGCTAGCTCAATCAAAGGGAGTAATGCTCCAGCTTGGATGGGACTTTGCTGGTTAAAGTCAGTGATCAGCTGATTTAACTCCTTGACTGATAATGCTGACAACTCAGCTGCAGACATTGCACTAAATTCTGATAAATTTTGCAGCTGCGCAGCTGAATAGTCACTTAAAAATTCTGTAGTTAAACTGTCGATATCTGCTGCCATAGCATCCGTTTTTGGCACTGAAATCGCTTCAGCTAAGTGACCTAAAGCCTCTTGTGTCAGTTCAGCTGGATCGGCCTCAATAGCCAGCGGCAATATGTTGCCACCTGTTAGTTGACTATTGGTTTCGAAATTTTCTGCTAAGTCAATTTGAGCAAAGATTAAAGCAATATCGGTTTCTGCAGCAATATGCTCTGGTGAGGCATTGTCATCCTCCAGATTAATATCTGTGTTATTTTCAGAAGCTTGCTCAGTGTTACCCTGCCTATCATCAGTTTGAGAAACTTGATTAAGCGCCGACAAAAAAGATGGGCTATCAGTAGCTTGCGGCGTCTCTCCCGTTGGGGAATTCGCCATTTTATTGCTATTTCCAAGTAAAATATTACTCACTTGCTGCATAACAAACTCCGAGTTAATCACACCGAAAACCTATTGGCGCTATAAAATTATGAAAGTCACATTGCTGACGCTTTTATTATTAATAACCAACCAAGCAATTAGAGTGCCAGAATAAAAATTAATTAGGCTAAAAACGGATAAGGGTATTTAACGCGGGGTTTTACGAATAAACTGCTGCATCGCAAATTCATCTGAGGCTTTTTGCTCTTGTTTATTGGCTATTTGCTGGGCTTTTTGGGCATTTTTAGCTAACAACAATTCAACCGCTTTACGCTTTTGCTGCTTTTGTTGCCAATGAACTTGTCGATGTTGGGTCTGATTTTGTGCTTCTCTAACGGTATTAACTTGCTGCACTAAGGCTTGATCAACTTGCTTAATAAATTCATGAAAAGAGTGATATTCACTGGCACTTAAGGTCTTGCCTTGATTCTCACCCATTTGCTTCATGTACTCGAGGCGATAATTATTTAGCGCCTCTAATTGCCCCTCAAATCGTTGTTGCTCTAATTGAGCCGACTTGAGCTGCAACGCAGCTTGCTCTTCTGCTTCTTTATTGAGTTTAAGCACTGTGATTAATGGATCAGCGCGGCGCATTATTTACACTGAGCAGCAATCTGCCCGACCATGGTTTGACTGTTATCAAAGGATATAACATCTTTAAATCCTTGGCGTAAAAACGCATTCATCGCTGGTTGTAACCGAATAGCATTATCAATGCGCGGATCGCTACCTTGCGAATAAGCCCCAATTGAAATTAAGTCTCTGTTTTGCTGATAAAGCGAATACATCTGTTTAACCAAACGCATGGACTCTAAATGTTCAGGGCTAATCACCATAGGTGCGACGCGGCTAATAGACTGCTCAATATCAATGGCGGGGTAATGGCCAGAATCAGCCAGCGTTCGTGATAACACAATATGGCCATCTAAAATCGCCCGTGACGCATCGGCAATGGGATCTTGTTGATCGTCACCTTCAGTAAGCACGGTATAAAATGCGGTAATCGAACCTTGACCCGGAGCGCCGTTACCAGCCCTTTCAACCAAGCGGGGTAATTTAGCAAACACCGATGGCGGATAACCTTTGGTCGCCGGAGGCTCACCTACAGCCAAGGCGACTTCACGCTGAGCTTGGGCGTAACGGGTTAAGCTGTCCATCAATAACAATACGTTATAACCCAGGTCTCTAAAATACTCAGCAATACGTGTTGAGGTTTCACAGGCCCGCAAACGCATCAATGGTGAAGTATCAGCAGGGGCTGCGACCACCACAGATCTGGCTCGGCCTTCTGGGCCTAAAATCTCTTCAATAAACTCTTTTACTTCACGGCCACGTTCACCCACTAGCCCCACCACAATAATGTCAGCGGTGGTGCCGCGCGTCATCATGCCTAACAGCACACTTTTACCCACACCAGAGCCGGCAAACAAACCCATTCGCTGGCCTTTACCTACGGTCAACATGGCATTAATGGCTCTAACACCGACATCTAATGGTTCGGTAATCGCGCGGCGTGACAAAGGGTTAATGGGCGGCGCATGACGCGAGGCATGTTGCTCAGTATTTAACGGCCCAAGGCCATCAAGGGGTAAACCGCTGCCGTCTAAAACCCGGCCTAATAAACTTAAGCCAACATTTAAACCTGACTGCTCACCTAAAGGCTGCACTCTTGCTCCAGGTAGCACCCCTCTTAATTCATCAACCGGCATAAGGTAAAGCAGCTCATCATCAAAACCCACCACTTCAGCCACTAACTCACCCGCCATGGTTTCGATAGAGCATAAACTGCCAACAGGGGCTCTACAGCCGGTCGCTTCGAGAGTTAAACCAACAACCCTAACCAGCTGACCACTGGCCACAGGTCTAATGGGAGTGACTTTATTACTATGAAGTTTAAATTTATTCAGCAATTGATGTTGGCGATTTAGCATCATCTACCTCATCAACAAGGTGTAAGCTCTCTTCATTTGGCGCAGCAGAGACATTGCCGGCTGACACATTGCCAGCCGTCGATTGCTCCTGCTCTGCTCCCACCACGGTAAGGCTACACTCGGAAGCTTCATCAACAATGCTAGTGGTATAGCGGCTAGAGTCTGACTTGATCGCTTGCACATTGGCTTGAATACCTGCCACTTGTTGTTGCAAGCCGCTGAGCGCTTGAGTCATACGTGCTTCAACTCGTAAATCGACACTGGAGCGCTCGCTATGAATCACGCAGTCACCGTTATTAAGGGATGGATCGGCTTCGATTTCCCAACGATTCTTAGCTAATTGCGCTTCAGAGTATAATTGATTAACTAGCTCAGCATCAGCAGGATTAAACCTCAGGGTTACTTGTTGTTTTTTAATTGGTAACGAGTCAACCCCTTGACGCAGCACAGATAAAATATGTTCAGGATGAGTTTGTAATTCGTTGCTGACAATAGATTTCGCTAGATTAATGGATAACTGTAATAGCTCGGCTTCGATTTCAGCATCGAGTACTAATAATGGCTGTTCAAACTGCTCAACTAAGCCTGATAAACGCTCAAGCATCTCATTGGCTTTTGCTAAACCCACTTCATAACCTTGTTGCTCACCCTGAGAAAAACCTTCAGCGTGACCTTGCTCTAAACCTTCAAGCCGACCTTGCTCCGTGCCTTTCGCTAGACCGTCAAGCTGACCTTGCTCAAAACCTTCTTGTTCAGCTTCAACTCGAATTTGCTCTATTTCAGCCATGGTAGGCGGTAAAAGGGGCTTGTCTTCAGCAACAGGCTGAGAATTTTGCCGACCTAGTTGGCCAAATAAATTTGAGCCATTGTCGGTTTTTGGCTGGGAAACATCGGGTAATTGCCAATGGCTAAAATCTTCATCCACTTCTGTTAGGTTATTATTCTTATTAGCTTCAGTCATGATTGGTCTGGTTGTACCTCGTTATAAAATCGGCTTAGATCGGGCTATAGGAACTCATCACCACCGCCGCCACCGAGCATAATTTCGCCGCTGTCACTTAATCGACGCGCAATCGCAAGGATCTCTTTTTGAGCCATTTCCACTTCACTGATCCTTATCGGCCCCATGGCTTCAAGATCATCACGTAATAGCTCACCTGCTCGCTTGGACATATTACCAATAATTTTGTCAGATAACTGATCATCAGCACCTTTTAATGCTTTCATTAACACATCTTGTTGAACTTCACGCAGCAAGGCTTGAATACCGCGATCATCCACATCAATTAAGTTTTCAAACACAAACATCAGATCTTGAATTTGCTGCGCCATTTCTTCATCAGATTCGCGCATGGTTTCCATGATCTGGCCTTCAACTCCTGTATCGAGGAAGTTCATGATATTGGCCGCCGCTTTCAAGCCGCCCATTTTCGCCGCTTGCGCGCCGCCTTGTCCGGCAAATTGTTTTTCCATGATGTCGTTTAATTCTTGTAATGCCGCCGGCTGCACTTCTTCTAAGTTAGCAATGCGCATCATCAAATCTAAACGGGTATTTTCAGGGAACTGACTGAAGATTTCAGCCGCTTGATCAGGCTCTAAATAAGATAAAACAATAGTTTGGATTTGTGGATGCTCGTTTTGAATAATGGTTGCCACTTGGCGGGCATCCATCCATTTCAATGAATCTAAGCCTTTAGCGCCACTGCCCATGATAATTTGTTCAATCAAATTACCAGCTTTGTCTTCACCTAGGGCTGCTGTTAATGCTTTGCGGACAAACTCTTCACTGTTAAAACCAATAGAAGAAAACTTCTGAATTTCTTCCAAAAACAGCTTATGTACCCCAATGACTTTTTCTTGTCCAAAATCTTGCATGGCGGCCATGGCCATACCCACTTTTTGAACTTGTTTTGGCTCTAAGTGCTTTAAGATTGAGGCCGCATCAGCCTCACTTAAACTCAGTAATAATATCGCGGTTTTTTCAATGCCACTCAGCTCTTCAAGATTAGTTTGTTGAGCCTCTGGGGCTGCAATAGGGTTATTTGCCATCTTCTTGTAACCAACTCTTAATTACTTGGGTAGAAAGTTCAGGTTCATTAGCCACTAATGCCCTAATCGACTTAATCATATCATCATCTTTATGCAGGTTTGGTATTTGAATCGAGCCATCATCGGCATAACTATAATCTGCTTGCTGGCTATTGAGCATACCCAAGGTATCGGCGGCATATTGATCTTCAATCTCAGCTAATTCATGACCTAAGCGCGGCTCTTCGGGCATCTCGACTTCGTCGTTATTAAACAAACGATTTAACATAGGTCTAATCACAAACAAAATCAGCACTAAGACTAAAAACGCCCCTAACACCAATCTCACCGCGCGCCAAAACCAAGGCTGCTCCCACATTTCAGCGGCGGGCAGTTCTTCAATCAGTTGGTTCATAAACGGTACTGTCACCACTTCTAAGCTATCACCACGTTGACTGGTAAAGCCCATCGCCCCTTCAAGTAAGCGGCGAATATTGGTTAGCTCTTGCTCGGTGCGCGGAATGCGGCTCACTATGCCAGCTTCATCAGCAGGTCCCGGTTTATAATCAATGGCCACAGACACGCTCACTCTGCGCACCACGCCCACTTGCTGGCGGGTATGACTGATGGTGGTATCAAGCTCAAAATTGCGGGTTGCTTCTCTATGGCTATTGCCATTAACTGCAGTGGTTTGTTCAGTGCCGGCTACTTGAGGAATATCTGAATCCATAGGTGGCTGATTAGTTAACGCCCCAGGAATACCGCCCATTGATTGGCCGCTTGAATTGCGCTCTATGGTCATTTCACTGCGCACAGCCGGTAAATCAGGCGAAAAACGTTTGGCGGTTTGCTCAACCGCAGTAAAGTCCATGTTGACATCAACTTGAGCGGTGAAGTTTTCAGGGCCTAAAATCGGCATTAAAATCGAGTCAATTTTGTTGCGATACTCAGCCTCTTGATGCTGCACTAATTCAAGTTCGCGGCGCGCTCGTGATGAGGCGCCATCTTGACTGCCTGAATTCAGTAAGCGGCCATTTGAATCGGTCACGGTCACGCGACTTGGCTCTAAGCCTTGTACTGCTGAAGCAACAATATCAACAATAGAGTCAATCTCTTCTTGGCCAAGACTGCCACGACGCACACTAACAACCACGGTCGCGCTCGGCTTAGATTTATTTCGGGCAAAGACGTTTTCTTTCGGAATAGCTAAAATCACTTTGGCGCGGCTAATGCTTTTAAGCTCTTCTATCACTCTAGCTAAATTAACTTCTTGGCTTTGTTTTAGGCGCGCTTGCTCCATGCGCTGACTAACACCAAAACCGCTGTCTTGGCTCAAATAATCCGTTGGTTGGCTACTGGCTTCAACGCCTGCACGGCCCAGCAGCAGTTTGACATTTTGATATTTGTTTTCAGGAATACTGACAACATCACCAGAGATTTTATAAGCAATTTTATTCTTATCTAAAACGTCCAATACTTGGATCATTTCAGCGGTTTCCATTTGCCCTAAAGGTCGGTATTCAGGCTCTTGCGCCCAAATAATCATAAATACCGCCAGTACCAGACATACCGCCAAAGCCAATATCATGGTGATTTGGCGCATAAAGTCAGCACTACCAAACGAGCTCTTCAAGCCAGGTTTATTTTCCTGCTGAATCCCTTTGCTATCCACTCTATCTGAATCTAATACTAGATCTGTGCTCACAATATTTACCTATTTAAATACAACAACATCAATAACAAAATCAATAATAAAAGCCTAAACAGGCATGCTCATAATTTCTTTATAAGCTTCTACCAGCTTGTTTCTCACTTGCACCGTTGCTTCAAATGCAACCCCGGCTTTTTCACGGGCAATTACGGTATCAGATAAGGTCACAGTGCTATCGCCCATCTCTAATCGGGTGGCTAAATTAGCTGAGTTTGATTGTAAATCAGCCACGCCACCAACCGCTTGAGATAACAATTGGCCAAAGTCAGCACCTGAAGTGTTACCGACTTTTTGAATCATATCCGCTTGAATAGGTGAACCAAGATTAGGCGAAATTTCACCCCGTAAGGATTGCATTTCTTGTAAAAAAGGATTTGAACTAATCTGCATTGTAAACTCCATTCGTCGGATATTTGACGACTTAAAAACAGTTACAATAGATTTAGCAAGTAGGATGCCAACAATAGCTTAAATTCACTTAAGCCCATGAAAAGAATTTAAAAACAACTTGAATGGCTGAAAAACACACAAAACAGAACCGCTTTAATATCATCAAAGCGGCTAAGGTAATATTTTAGAATTTAGCGTTAACTATACAGTTGAACTAAGGGTCGATATTTACGCGGGGACTTGAATCCCCAAGTCACGCATTTTAGCCATTTTATAGCGCAATGTTCTGGCGCTAATGCCCAGCTTCTCTGCTACCTCTTTACGGCTACCATTACAAAGATTTAAGGTTTCCAAAATAATCACATGCTCTTGAGCCTGCAGTTCGCCCCCAAGCCCATCCGTTTCAGCAGCGGCCACGGGTTGCTCATTGGGGCTCAAGGTAACATCTTCAGCTTCAAGAATAATATCCGCGCCAGTTATCGCCTCACCATTATTCAGTATCAAGGTGCGCTGAATGACATTATCCAGTTCTCGGACATTACCCGGCCAGCGATAGGCCAATAAACGCCGACAAGCCATGTCGTCTAATTGCGGCACTGGCGACACATTAAATGCCTTGGCATGCTTAACCAGCAAGTGCCTTGCTAAGGGTAAAATATCAGCTGGTCGTTGGTTTAATGCAGGCCAGGTTAATGGAAATACATTAATGCGGTAATATAAATCTTCTCTAAATGCGCCCGATGTTGCCATGGACTTTAAATCACGGTTTGAGGTCGCCAGCACTCTTACATCAAGGGATATGGTTTTGCGGCCACCTAAACGCTCCACTTCGCGCTCTTGCAGCACTCGCAATAATTTAGCTTGCAGCCCTAGCTCCATCTCAGAAATTTCATCAAGCAGAATGGTGCCGCCTTGAGCCTGTTCAAATTTGCCCGGACATGCCTGATAAGCGCCTGTAAACGCGCCTTTTTCATAACCAAATAAGGTGGCTTCAAGCATATTTTCAGGAATTGCAGCGCAATTAATGGCGATAAAAGGTTTTTCAGCGCGAGGGCTGTTTTGATGAATATAACGCGCCAGTACCTCTTTACCTGAGCCACTTGGCCCCATGATCATCACAGAGGCATCAGAGCTTGCTACCCGCTGGGCAATATTAAGTAGCGCCAAGCTTTTGTCATCGGCGACTACAGGTTGACCTAAATTTTGCTTCAGGGGCAAATAACGAGACACCTGATTTAACAACACTTCAGGCGCAAAAGGTTTCGCCAGATAATCCGCCGCGCCAAGTTTTATGGCGCTCACCGCACTGTCAATAGTGGCAAAAGCGGTCATTAATAAAATCGGTACTTTACTGTGGTTTTGCTGTAAATAGTTTAATAGCCCTAAGCCGCCAATGCCTTCCATTTGCACATCACTGATAACCATATCAAAGCTTGTTGTTTTCATGGCAATAATGGCCTCTTCTGCAGAGCCCACATCAACGCAGTCATACTGAGCTAGCATTAGGGTATCGAGTAAGGCTTCACGCAGCGCGGCATCATCTTCAACTAACAGTAACTTAGCTTCACTCATGGGATCCCTCCACTGTTTTATTGGCTTGTTGCGTGTCTTTAGCTATAGGAAATGATAGTCGAATTAAGCTGCCTTTGTGGGGCTGCGATGTCACCTGTAATCTGCCGCCATGATTTCTCACCACGGTTTGCACTACCGCTAACCCTAGGCCTGTCCCTTGGCTTTTAGTGGTAAAAAAAGGCTCCAATATTTGTTGCTGCATCTCTTTTGATAAACCCTTACCGTTATCAATCACATCGATATTAATGCCGTGTTCATCTTCACCAGTCACAATCTGAATTTCAGTGGCATTGGCCTCTAGACTGTTCATCACCAGATTATTAATCGCCGAGCTTAAGGCATTGGCGTTTGCAATAATGTGTTTATCGGTTTGATCAACAAAGTGTAATTTACACTGCTTGTTTTCAACAATGGGCTCACAATTTGCCAGCACAGGCTCAATAATATCGGCAGTCGATGTCGCCTCTGCGGCGCCATCTTGTTTGTTTCTTGCCATCAGCAGCATGTCATTAACTTGACGCTCTAGCTCATTAAGTCTATCGACCAGCTTGCCTTGAAAACGCTTTTTAGCCGCATCATTTAATTTAGGGCTGGCAAGGTTTGATGCATATAACATCGCGGCCGATAACGGCGTTCTGACCTGATGCGCCAAGGTTGCCACCATTTTGCCCAGTGCTGATAAGCGCTGTAAATGAGATAGGTTTTTCTGTAATAAGCGGGTTTCAGTTAAGTCGGTTAATACAATTAACTGCCCAGGCTCTGGCGACAGTGGAGTAATCGCCAGCTTTACTCGGCGGCCATCTTTTAGTGATACTTCAAAACCATCATCATCTTGGGGCGAAAAAGAACGGTTAATAATGTCAAACCACTTAGCCCCTTGCAGCGGCCGACCTAATAAGTCAGTTGCGACAGGGTTAGCCAAGGTCACAATACCGTCACCATTGATAATCACTACACCTGAAGGCATAGCTTGAAGAATATGCGCCATTTGATTAGACATATTAGCTGCCTTTTGCGGACGTGATGTTTCAGCTTGCAGATCGAGGTTCACCGATTGACGCAGTGTAATTGGCGCTGCTGGCGCCTCGCTGACAATTGCTGCAGGCTCGGCTAGTTTGTAGCTGTCACAATACTGCGGCTGTTCTACTAGTGATTGCGCTGAATACATGGTCACTCCGTCAAAATAATAACTTTGTACTAGCCAATGCATTTGGTATGCCAGTTTAAAGTTTTTAACGGCGCAAAAGCAAAAGCATGCCCTAAGGCATGCTTTTTATTCGTTTTTTACTCATTTTGTCTATTGGTTATTCAGCAGTAAGTTACTGTCGGTAAACGCTTGATTAATCTTTACCCATACCGTACTTACGCATTTTTTCAACCAAGGTGGTTCGGCGTATACCTAACATTTCAGCGGCTCTAGCAACCACGTTATCTTGTTGCTCTAACGCTTGACGGATCATGTCAATTTCAAGCTCTGCCAATAAATCTTTAAGGTTTACCCCTTCAGGCGGTAATTCACTAGGAAAGCGGGTATCAGGTAGTTCGATTGGTTCATCATCATTGAAAATAGATGCCAATGCATCACGCTCTTGCTGCTCTTCACTGACTTCAACACAATACTCTGGCACATCGATATAACGATATTTTCTCGGTAAGTCATTGACATCGACCAAGCCACCCGGGAATAAAATCGTTAAGCGCTCGACTAAATTTGACAGTTCGCGGACATTACCAGACCAGTTATGGGCTTTTAAAGATTCAATCGCCCGCTGAGTAAAGCGAATTTTTCCGCGGCCTTCGTTAAAGACACGGCTCACAAGCTCTTGCAGTAATAATGGCACATCATCACTGCGCTCACTTAATGAAGGCATTTCAATTGGAAACACATTTAAGCGATAGTATAAATCTTCTCGAAATTCATTTTCGCTGATCATGGTTTCTAAATCACGGTGAGTGGCCGCGACAATGCGCACATCAGTGCTGATGGTTTTAGAGCCACCAACACGTTCAAATACTTTTTCTTGCAATACACGCAACAGTTTTACTTGCATTTGCAGCGGCATATCGCCGATTTCATCAAGAAACAGCGTGCCATTTTCAGCTAATTCAAAACGACCTTTACGGGTTGAAATCGCCCCAGTAAATGAGCCTTTTTCATGACCAAATAGCTCACTTTCTAATAATTCAGGTGGAATAGCGCCGCAGTTTACTGGAATAAACGGCCCATCGCGGCGATCAGACATGTAATGAATATTGCGGGCAACCACTTCTTTACCGGTACCTGATTGGCCTAATACCAATACCGTGGCATCAGAACTGGCCACTTGGCTTATAAGGTGCCTGACATTAGCAATACCTTCACTGCGGCCCACTAAACTTCTGAACAATTTAGTTTGGTTAGCGCTAGTGGGAGTTTGCGGTTGCTTTGCTTGGCCATAAACTTGGCAAAAATGCAGCAACTCAGTCAATTGCGGATAATTGATTGGCTCATCAATGGTGCCTAATACATTAGAGGTATTAATTTGGTTTTCACCCAGCAATAGCACAGGTTGCCAAGGCATTGATGACTGCACGCCTTTAATAAACTCAGTCGTGACCGATTGAGTATCAATGACTAACGCCCGATAACGACTATCAGCGGTTAATGAGGCAAGATCGTCTTGAGTAACCAGATGAAATTTTTCATCTAAAAAATCAAAAATACAACAAAGACGAGAGACACGCTCAGAAGGGTCAGCAACAATTAATATTCGTTGTTCTATTTGCATCATTAAGAAGGCCAAAGCTCGAGTTATTATTATTTCACAGCCATTATCACGCTATTGGTGATAAAACGGAAGTGCGACTTGATTGTGATAGTTACATGCAATAAAGATAAAGGCTTCACAACAAAGCTACTGCATATGCATTAATGCAACAATTTACCTATACGCTTTGAATACACTTCAGTAAATACTGACATCTGAGCAATATAGTCTAAACGCTTTTGTAAATGAATATTGTATTATCAGCCAGTGAGAATCAAGTGACAAACCGCAAAATTACAACATCTTACTGATTTATGGAACTAACAGTCTACTTTACACACAAATGCCAACAAACTGTTACTGGCTTTTGCAGTGTTTAAAACAAACAAAGGCGCTGGTAGCGCCTTTCGTTTAAGCTAACTTAACTAGCTTCAGACGTTACTTGGTGCATTTCTTCTGGAATTGCGTCCCAGCCTTCTTTAATGGTTCGTAACAACCCTGCCACTTCATCGATGGCTTCTGCATCATTATTGATGTTGGCATCAGATAATCTGCGCAACATAAAATCATACAACTGAGTTAAATTGCCAGCAACATCACCATCGGCTTCCATATTTAAACTGCCATTAAGCCCAGATATAATACCAATAGCCTTACCCAATAACTCACCTCGGCTGGCGATATCACCTTGACCAATGGCATATTTTGCTTGGGCAAGCCTTTCAAGTGCACCTGCTAATAACATTTGTATAATTCGGTGTGGCGACGCCACTGCCATGCCACTTTCGATTGATACCTTGCGATATGTCTGCAGTGAACCTCTCATAATTACCTACCTATTTGCATCTATAGATTTATATACATTTATTTGGCGCTTGGCTGCATTACCAGCCTGAAGTAACAACTTGCGATGCTCTAACACTCGAGTGGACTTTATAAATAAAGATTGAGTGTAATCATATTGACTTTCAAGCATTGCTCTATCAGTAAAACTGCCATCGTTAACCAAGGTTTCAATGACAATTTGACGCCGCTGAATAAGTACCTGCAATTGTGATACCAACTCATCCACTTGTTGGTCTTCTGGTTTAGCTTGCTCTATTTGTGCAATAGCGGAAAACGCTGCGGAATTGAGTTGTTCAAGTTCGCTAAGGGTGGGGTTCATTGAGTACTCCAAGATAGGGAAAATAGTTTAAAGCAGTATAAGGGCTTAAAAGCGAGTCAAATCGCCAGCAGCCCTATTGAATTTGTATTAAGTCTTCTTCACCACACCAGGCATAGAATCTAAGGCATTAAACAAAGAGCTCGACTGGGAGTTAAGGCTTGCCACCACTAAATCCATGGCATTAAATTGCTTATATAAACGGTCACTGTAGGCGCTCATTTTTAAATTTAACGCTTCACGACTGTCTTCAAGGCGTGATAACTGATTATCAATGGTGTCATTACGGCCATCAATAATACCACCCGGCTCTAAATAGCTTTCAACAAAGGTATCTAAGCGTGAAGCAAGGCCTGTATCTTCAGTGATAAACATCTCTTTAATGCCGCCTTTGTCGGCTTCAATGGCATCTGATAATTTATCTTCATCAATTTCTAACAAGCCTTCACGAGTCGTGGTAATGCCAATATTCATTAGCATTTGCGAGCCACTACCAGAACTAGTTTCAAAACTACTGGAAATGATATTTCTTAACTGGCTTTGTAAGCTTCGCGGCAGTGGGTCGCCTTGTAAAATAGCGCCATTTTCAGTGGCTGCATCATAGCGAGACAAGTCCTGAATCGTAGTCATTAAAGCATTATAACTGTCAACAAAACCTGTTATGGCCGAGGTAGCTTTAGCGGTATCTTCTTCAACCGTAATGGTGGTGGTTTTGCCAATATCAGCATCGGTAAGCTCTAAACTAACACCAGTAATAATGTCACTGACATCGTTTGAGCTTGAGGTCACCTTAACTCCATCAACTGTTAATACCGCATCTTGAGCTGGGGTAAGCTCAGTCATGGTAAAGGTATCAGCTAGGCCGGTGCCGCCATCAATGTCCGTTGCAGTCACAGTTATTAAGTTATCAGTGCCGGTATTTTTAGCGCCTAAAATAAGCTGTGGGCCGTCATCACCATTAATAATGGTGGCGGTGACCCCGTAATTATCTTCAGAGGCGTTAATTTTATCCATGATGTCAGTTAAGCTGTCTTCCGCGCCGACCTCAATATCAAAGCTGTCACTGCCAACACCAATGGTTAACGAGCCTTCGCCTATGGGGCTATCGGCATCGGCAACGGCTGCAGAGCCAACTTTTTGACTCTGGGCTAATTGCTCAACAATGACCTGATATTTACCCGGCACTGCATTTTCATCCACTGTGGCTTTAAAATAATCACTGTTAGATTGGGACACTTTATGACTGTCAAAGGTTTCAGATTTGGTCAGTAACTCAAGTTGGTCCTGAAACTCTGACAGTGAGCTTTTAAGTAACCCAATACCGGATATCTGCGCATTTAATTTACCTTCAGTGGTATCAAAGCTTGCTATTTTACCGGCGCTTTCAGCATTAACGAGCGCAGTAACAATACCTGCGATATCCATGCCTGAACCAATACCAACTGATGTTAACCCCATTGCGACCTCTTTAATGCAATATCTGCTATCTAATTTGAAATAATCATAATTTTTATGATTGTTGTTTTAAAACAATAACTACACTGCAGTTTCCATAAAAACACTGGCAATATCTGTGAGCTTGCTCGCCATTTCTAATGCTTCTTCATTGGGGATTTGACGAATCAAGTCACCGGTTTTAACGTCAATAACTTTAACCACCTGCAGCCCAGACTCTTCATCAATATTAAAGGCTAAGCCTTTTTGCATAAGCGATAATTGCTGATTAATATCATCAACCGCATGCTGTAACTGCTCAGCATCAGTTTTAGCGGTCTCATTAACTTTAGCTGTGGTGCGCGCCACATCGCCCGCTTTTTGAATGCCATCATCGGCCAGTGCGGTTGATGCTTGGGCGGCATTTTTTTCTGTAAGGTTGGCTAAACTATCTTTACGCACTGCAGCATTGGCTACATTGGTAATATTGACATCCATGATGCACCTCGACAAACTCAATAATTAAAGCAATTAATGTACCAACTTAAGGTTTTTTAAAAGCCTTATGTCAGCGGTAAGGCATTACTGTTGCGACTGAGCAAAGCTCACCCAATGCAATTAGTGAACAAAGCTATCGCTCACTAAAAAGCACAAAGGGAGAATCGTTGCCGAGTCTCCCTTTAAATCTAATGTTAGCGTAATGCTAGTGCGTTCTTAGCACGATGCTAATTAACGCTTCACAATGTCATTATAAAAGAGACAATGCTGTTTGCGGTAACTGGTTGGCTTGTGACAACATCGCTGATGAAGTTTGCGATAAAATCTGCTGCTTAGTTAACTGCGCCGTTTCTGAGGCAAAATCCACATCTTGAATACGGCTGCGGGCATCTGACACGTTAGCTTGAATGTTACTTAAGTTATTAATGGTGAAGTTCATGCGATTTTGCACCGCACCTAAATCAGCACGTTGGCTATCGATTTGCCCAATGGCGGCATCGATGGTGGCAATCGCAGACTGAGCACCTGCTGCATCAGAGATATCTAAATCAGCAACCGCAATTTGGTTAGAGTCATCAGCGCCAACCGTTAATGCTGTTGCTGGAGTCACAGCTGCTGGAGTGCCGGCATCATCCATAATCGTCATAGTTATAGCGTCACCGTTATTAGCCATACCGCCAAAGGCAATACCCGTTCCCGCACCATCAACAGTCGCAGTAATGCCCGTATCTTTAAGTGTAGAGGTAATCTCAGCTGCCAATTCTTCTTCTGTCCAACTAGTATCAACATCTAAGGTTAAATTAGTTGCAGATGACGCACCTTCTGGCGTGTAAGCAAATGTCATCGTAGCACCAACACCATCACTACCCGTATTGTCAGTTTGCATCGCTGTCAAGTTAGCCGCACTTAACGCTCCAGCTACAGTTTTACCTGATTGACCAAGCGCATCTGCAGAGATATCACTTAAGGTCACAGAGATAGTCTCGTTAGCATTTGAGCCCACTTGGAATGCTTGGGTGCCATAACTACCATCAAGTAAGTTTTGACCACCAAAGGCTGTTGTTTCTGCAATACGGGTTAATTCTGAATTTAATGAGTCTATTTCAGTTTGCATCGCGGCGCGGTCATCCGCTGAGTTTGAACCGTTAGCAGATTGCAGCGATAAATCACGCATACGCTGTAAGATGTTGGTTGACTCTTGCATTGAGCCTTCAGCGGTTTGGGCAATTGAGATACCGTCATTGGCGTTACGCATGGCGACCCCAATACCGTTAATTTGGCTGGTCATACGGTTTGAAATTTGTAAACCGGCAGCATCATCTTTAGCGCTGTTAATGCGCAAACCTGATGATAAACGCTCCATTGAGGTCTGCAAACTGCCGTTAGCGCCGTTTAATGAGTTCTGAGCCTTCATTGAAGTGACGTTAGTATTAACTGAAATAGCCATGTATTGCCTCTCTTATATTTAATAGTGCCTGCCACTCAGGTCAGACGATACTTATCTTCGACAAATACTGTAACGGCGGCGATAAAAAAAGCTTTAGTAAAAAAATTATACTTTTTATTAAACTCAATCAAAAAAGGCGATTTAACGTGCAACAAAACCGCTTAAACGTCTATTTTTACGACAACTCTTAGGGCTTTAAACACAAAAAAGCAGCCGATAACGGCTGCTTTGATTTTAAGCTCTGCAAATTAAATCAAGCAATTACACTGCGCTTATAGTTATTATTTAGATCGCTAACTAAATTATTATTAACCTAGCAATGATAATGCTGTTTGTGGCAACTGATTTGCCTGAGTCAACATCGCTGATGAGGTTTGCGACAGAATCTGCTGTTTAGTTAACTGCGCCGTTTCTGAGGCAAAGTCCACATCCTGAATACGACTACGGGCATCTGACACGTTAGCTTGAATGTTACTTAGGTTATTTATGGTGAAGTTCATCCGATTTTGCGCCGCACCTAAGTCAGCACGTTGGCTATCGATTTGCCCAATGGCGGCATCGATGGTGGCAATCGCAGACTGAGCACCTGCTGCATCAGAGATATCTACATCAGCAACCGAAATTTGGTTAGAGTCATCAGCGCCAACCGTTAATGCTGTTGCTGGAGTCACAGCTGCTGGAGTGCCGGCATCATCCATAATCGTCATAGTTATAGCGTCACCGTTATTAGCCATACCGCCAAAGGCAATACCCGTCCCCGCACTATCAACAGTCGCAGTAATGCCCGTATCTTTAAGTGTAGAGGTAATCTCAGCTGCCAATTCTTCTTCTGTCCAACTAGTATCAACATCTAAGGTTAAATTAGTTGCAGATGACGCACCTTCTGGCGTGTAAGCAAATGTCATCGTAGCACCAACACCATCACTCCCCGTATTGTCAGTTTGCATCGCTGTCAAGTTAGCCGCACTTAACGCTCCAGCAACAGTTTTACCTGATTGACCAATGGCATCTGCAGAAATGTCTTCCAAGGTAATAGAGATAGTCTCGTTAGCATTAGAGCCCACCTGGAAGGCTTGCGTACCATAGCTACCATCAACTAACTTTTGGCCCCCAAACGTGGTGGTATCAGCAATACGGGTCAACTCAGCTTGCAGTGACGTGACTTCTTTTTGCATAGCTTCACGGTCTTCTGCAGAGTTTGAACCGTTAGCTGATTGCAGTGATAAGTCACGCATACGTTGCAGGATGTTGGTGGACTCTTGCATTGAACCTTCAGCAGTTTGGGCAATTGAGATACCGTCATTGGCGTTACGCATGGCAACCCCAATACCGTTGATTTGGCTGGTCATACGGTTTGATATTTGCAAACCGGCAGCATCATCTTTTGCGCTGTTAATGCGCAAACCTGATGATAAACGCTCCATTGAGGTTTGCAGGCTGCCATTAGCGCCATTTAAACTGTTTTGCGCTTTCATTGATGTGACGTTGGTATTAACTGAAATAGCCATGTTACTTTCCTTTTTAGTCGCATTGCCAAGGCTAAGCGCTTGGCTAAACTTGTTAATAAAGTTATTGACCCAGCCGCTCTATCCATATTGATTGGCGGCTGAAAACGGTTGACTCAATAACCTTTAAACAAAATTAAATGTATAAATTAAAATTAAAAGTTGTTGTTAGCTTTTGGGTATTGGTTGCGCTTTTATTTGGGCTGTTATGGCTAAACCGATTGCTTATATCAGCCTTAAAAACACCCTTACCCAATTACTGACATTGCGGTTTCATAGCGCTTGTTAGATGTAATCAAACAAGCTCGTTGAACCTACCTTGCTGAAAACACTTGATACTGCATTAAGTGCTAACTGCTGTTTTTCAAACTCAATAATGGCTTCGGCATAATCTAAATCTTCTAACATCGACAAGGCAGATGCGTTGATCACCTTCTCGTCGGTGTGATTCGATTTGTACTGGTCCATTACCTTTAAGCTGTTGCCAACCTCACCGCGCTTAGCGCTCATTTGATTGACACCACTGTCGATATTATTCAACAACTGTGCCAACTCCGCTTTACCTTGAGGGGTTTGTATTTTGTCGCCACTTTCTAGTAAGGCTATCGCCTGACTGAAACTGTCGAAAATACTGACTTCTTGCATGGGTTCAAGGGTAAAACTGTCGCCCGCCATGGGCTGCCCTTCTAGCTTTACTTCCATGCCATTAACATTAATAGGCATTGAACTATCAAAATCAGACACGGTAGTTAGTACGTTATTAGCACTGTCTCGGACTTCAACATCAACACCACCAGAGCCATTATCAGTAAAGGAAAACTGATAAGTATCAGCAACATGATTTGCCTGATCGGTCATTTTGGCGCTGTCGACACTAAACTCGCCTTGCTGGCCTGCCATATAATTGGCGCTATAATCGCCCATGGCATTGAGTGCGTTCATAAAAACAGCATCACCGGGCATATTGGTGTCTGTGAGTACTCCTGAGGCAATAATGCTTTCACGGGTGCCTGAGTCACCGTTGTAAATAATTTGGCCATTGGCATCGAACTCAAATGGCGCACTGCCGGTTTTATTACCAGCAAATAAGTAATTGCCCGACTCATCTTTTTTGTTGGCAATGGCCAGCATTTGATCGAGCGTTTTTTGCATTTCATCGGCAATAGTTTGCCGCTCGTTGTCGGTCATGCTGCCGTTTGAGCCACGCAATAATTGCTCTTTCATGCTGCCGGCTAAATTATCTAAATCACCCAGTAAGGTTTCAGTTTGATTAAGGTGGTTTTCACCGTAATCAATATTTCTTAAATACTGATCAACCAGATTATTTTGCTGAGTTAACTTATCGATACCGATGGCGGCCACTGGGTCGTCACCGGCGGTGTTAATTTTTTTACCTGTGGCTAATTGCTCAAGGATTTTGCTGGTTTCAGATTGGCCTTTGGCTATGCTGTAGCTGTTTTGCTGAAACATTTGCGCAGTAGAAATTCGCATAATTAATTCTCCTAGCGAACTGAGCTAAGTAATGAGTCAAACATCTGCTGGGCAGTTGTCATTATTCGAGCTGAAGCTTGATACGATTGCTGAAAGCGCATTAAATTGGCCGCTTCTTCATCTAAATTAACCCCAGACTCACTTTGCACTCGGTTATAGGCTTGCTGATACATGGCATTATTTGAGGTCAAGCTCACCGCTGCAGCTTGGGTTTTGCTGCCGATATCCAGTTTGGTGCCTTCAAACACCCCGGTTAAGGTGGTTGAGCCATTATTCATAATGTTGGCATCGGCTAATTGCGCCATCGCCACGGCATTACTGTTGTCGCCTTCGGCAAAGGACAAATCAAAGCTATAACTGTCAGTGACCCCCGCTGAAGATGAGTCGTTAATTTCAAAACTAAAACCAAAGCCGGTGTCAATTTGCGGTGGGGTAAACGGCGCTGATGGCCCAACGATAGTGCCATCGGCATCCAGCACTTGAAAAGTGTTAGTGGCGGTATCAATTTTCACGGTAAGCTCACTGCCCGTTTCAGGGAAGCTGGCATGGGTTCGGTCAATGTCTGTGAGCTTTACACTGGTGTTACCTGAGTTGCCTGAATCAGCTGAGATATTAGGACCTGCAGCGGCTATGCCTCTTGGATCTGTCATTGCCACATTGAGCCCTGCTGCAGCGCCCGCGTTAGGTCTAATTTCAAAACGGTCGCCATCGGCAAAACTGCCCGCGCCAATTTCAATACTAAAACCATTGCCGCCTTCAAGCTTATCGCCATTAAGGGTTAGTGGCTCAACTTTGCCTGTTTGGGTGTCTTTAAGCTCGTAGGTGTTTGGCGCCGTGAAGGATAATTCGTATGCGCTGCCAGTTAATTGGCCTACATCGTCAATATTAACTTTCAGATTGGCGTCACCAGTATTGGTACTGTAAGCACCGACTCGACCCGCTGCCATACTTGGGTCGTTAATGTCAGTAAAAATATTACTGCCAATATTGCCGTCTAGGTCAAAGCCATTTTGCTGCATTTGGTTAAAGGCATCTGCCACGCCTAAGGCTAGTTGCCCCAGCTCTTGAGAGGCTGGAATTAAGGTTTGATCACGAAAGTTAAATAACTCGCCTAATTGGCCGCCTAATTTAGAGCCGTCAATCACTAACGTGCTATTGCCTGTTGATGTGGTCAGCCTTGGCTCATTCGAAAAAGGATCGCCCGTAGTGGTGCCCACTTGCATTGCCACTTCACCGGACACTAGCATCACTGAGCCGCCGAGCATGACGCTTTTAGCGCCGTTATCTAGCGGGATAACATTAACTTCAGAATATTCGCTTAGCTCTAAAATCAGCGCATCTTGTCGGTCTAATAATTGGCTGTCTGCCCCTGGCGACTTCATGATCTCGAGGTTGATGTTGGCAAGCTCGGTACTGATCTCATTAATGCGATCGGCAACCGCACCGATTTGCGCATTGGTTTGCTTCATTTGCGAGTCAAGGTGGGTTTGCATTTGATTAAGGCTGTTAGCCACTTGCCCGGCTGAACTAAGCATGTTGTTACGCATACCGAGATCTGTCGGTAAATCGCCAACATTATTAATGCTGGTAAAAAAGTCATTTAAACTGGCTGGCACCATGGCGCCAATTTGCGAGAACAGCTGATCCATTTCGTTCATTTTGCTGTAACGGGTTTCAGCGCCACTCATGGAGGTTTGGCCAATGCGCAGCTCTCTTGCAGCGTATTCGTTATATACCCTTTTGACATCAGATACGTAAGTACCTGTACCATAAAAGCTACTACCAATTTGTTGAGACCCTAATGACGACTGCTCTGCAACTTGGCGGTGATAGCCCACGGTATTAGCATTGGCAATGTTATTACTGGTGACGCCCATTTGCGATTGGGCGGCCATAACACCTGAACGGGCAATGTTTAATAAATCGATAGCCATTAGTTAGTCTCTTTTGGTAATACGGACTTAAGTCCATTGGTTACTGACTCCATGACTTTCAACACTTTATTGGCGTATTGAGGATCAGTTGCGTAACCTGCTTGTTGTAGGGCATGAATAAATTTGGCAGGCTGTGCTGCCACTTTTTTGGCTTCTTGGTAGCGCTCGCCATTGGAGATGAATGACACAAAGTCATTAAAGCTTTGTTCAACGCTGTCGTACATTCTGAAATCTGCTTGTTGTTTTACTGCCACCCCTTGCTCAAACTCCAAGGTGCTGACGGAGGTTTTATCGCCGTCCCAGCGTCTGTCGGCTTTGATATTGAACAAGTTGTTGCTGGCTGTGCCATCGTCGCGGCGGATCATTTTTTGACCCCAACCAGTTTCTAGTGCTGATTGCGCCAGTAATACTTCAGGGGTGGTACCAAGCTGTTTTGCGGCCTTTTCAGCATGGGGATAAAGCACCGCAACAAACTGCTGCGGGCTGTCAAATTGATTGGTTGTTTTAGCGACAGTTTGCGGCAAGCTATTGCCACTTGTGGCAATAGCTTCTCCGGCCAATACTTTATCAAGCTCTTGGTTATCGAAAACCCCATGACTTTGAGATAACTGACTAACATCGACCACTGGCTTAGCCGTGGTTTGATGACTTGCAAAGTTATGACCATTAACCATGGATAAGTCTGCTGCTGAATCTGTTATCGAATCACCGGTCACAACCGTACTGAGAAAATCTACCGGCTTATTCGCAGCGTTAACTAATGGATGAGCACTGTTTGTGTCAATATTACCGCGCAGCACTGAGGCTGGGGTAAAACCGCTTTCTTGGGGGGAAAGTTGCTGCACCATCATGTCTGCGATGCCCAACATACCTTTGTTTGATAAATCCACCGACATTTGTTGATCGCGCATGTTTTCAAAAAATTCGGTGGTTTCACTGTTCATCGGGCTGTCTGATTTAAAAACTGCGTTGGCTTCACGCATACTTTTCATCAGCATTTGAATAAATATCCCTTCAAACTGTTTGGCGACTTCTTGTAATGCCGCCTTCTCGTCTTTCTGGGCCTTGGAACGTAATGAATCTAGTCCCCCTAGATCCAGATAGTTCGATGAATTTGAAAGCTTTTCCATAGTCATACCGACAATTTTTAGATGATGATAAGCTCTCCATGCAAAGCGCCTGCCATCTTTAACGCTTCTAATATTGCCAGTACATCTGAAGGCGCCGCGCCCACTAAATTTACCGCTCTGACCAGCTCATCGAGCGAGGTGCCAGGGTCAAATAAAAACATTCGGCTATCGTCTTGGGCAACATCTATGGTGCTATCGGTTGTGACAACCGTTTGACCATCTGAAAACGGATTAGGTTGTGATACTTGTGTCGCTTCTGCAATAGTGACGGTTAAGCCGCCATGGGTCACAGCAGCTGGCATTAAGCGTACGTTTTGCCCCACAACTATGGTGCCGGTACGCGAATTGACTATCACTTTGGCTGACTCATCGGCCATATCCACTTGAATGTTTTCAAGGGTTGATAAAAATGACACTCTTTGGGATGCATCACGGGGCGCACTCACTTGAACCGAGGTGGCATCAAGCGCCCTTGCCATACCGGGGCCAAGTAAATCATTAATGGCTTGTTCCATGTTTTTGGCTGTTGAAAAGTCTGCGCGGCGTAAGTTAAAGGTGAGGTGATCGCCACTGGCAAAAGGTGACATCACGCTGCGCTCAACAATCGCGCCGCTAGGAATACGGCCAACGGTAGGGGTATTTTGTATCACCCGTGATCCGTCTTGGCCTTCTGCGCTAAAGCCACTGACCACTAAAGTGCCTTGGGCAATGGCGTAAACATTACCATCAACCCCTTTTAAGAAGGTTTGCAGCAAGGTGCCGCCACGTAAGCTTTTTGCTTCACCAATACTTGATACCGTGATGTCAAGATTTTGACCGGGCTTAATAAACGCAGGCATTTCAGCATGCACGGCTACCACAGCGGCATTTTTGGTTTTAGGGTTAACATTATCGGCTAAATTAATGCCAAAATTTTTCAGCATGGTTCTAAAGGTTTGTTCGGTATAACGGGTTTTTTCACCTGTGCCGGGTAACCCCACCACTAAGCCATAACCAATTAATTGGTTAGTTCGTACCCCTTGGACATTAGCAATATCTTTAATGCGCTGGGCTTGAGCGGGCGAAGACAGCAACGCCATGCTGAGGCTGAGTAAAATGAGCGATGTAATTTTCATGGTTAACTCCTTAGAAAGGCCACCATTGGCCCATAAAGAAGGAGTTTAACCAACCCACTTTTTGGACATCGGCAAAAGTACCGGTACCGCTATATTGGATCCGAGCATTCGCAACGCGGGTGGATTCAACGGTATTATCAGGAGTGATATCTTGACTGCGTACCATGCCAGTGACGCGAATAAACTCATCACCATTGTTAATTGAAATCCACTTTTCACCGCGAATAACTAAATTACCATTGTTAAGCACTTGCATGACATTGGCTGAGATGCTGCCATCTAAACTGTTTGACTGATCGGCATCAGATTCACGCTTGGTATTCATGTCGTCTGAATAACGAAAATCTAGCGGTATTCCTTTAATCGACAGATTGCTGCCACCGGCATAAACCGGATCGACGCTTAAATCAGAGCCTTTTTTAATTTCGTTATTGGCACTTTTCTTCGCTTGAGTCGATTCATTAAGCAATACGGTAATGATGTCACCCACTTTGTGGGCACGAATATCCGAGTACAAACTGGATGATTGATGATCCATGTAAATTGAACCCGTTGACACCATTTGGGTTGGCGGCGCTTCTGGGTAAACCGGCGCATAAAATGGATCATCGGCTATGGGTTTTTGCTGAGTTGAGCTGCAACCCAGCATCACAAATGCTGATGCTAAGACTAAAACCTTATTCATCATCGCCTCTCTTATCATCAAAGCTTATAAGTTCTGTGTTACGTAAGACATCATCTGATCGACAGCTGATATCACTTTCGAGTTCATTTCGTAGTTACGTTGACTTTGGATCAAATTAACCAGTTCTTCAGTCACGTTAACGTTTGAAGTTTCAAGCGCCCCTTGGCGAATCGCACCTAAACCATCCAATGAAGCCGTACCCTGAATAGGCGTGCCACTGGCACCGGTTTCGGTGAAAAGATTTTGCCCTAGTGGGTCTAACCCTGATGGATTGATAAAGTCGCTCATGGCTAACTGGCCAATGACGGTGTTTTCTGTAGCGCCTGAAAGTTTCACTGAAACTTCACCTTCAGATGACACTGTGATTGAAGTGGCTTCATCTGGAATGGTGATCGCAGGTTGTATCACATAGCCAGAACCTGGAGTCACAATTTGGCCATTTTCATCTAGGCTAAATTGGCCGTTGCGGGTATAAGCTGCGGTGCCATCTGGCATTTCAACTTCAAAAAAGCCCGGGCCTTCAATCATTAAATCTAAGGCATTGTCTGTGGTTAACATATTGCCTTGGGTAAACATCTTTTGTGTGGCGACCACTTTGGTACCCGCACCGAGATTTAAGCCATTTGGTAGTTTGGTGTTATCTGCACTGACGCCGCCCGCTTGGTTAACGGTTTGATAAAGTAAGTCTTCAAACACAGCGCGGCTTTTTTTATAGCCAATGGTACTGGCGTTGGCCACGTTGTTAGAAATAACCGAAATGTCGGTTTGCTGGGCATCTAGGCCGGTTTTACTGATCCATAAAGCAGGATGCATAATAATTACTCCTAACTAATTCTCATTAAAGCTGACGAGGCGCGATCAAGATCTTCGGCGTTTTTCATCATCTTCACTTGCATTTCGTATTGGCGCTGAATATCAATTAACGCCACCATTTCAGATACCGCATTGACGTTACTGCCTTCAACTGCGCCACTTTCAACTTGAACATTGGGATCATTAGGGATGTTTTGCCCTGTGGTTAAACGAAACAAGCCATCCTCACCGCGCATCATGTCGGCGTTGTTGGGGTTAACCAATTTAATCCGCGCCACTTCTTCAACGATGTCGGCAGTGGCGCCTTGGGGTCTAACCGAGATAATGCCGTCTGGGGAGATTTGCACCTTTTCAACCGGCAGTGGCAGCACAATTGGCCCAGCCTCACCCATAATCGGATTGCCGCGCGCATTAGTAAGTAAGCCGGTAGTGTCAAAATTTAGACTGCCTGAACGGGTATAGGCTTCACCCCCATCTGCAGCTTGCACTGCTATCCAGCCTTTATCTTTAACGGCAATATCTAAATCACGACCTGTGGTTTTAAGTGGGCCTGAGTCAAAGTTATGTCCGGGGCTTTCTGTCATCGCAAAAACGCGAGTCGGTAAACCTTCGCCAAAAGCTTGCATAGAGCGTGCTTGAACTAAATCAGCTCTAAAGCCGTCAGTATTCACATTAGCTAAATTGTTGGCACGCACCGCCAAAGCATTCATATTCTGCTTAGCGCCGCTCATGGCAACATAAAGTAATTTGTCCATTTACCGCTCCGTCAAACTTTCTTCATAACAAAAGATATACACAGAACTAGCAATCAGCGTGCCAAAAATTAAGGTTTTGAGTTTTAGATGAAATTTGCAGTTATAAACAGCGGGAAAATTTACAAGATAAGCAATATCGGGGTGGTTAATGACAGCAGTAACGAGGTAAAGAGTAAGGCAAAGAGTTGCCATGGCGGCAACTCTTTACTAAGCGCAAGATTAATTAGCGGATCTGCAATACCGTTTGGTTAAGGGTATTGTTCACTTCAAGGGTACGTGAGTTGGCTTGGAAGTTACGTTGAGCTGAAATCAAGTCCACCAGCTCGGTGGTTAAATCAACATTTGATTGCTCAAGTGCTGACGAGCGAATGCTACCAAAAGTGCCGCTATTGGCCTCACCTGCTAGTGCAGGGCCTGAGTCTAAACTGGCTTTCCAAGAGGTATTACCGACTTGAGTTAAGCCTTGCTCATTAGAAAAGCGTACTAATGCTACCCGAGCTAATGGCACGGTTGAGCCATTACTGTAACTGGCTGTCACTAAACCGTCATCGCCAACACCTACATTGGTTAAGCGCCCGACTGTGGTGCCATCTTGGGTTAACTCTGTCACTTCAAACGGTGAGGCGTATTGAGTAGGATTATTAAAATCGATGTTCACCTTTTGCGAGCCGTCAGCGCCGGTGCCGATAACGCCTGCGCCATTACTACCTAATGCAACCGTAGACACTACCGCAGGATCAGAGCCTGTATAAGTACCAGCATCATTAAATGTAAGTACTGAGCCTTTCCAGCCGGATGCGTTTTCTGCTGTGGCTGTTGAATCAGCATCACCATCACCATTGGTATCTGTTTTATATGTACCGCCTGTTGGCGCATCAATATCCACTTGCTCACCATCGACAGCATAAAAAGCAACCCAGTTATTCTCACCAGTATGGGAACCACCTTCTGGTTTAACAAAATAAGTGGTCAAGATGTGGGCTTCACCAAGTGAATCATAGATAGTGACTGAGGTTGAGTTATTGTAAGTATCTGCGTCATCTGGATCAAAGTTTGCTGGATCAAGTTCTTCATCACCAACATTGAGGTTCATTTGAAAACCAACATTGCCAGTTTTCACTGGGCTACCAGCAGTATCGGGGATTTTAATCGGTTGGGTGGTGGTTAAACTCACTGAAGTCGAATTACCATCAGCATCCACTGGGAAACCTTGTAAATAGTTACCGGCTGAATCTGTCATAAAACTTTCTGAGTTTACTTTAAATGCACCAGCACGGGTAAACGAATGATCTTGGCTGCCAGCTTCAGATGAAGTAACAAAGAAACCACCGCCACTAATAGCCATATCTAAAGAATTGTTGGTAAACAGTAAGCTACCTTGCTGAAACTGTTGTGCTACGTGAGTCGTGGTTGCGCCGCCGCCCACTGCGGTATTACCATTTGAAAAAATTGAATTGGCATAAACATCGGCAAACTCAGCGCGGGACTCTTTAAAACCAATGGTATTGACGTTGGCAATGTTATTCGCCGTGGTGTTGAGATCTTTTTGAGCAGCTGCGATACCACTCAATGCAATATTAAACGACATAAATCACCTCTTAGCGCTTTAAATTAGGTTCTGTGTGGCTGCCAGATTTCTGACAGCTTATGATTGTTTGTGTTGTTAACTTTCTGCCACTGCCAGTACATCAGACAATTGAATACCACCTAGGCCTCTGAGGTTAAGGATTGGACCTGTGGCGACACTGCCTAAGGAGACACTGGTGACATGGGCATAAGTTGAAACCGCTAAATCTTCGGCGTTGCCATCAACTTTACCGTTAGCTTTAATGGCATACATGCCTTCTTCTACTGGTTCGCCATCTTTATCAAGGCCATCCCAGCTGACATCAATGTTGCCGCCTGCAGAGCCATCAACCTCAAAGGTTTTAATCACTTGGCCTGACTCGTCTTCAATGGTGACGGTAATGGTATCGATTGGCTGTGGCGTACTAATGACGCCGTTAATGACTGGGTTTTCTTCTGAGACATGACCAATATCAGATGGAATGAGCACCTTTTGCCCCACTAAGCCCGAAGCTTGTAATGCCTGACTTGAGCTCATCACACTGTTCAAATTCAAAATTTCAGCATTTAAGTTGGCAATACCATCAACGGTCGCGAAGGACGCCATTTGCGCAATCATCTGATCGTTTTCAACAGGTTTAAACGGGTCCTGCATTGACAGCTGTTGGCTCAAAA
This sequence comes from Shewanella sp. UCD-KL21, assembly GCF_001957135.1. Classification (GTDB taxonomy): domain Bacteria; phylum Pseudomonadota; class Gammaproteobacteria; order Enterobacterales; family Shewanellaceae; genus Shewanella. Next base: position 44,904 of record NZ_MPHK01000009.1, on the reverse strand, counting down.
GCGCAAAGAAATCCGCTTGGGTTAGCTCTTGGCTTTTGGCTTCACCGGTTTCGGTGGTGCTAGCTGATTGCGCAGCGGTTAGGCTATCTAAAAAGCTACTGTCTGATACCTGTGTGGTTTGTGAGTTTGTCGCCACTGAATTAGTGGAAACGGTGGAAGCCGTGGTAGACGTCTGCAACTGCGGTAATGACTGACTACTGTAAGGATTAACGAGGCTCATTGTTTACCTCCAACTAAATTCATATTACTTACCCATACGAAGCGTTTGCTGCAACATTGATTTGGCAGCATCAGCCACTTGAACATTCATTTGATATGACCGAGAAGCAGAAATCATATCGGCCATTTCTTCCATGACGTTGACATTGGGTTTATAAATAAACCCATCGTTATCAGCCATTGGATGATTAGGAGAAAACTCTTTTAATAACGGTTTATCGCTTTCTACAATGCCTTTAACACTGACACTATGCGCGTTATTTTGCTGATGACTGGCTTTAGCCATTTCGGCTTCAAAAATAGGATGACGAGCTTTATAAGTCTCACCGACACTACTTGATACGGTATTGGCATTGGCAATATTACTGGCGGTGGTATTTAACCGAACTGATTGCGCCGACATGCCAGATCCTGACACATTAAAAATATTAAAAAGACTCATAATTAATCACCTCTAATGGCTTTACGCATGCCAGAAAATTTACTTTCAAGAAAGCCCAGTGACATTTGATATTCCAAAGAGTTTTGCATAAATGCAGATTGCTCTTCTTGCATATCCACCGTATTACCGTCACCTGTGTCTGGCTGATTTGGCACCCGAAATTGCACATGCTCTTGGCTTAACGCTTTAAGGTCAAAGTGCTTGTCAGTTGTTTGACTCATTTGCAGCCCTTGTTGATGAGAGCGGGCGCTATTCATGGCTGAGGCAAAGTCTACATCACGGGCTTTATAGCCCGGGGTGTTGGCATTGGCGATATTACTAGAAAGCACTTCTGCCCTTTGAGCACGTATGCCCAACGAGTATTGATGTACTCCTAAACCGTTTTCAAAATTAATCGCCATAAAATTGCCTCCATCAGCTAACTGCCACTAACAAAGCAAACCTTATGCCAAAATATTACGGTTTTAAGATGAGAAAGGATAAAAATGAAAAATGCCGACGAATGTCGGCATTTTATTAACTAAAAACATATTAATTCATAAGCTTACAATATGTTTTTCTTTTGATAGTAAATCCCTGGGTTGCAACGCACCATATTAAATTCATCAGATAAGCCTGAGATAGATTCTGACGCCCCTAAAAATAAAATCCCATTGGGATTAAGGGCGGCAGCAAATTGCCGCAAAATTTTAGCTTTTGCCTCTGGGGAAAAATAAATCAACACATTACGACAAAAGATAATATCGAACTTACCCAATAAGCTATAACTTTCAAGCAGGTTATGACTTCTAAAATTCACTAAGCGCTGCACATTATCTTTCACTTTCATATTACCTGACGGCATTGGATCAAAGAATTGTCGTTTACGCTCATCAGATAGCCCACGGGCTAAGGCTAAGCTGTCATATTCGGCCTTTTTACAACGCGCTAGCATTGAAGGGGATAAATCGGTGGCTTGGATCGTCGCGCTACCAGGTAATGCCCCCGGCTTACGCTGCTGATACTCTAAAATAGTCATCGCCAATGAATAGGGCTCCTGCCCTGATGAACAGGCGGCTGACCATATTTTTAACGGCCGACCTAAGCGGCTATATTCAGGTAATAAAGCATCATGAAGTAATTCAAACGGGTATTTGTCTCTAAACCACAGAGTTTCATTTGTGGTCATAGCGTCAATCACTTCCGCCCTTAAGTGCCGCTCCATTGGCTTCATTGAGCGCTTAACCACTTCCGATAATGAGGGTAAATCATGCTTTCCCATTAAAGGCGCTAAGCGACTTTTTACTAAATATTGCTTGTTGTCACCTAATACAATGCCACTGTGTTGCTCTAAAAAAAGCTTAAACTGATTATATTCTGCTTCAGCAAGTGATTTGTTCGGCACTTTTACATCCTATTTTAAAGAGACGCGCTACATTGCTTGTAATGTAAAGCCGCCGCTTTGTTTCGTTACCAAGCGCTTGGTAACAAAGGTGATATCGACAACCTGTGGTGAATCATCAGCCCTAGGTTATCGATTGAATTATTATAAAATGAGATGTTTGTTGACCGCTGACGCTAACTCATCGGGATTAAACTTAGCAATAAAGTCGTTTGCGCCGACCTTTTCAACCATGGCCTGATTAAACACACCGCTTAATGAAGTATGCAGCACCACTTTGATATCTTTAAGTTTTGGATCGTCGCGAATTTCCGCCGTTAAGGTATAGCCATCCATTTCTGGCATTTCAATGTCTGAAATAATCAGTGGAATTTCATCGGCAACATTATCCATCTCAGTGGCAATCGCTTTTAATTTCTCTAAGGCATCTTTGCCATCAATCGCTGTGTCGATTTGCAGGTTCAATGACGATAATGAACGGATAATTTGCTTACGAGCGACGGCAGAGTCATCAATCACCATAATATGGTAATGCTGCTCTTTATCAATGGTAATGGCATCACTGGCTGCTTGGCTTAATTCCGTTTTTACCGGTGAAATTTCATCAAGAATTTTTTCAACATCTAAAATCTCAACCAATTCACCTTCGATTTCAGTTACTGCAGTTAAATAAGAATTACGCCCTGCCCCTTGTGGCGGTGGCATAATTGATTCCCAATTCATATTGATAATACGCTCTACTGAGCTAACCAAAAAGCCCTGAATACTGCGGTTATACTCAGCAATAATAATGAAGCAATTTTCAGTGGATGCCAGCGGGCGGCCACCGGTTGCCGCACTTAAATCAATCACTGAAATAGTCGAGCCCCGAATATGAGCAATGCCTTTAATCATTGGGCTTAAACGGGGTAACTTTGTCAGTGGCGGACACTGTAATACTTCTTTTACTTTAAAAACGTTAATGCCGAAACGTTGGCGACCATTAAGTTTAAAAAGCAGTAACTCCAGTCTATTTTGGCCTACCAGTTGGGTACGTTTATTAACTGAATCAAGAATATTCGACATAACCCTGCCTTGTTTTATGAATGCTTTCCCTAGTGGGATTTATTATTAGAGTTCACTGTTAACCAGTGTTTTAAAGCGACAGTAAAACCATTTTCGCAAATTGTAACACAGTAATATATGCCCATTTGCTGGTTTGGCGCTTAAATTTAGCTATAGGCATAGTTTTTGCTTAATTGTGGTTACATCGCATTTAAGCGGCGATTTCAATGAAAAAAGTCAAACTTCTGACAAAGATAACATTGAGAATGTTTAGCCTTATCATTGCTAATTAAAATTGAAGTTTAGAGGTAACCTGGCCAATCAAGCTAGTTAGAATATTATGAAGAAAAACATTCTACTATTGATCATTATTTTTTTATCTTTACCGGTTAACGCCAGTGAAGATGCCACCATAACTTACTCTCTATCGACCATTACTGAATTAGCTAAAGAGGTGGTCGCAAAAAAAATTGCTAAAAAGCCCAATGCGCTGATCAACATTAGCCCGCAAAATCTTGATGGCCGATTAACACCGCCAAGATGTTTGCCACCCATTAGTGTTGAAATGGCCAGCGACCGTGAAATTAGCCGCACCAACACAGTCAAAATAAGCTGCATTAGCCCTGACTATGACTACCCATGGCAAATGTTTATCTCAGTTAAAGTTGAAGTCATGTATCCAGTGGTGACAGCATTGGGAATTATTGAAAAAGGTGAGTTAATCACAGCAGATAATGTGGCAATTAACTATGTGGACCAACACAGTATCCGCGGACAGTTTTTTTCTGAGATCTCGCAATTACTCGGCACCCGCTCAAAAAGGCGTGTGTCAGCTAAAGCGCCATTGCTAAACAATAATTTATGCTTTGTTTGCAAAGGTGATTCGGTGTCTATTTATGCCAAAACAAACTCATTTGAAATAAAAACTGCCGGAGAAGCACTAAGAGATGGTAATATTGGCGATGCTATTAGAGTCAGAAATAGCAATTCTAACAGGCGATTAGATGTCATTGTCACAGGCGTTGGCGAAGTTGAAGTTAGAATGTAAAATATTCTAAAGTTTTTTCTGACAAGGCCGATAACCTGTTTGGAAAACCCTAACATTACGCTGGAGCCTCACATGGCAATTGATATTAACCATCTAAAAACAGCTTCTCATGCTCAAATGCGAACCAATCGCGACGCAGGAGCAGCAACGCAAACAGCTGACTCAGCGGCTAAGACCACGGCTGCCCCAGTAAAAACTGATTCGGTCAGTATTACTGCACAAGCGCAGCAGCTGCAGGGAGTGCAGAGTAATATGGCATCTTTACCAGAAGTTGACCAAAGCAAAGTTGATGCAATTAAATTAGCGATTTCAGAAGGTCGCTACAAAGTCGATCCTGAAAAGTTAGCTGCCAACATTGCTAGCTTTGAAGCTGATCTTGACGGATTAAATTTCGACCAAGAGTAACCTCATCGTTACTCTTGATATTATCGGCCACACATTACTTAACGGGTAATGTGGGTTTTAATAAAGAGTAACTTATGACTGAATTACTACAGCTGTTATCTTTTCAGCATGACACCTTGTCGTCGCTGAAATTACTTGTATCTGAAGAAAAATTAGCCCTTACTGAACGTGACGCAGATAAACTACTGTCACTGGCACAAGACAAGGTTAACTGCCTAAACACCCTCAAACTCAATGATGAAAAGTTAGCCTCTCACCCAGACAAAGCCTTATTGAACTCTGAGGCGGAACTGGTCACTAAAGTTGATGCCGCAAAAGCCATTTTAGAAGAATGCAAAGCCATTAATAATCAAAATGCCAGCCTTATTGAGCTCAACATTGCCAGCCTTAATCGCTTCTCTCAAGCGCTACAAATGAGCCGTAATGCATCAAGCCTGACCTATAATGACAAAGGCCGAACCTCAACAATTTCCTCTTTAGGTCAAAATCTTAAAGCATAATCGAGGCGGTAATTGACTGCCCTGTGAGTTGCTAGATTGAGTTTTAAAAACCAAAAAACCGCTCAAAGAGCGGTTTTTTTTGTACTTCAGTTAACTTAAATTAAATGACTAGATTTAAATGACTAGATTTAACTAAAAGTAAGTCACATGCTTAATGGTTCTAGGCCTATTTTGCTGCTGATATAGGCTCCATACCTGTGAGAAATCCAGTTCTAACTCAGTCACATACATATCACCAGCCGGATAGCTTTTGACCACTTTAGCGCCTTTAATCATCCCCGAGACACTGGCGGTAACGGTTTGCTTATTTAGCAACCAATCATCGACCTGACTACTGGCATCAATTTGCTGGCCATACACTTGCTCAGCCAGCTCACGATAAGCGGCAATTTTAGACGCTTGCATCGCCATTAACACCTTGTGAGATTGCTCTGTTGCCGGTTGCGTTGCTAACGGCGCATAACCAATGGCGGTAAGTTTAGGAAATTGTTTAGGCGCCTCGGTTTCCCATTGCACATACTTGTCGTTTACCGCACACCCGGACAAGGTAAATGCTGCTGTCATGGCTGCAAACAGTATTGCCTTCATTGGTTATCTCCTAAAATAGTCACGCTTGCCATAGCGCCATGCTCGTTTCGATACAAGATGCCATCTTTTGAAATTACCTTATTGGCAGGGGTTAAATAGCCCGGCAGGCTGTGGGTTTTAACAAAGGTTTGTACCGCTGACACCACTCGATTATTACTTGTATTGACAATTCTGGCATTGACCACCACACCCTCTGAGGTAGTGCCCATGGTTGCTACGACCACATGGGATACCGCTAAATCGGTAGCAAGCTGCTTCCAGTCGCGGCTTAAAATAAACTCACCCTCCGCGGTGGCGCGAAGTGAACTCGCCACATTCATATCAACAAGATTAAATTCATTGGCATGAAATGCAGTCAACATACCTTGCTGCAATTGCTGCCCCAGCAAATTAGTTTGTCCGTAATCATCAACCATCACCGGTGTGGTGATCAGCAGTGGTTGATCGGCTCGTAAGCTGTCGTTTTGCAGCACTAATTCATTGACAATTTTTTCCGCCAAGCGGTTCACCCCAGCTTTGGGCGCTATGCCTGACTGCTGAATATCGTAGCGAATAACATGATCCGTTTTCGGCTCAGACTCATACCAAAAATTCATCTCATAGCCTTCGTTGACATAAGATAAATCATCATACTCTGTCGGTTGTGAGCCAGCACAAGCTGTCATCAACATCATGATTGGAAGTAAACCAATTCGGCGCATATTGCATTCCTGTATTTAACTCAAGCATTGCTATGGGCTAAGGCGTTTGAGGCCCAAAGGTTAAAAATGAATTCTAAAAACACTATCGGCAATCAGAATAAAAACTTTAGATAATTAATCCCTTTCAGCATTGGCTTAACAACTTATATGTTGAAACCCAATAACAGGCACATTCTTTGCATTTATTTTCAAACAATCGCTCCTAGTACTTTAACGCCATAAACTTGGCACTGTATTAGTCGTTCATCGTTATCTTTAAGCAAGTGATTAATATGAAAATATGCAGTAACACAATCCAGCGACTCTACTCCGCAGCCATATTTCTGTTTGTCAGTATTTTGAGCCTGCCGTTAAAGGCTGAAATTATTGAAGTAACAGGCCATGCGAATATCATTAATGGCAATGTAGATAAGGCCCGTGAAGTGGCGATCAGCCAAGCGCTAAGCTATGCCAGCATGCAAGCTGGGGTTGGCGTTAACGTTAATAGTCAATACATCATGGGTCAGGGGCAGGTAAGCCAAGATGCATTTCAGTTCAGTCATATAGGACAAGACAATAATATTGAGCTGGTATCAGAAATGCTCACTAGCACTGACATTACCGTATTACTAAGGTTAGAGCTTCAAGACGACTCCGCTCAGCAATGCCGAGGGCAGCAGTTAAGAGCCGCAATAATGGTGCCTCAAGCCAGTATTCAAGATCGCGCTCAACTACGTTATGGCCAGTTATTAAACTTTACTCAAGCACTATCACAACAATATGGCGTGCTACTAAATAGTCACTCCCATAATAGCTTTGCCCGCATTCACGCCGATGAAGCGCTAGATCACAGCAATGAGTTAATCAACTTTAAAGGTAATCGCATCCCAAGTTGGTTAGGCGAAATCACCGACAGCCAATATATCTTACAACCAGAAATCCTCGATATGTCCACCGAGCCCACCTCAGGGTTAATGTTTGGTTTATTTCACGGCTATCCACAACGACAAATCAGCTTTAAGTTAACGTTATATCACGCTATTAGCGGTGAAAAAGTCTGGAGTAAATATTACTCAGCACAGGCGCAGTGGGAGTTTGAACGTGACGAAACCGTATCACCGACCACTAAGCGCTTTTGGCGTTCAAGCTATGGCCAAACGGTTAACCAGCTTATGCAGCAAAGCACTGCTGACATTGATAACTTGCTAAATTGTCGCCCGCTGCTGGGGCAAATTGTGGCTAAACAAGGCGATAGAATAATTATTAACTTAGGCCGTAAGCACCATGTAAGACCCGGTGATAGCTTTCAAATTGTATTGCAACAAAATATCCCTGACAGAGTGAATTTAATGCGCGCCGTTGCCACACCAAACCGCGCAACAGTCACCATAGATCAAGTATCAGAAGAAAGTGCCACCGCAGTATTACAAGGCATAGACGCAACAGGGAATATTCAAATACAAGATATCGTGATTAAGATTTAAGCAACTAAATTTAAAGCCTTTTAATCAAGGTTAAAACTTGTATAATTGCGTTTAGTCTCCCTATAGCTCAACAGGATAGAGCAGTCGCCTCCTAAGCGATCGATCAGGGTTCGAGTCCTTGTGGGGAGACCATATTTCATTGCGAAACTACTATCGCCTCATTAGTTCAGTTCGAATATCTCCCTCTTAAAAACCTGTGTCCCCTTACCTAAATCTCCAACTAAAGTTGCTACCGTTAAGCGTTCTTTTTACTAGACTTAATTTCATAAAAAACATCTGCATACCATTTTGGGTATGCACTATAAGCACTGTAATTAGGAGCGTTTTATGTCTGGATGGTTTGAGTTAAGCAAAGGCAATAATGGTCAGTTCAAGTTTGCATTAAAGGCTGGCAATGGCGAGGTGATACTGACTAGTGAGCTTTATGCCGCCAAAAGTGGCGCTAATAATGGTATAGCCTCGGTTCAAGTTAATTCTCAAAGTGAGGATAAATTTGCCAAAGAAACCGCTAAAAATGATAAGCCCTATTTCAACCTTAAAGCGGCTAATCATCAAATAATTGGCACTAGCCAGATGTACGCCAGTGTCGCATCACGAGATAACGGTATTCGTTCAGTGATGGATAATGGCAGTTCGACCAAAATTAAAGATTTATGCTAATCCGGTTAAACACAAAAAAATAGCGCTTAAGCCTTTTGGTTTGAGCGCTATTTACTATCGACACCTTATAATTGTTAAGCCAGCAGCAGGCGCCACCATAAACCCACTACGCTGGTCATTCCCGTGGTATAGGATGTAAGTTCACCTTTATTAAACACCATTATGGTTGGCGCGACTTGTACCGACCAGTCATTACTGAGTTCACTTTGCTGATCGTTTATCACCTCAAAGCTATAGCCTTTATCTTCAAGATAAGCCTGTATGTCATTATTAGTCCCCGATGCCATTGCCACGCTAATCACCGGGTAATAGCCTGATATGGTGTCAACGGCAGGGCTTACCGTGCTGCATATTGGGCACCAGCTTCCCCAAAAATACACTAATACAGGCTTATCTTGGCTCATTGCTAATACATCGACCCTTTCACCTTTAAGGGTTACTCCCTGCAACTCAGGTAAGTTATCGTGTTGAATATCTTTACCGCGCCATAAATCCATTAAACCCGTAATGACCATAACGAATACAATCAGTATGAGTATTTGCTTTAACCAGCCGAGGAGCTTTTTCCCTAAAGGCACTTTGTTACTACCATCTGGTAACTTACTATTTAGCTGGCTCTGATGTTGTTTGCTATCAGAAGAGAACAAGCGACTCATGGTTTACCTCTTTTCTGTTATCTAAATAGTGTAACGCTTGGCACTTGCTAACTAACACTCAAATTATGAGTTAAATCATAAGCGCTGAAGGATATGACCGGAAATTGACATTATTTATTGTCACATAAGCTAAAAATATTAATTAGTAGCTCATTCAGTTTTAAAGTCAGCATCTAAAAGTGAAAGTAGTTTTCATTAAAGCGCTTTGTTTCGCTTATACGCTAGCATACTAAAAGCTAATGTCAGTAAGTATCAGTTTAGTTACTGCTGATAAACCTCAATAAATACAACCAAATAAAAACACAATAACACCAAACTCGAAACGTACCTTTAAAACAAAAAGCCCTGAGATAACAAGCTAGTCACAGCTTCAAATTATACTTGTTAGCCTGCTTTTCAGGTGTTTAAAATCCCCTTAGCTTCCAAGAAAGGAGGCATATATTTATAATAATGGGGTTAAAAATGAAAGTGTTAAAAACAGCTGCTGCCATGGCAGTGAGTGTTGCTTTACTTGCTGGTTGTAATGACGAAACTAATAATTACTATCCAGGCGAGCCCACGCCCGAAGCTACCAATGTAAAAATTGGTGTTTATAACTTGTCTTTCGATCGTTTTACTTATGCCGAGCTTGTCTCTGAAATGACATTAACACCAGCTGCGCAGCAAGTGTTAATGGACAAATGGTTCGCTGGTACGCTAACTAATGACGAAAAAGCGGTTGCTGAAAAAGTCATTCAAATTCGTAACGTTGCAGCAATCATTCAAACCGAGCGTCCAGCTGTATTACTTATGGCCGAGTTCAACAACGACGGTACTGCAGAAGATAACCAAGCGATTCAAGGTTTCCGCTTAAACTACCTTTCTGTACCGCAAAATGCTCTGGGTTCAACGGCTGATAAAGTGAAACCACTTGAGCCTATCCAGTTCGCTTACACTGAAAACTTCGCCACTAATACAGGTTTATTAAGCGGTCACGATTTAAACCGTGATGGCAAAATAGCGCTACCTAATGACGCGTGGGGCTTTGGTTTCTACCATGGTCAATATGCCTTCAGTGTGATCTCACAGTTCCCAATTGATACTGATAATATCCGCACATTCCAAGATTTTAAATGGAAGGATATGCCAGGTGAAATCAATCCGACCATCACTAATTGTGATGACGAAAACAACCCTATTCCTGAAGGAATGGCTTGTGGCGATGAGTGGTACAGTGCTGAAGCTTGGGCTGACAAGCCAATGTCATCTAAAAACCACGTTGATGCGCCTATCATCATCCCAACCGCTGATGGCGATAAAGTGATTCACTTATTATTGTCGCATCCAACTCCGCCAATTTTTGACACGCTGACGGATAATAATAAATCACTTAACCGCGCTGAGATTAAGTTTTGGGACGATTACACCTCTGGTGACGGTTCATACATTTATGATGATGAAGGTGAAAAAGGTGGTCTTAAAGATGACGCCTCATTCGTTATCTTAGGTGATTTAAATGCCGACCCTGAAAGTGGTGACGGTTATTTAGATACCATTAAAGACTTAATGTATAGCGACCAGGTTAACCAGTTAGCAACCCATGGCATATACGCCCCTACGAGTTTAGGCGCCCCTGAGTGTCTATCCAGCGGTGAATGTAGATCTGAAAACTGGGACACTAAATACCCAGATGCGGTTACCAGTACTTCAGGATTACGTTTAGACCATGTTATTCCATCAAGTGATTTAAATGTCACTGACTCTGGCGTGTTCTGGCCAGCGACTTTTGAAGAAGGTCGTTTGATGATGAATGATGAGCGCGTTGGTGAATATGGCGGCGGTGGAAAGTCTGTTTCTTCTGATCACCGTTTAGTGTGGATTAACGTAGCGCTTTAATCATTTAATACTGATGGCTTAAGCGCTAATTTATTAATGCTAGTAGCCTCTTTAAAAAAGTGTCTTAACTCATAAAGCCCGCATTTGCGGGCTTTTTGTTTTTAACTATGCGCTCAATAGCAGCTAACAGTGTTAATCAGGAAATATTACATCTTGTCGGCTTTCAAGCCATAGAGGATATTTAGTCATCACTTTACTGAACATTTTGCTTTGCAGATAAGCATTAAGCCATGCTCTTACATGTGGATATGGCGACTGCAAATACCATTGCCGCTCTACTCGGGCAAATTGCCTGATAAAAGGTAACAATGCGATATCAGCTAAACTCTCACGATCTGCAAACAAAAATTCATGCTCAGATAACAACTGCTCAAGTTGTTGTACGTAGACTTCACAGGCCAGACGACATTCAACAATATTTGATTCGCTATAACGTTTAGCGCATTTGTAGTTTTCAAGGCAGGACTTAAACTCACTATCAAAACGATAAATAAGCGTAAGCATAGAATCGAACTTGCTTGCATCTGTTGCCAGTAATAAGTCATCAGGATCGCCTTGGCTTAATGCCCACAACATCACCTCATAACTTTCTTCTATCACCTGCCCTTTTGGGGTCACGATCACCGGCACTGTGCCCTTAGGCGAGTCAGCTAACATTTCAGCGGGTTTGTCACTTAATACAATATCTCTAAGCCAAATAGGCTGTTTTGACTTATAAATAGCAATTCTTGCTCGCATGGCAAAAGGGCAATTTCTTAAAGAATACAGTACAGGTAAATCTATGATTTTATTCATGGTTATATGTTAATTCCGACTACATATATGCACACAGGCTAATTAATTATCTACTTTAACCATATTCATTAGTAAAATATACGGGTAACATCCCTGCATTAAAATTAACGGAGCAAGTCTAAAACATGAAACCTAAGATTGAATTATTAGCCCCTGGCGGTGATGTCGAGGCGATTAAAGCCGCAATTATTGCTGGTGCAGATGCTGTTTATTGCGGCTTAGATACCTTTAACGCTCGTAATCGCGCTGCTAATATTTCTTTTGACCAATTGGTTGGGATCATACGACTTGCCCATCAGTACGACTGCCAAATCTTCTTAACCTTGAATATCGTTATTCTTGAGCAAGAATTTAAAACCTTAATGAAGTTACTTAATAAGTTGGTGAATACCACCTTAGACGGCGTTATTGTGCAAGATTTAGGCTTGCTGTATGTACTGAGAAAACATTTTCCGACTTTAGCTATTCACGCTTCAACCCAGTTAACCACCCACAATGCAGGCCAAATCCCGTTTTTAAAGCATTTAGGCGCAGAGCGGGTAAATTTATCCCGTGAACTAAACCTACGTGAAATCACCACGCTTGCTGAAGTAGGCCGCGATCATGACATGTTGCTTGAAGTGTTTGTCCATGGCTCGTTGTGTGTAGCGTTTTCAGGTTTATGTTACTCAACCTCAGCCAGCGCGGGTAACTCAGGTAACCGTGGTCGCTGTAGCCAAGCTTGTCGTGAAGAGTATGAAACCACTGAGTCAGGTAATAATTTTCCGCTAAACATTAAAGACAACTCCGCCTTTTTTGACCTACCAGCGTTAATTGAAGCTGGGGTGTACTCATTTAAAGTTGAAGGCCGTATTAAAGGCGCCAGTTACGTGCATACGGTGATTGATAGTTTCCGTAAACAAATTGATGGCTATGTTGAAACCGGTGAATTAACCCAAGATGGCGAGCGCTTATATAAAGTATTTAACCGCGACTTTACCAACGCCTTTTTGCGTGGTGATTTAAACCAGTCGATGTTTATTGATAACCCCCGTGATAACTCTAAAAATCACTTAGTTGATCAATTAAAAGCTGAAAAAGGCGAGTCAATTTCAGTGGTGCAAATCCACGATGCTCAGCAGCAATTACAAATCGATAAGCAAGAAATTAATGCCTCGGTGGATGATAAAATTGCCCATTTAAGCATTGATAAAATCAAGCTGTCACTGGCCTTTGCCAGTGAACAAGGTCAGCCCTTAAGCCTGACGGTTACTACTGAACACATGAGCAGTAAACTGGCCTCAGCAGAGCTGCAAACCTTAGTGCTACATTCAAGCAGTAATATGCTGCCAAGCGAAAAACTCAGTGTTGACCAAGAAGCCATTGAAAAGCGTTTTAAAAACATCAATAACGCCAATTACGATTTAATCAGCTTAGATTGCAGTGGCTTAGCAGATGGCTTAAGTATTCCATATCGCGAGATCACCACCCTTAAAAATCAGCTGTTAGCTTATTTAAACGATGGCATTGAGGTGATCCCAACGGTTGAGTTACCAAAACTTGAACGCCACCCTAAAGTGGCAGCTCAAGCCGGCGAAAAAACAACCCAGCCGCAGTTATCAATTTTAATTTGTGATGAAGCGGATGTGGCGTTAGCTCAAGCAACCGATGCTGATATTTATTTTAAGCTGCCTGATGCTTATAAACGTGGCTGCACTAAATATGTGGATTTCTTCAAACAAAATCCACGCTTAATACCTTGGTTCCCGCCAGTATTAATTGGTAAAGATTACGATGCCGCGCTTAATATTTTACAGCAAGTAAAACCTGAGCTTATCGTAACCAACAATACCGGTATTGCTTATCACGCCCAAAAGCTGGGGGTTAAATGGATTGCTGGACCATTTTTAAACACCACCAACTCCTATGCCCTATTAGCCTTAAAAGAAGGCTTTGATTGTAGCGGTGCGTTTATTTCAAATGAAATTAACCGCCAGCAAATGAAGCAATTAGCCCGACCTAAAAACTTTAAAATGCTTTACAGCATTTATCATCCAATTTTATTAATGGCCAGCAGACAATGCTTTTTCCAGCAAAGTGTTGGCTGTGAAAAACCACGGATTGATAATGGTTGTATGCTGTCTTGTGATAAGTCCACCAGCATTAAAAACCTAAAAGGTGACTCTTTTGCTATTGATAAGCAAAAAGCAGGTTACCCAAGTATTTATAACCAAGACCAGTTCTTAAATATGGATATCATCGATGATTTAGCTGATTTATTTGACGGCTTCATGATTGATTTAACCAACATTGGTGCTGGTGATAGAGTCTCACCAGACAAGCTGGCATTGATAAAACAGTTTGAGCAATTGCTACAAGGCAATCAAGCCGTTAAATCAGCACTTGCCACCATGGTGCCAGAGTCAACGGTTGATCAGTACATCAACGGCTTGTAATACCTGCCCGCTGTATTATTGATAGCACAGTAACAAAGCCCTGATGTCGCTCGCGACATCAGGGCTTTTTTGTATTCACAATATGATTTCTGGGGATAGGTAAGGTATTTAAATCAGCAACTAATACAAAAAAATCCAAATAGTCCCACTGCAGATGTAACAATTTGAATCGGCCAACAAATGCCATCAAATTATTTAAACAATTGTTTTAATGACGACTTTTGATGCACCTCAAACCCCTTCACGAGCTTTAACGTCGTAACTTACGGAATTTACACTGTTATTACTTTGTTAATTGAATTGCATTTACCCTCAAGCAAGGTCAGAATCACACCATCCAAGTTTACTTGACCTTGGTCACAAAAAAATAAGAAGAAATATGACAACTCGAATAACAAGTAATAAAGAATATCTGTTCTCCCCTGATAAGCCACTCATCTCCAGCACCGATCCACAAGGGGTTATTACCCACTGTAACCAAGCATTCATCGACACCAGTGGTTATAGCCGAGATGAGTTAATTGGCCAACCGCATAACCTTGTTCGCCACCCTGATATGCCCAAAGCAGTATTTGAAACCATGTGGCAGACATTAAAGTCTGGCAAGGTATGGATGGGGCTGGTGAAAAATCGCCGCAAAAATGGTGACTATTACTGGGTGAGTGCTTTTGTCACTCCGGTTTATGATGGTAATAAACTGGTGGGTTATGAGTCTGTACGTGTGCAAGCTGAGCCCGATGAAAAGCTGCGTGCGAGCAGTGCTTATGCCCGCATCAATGCTGGTAAGTCAGCATCATCGCTGCGCAGTCGCCTAAAATTGGGCTTCACTAAAGCATTACCGATTATTCTACCCTCACTAATACTCACCTTAATGCTTGCTTGGCAAGGTAACAGCGTCGCGGCCACTGCCAGCTTAATCGCTGGACTAATAAGCCTTGGCTGGAGTTTGCAGCAACAAGCTAGTCAATGGAATAAACTGCTATTAATTAGCCCTAAATCATTTGCCAATGAAACCGTTGCCCAAACCTACTTTGATGATGCAGGCACCAGCGCCCAAGCAAAAATGGCTTTCATTAGCGAAATTGCCCGCTGCCGCACAGCATTAACTCGTATCGATGAGTCAGTTAGTGGCTTAGATAAAATTTCTAATATTAGTAAAACTCAAGTGTCAGTGACCCAAGCGGCGGTAGAGCATCAAGGCTTAGCAACTCAGCAAATTGCCTCAGCGATCACCCAAATGTCCCAAGCTATTCAAGAAGTCGCCCAAAAAATTGAAGAAAACTCTCACAGTGCAGAAAATGCCATTAGCTTTGTTGATTCTGGCGCTGCGCTGGCTGATGAGTCCCTAAGCTCAATCCACCAGCTAAGTCATGCTGTTGACAGTATTGCTATTACAATTAAGGAGTTAGCTAGCTCAACTGAAGAGATCGGTCAAGCAGCCAATTTAATTTCATCTATTGCTGAACAAACCAACTTACTGGCTCTCAATGCTGCCATTGAAGCGGCTCGGGCTGGAGAGCAAGGCCGTGGCTTTAGTGTTGTCGCCGATGAAGTGCGTGCCCTTGCCTTAAAAACCCGTGAATCCACTGACCAAATCCACAGTGTTATTAAGCAGCTTTCGGCTCGTACTAATGCCGCTGTTGATATGTCACAGCAAGGTGAAATTGCCACTAAAAATGGCCTTGAAGTGGTTGAGAAAACTCGCTCATCACTAGAAAAAATAAAAGGTGCGGTGACTAATATTACCGATATGACCTTTCAAATGTCCTCAGCAGTTGAAGAGCAAAGCGCTGTTGCTGAGCACATCAACCAGCAAATTATTGAAATTGCTGATGGAGCAACAGATACGGGTTCTGCGGCCAATAAGTCACTCAATGCCAGTGAGGAGTTAGAAAAAACCATCAAGGTATTTCACTCTCTTATTCGCCGTTTTAAATTATAAGCCGCTATAGGAAAAACTGATCTCAGTGCGCTGTATTGGGCGCACTGAAGTCATGATAACCCGCTTGGCGGGCTTGTGTAATCAGCCAGATTCAATCTGCAAGCTTCAATATCAAGCTATGCAATACAGGCTGATCCCAAAACAAGCCAGCCTCAATAAAGCCCTTCTCTGTGTTCTTATCCCAAAGCTAGGCAATAGCTAGCACTATTTATAGCGAAAAGTTATAATTGGCCACTTATATTACCCTTTAAACCCGAGGAGCTATTTTTGGCACACACTTACATCCCGCTAGATGTGTATAAGCGCAAGTGGATTTTTAACCATAAAGATTTGCCTGTTGCTGATGAAGACAAAGCATTAATCAAACCATTAACTGACAAAAGTGCCATGATGGTTTGGAATCAATGGATAAGTAATAAGTGTAATCGTGCTGAATTATTTTCTAAAGGTGACTGGGCAGCTAAGCAAGATGCTTGGAAGCAAACTGAGCATTGGCAAGCGGCGTGGGACTCTGAAGATAATATCCTGCCAGAGCCGATTGCTGAGTTTATTGATTGGAATGACGATACCCAAGTCTTTTTCTGTTATGAAAAATACCAAATCATCGAAACAACTTGGGCGGTATTTGCGCAAAATTGGAAAGCCTTTTTGTTTTTCGATGATGGTCCAATACTTATCGCACCGAAAAAGAAACAAGCCATTATGTTCGAGCAAAATGGTCAATATAAGCTAGGAATGCGTTCGTAATCTTGTTGTGCTGAATCACTATTCAGCCTGTATAAATCACACTATATAATATGAGTTGCCAATGAAACGACTTTCAATAATTGCCCTAACCGCGGCATTAGTTTTACCACAAGTAGCTGAAGCTAAAACTGTTTCAGGTGTTGAGCTGGCGGATAATATGACCATTGCCCAACAACAGCTTGAGCTTAATGGCGCAGGCGTGCGCAGTAAGTTCTTTATGGACTTATATGTCGGCAGCTTATACTTAGCTACTCCTGCCACGGATGTAGCCGCCGTTATCGCCCAGCCGATGTCAGTGATTAGGCTAAACATCACTTCTGGGATGATAACCTCAGATAAAATGACCGATGCTATTGTCGAAGGTTTTGATGCTGCCACCGATGGCGATAGCGCATCGATTCAGGCCAGTATTGATGAATTTATGGGGTTATTTACCGAAGAAGTCAGCAAAGGCGATCAATTTACCTTTGTTACCCATAAAGACGCTGGGGTAACCAGTTTTAAAAATGGTCAAGAACAAGCCACTATCGAAGGTGAAGTGTTTAGACAAGCGTTAATCAAGATTTGGTTAGGCGATGAACCTGCTCAAAAAAGCTTACGCAAAAACATGCTGGCAAAATAAGCGCTGTTCATAGCGCTTAAGCCACAGACAAAAAAAGCGACCTGACGGTCGCTTTTTTGTAGCTTGAGTTAAATAAAAAATTTTTAAGCTGTTATTTAATAGGCTGTTATTTAATAAAATTGCTATATCCTAGACTGTTATATTCTAGACTGTTCTATCTTAGGCTGCGATTAGGTACGGATTAAAACTTAATATCAATGGCTAAACCTGCCGCCGCTTGATTTTCAATATCATCAGACACCTTAGGCTGACTTAGTTCCATTTCACCAGCAAAGAAGTAGCCACCATAGGCATTAATCGATACCTTCTTGCTGATATTCCAGCCCGCACGAATAAAACTAACCCACTCTTCGACTTCAATGGTTTGCTCAGCATCAGTCACTAAAAAGCGCTCGGTACGTCTTGAAGCCCCTAAACCAAAATTCCATTTGTCATCAAGTTTATAAGATAGCTCCAAACCCGCTGGGCCACTAAAGCCTGCTTGGAATGGGTTACTTAACGACAGTTTCTCGGTTATGTTCCATTTTACCGCGAGGTAAGGAATGGTTTTTACTTCAGAAATATCATTTAAGTACGCCACCCCAACCCCAAGCATGTTACCTGAGTTAAAGCGGTACATACCTGAAGCCACAACCCCATAACTTTGCGCATCTGAAGACGATGCCGTATTAGCATAGGAATATTGTAATTTGGGCGCGAATAAAAACATCCACTGGGCATTAGGGCGATAACTTAATGATAAACCGGCACTGTATTTATTGATTGAACTCCAAGGGGTCACGTTACCTTGCAGTATGCCTGCGCCAACATTTTTAAAACCATAATCGAGGTTGTCATAACCTACATTGGCGCCGATAGACCACTGTTTGCCAATCGGCATCGATGCCGACAGCTTCAAGCGCCATACATCACGTTGCAGTTCAGTATTAGAATTGCCAACTTGGGCCGCTTCAGTTGAAGTGCGCGATACATGAAACTTAAACGGTGAGTAATCGTAGGCAGACGCGGTTGCGCTAAAGGCTAAGCTAGACACAGCGGCTAGCTTGGCAACATAGGAAATAGAAAGCCTTTTTGAATATCGCTTTTTAACTTCAAAGGCAGTTTGCTCAGGTACGAGGGACAAACTTGAAATCGTTTTCATTAACAGCTTCCTTTCTCATTATTATATCGGTCAGAAATTATCAGGTATAAATCATAACGTCTATACTGCAGCGCTTTTAAATTGGATCACTATTTCAATATTTTATGACACTTTTTAGCGCTGATAACCATGCCATCTAAGCTGATTTGCGATAAGCCAGCTTATTGCAGCTACACTCGGTGGGCTTTTAAAAACATCTGCGTGGTATCTTCAATATATTGCGCCCGTTTAGGCATTAAGTCTGTGACATCTAGGCGCAGCTCTAAACGCAATTTAAGCTCACCAAAAAGCATTAAACTTAAGCGAACGGCGCTGTCATGGGGCTGGGGGAAATAAAACTCACCGTGCTGATTTACCGCAGTAAAGTAATCCGCCAGCAAGGCTAAAATATGCTTAGGGCCGGCATCAAAATACAGCTTTGATAACTCAGGATGGGTATCTGCATGGGCAAGGCAAGTTTTGAACACCGCAAGGACCTCTTCACTCACAACCAAATCACTAAACTGTTTCGCAAAGGTGACAATTGTTTGCTCAGCATTGAGTGAGTCACCTAATAAGTTGCCGGTTAACTGATGCACTACACACTTAGACTCTATCGCCGCGACAAATAACTCATCTTTAGAACCAAAGTGCGAATAAACTGTTTGCTTAGAGACTTCAGCTTTTTTCGCGACCAAATCCATACTGGTATGCGGAAAGCCTTGCACGCAAAAAAGCTCAATGGCGGCATCTAAAATCCGCATTCGTTTTTGTTCGCTACGTGTTTTCACAACACCATGATTGCAAGCTGCTGAGTTTGCTTCATTTATCATAATCACATCTTCTTGTATTTATGTTTGCTTTTGCTACAAATGCAACCACACCATAACAATAAATAACATTTAATCACAAATTAGACTGGACAGTCTAGTTTTATGGAAATAAACTAAAACCAAAATAGACTAGACAGT
Source organism: Shewanella sp. UCD-KL21 (assembly GCF_001957135.1). Taxonomy (GTDB): domain Bacteria; phylum Pseudomonadota; class Gammaproteobacteria; order Enterobacterales; family Shewanellaceae; genus Shewanella. The sequence goes on along the minus strand of NZ_MPHK01000009.1, from coordinate 25,290 downwards.
CTAGTTCTTTATTAGCCCAGCATCACATGATGCATTCAATCGGTCAATGCTATTACGCCTTGGTTTAATTGAAATTAAGGAAATTGCAGTAGCAATAGGAATGTTCACCATGAATAAAGTCACCGTACAGCGTCGCGTCAATAAGCTCGGCATTATCATCAGTTTGATATTGTTAACGGCCTGTAATGAGGCCGCGATATCCAATACGGCAACGGTGACGATTCCTAGTGTGATGACCCAGCCACTTAATGCCAGTAGCAGTTACCTTCAGCAGCAGCGGTACACTGGTATTGTGCGCTCAAGCGATACCACCGCCATCGGCTTTGAGCTGGCGGGTAAATTAAGCGACATTGTTGTAGATAGCGGCGATAGCGTCATTAAAGGGCAAAAACTGGCCAAGCTTAATACCCAATTACTCCAAGCTGAGCAGCAACAATTAGCGGCGTCACTACTGCAAACCCAAGCCGATTTAGATTTAGCTCAAAGTAACCTTAATCGCTCCGTTGAACTGAAGAAAAAGCAGTATGTTTCTCAGCAGCAGTTTGATGAAAGCCAGCAGCAAGTCGCCAGCCTGCAAGCCAATCAAAAGCGCTTAAAAGCCTCACTGTATGCTACCGAATTAAAGCTAGAAAAATCCACATTAGTGGCACCATTTGATGGCAACATCAGTAAGCGTCACCACAATATGGGCGAAGTTATCGCCTTAGGCAGCCCAGTGTTTACCTTGATTGGTAACAACCAGCAGCAGGCTTACATTGGGGTGCCAAACACGGTCGCCATGACGATGCAAACCAATCAAAGCGTCAACATTACTGTCGGCAATCAAACCTACACAGGCACCATTGCCGGGATCAGCGCAGAAATCGATGCGGTCACTCGCACTGTGCAGCTGCGGGTAGACTTACCTAATAACAGCCAAATGATCAATGGTGAAATCGCTTATCTTGAATACCAACAACAGGTCAATAGCGCCGGTTACTGGGTGCCAATTTCAGCACTCACTGATGGTATGCGAGGCTTATGGAACGTGTTAGTGGTCACCAAAACCGCTGACGGACAAGCCCAAATAGAGCGCCGCGACGTTGATATTATTTACACCAACCAGCAACAAGCCTTTATTAATGGCGCGATTGATAAAAATGATGTCATTGTCACTCAGGGCTTACATAAATTGGTGGTCGGCCAAATTGTTAGCCCAAGCTCACAAGCTGTGGCGAGGTCATTATGATTAAGGCCTTTGTTGAAAATGGCAGGCTAGCAAGTTTAATGATTGCCCTGCTATTGGTGGCAGGACTCGGCGCCATTAGCAGTTTACCCCGAACTGAAGACCCTAACATTACCAACCGCTTTGCTTCGGTGGTGACTCACTACCCTGGCGCATCGGCAGAGCGAGTGGAAGCTTTGGTCACTGAAGTGTTAGAAAACCAACTGCGCCGCTTAGAAGAATTAAAGCTAGTGCAATCTACCTCGCGCCCAGGTATTTCCGTTATCCAGTTAGAGCTTAAAGACACGGTAACCGACACGGCTCCGGTTTGGTCTAGAGCCCGTGATTTAGTCGCCGACAGTAAATCCACATTGCCGCTACCGGCGCAAAACAGCATTTTGGATGACCAAACAGGTTACGCCAACACCGCGATTTTAGGCTTAGTTTGGCAAAACGACAGCCCTATCCGTACTGACGTACTCAAGCGTTATGCTAAGGAGCTACAAAGCAAGTTACGGGTACTTAATGGTACCGACTTCGTTAAATTGTCTGGCACCCCAGATGAAGAAATTCTGGTTGAGCTTGATGGCAATAAAATCAGTCAACTTAAATTAACCCCTGCTGCTATTGCCGCTATTTTGTCTAATGCCGACAGCAAGATATCAGCGGGTGAAATCAATAACGCCACCTTTAAAGCCCTCATTGAAGTTTCTGGCGAGCTTGATTCAATCACTCGCGTGGGTCAGGTACCGTTAAAAATTGATACTAACGGTCAGATCATTCGCCTAGGTGATGTCGCCAATATTAGCCGTCAGCCTAAAACCCCCGCCACCAGCATCGCGCTGATTAATGGCGCTGAAGGGGTATTAGTGTCGGCCCGAATGCTTGACGATAACCGGGTTGACCAATGGCAAGCGCAAGTAAGCCAAGTTGTCGATGACTTTAGCGCTAATTTACCGGCTAACATTCAAGTGCAATGGCTGTTTGATCAGCAAGGCTATACCAGTGTGCGCTTAGGCGATTTAGTCATTAATTTGGTTCAAGGTTTTGTGATCATATTACTGGTGCTGATGCTCACTCTTGGGCTCAGAAATGCGCTGATTGTGGCATTGTCATTGCCCCTTACTGCCTTATTTACCCTCGCCTGTATGAAGTACACCGGACTGCCCATTCATCAAATGTCAGTCACTGGTTTAGTGGTGGCACTAGGGATCATGGTGGATAACGCCATTGTGATTGTTGATGCTATTGCCCAGCGCCGCAAACAAGGCTTAAGTAAACTTGAAGCCGTGAGTAAAACCTTGCACCACTTATGGCTGCCGCTAGCGGGCTCTACCATTACCACCATGCTGGCCTTTGCTCCGATAGTATTAATGCCCGGCGCTGCAGGTGAGTTTGTTGGTGGTATCGCCATTTCAGTGATGTTTGCCCTACTTGGCTCATACTTAATTTCACACACCATTATTGCTGGTTTAGCGGGGCGCTTTAGCCAAGATGATGCCTCTATGGCGTGGTATCAAAAAGGTATGGCCTTCCCTCGTCTTAGTCATGCCTTTCAAACCAGTTTACGCATTGGCTTAAAAAGACCGCTGATCACCGCTGTGCTGATTGGTATTTTGCCGGTTGTCGGTTTTGTTGCTTCAACTAAAATGACCGAGCAGTTTTTTCCGCCATCAGATCGGGATATGTTTCAAATTGAAGTATATCTTGCGCCATACGTGAGTTTAGCCAATACCCGTCAACAGGTAGAACAAATTGACCAGCGTTTACGGGCGCTTGAAGATGTTGAAATGAGCACTTGGGTGATTGGCGGCAATACGCCATCGTTTTATTATAACCTGACTCAGCGCCAACAAGGGGCGGCTAACTACGCCCAAGCCATGGTCAAAGTGACCGACTTTGATGCGGCGAATCGACTGATTTTATCGCTACAAGCTGAGTTTGATGATGCTTTTCCCCAAGCGCAGATTTTAGTGAGAAAACTAGAACAGGGCCCACCCTTTAACGCCCCAGTTGAATTACGCATTTACGGGCCATCATTAGATGTATTAACTCAGCTAGGAGAACAGGCCCGCGGCTTGTTTATGCAAACCAAAGATGTGATCCATACCCGCGCCACCTTAAGTGCAGGTTCGCCAAAGGTGTGGATGCAAATCAATGAAGATGCCAGCTTAATGAGTGGCTTAAGCTTAACTGATATCGCCAAACAAATTGAAATGTCCACCACAGGTATCATCGGCGGCAGTATTTTAGAGCAAACCGAATCGCTGCCAGTAAGAGTAAGGTTAGCGGATAGTTCAAGAGAGCAAGCCACTCGTTTATCTGAGCTTAATTTAGTCTCAAATAATGGCAATATTATTCCGCTGTCAGCCATTTCCCACAATGAAATCAATGTCAGTCGCGGCGGGATCCCAAGGCGCAATGGCGAGCGGGTTAACACCATTGAAACCTACATTGTCAGTGGCGTGCTGCCCGGAAAAGTACTCAATGATGTTAAAGATAAACTCGCCCAAATTGATCTGCCAGCGGGTTACCATATCGAGATCGGCGGCGAAAGCGCCAAACGTAATGAAGCGGTAGGCAATTTACTGTCAAACATCGTAGTGGTGGTGACCTTATTACTGGCCACTGTGGTGCTGTCATTTAACTCATTTAGATTAACTGCGATTATCTTATTAAGCGCCTTTCAATCAGCTGGTCTTGGGCTGCTGGCAGTGTATGTGTTTGGATTTCCTTTTGGATTTACCGTGATTATCGGCTTATTAGGCCTAATGGGGCTGGCCATTAATGCCGCTATTGTTATTTTGGCAGAACTTGAAGACATGCCAGAGGCAAGACTTGGCAACCTTGAAACTATCATAAACATTGTTAGCGGCTGCGGCAGACATATTGGATCAACCACGATCACCACCATTGGCGGCTTCTTACCACTGATTATCGCAGGCGGCGGTTTCTGGCCTCCCTTTGCGATAGCGATTGCAGGCGGCACCTTACTCACCACCTTGTTATCGTTAATTTGGGTGCCAACTATGTACCTATTATTAATGAAGACAAGGGCACAACAACAGCCAAGCCTTGCACCGATAAGCGTCTAATATAAAGGCGGTAATAGCGTCGTATAAAAAAGGCGGTTATACCTATAACAAAACGGCGCTATTAAGCGCCGTTTTCGTGTTTATAGCTTGGTAAATTAGCTCAGCTGTGCAATTTCTGCATAACTGTTAGTAAGCTAGGTGGCTTAATCAGTAATAAGATTTTCGCTAAACTCCTGTCATCTATTTTAAGGAGTCCTGCAATGAACATTTTTAGCAAACAAACGGTGAATCAATACCTTCACGTATTGGCCGTTATTTTTCCATTAACCTTGATTGTGCCGATGTTTATGCTGCCGTTATTACAGCTAATGCAGATCGCAAGTTGATACCTTAAGAGCATAAGCGATAAACACAAAATCGCACACATGAACCAAGGCAAGTGACTTTTGACACTTAAACAACAGTCATCTTGTTAAAACCAAACAGAAATGATCATAGAGTAAAATCATCAGGTATTTGGCAAAGCGACTATAAAACCAATTACTTAATTAGCAATGCCCTAACCCTCATCAAATGCTTATTGCATTTATGAGAAAGTAACCCCGCACATTTGCTTTTTTACCTCTACTTTTTGCAAATTTAAAACAGTACATTAATCCTCCTAAATGTCACAGCGCTATTTTTATGACCTTAATTAGCGCTGTGACCTATCAGTTACTCTTATTCTTAACAGAGAATATGCTATGAAAATTGCACTGTTTATACCTTGTCTCGTCAATCAAATGCTGCCAGAAGTCGCCGTTGCTACGCTTGAATTATTAGAAAAGCTTGGCCATGAAGTGATATTGCCTTCAGGTCAAACTTGCTGCGGCCAACCGATGACCAACTCAGGCTGCTTTAACGAAGCAAGAAACACCACCATGAAGCTACTTAACGCTTTTAAAAATGTTGAGTGTGATGCCATTGTTTGCCCTGCTGCATCTTGCTTAGTGGCTGCCAAAGAAAATTTCCATGAGTTTGACAATAGCCCAGAAGCCCAAAAGGTTATCAGCAAGCTGTATGAACTGACCGAATTTTTACATGACATTGCCCCAATTAAGCAATTTTCGAAACCTCTGAATACCAAGGTTAGCCTACAAATGAGCTGTCATGGGATCAGAATGCTGAGTCTTGCTACTCCAAGCGAAAGCATGGGCCGACAATTTAATAAAGTTGAAGCTGTGCTGCAAAATATTGACGGCTTAACCATTGTCTATCCTGATCGCCGTGATGAATGCTGCGGCTTTGGTGGCACCTTTGCCGTAGACGAAGGCGCAGTATCGGCAAAAATGGGCAAAGATAAAGCCCAAGCCCACGCAGCCACACAAGCTGAATTTGTTGTGGGGTTTGACCCATCATGTTTAATGCACCTTGATGGCATGATCCGCCGCCAACAATTACCGATCCAAACTCGCCATATCGCGCAAATCATTAACTCAGTTCTATAGGAGGCTTTGCTATGTCAAACAATCATTCATCTGAAGCGACTCACGCTAGAAAGGCCGACATTTTTTGCCGCGATGAGTCTCGCGTCGATTGGCATTCAAAAGCCTTATGGTTACTCAGAGAAAAGCGCGATCGCGCTGCAAAGCAAATTCCTGAGTGGGAACAATTACGCCAATTAGGCTCTGAAATTAAACTGCATACCTTAAGTAACCTTGGCCAATATCTTGAGCAATTTGAAGCTAAATGCCTTGAAAATGGCGTGCAGGTTCATTGGGCTAAAGATGCCGCTGAGCATAATGAAATTGCCCATCGTATTTTGGCAAAGCACAATGTCAAAAAGCTGGTCAAATCAAAGTCAATGCTCACTGAAGAGTGTCATTTAAACCCGTACCTTGAAGAGCGCGGCATTGAAGTTATTGATACCGATTTAGGTGAGCGCATTATTCAGCTTGCCGGTATGCCGCCATCACATATTGTGGTGCCTGCTATTCACATGAAAAAAGAAGAAGTGGGTGAACTATTTCACCACAAGCTTGGCACCACTGCTGGCGAGTCTGATCCCACTTACCTGACCCGCGCAGCTCGCGCCCATTTAAGAGCGAAATTTTTATCTGCTGATGCGGCAATGACAGGGGTCAACATGGCTATTGCCGATCAAGGTGGCGTCATGGTGTGCACCAATGAAGGCAATGCTGATATGGGGGCAAACTTACCTGCGCTGCAATTGCATTCTATGGGCATTGATAAAGTCGTGCCCAATTTAGACAGTGCTGGGGTACTATTAAGAACCTTAGCCAGAAATGCCATTGGCCAACCTATTACCTCTTATTCGTCTTTCTACAACGCGCCAAAGCCAGATGGTGAGATGCACATTATTATTGTTGATAATGGCCGCAGCGCAATGATGCAAGACAAGATTTTAGCTGAGTCACTGAAGTGTATTCGTTGTGGTGGCTGTTTAAATACCTGCCCTGTGTATCGCCGCTCTGGTGGTTATAGCTATAACTACACCATCCCAGGCCCAATTGGGATTGCAGTAGGCGCGCAGCACGACAAAACGGACTCTATGCCTTGGGGATGTACTCTTTGTGGCAGTTGTAGCTTTGTCTGCCCAACACAAGTGCCGCTGGATAAAATTATTGCCCGTCACCGCCGCATTAAAGCCGAGCAAAACCGCTTACCTTATGGCAAAAAGCATTACATGCCATTAGTCGGTAAATTTATGAGCAGTACCACAGCAATGAACTGCTCAATGAGTGCGGCAAGAACATCATTACGTATTTTACCCCATAGCTTATTAAAGCCATTTTCTGGCGCTTGGGGTAAATACCGCGAATTACCACAGGCACCAAAGTCGAGCTTTGAAGCTTGGTTTAAACGTAATAGAGGCCAATAATATGTCCAGTAAAAATACCATTTTGGCAGCATTGCAAAAATCTGCCGTGGCAACAGCCACTATGCCAGTTATCGATATCCCATTACGAGATATGGACTTAGTCAGTGCATTTAACACTAACCTCAGCGCCGTTGCCGGTAGACTGATTCAAGATGGTGGTATTGCTGCCTTAAATAGCTATACCCATGAGCTGATCAGCCAAGGTAAACAAGTGCTATCAATGGTTGATGGCGTCAGCGGCAACCGTCAGCAGCCTGACACAGCCCATGCGATGCAAGACATTGACTTTACCGTACTGAAAGGCGAGATAGCAGTCGCTGAAAATGGCGCTATTTGGGTATCGTTACCCCAAAGCCATCGAGTGACGCCGTTTATCTGTGAAAACCTGATTATCACCATTGCCGCCGATGACATAGTGCAAGACATGCATCAGGCAATGAAGCTAATTGACAGTGCCGTGCCATCATTTGGGGTGTTTATTGCTGGTCCGTCAAAGACTGCCGATATTGAGCAAGCCTTAGTCGTCGGTGCCCATGGCGCTTGTAGTTTAGATGTGTATTTAGTTTAAGTATCTATCGACAAACTACACCTTATTGTTGGCTAGCAACCCCAGTTGCTAGCCAAATATTGACGCTGACTTTGCCAACATGAAGTCTAAAAACAATTGTACTTTAAGCGGCTGATGACTGCGCTGATGGTATAGCAGCGAAATACGCCGGGTCTCACCCTGCCACTGAGGTAGTACTGGCACTAATGCCCCTGAGGCCACTTCTTGCTCAACAAATTTACTGGGACCATACATGATCCCCGCTCCTGCTACTGTTGCTTTCACCGCGCCGTGAATATCCGATAAGGTCAGTTTTGCCGGGCCTTCATAGTAAAACTCCCCCAACTGCTTATGAATTAAAATCCAATTAAACAGCGGCCACATTTTCACTAAATTATGCTCAACTAACTGCTCAGGGTGGGTCACTGCTGCCGCTTTGTCTAAATAACTGGGCGCGGCAAACAAACCATAATGCAGCACCCCAAATAACTTAGACACCCAAGATGAATCAGGCTGGGCACCACCGACAATGGCGACATCAACACCTTCATCAATTAAATCAATAGTCTGGTTATTTTGGCTGATGTGTAATTGAATATCAGGATAAGCAATCGAAAACTCGGTTATCGCTTCCATCAGCAACATTGAGGTAATAGAAATGGGTGTGGCTAAGCGCAAGGTACCTTCAGGCTTCGCTTTCGATGGATGGTTGAGCACATCAAGTTGTGCGATCACCCCTTGATAGCGCTCAAACAATGCCCCGCCTTCTTCAGTTAAGCGAATGCGCCGCGTACTGCGCATGATCAGCTGCGTATTAAGGTGGGCTTCAAGCTTAGCTATTTTGCGGCTTACGGTAGCTACAGGAATTTGCAGCTCATTGGCCACTTGAGTAAAACTGCCCGCATTGACTAAATGCACAAATAAATGGATTAGCACAATCTCGGCACCGGCATTATTAGACATAGCAACTCTCAGACAGGTAAATCACTATTGTAATAAAAAAATCCCTCAGTCACCTAATGGCTTATGAGGCTTTTGAGAAAATCGTTAATTGCTCCTTTGCTAAATCAGCAGCGTGATTGATTAAGCTGCCCTAAAAAACCAATAAAAAACCCTGCACTAGGCAGGGTTTGATATTTTACAACTTAAAACACTTACTTATTTTTAGCTTCAGACTCGTTAATACGGTCTAAGTTTTCAGTGTTTTCAAGCCAAAGCGCATTAATGATGCCAAAAGCACAGGCCAGTAATACACCTAAAATCCAAGCGAAATACCACATAATGGCTCCTTTATTAATAAAGTGATGTTTTGTTATTTTCGATGAAGTCGCGGTTTAAGCGGCCAAACATCTTGTAGTAAGTCCAAATGGTGTAACTTAATACTGTCGGTACGAAGATAATCGCCGCCCAAGTCATCACATTAAGGGTTATTTCACTTGCAGTAGAATCCCACATGGTTAAGCTCACATTTGGATCAAGCGATGAAGGCATGATGAATGGGAACATTGCTGCGCCACATGTCACGATAATACCTGCAATAGCTAATGAGCTGAAAAAGAATGCGAAACCACTACGGTTAAAGCGACTTGCTAGGATAACCAAGATTGGCATCAACAAACCTAATGCTGGGAACAGCATAGTCAGAGGATACTTATCATAGTTAACTAACCATGCGCCTGCTTCTATAGCAACGGTTTTAGTGGTTGGGTTAGAAGGACCAGCAGTATCAATTACCGAAGTAATCACATAACCATCAATACCATTAACCACCCAAACACCCGCAACTGCAAATAACACAGTTACCAGTAGGCCACAAACTTGTGATGCTTTAGCAGCACGAACACGTAGCTCACCTTCGGTCTTCATTTGTAACCATGAAGCGCCTTGCATCATCATCATAAGCGCACTGATTAAGCCTGCTAATAAACCAAATGGGTTTAGTAGACCAAAAAAGCCGCCGTGGTAAGTTGCACGTAAGAATTGATCAAAGTCAAAAGGTACACCTTGAAGCAAGTTACCAAAAGCAACACCGATGATTAACGGCGGTACAAAACCACCAACAAACAAGGCCCAATCCCATGACTTGCGCCATCTTGGATCTTCAATTTTTGAGCGGTAATCAAAGCCTACAGGGCGCAAGAATAAGGCAAACAACACCAACATCATTGCCACATAAAAGCCTGAGAAAGACACACCATAAACCATTGGCCAAGCGGCAAATAACGCGCCACCTGCAGTAATTAACCAAACTTGGTTACCATCCCAATGCGGCGCAATCGAGTTAATCATGATACGGCGCTCAGTGTCATCTTTACCAATAATTGGTAATAACGCACCCACACCCATATCAAAACCATCTGTCACAGCAAACCCAACTAGCAATACGCCAACCAGAGCCCACCAGATAAATCTTAGCATTTCATAATCAAACATAATCAGGTCCTCAGATTAAGCATCTTGGTTTTCAAAATGATATCTACCTGTCTTAAGGCATGATGGGCCAAGACGAGCAAACTTAAACATTAAGAACATTTCAATCACTAATAGGATTGAGTAGAACACTGTGATTGAAATGATACTGAACCATATATCACTTGGTGTTAGCGTTGATGCTGACATAAAGGTCGGTAGGACCTCTGAAATGGTCCACGGTTGACGGCCATACTCTGCCACAAACCAACCACATTCAATTGCAATCCAAGGCAGTGGTAAGCTGTAAAGCGCAGCACGTAATACCCAGCGATTTTCTTCAATTTTATGACGAGTGCTTTGCCAGAATGCCGCAGCAAATACCAATAGCATAATCACACCACACGCAACCATGACACGGAATGACCAGAAAATTGGGGCAACCTTAGGAATAGAATCCTTAGCAGCGGCCTTAATTTGCTCTTCTGTCGCATCGACCACATTGTCAGTGTAACGTTTCAGCAGTAAACCATAGCCTAAATCGCCTTTGGTCATTTCAAAGTCGGCGCGAATTTGCTCTGTCTCATTACCTGCGCGAAGTTGCTCAAGTAAAGAGTAAGCAATCATACCGTTACGGATACGAATTTCATGCTCGTCAATTAAGTCGATAATACCAGTAACTTGTGTATCTAAAGAACGCGTTGCAATAATACCCATTACGTATGGGATTTTAATTGCGTAGTCAGTTTCCATTGTTTCTTGATTTGGGAAACCCACTGCAGTAAAGGCTGCTGGTGCTGGTTCAGTGTGCCATTCAGCTTCAATTGCTGCTAATTTAACGCGCTGTACTTCACCGACTTCATAGCCAGACTCATCGCCTAGTACCATTACCGATAGGATTGACGCCATACCAAAACTTGCTGCAATCGCAAACGAGCGACGGGCAAACGGTAAATCACGACCTTTAAGGATAAAGTAAGAACTAATTGCCAAGACGAACATAGCGCCGGCAACATAACCTGATGCTACGGTATGAACAAACTTAACTTGCGCTACAGGGTTGAACAGTACTTCAGCGAAGCTGGTCATTTCCATACGCATTGTTTCATAGTTAAACACAGACCCTACAGGGTTTTGCATCCAACCATTGGCAATAAGGATCCATAAAGCAGACATGTTAGAGCCAATAGCAACTAACCAAGTGACCGCTAAATGTTGACGCTTACTAAAGCGATCCCAACCGAAGAAGAACATACCGACTAAGGTAGATTCTAGGAAGAAAGCCATTAAGCCTTCAATCGCCAGTGGCGCACCAAAAATATCACCCACATAATGTGAGAAATACGCCCAGTTAGTACCGAACTGGAATTCCATTGCTAAACCGGTGGTCACACCTAAAGCAAAGTTAATACCAAATAACTTACCCCAAAACTTGGTCATATCTTTATAGATTTGGTTATTAGTCATCACATAAACGGATTCCATAATAGCCAAAATAAACGCTAGACCTAACGTTAAAGGTACAAATATAAAGTGGTACATGGCTGTTAGCGCGAACTGTAACCGTGACAGTTCCACAACCTCTTCAATAATCATTGGCGACTCCTTACCCAGTACATCCAAATGTCATGTCGACTCCCTCAATTGCAAAAGTGCTATTGCAGGAAATAATTTTATTAATCTAAAGTAGCGCTTAAAAAACAGGTTAATAAATTGTTAACTTAAGCTTACCGTAACTCAATTTCGTTTTTAGTTTATCTCGCCTTTGCATCGCAATAATGAGATACCTATCACGCTAAACGGTAAAAGGTGATGCAACGCAAGAAAAACAAGTCTACAAAAACTACATAACAAGCAAATACAACAGCTTAGTTAAATAATTAATGGTACACACTGCTATTTTATATCATCTAAATTTGATTCAAATCAATCACACTTGCAGCTCTCATAGGCTTTTTGGTGGGTTTTGAGCAATGGCGCAAACTACCAACTTTTATGTATTGACCACCCCTTAAAATATTGCTAGGAATTTTTTTACATTTTTTTACAATTGTGATTTCTAATCCATGTTTTACTAATAAAAACGCTCTAAGTAACAAAATGAGATCTATATCAAGTTTTGAAATATATTTTTTAACCCTAAATAATTTTAACCAAAAAACCAAGCTACTGAATATAAACATAAATATCAAAATAAAGCTTAAATAGTGACCACAAAGGCGATCTGTTCGGATTACTTTTAATAATGATTAGGATTAATTTTATTCGTTTGAGTAAAACATCAACAAGCTTTAATATTCGCCCTGTGTTGAGAGAAGGTCGATTGGACTTGAACAGAATGGATTTCAAGTTACATCCCCAACTCTACTAATTTGAAATTATTATTGAGTGGAGATTTAAAAGATGACTAAATTATTTGATCGCGTAATCAACAGCTACAAACGTATCTTTGTTGAAATGCACAAATCGTACTAAAAGCTATTATGTTGTTGCTGGCATCAATACCTAACAATTTAGGTGAGTGTTAGCAGCAATAAAACCGAAGACCTATTGAGTATGCAATTGCTTGCTAAATAAGTTGGACGTTACCCTTGATGTTTTGTTAGCGCAAAACAGCTCTTGCAACATAGAGCGATAATGAGCCCTTTAGGATTAATATTCTAAAGGGCTTTTTTATGAGTTTTTTATTGGTTTTTATTGCAGCTTGATAAAAGCAAAACAGCACCCTTAAAAGCTAAATGACCCTCAAGGTAATTGCACTGCTTGTAGACTTGATTTAAAGCATTGCTCAGAATATTTTGTTGCAGTTTTCATCTAAGTTCACATTCTGACTCGCTGCTGCATATATTGATACTAAGTTTCCAGCTAATCGCGGCTAGACTATCCCTCCCTCAGTAAACATGCTGCTGCAAACAGCGCGTTATAAACCTTAAAATTGTTTATGGATAAGTAATTTTGACTTGCAAGTATCGACCGAGATGCTTATGTTTTAGTGAGTGTTTATTATTTTATCAATCAACTCAGTAAATAATAATTTCACTCAACAACTGCTGCTATGTGAATAAATAGAGTTCAAAACTAAAATAAAAAAGCATATTCAATCGTCGCCCTTGCGCTTTCTCTGGGTTGACCAATTAATAGCAAGGATGAAATTAATGACCAATAAATCAAGCAGTGAACGGGTTATACGTAGGTTGTATCAAGTCACCCAAGAGCACAATAAAGGTTTCGAGTATCAGCTCATTGAATTATTAAAGATGGGCTTAGAACGGTTTGATTTAGATATTGGTATTTTATCTAAAATCGATAACAGCAAATATGTGGTTAAATATTGTGTCACCCCAGATGAAGTGCCTCTAAAGCCTGAAGATAGCTTTGATTTAGATGAAACCTATTGCAGTATAACCTGCCATGCTCAAGCCCCAGTCGGTATTGAGTATATGGGTAAAGATGATGCGTTAGCAGTACACCCGGCATACAAAGCATTTGGACTTGAATCCTATATTGGTATACCCATTCGCCTGAACGGCGAACTTTATGGCACTCTTAACTTCTCTAGCCCTACACCCTACCCAAGAACGTTTCGCGACGTTGATATCGATGCTTTACAACTGATGGCGTCTTGGGTTGAAGTCGAGTTAATTCGTAGAGAACAAGAAGCACAGCTTAAAGCGCTTAATAAAGAACTGTATCACTTAGCTAATTTTGATAGTTTGACCAATATACCTAATCGACGCGGGGTGTACCAAACACTACACAAAGATCTAAATAGGCTTTGTCGCAGTCAAGGAAAAGGCACTATTGCCCTGATTGATATTGATCGGTTTAAACTGTTAAACGACAGCTTTGGCCATCAAACTGGTGATGATGTATTAGTCGCAGTCGCCCAAAAAATTGCTCATTCACTTCGAGATTATGATTTAGTCGCCCGATTTGGTGGCGAAGAATTTTTAATATGGCTTCCTGACACTAACCAAGCACAATCCACTATTGTCTGCGAAAGGATCATGGGTAACATCGCCGCAATAGCAATGACACCTGAGCCCATCACGGTATCAACTGGCGCTTGTCATTTTAATTTCGACCAATACAAAGCCGATAATATGGCTCAACTCATCGAAGACATTATTGCTGATGCTGACACGGTATTATATGAAGCTAAAGCCCAAGGGCGAAATAGACTAAACAGCACAACTAAAATCATATCTGCCAGCTATGTGCTAGCCCATAAAAAGATAAACAAAGCTTCCCCTTCTAGTATCTCAACAGCCCCTATAACGCCATTAGAAGAGATAGCCTGTTCATAACGGGATAAGACTCAGAATAGGAACCACGATAGATCTAAAAATAAATGCATCGAGAGCATGAAATGACAACTACCAGCGTATAGGTTGTACAAATTCAGTTAGCCATTGAGCCACCGAAACGCGGGTAGGGTCGTTCATATCAATGGCGGCGGCCGTTGCCGTTATTCCAGCTAAACCACTAAGCAGTAATAAATAACCTATAGCCAATGCTATATTATTTTTTCTTGGAAATGGCGAACGGGACAAGGCATGAAGCGGGCCTATATAGGTTGCCATAAACCAGCTAACACTGCCGACAAATAATATCGCTGTTTGTAAAAAATCAAAGTGTATTGATAAGGCATCCTTCCCCGCTAACATTAAATTCAGTGATGACTCTATTGGGGCAAAAAAACCCGCTAAAGTGGCAGCAAGCCCGCAATACATCAACAAGTCTCCTGCAATAATATGCCATGATGTGCATGTGCCAACTTGATCATATTCACTCGAGTATACATAACTCACCATTGCCGCCATCGAAAGCGCAATGGCTAATAATAGTGAGATATGTGAGCTAGCATGCAGCGCCTGTTGCAGCCCTAAAGCATCGCCTGCAGTGGCACCATTAAGATGATCAATTTGAAACGATGCAACAGCAATATTAAAACCAATAATGGTCAAACGCGACCTCATCACGTTAACCGCAATTTTAATAGGCTTAGCACTGGCTGATGGTGTCATTAAATATTCCTTGTTGAGAGATGATTCACTTAAAACACTCAATTTAAAAGGGCTACAGAAAATATCTCCTGTAGCCCTTTTTTTATCGAATGGATTGCGAATTGAAATAGATTAATATCTACATTTCAACAGTTACAAAACCATAGATAAATAACCCAAAATCAATACAAGCATTGAGGTTAATGCATAAGGTACAGGGTAACCAACAGCAGGTAGATCACTTTCACAAGCATCCTGAGCACCTTTCATTGCAGGTGTACTATTACGTGCACCAGCACAAGCGCCAGCTAGAATGGCAGGGTTCATACGACGGAACACCAATCCATATACCCAAGCAAGCAATGGTGGTAATAGTGCACCAAGAAGCCCTAATCCCGCTATTTTAATAACAATAATACCTTGGAATGATGACAATATTTTTGGCCCAACAGAGGCTGCTAATACCGCAACAAATAAGCTTAAGCCAATATCTTGTAAGAAGCTTCGAGCGCCTTCGCTCATTGGTCCACCTAAGGTGGGGTTTCGAGTTCTTAAGTATGAAAAAACGATACCGGTAAGCATACAACCAGCAGACGTACCCAGTGCAAACGGAATACCACCTAAATTGACACTCGCATGTCCACAAACAAAACCAATTAATAATGAAAGTGCAAGATACATGGTTTCTGTTACGGTACTTTCAACAATAGGCACACTATTAAGTTTACTTGCCGTTTGTTTTACACACCAATCAGAACCCGCTAAACGCAGTACATCACCAACCTGAATCGTTGTTTTTGGAAGCGCAGCTATTTGAGTGCCCTGTCTAAACAATGCTTTAAGATGAACACCAAAACCAATCTCTTTACCTACTTGTTCGATGCTTTTACCAATATATTCAGATTTACCAATATGAATATCAGCCACTTCAATATCAACATTACGGGCCCTAGGCTCATCAACCTCAGTGCCGACAGTACGGTCGCCGCCTTCGATCAGAACATGATAATTACCGCGGATACCAATAACATCACCCATCTGTAATGTCGGATTATCAGATGCATCGATCACTTTATCATCACGAACAACTTTTAAAATTGCCGCATGTGGGAACTTATCAAATAGTGCCATCACACTTTGGCCGACTATTTCATCATGCTCAACTTTGTAAGAACGAATATCTAATGGCAATACACCAAGATTAGAAAAACCACTGGTGCCAGGCAAAGGTTCAGAGTTCTCACCGCCGCCAAACATTTCTTCCGCTTCTTTACCCGCTTTCACAGGATCTTTACCAGACATTGCCGGAAGGTACTTTATGAGCAATATGATAAATATGCTTGATAAAATATAACTAATTGCATAACCCGCAGCCATATTGGCACTGATTTGATCAGCTGTCATACCATCAGGTATCTGCACAGCACCAGAAGAAATTGCCGATTGAGCAACCCCCATAACCGCAGTAACAGTGTAACTACCAGAGATAATCCCAGCAGCATAGCCTGGCGCTAAATCAAGTAATTTGGCACCAAAGAAAATAATCAAGAAGTTACTGAATACAACAATTAACCCGATAACAATAAAGTCGATGCCACCGCTTTTCAGGCCTGAGAAAAATTGCGGCCCCACTTTCATACCAATAGCGTACATAAACATCATCAGAAAAATATCTTCGACTAATCCTGGCGCATCAATACTGAGTCCATAAACCGAAAATGCCGTTAGCGCGATACCCACCCCGATAATGAGTGTTCCGGCAGTCGAGCCTAAGTTAACGCCTTTTACCGTAATTTTCCCTAAAGGGTAGCCTAATGCAATGGATAAAAATAAGAACACAAAAGGGTTATTAGCGATATAGGTGAACACAAATGCTATTGGGCCCGCAGTATCTTTTGCTGCAGCAACGGCGCTATCAGCAGCAATGACACCACCAGACAATAGTACCGCTAACGAGAAAAGAAAAAGACTCAAACCGAAGTGACTTTTTAAGTAGGTACCAATTTTACTGATACGCGAAAATTTTGTAATTTCCATAACTGTCTCAATTTTAACAAGCAATGTAAAAAATGAGAGATTACTGACACAGTCAGTAATCTCTCAAATAATAGCGCTTTCAGTTATCCGTGATTAAACCCAGAGGACTCTACTGAATTACTACCGTGTACAACCGGGTTTTTAGCGAAGAAATCAATACAGCGCTTCAAGTCATCGACAAGTAAGTCTGCTTGATCTCGACTAAAACCATGACGTACTAGAATACGCATAATGACAAGGTCTTCTCGTTTTGGCGGCATTGCATAAGCTGCAATTTGCCAGCCGCGAGAACGGATTCGGTCAGATAAATCAAACAGGTTAAAACCAGGTTCAACACCTTCTTTTAATGACCAACTCATTGCAGGGATGCCGCCATGACCATCATAAATAATCTCGAACATACCTAGCTTTTCGATTTCGGCAGATAAATACTGCGCAGTCTCGTAACAAGCATTATGAATTTTGCGGTAACCCTCTTTGCCTAAACGTAAGAAGTTATAATATTGCGCAACAATTTGCCCACCAGGACGAGAGAAGTTCAATGCGAAACATGGCATGTCACCGCCAAGGTAGTTCACATGGAAGATAAGATCTTCATGCAATGCTGATGCATCACGCCATACGATCCAACCCACCCCTAAAGGAGACAGACCAAACTTATGACCAGACGCATTAATTGATTTAACGCGAGCTAGACGGAAATCCCACTCTAATTCAGGTTCACAAAACGGCGCTAAAAAGCCACCACTTGCCGCATCAATATGCATAGGGATATCTAGACCGGTATCTTCTTGTAATTTATCCAGTGCATCATGAACCGCTTTAACGGGTTCATATTGACAAGTAAAAGTCACACCTAGAGTTGGGATGACACCGATGGTGTTCTCATCACAACGTTTTATGACCTCTTCAGGGCTCATAATTAAGCGATCACCTTCCATCGGAATTTCACGTAACTCAACATCCCAATAGCGAGCAAATTTATGCCAACAAACCTGTACAGGGCCACAAACAATGTTTGGTTTATCAGTTGGCTTACCTAGCGCTTTCATTTTTTCGCGCCAAGCCCACTTTAATGCCATACCGCCAAGCATTGCCGCTTCACTAGAACCGGTAGTAGAACAACCTAAGGTATTTTCAGCATCAGGCGAATTCCAAAGCTCTGCCAGCATATGGGTACATCTAGCTTCGATTTCGGCAGTTTGAGGGTATTCATCTTTGTCGATCATGTTTTTATCGACACATTCATCCATCAATTTATGAACTTCGTCTTCTATCCATGTTTGACAAAAAGTCGCTAAGTTTTGACGAGAGTTACCATCTAGCATTAATTCATCATGAATCACTTGATAAGCATGACGTGGATCATGTTCATTTTCTGGTATTTTGTATTTTGGCATTGACATTGAAAGGTCTTTTGATGAGTAGACATCATCTAACAAATCATTTCTGACCGAATCTTTAGAATGAAGAGGCATTTTTTAAAACTCCCGATAATGTTGAAAATAAAATCACATAATAGTGTTTAGCTAATATTATTTAAGTATTGATGCAATAATATGTTTGTCAAAAAATCAAAACTTATTTTTTAAATCTGTCTGAAGTATATTGCGTAAAAAAACGATATAACAATCGCTATTGAAGGGTTAAACCCTTCAAACCACTAACTTAAACACTATTACAGATACATTAATCATCACCAAAACCAGGTGGTGTAAGGTTTTACCGTACGATCATCATTAAGTAGGAATTTACCTTTTCACTGTGAAATTAATGCTTTAATTTTTTTATCGTGGTCAAAATAAGACGTAAAAGCTCTATTGAAGCGATTTGACAGGCTGAGATGACTTATCCAGCGATACTATTTTGCTTAAAATAATAAATAGTATAATTTTAATAAGCCTAGTAAAAGGAAGGAGATGAGGCCGCATTAAATAAACCTAATAAAAGTAAGGATATGAAGTGTTATTTAATCATTCTGATAAGAAAGGAAATAAGTAAGCATTTAATAAGCCTTTATAAATTAAGGGAATAAATCAGAATCAACAAACCTAACTTAACCCGTGCGTTGCTAAACATACATATTTATCAGCTATCTCAACCCACTCGCCCCTATAGGTATGATGTACATTTTCTCTTATAAGCCATGCGCAGCCACATCGGTAAGCATGCCTTTATCTCGTCCTCTGTTTCTATGTTTCTATCTATGCTTTTTTGCTTAACAGTAATTATTTTCCTGTATTGACTATTTGTTACTGACTTCACTTTGACGCCATAAATGATATGTTATAACATTACGTTTTTAAGTTAATCCTTGATTAGGGCAAAGCACGTGAAAAAGCATTTTCTATATTCAATTATTGTCATTTCTAATGGTGCGTTAGCGCAAGATAGTAATAACCCAACCTCAGAAACCAATGATGATATTGAGCGCATTGAGGTAAACAGACTTTGGCAGCCTTACCGAGGCAACGTGCCATTGATTGATACCCCCCAAGCAGTAGATAGAATTAATGCCGATACCATCAAAAACGAGGGCATTACTCGTTTCATGGACGCCTTGGACTTTTCGCCCAGTATCGTAAGACAGAATAACTCTGGTGGTATGTTTGATAGCTTTGCTATTCGCGGCTTTTCAGGCGATGAGAATAACCCAACAGGTTACTTAGTTAACGGCTTTAACTCCCGCGGTTATAACGGCAACAGAAACACCGCCAATATTGAAACCATTGAAGTAATGAAAGGGCCGGGATCAGCACTGTACGGACAAGGTGAACCGGGCGGTACTGTTAATATCATTACCAAAAAACCGCAATTTGATGAACAGGGTTATATTCAGGGAACCTTAGGTAATTTCAATCAAAAACAAGTCGAATTTGATCACACCAAAGGCATTAGTGACGATGTTGCTTATCGCATTAATGGCTTTTACGAAGATTCAGAGACCTATCGTGACCATGTTGATATTGAAAGCTTAAATTTAAGCCCGTCACTTTTGTGGAATATCTCTGACGCCACTAGCTTAAGTTATGAAATGGAAATCCTACATCAAAGCAAGCCGTTAGATCGCGGTGTCTATGTGTTAGATAATGACTTTGACGCTGTCGATACTGCTGCTTTTTATGGTGATACCCGAGACGGTGCCCATAAAGTTGAGGCGCTAGGACACCAACTACTATTAAATCATCAGCTTAATAACTCATGGCATTTATTAGCCGGTTTAGCTTATCGGGATTCATCCTTTGTAGGTCAATCTTCAGATGCTGAACTGTCTGACGGCCGCCAGCTGATTTATAGCGACCCAAATACGTTATCAAGACAAAGAAGAGAGCGTGATTATCAGGCGCAAGACTTCTCGGCGCGTTTTGAAGTCAGCGGTGACCTAGAGCTTGGTGGAATAACGAATAATCTATTAATTGGGTTAGATTATTATAACTTCCAGCTAGATACTGATTATCGAGTGTGGCGAACCGCTTGGGGCTCAGGCGATACGACCTACTCAATCGATCCTAATAACCCTGATTACACTATGTATCAGCCTGAAACCACACCCACAACCTTAACCTCTGAAGAGCAAAAAGGCCTTGGTTTTTACGCACAAGATTTAATTGAATTGACTGATAAAGCCAAGCTGTTATTGGGTTTCAGGGTCGATAGCTTTAATCAGCATATTTTAAATAAACTGGATAATGAGTCACAAGAGCAAGATCAAACTGAAGTATCTTCTCGTTTCGGTTTTGTCTATGAACTGGATGACAATATCAATATTTACACCAGCTACGCTGAAGGTTTCAGACCTAATCCTGGGCTTGATTCAGACAGAAATGCTTTTGACCCAGAACAAACTAAATCTTTTGAAGTCGGTCTTAAATGGCAAAATGTCGCTGACCGGTTCTCTGGTAGCCTTGCACTGTTTGATGCCAGCAAAACCAATATGTTAACCGCAGAGCCAGACACTGGGCTTTCAGCGACTTTAGGTGAAGTTGAAAGTCAGGGGGTTGAGTTTCAGCTGACCACCTTACTAACGGCTGATACCAGCATTGAATTAGCCTACGCTTATACCGATGCAAGAACAGCCAACGACTTGATTGATAATGACTGGGGAGTACCGATTCCTAAAGGTTCACGCTTAATCAACGTCGCTGAGCATGTGGGTCATGTTGCCCTAAGACATCACACTGACATTATGGGTAAAGAAGCCTACTTTGGCGCTACGGTCAATTACGTTGGCGACCGTCTAGGTGAAACCACATCACCTGATTATATTTTACCTGCATACACCTTAGTGAATCTGTCAGCAGCGGTAGAGTTAAGCAGCAAGTTTAGTGTAATGCTTGATGTGAATAACCTGTTTAATGAGCAATACTTTGAAAGCTCGTATCACAGGTTATGGACTATGCCGGGTGAGCCGATAAACTTTTCGGCAAGTGTTAAGTATCAATTCTAATTTTCTGGATTAATTGCTGCTTGGGCTTTTCGGCCAAGCGCTTAGCATCGCCAACGCCGCAATGACATTAAGCGACCTTGGGGTCGCTTTTTTGTTGGGAATATAGAGAGGTGAATCTATCAGTTGGGCTGAGTTGCCAGCTGTCAGGTGTCAGATTTCAGATAAAGAGGATGGGTTGCTAATCAGGCTTTTCGCTAGGGTTAGCGCAGTCATTACATAAGCATTGTAATTCTATTTGAGAGTTGAGCAGTTGAAAATCCGCTTGTTGAATGCTCTCTTTTAATGCCTCAATCACGCTGGCTTGAATGCCCTTCTCAGCCACTTTGCCACAGCTTTTACAAATCAAAAACTGCGGTACTTGGTGTTTGTGAGCGCAAGTGATGTGTGAACAAGCTAGGTATTTATTTTCAGATGATAGCTTATGCACTAACGGCAGCTCACTGAGTATATCCAGCATACGATAAACAGACATCGGCGCTAATGATTCTTGGTGTGTTGCACGGTAAATATCAACGATTTCATAGGCTGATAAGGGTTTACTGGAGTTAAGTAATACACCTAAAACATTCTTTCTTTTTGCCGTTAGCTTTACGCCATTGTCATGACATAGTTGTTCTGCTTTAGCAAAAATTTCAGCGTTATTAGGAGTAGGCATAGTTCAGCTCAAGAGAAATCATTATTGTTGTTATTATTTCTTGTCGGACAGGCATTGTAAATGATAAAAAATAAAACATCTTAACAGCATTAAATTATTGCTATTTTTTGTGATTTTAAACCGTTTTTGGCGCTTAGCATATTTAGACCATTGGTTTCCTTTTTGTATTTCCAAACTTCGTTTGGATTAAAGTTGTGGGGTTTCTGCCTGTAATTCCAAACTCCTTTTGAGTTAACGTCGTGGGTTTTCTGCCCACTGCTGATTTTGATATCTAGGTTTCAGCCTGTATTTCCAAACTCCGTTTGGATTAACGTCGTGGCGCTTCGCCCACACCCGACCAAAAGGGTATCAACAGCAATACCCTCTTGGAACACCCCGCTGCCCCGCCGAAAAATGCTGAAAAGCGCATGATTTTCGATGGGGATTGATCCAGCTTTTGACTTCGTTTGTAGACTGCTTCAGTCATTGTCGAAAAGCCCTAACGCTTCCGATGGTGCATCCCTGCACCTCGAAAGCTAGCTTGGCATCCATGCCAAGCTCACGGACTTTTCTCGATGACCTCAATCCATATTGAGTCGGAGGCAAATAGATTTTCTGCTTTTTAGCTTTTTTTAATTGCCACAAATACAGTCAAATCGAAGAGGTAATAATCCCGGTGTAAGCGCGGCTGTGACCGTCCATGACATGGACGTCATGGCCGAGCTTTCAGGGATGAACTTGCAGCGTGTCACAGTCCTGCTTGCACATAAGGTCGCTCTTTCACATCCATGTGATCGCGACATTCGTATATCCTATACAGCACCTGCGGCAGGCAATGGATTAGATTGAACTAATGGTCTCAGATAGACTTTCCAACAAAAAACCAAGTAAAACATTGAATTAAAGATACAAATGATATTAAATGTAACAATTTAAGGTCAGAATCAGGTAACCTCGAACACAATCATCGAGCACGCCATTTAAGGAAGATAATGCCATTTAATTACATGTGTCTATCAACTCCTCTATTAATTTATTCTTACCCAACAAATTCATAACCCCAATAATTTCGCTCAAAGGATATACATGCTTAATTTGAAATCTGAAGCCATTAAAGCTTGTGTTTCTGGCCTTGCTGATAATGTAAGGGCTGAAAACATCGAGTACGAAAGCTATATTGAGCTCTATTCTGGTGCTGAAAATATAAATAATATAAATAATAGAAATAATACTGTTATTTATGGCCGTCGTGGTTCAGGGAAGACTCATTTACTCAAAGCATTAGAAGAAAAAATATCTATTGATTTACAAACTCACAAAAACTTTCCCATTTATATTGATATACGTCGCATAGTTCCTTTGCTGTCTAATGAGCAAGGATCTCAAGAAACTAATTCTATTTTAATATTCAAATACTTAATGCAGGAATTGGCTCATACACTCTATTTGAATATCAAGCATATATGTGACATTAACGAATTTGACAATAAAAATGGTCACCTTCTAGAGATTAAAGGTCGTAGCCTAATAGAAAAACTTGAACGTATATACTTAGAATTCGATGGTAGAAAGTTTAATAAACCGACATCTTTGACAGTTTCAGAAGAGGAAATCCAAAGTTTAGGAGGGGCTGCTAAACTTTCTAAATCTCCGGAATTAAAAGTTAAATCTGATTCACAAAAAAAGGTATCTGGGGACAAAACACTAAATTCGTATATTTCTATATTGGATATTACGAATGTAATAGAGGGTATACTGGAAACATTGTCGCTAAAACGTATCACCTTAATGCTTGATGAGTGGTCAGAAGTAGAACTAAGTACTCAAATATATTTAGCTGAAATACTTAAAAAAAGTTTTTCTGCAATCCCTGTGACATTAAAAATTGCAGCCATACCAAATCGAACAAACTTAGGTATTAAAACTGATGAGAAATTTTTCGGCCTTGAAGATGGTGGGGATATTTTTGGTTATCCGCTTGATATGCGTTACGTTTTTGAGGTCAACAAGTTAGAAACTAGAAACTTTTTCAACGACCTAGTTTACAAGCACTTAATGTCAATTGATTCTCTCTCAATAAATAGCTTATTGAGAGATTATAAATCAAATAAAGAAAAACTTATAAATGTATTTTTGGCAAACGTTGCTCTGAATGAAATATTAGTAGCTAGTGCAGGAATACCTCGTGACTTTATGAACTTGTTTATAAACGCATATGATAAGTTCTTACTGTCATCTGGCACATCAGCAAAGCGTATTAGCGTAAAAAATCTGCGATCTGCTAATTCTGAATGGTATGAAACTGACAAAAAAGAACAAATAGATAAACATCCAGTAGAAAGGCAGCTATTAACGGAGATTGTTAAAGAGGTAATTGAGAATAAAAAATCAATTCACTTTCTAGTTCAAGAAAAACATACGAAAAATAAACATATGCAAAATCTTATCGATTTCAGAGTTATGCATCTAAGAAAAAAAGGATACTCTCACAAAGACCACTCAGGAACTTCGTATAACGTATTCTCTATCGACTACGGTTGTTATAACTCTCTCAATATTTCTAAAAACAAATTAGATAGCTCAACACTTGAAGATCTAAATCTAAAAGAGCTTAGAGAAATTCGTAGAATATCTCTAGAAGACATTTTCTTCCAAAATTTTCTAATGGAAATTGGCGAAGCTTTCAGCTGCCCACATTGCACAAAGCCTATCGATACAAACCATTTAGCCTACATAAAACAGCAAATGTGTAACAACTGCTATGAAATAGTTGAAACGTAAACGTCCGGACAAGTACATCTTCAACTGCTTTCATTGATCCCTTATTTTAACTCCTGACTATACATCAGGAGTTAATATGGCTAAACGTTCTCATGAAGATTGGACTGCTTTGATAAAACAGCAGCCCGCTAGCGGCTTAACGATCACGGCTTTCTGTCGTCAGCATAAATTAAGTACCAGTACTTTTTATGCCCGTAAAGCCAACAAGGCTAAAATTAAAACGGTCATGCCTTTTGCTAAAGTAACAGTGGCAACGCCAACAGATGTGACGAGCCAAACCCAAGTTAGCCGAGCCAAACCCAAGTTAGC
>NZ_MPHK01000079.1 GCF_001957135.1 Shewanella sp. UCD-KL21 | reverse complement strand
GCGACATTACCATCGACCACAGGGGTATCGTTCACTGCGATAGTTTCAATGCCAGCCGTTGTTGTGGCCGTTGCACCGTCATCATCGATAACCACCACGTCAAGGCTGATGTCACCGTTAAAGTTCTCGTTTGGTGAGAAGGTCACTGAGCCATCTTCATTGGTGATTAATACACCGTCGGTACCTGAGTAGCTCACACTATCAAGTGAAACCGTGCCGTCCACATCACTAGAGTTGGCCAGCAATTGCTCAGCGCTAATGGTGATTTGGCCATCTTCGTTGACTGTGTATGAGGTTGAGCCTGCCACCGGTGCATCGTTGACATCGGCAACTGCGATATCAATGTTTGCTGGGGTCACAACGGTGCCATCGCTAACACCAAATTCTAATTGCACATCGCCATTGAAGTTTTCATTTGGCGCAAAGCTATGGGTGCCATCACCATTGTCGGTCAGTACCCCGTCGGTGCCGGTGTAAGTGACTGAATCAATTGATAGGTCATCACCATCGATATCGGTAGCGCCAGCCAGTAGCTGCTCATCGGTAATGATGATAATGCCGTCTTCATTCATCTCGAATGCGACATCAGGTGCGACTGCGGCATCGTTGATTGGGTTAACGGTTAAATCAACACCTGTTGCTACTGTGGTAGTGCCATCAGAGAGACATCAAAGCTTAAGTCTAAATCGC
>NZ_MPHK01000078.1 GCF_001957135.1 Shewanella sp. UCD-KL21 | reverse complement strand
TCAATAGCATTGGCAGCAATAAACTTGCCAGTAAAATCCTTTTCTTCATCCTAATCCTTTTTTACATCAATAAAATCTATTAAAAGAACGCACCTGCCGCACCCGGAAATACCACCGGACTTGCATTACCATTATCACCAACACTGGCAACGCCGAAGACATAATTATCTATGACCATGTTTTTTAGAATAAATTCATTCACATTGCCAACATAACGACTGTGAGTCCATTGTGGCTCAGTGGTGGCGCACCAGTACGCGATAACCTGAAATACTCTTATTCGGTTGTGGCTGCCATTACAGTTTAGTATTAAGCAGCATAATACCTTCGATTTTCACCCCTTTTGAAAATTACATGGGCTTTTTAGTAATACCAATACTGATGTAATGTAAATTATATGCACTCACCGCCATCGTCAGTAAAAGGCCTTACAACCAGCCCAATTAGCGCGGTAAAAATACCAACTAAAATATCCCCATCATGTGAATCGCTGGTAATTGCTCCCGGGCTCGAGTCACGTTCGCGTCTATCTGAATTACTTTCTGCCGTGCCGCGAACAAAATCACAGCCAGCATTGGTGGCGCTTGATGATGAGCAAGCCGTGCTCAATAGCATTGGCAGCAATAAACTTGCCAGTAAAATCCTTTTCTTCATCCTAATCCTTTTTTACATCAATAAAATCTATTAAAAGA
>NZ_MPHK01000077.1 GCF_001957135.1 Shewanella sp. UCD-KL21 | reverse complement strand
AAATGATGACTTCAATTGAAGTTAGTGCATCCCCTGAGAATGTTCAATGGCAATCCATTAATTGGAAAGCGGTTAAGCAACATGTATTAAAGCTTCAAATGCGCATTGCAAAAGCAACCCGAGAAGGTAAACACGGCAAGGCGAAAGCATTGCAGTGGATACTTACCCACTCAAAATCAGCAAAATTACTTGCTGTTAAAAGAGTTTCTCAAAATAAAGGCAGCAAAACACCAGGCGTTGACGGCATCATTTGGAACAGTGATGCTCGTTGTATGACTGCGGTGAATAAACTGAGCCGAAAAGGCTATCATGCCAAACCGCTCAGACGTATCTACATCCCCAAGAAAAACGGCAAACTCAGACCTTTAGGCATTCCCTGCATGATAGACAGAGCGCAGCAAGCGCTTCATCTTCTCGCCTTGGAGCCTATTTCGGAAATGGTAGCCGACCTCAATAGCTATGGCTTTCGACCCAACCGAAGCGCAGCAGATGCCATTGCACAGTGCTTCAAATGTTTGTGTATGAAGCGCTCTAGCCAATGGGTTCTTGAGGGTGACATTAAAGCCTGTTTCGATAAGATTGGTCATCAATGGCTTCTCGATAACATTCAATTAGATAAACGAATGCTGAAACAATGGCTTGGATGTGGTTATGTTGACAAAGGATTGTTCTATAAAACAGCAGAAGGAACACCGCAAGGTGGGA
>NZ_MPHK01000076.1 GCF_001957135.1 Shewanella sp. UCD-KL21 | reverse complement strand
GTGATGATCAGCGTGTCACCAATTGCGGTGCCCGCGGCTAAGGTCACGGTGGCGGTGACGGTGCCATCCGCGCCAATTTCATCGCTGCTGTAAATACCGTCATCACCCATGCCTTCAAACTCAACGTTTGGAGTAGGTGCATCAGTGTTATCAACGTCTTGGTTGTCAGTGGCGATAGCCGATGGGTTACCGGCGGCATCAATGACTTGTGCATCAACATTGACCTGGGTATCGCCTGCAGCGACAGGGACTTCCACGGCTTGACCATTATCAAGCATCGCTTGGGTCACGAGACCGTTAAAGAGTTCGTTGCCGTTACCATCAGTGATGATCAGCGTGTCACCGATGTTGGTGCCMGCGGCTAAGGTCACGGTGGCGGTGACGGTGCCATCCGCGCCAATTTCATCGCTGCTGTAAATACCGTCATCACCCATGCCTTCAAACTCAACRTTTGGAGTAGGTGCATCAGTGTTATCAACGTCTTGSTTRTCAGTGGCGATAGCCGATGGGTTACCGGCGGCATCAATGACTTGTGCATCAACATTGACCTGGGTATCGCCTGCAGCGACAGAGACTTCCACGGCTTGACCATTATCAAGCATCGCTTGGGTTACGAGGCCGTTGAACAATTCGTTGCCGTTGCCATCAGTGATGATCAGCGTGTCACCAATTGCGGTGCCGGCGGCTAAGGTCACGGTGGCGGTGCGGT
>NZ_MPHK01000075.1 GCF_001957135.1 Shewanella sp. UCD-KL21 | reverse complement strand
AAGTACGTCGTAGTCCGGATTGGAGTCTGCAACTCGACTCCATGAAGTCGGAATCGCTAGTAATCGTAGATCAGAATGCTACGGTGAATACGTTCCCGGGCCTTGTACACACCGCCCGTCACACCATGGGAGTGGGCTGCACCAGAAGTAGATAGTCTAACCTTCGGGAGGACGTTTACCACGGTGTGGTTCATGACTGGGGTGAAGTCGTAACAAGGTAGCCCTAGGGGAACCTGGGGCTGGATCACCTCCTTACCTATACGACTAACTTAATGTTTGTTGAGTGTTCACACAGATTGCTTGTTAACTTCTTCGGAAGTTGAGCGAAATGCGCCGCAAGCCGGTTAGCATTGTTCTTTAACAATTTGGAAAGCTGATAGTATTTAATACGATGATGTCTGTCGTTGTATTAATTACAAATCGTATTATTGGGAAATTAATCCTTTTCTAATAATACATTGAGTTCTCAAAACACTTTATTAAGTGTCTTGAATATTCTAAAAACTAAGGCGAATTTGTGTACTCGMAAGAGATGCAAATTATGTAATAAACCAGCTAGTTACGATACAGCTGTTAGGGCTACCCGCTCTGACAACAGTTTGTTTCTTTAAGAAACTTATTTGGGTTGTATGGTTAAGTGACTAAGCGTATACGGTGGATGCCTTGGCAGTCAGAGGCGATGAAGGACGTAGTAACTTGCGAAAAGCGTTGGCGAGCTAGTAACAAGCATT
>NZ_MPHK01000074.1 GCF_001957135.1 Shewanella sp. UCD-KL21 | reverse complement strand
GTTTTGAGAACTCAATGTATTATTAGAAAAGGATTAATTTCCCAATAATACGATTTGTAATTAATACAACGACAGACATCATCGTATTAAATACTATCAGCTTTCCAAATTGTTAAAGAACGGGCTAAAAAAAGCCAAAGATAATGGTTAGATTATCTTTGGCATCTCTTAATTGCATATGTCGACTCAAATTATTGAGAAGATGTAAATGGTGGAGCTATGCGGGATCGAACCGCAGACCTCCTGCGTGCAAGGCAGGCGCTCTCCCAGCTGAGCTATAGCCCCATTTACATGCAGTAAAACAAAATACGTTAATACAAAATCTTCGCTTAGGAGAAATGAAGATTTTGGTGGGTCAGAGTGGACTTGAACCACCGACCTCACCCTTATCAGGGGTGCGCTCTAACCAGCTGAGCTACAGACCCAACGTATATTGCTCTTTCTTTCTATCAAGTAATCTGTGTGAACACTCAACAAACATTAAGTTAGTCGTATAGGTAAGGAGGTGATCCAGCCCCAGGTTCCCCTAGGGCTACCTTGTTACGACTTCACCCCAGTCATGAACCACACCGTGGTAAACGTCCTCCCGAAGGTTAGACTATCTACTTCTGGTGCAGCCCACTCCCATGGTGTGACGGGCGGTGTGTACAAGGCCCGGGAACGTATTCACCGTAGCATTCTGATCTACGATTACTAGCGATTCCGACTTCATGGAGTCGAGTTGCAGACTCCAA
>NZ_MPHK01000073.1 GCF_001957135.1 Shewanella sp. UCD-KL21 | reverse complement strand
GCTGTAAATACCGTCATCACCCATGCCTTCAAACTCAACGTTTGGAGTAGGTGCATCAGTGTTATCAACGTCTTGCTTRTCAGTGGCGATAGCCGATGGGTTACCGGCAGCATCAATAACCTGCGCGGTGACATCCACTTGGGTTTGACCATCGACCACCGCGACTTCAATGGCTTGGCCATTGGTGAGCATTTCGCCGGTGACCAGACCGTTAAACAATTCGTTGCCGTTRCCATCWGTGATGATCAGCGTGTCACCAATTGCGGTGCCMGCGGCTAAGGTCACGGTGGCGGTGACGGTGCCATCCGCGCCAATTTCATCGCTGCTGTAAATACCGTCATCACCCATGCCTTCAAACTCAACGTTTGGAGTAGGTGCATCAGTGTTATCAACGTCTTGCTTATCAGTAGCAATGCCGGAAGCATTACCGGCAGCATCAATAACCTGCGCGGTGACATCCACTTGGGTTTGACCATCGACCACCGCGACTTCAATGGCTTGACCATTATCAAGCATCGCTTGGGTCACGAGACCGTTAAAGAGTTCGTTGCCGTTACCATCAGTGATGATCAGGGTGTCACCGATGTTGGTGCCCGCGGCTAAGGTCACGGTGGCGGTGACGGTGCCATCCGCGCCAATTTCATCGCTGCTGTAAATACCGTCATCACCCATGCCTTCAAACTCAACGTTTGGAGTAGGTGCATCAGTGTTATCAACGTCTTGCTTATCAGTGGCGATAGCCGATGGGTTACCGGC
>NZ_MPHK01000072.1 GCF_001957135.1 Shewanella sp. UCD-KL21 | reverse complement strand
CAACGGTGACATCAGCTTAGATGTGGTGGTTATCGATGATGATGGTGCAACGGCCACAACAACGGCAGGCATTGAAACTATCGCAGTGAACGACACACCAGTGGTTGATGGTAATGTCGCTTACTCGGTTGACGAAGATGGCTCAATTACCCTCAGCCAAGAGCAATTGCTGGCCAATGCATCTGACATCGACGGCGACAACCTAAGCGCTGAAAACCTATCAGTAGGCGATAATGCTACCGTGGTGGCTAACCCAGATGGCAGCTTTACGATTACCCCAGATGCGGACTTTAATGGCGATTTAGACTTAAGCTTTGATGTCTCTGATGGCACTACCACAGTAGCAACAGGTGTTGATTTAACCGTTAACCCAATCAACGATGCCGCAGTCGCACCTGATGTCGCATTCGAGATGAATGAAGACGGCATTATCATCATTACCGATGAGCAGCTACTGGCTGGCGCTACCGATATCGATGGTGATGACCTATCAATTGATTCAGTCACTTACACCGGCACCGACGGGGTACTGACCGACAATGGTGATGGCACCCATAGCTTTGCGCCAAACGAAAACTTTAACCCAATCAACGATGCCGCAGTCGCACCTGATGTCGCATTCGAGATGAATGAAGACGGCATTATCATCATTACCGATGAGCAGCTACTGGCTGGCGCTACCGATATCGATGGTGATGACCTATCAATTGATTCAGTCACTTACACCGGCACCGACGGGGTACTGACCGACAATGGTGATGGCACCCATAGCTTTGCGCCAAACGAAAACT
>NZ_MPHK01000071.1 GCF_001957135.1 Shewanella sp. UCD-KL21 | reverse complement strand
ACCAATTTATTCGCTAATGCTACGACTGCGACATTAAATGGCTTTCTCGCTCTAAGCTCAAGTATCCATTCGCCAAACACCGCAACCGCAACGTCTGGCCTCGATAAAATTGACCGTGCTCCATGGATAAACAAGGTCCTTAACGCTTTGTTACCCCGCTTACTTATCCCCAACAACGTGGTTTTACCGCCAGTGGAGTATTGGTGCGGCACTAATCCTATCCACGCTGCTAACTGTCGTCCGTTTTTAAAATTACCCGCATCAGAGATATCGGCTAAACACTGACTCGCCGTTAAATCCCCCACACCAGGGATAGACTTCAGCAATTGAGCATCTGCATTTTGCTCGACAAGCTGTTTAAGCTTTTTATCTTGCCCTGCGATACGCTCATTAAGCTGTAAATAGTACTCATGATGTTCTATCAATTCTTGCATCAACATGGCAGGAAGCGGTTCACCGTTATCAGCGAGCCATTGAAATAATACTTTCATTTTGGCATGCCCTCTAGGAAAGCTCATGCCAAACTCCAGTAAAATTGCCCCAATTCGTGACATACACGCGGTCCGCTCTTTGATATAACTTGAGCGAACTCGCTGAATAACACTAATGACTTGTGCTGATTCTGTTTTAACACCAACAAAGCGCATCGATGGTCTTGTGCATGCTTCTGCTATCGCATCGGCATCGATGTAATCATTTTTATTGGTTTTAACATAAGGCTTAACGTACTGCGGGGGAATAAGTTTAACCTCATGACCGAGGGCTTGGCATTTTCTTGCCAACCAGTGGGAACC
>NZ_MPHK01000070.1 GCF_001957135.1 Shewanella sp. UCD-KL21 | reverse complement strand
ATAAAACCAGACTTTAACCATTGTTCCAACATACGTTTATCTATGGCGATGTTATCCATTAGCCATTGATGCTCGATTTTGTCGAAGCAGGATTTGATGTCTCCCTCAAGAACCCATTGCGCTGATTTCTTTAGAGCCAAGCATTTGAAGCACTGATCGACTGCGTCGGCAGTGCTACGATTGGGTCTAAATCCATAGCTGTTAGGGTCGGCAAACGTCTCTGATATAGGCTCTAATGCAAGAAGGTGGAGCGCTTGTTGCGCTCTGTCTATCATGCATGGGATACCAAGAGGTCTGAGTTTGCCATTCTTTTTGGGGATATAGATACGCTTAAGTGGTTTGGCTTGATATGCCTTCCTGCTCAATTGATTTACTGCTTTCATGCGGCGTGCATCCGTGTTCCAGATGACACCATCTATTCCAGGCGTTCTACTGCCTTTGCTTTTTGATACTCGTCTAACAGCAAGAAGTTTTGCTGAACGCGAGTGAGTCAGTATCCATTGCAAGGCTTTCGCCTTACCGTGTTTACCTTCTCGTGTTGCCTTTGCAATACGCATTTGAAGCTTTAATACATGCGGTTCAACGGATTTCCAGTCTATGGACTGCCATTGTTCGCTGTCAGGAGAGGCACTAATCTCTGTTGAAATCATCATTTGCGTTTCTCCTTGAATAAAGTTCTTCAAATTATCTTGCAACGGGAGACCAGTCGGAAGTGGGCTCACTTTCGTGATCAGACACCAGTCTGTATCTGCATCGTTACAATGCAGCTTTTGCTTTTTCCAACCTCCTATACCAGCATCACTAT
>NZ_MPHK01000008.1 GCF_001957135.1 Shewanella sp. UCD-KL21 | reverse complement strand
TGCTTACCGCTTATAATCTCGTCCGTTTAGAGATGGTGGCGATAGCAAAAGAGGCAGAGGTTGCACCCACTCGAATTAGTTTTACGGCAGCAATAAGTCTGATAGATACCCAATTGAGGTGGCAGGCTCTATCACCTGATGGAAAGTTGCCCGCTAAATTGAAGCAAATGCGTGCCGATATAAAACACTTTATCTTGCCTGATAAAAGAAAGCACCGAACGTATCCACGTTCAGTGCTTTATATACCTAGCCGCTATCCACTTAGGTTTAAACAGTAATGCTTATCCGAACGGCATTAGCCTTTTATGGCGGCTTTTTTGTATCTGCTGTTCTTTAGCCTTCAAAGCACTGCAAAAAAGTGATGATATTGGGATAAATTTATATTATTTGAACTAGATCACTCAGTATTATTCCACCTAGCAGAATATACTGAATTATCAATCAAATTTATAATAAGAGATGTAATAATCATGCCACTCCCTATACTCCGCCAAATAGGTGTTAAAAGCCTTAAAGGCGTCGAACATATCGTTCTTTTCATTATTTCTCTTGCGACCGTCTTTGCCATTGGCGAAGAGGTGATGCATATGTTCGACATTAGA
Organism: Shewanella sp. UCD-KL21; assembly: GCF_001957135.1. Taxonomy (GTDB): domain Bacteria; phylum Pseudomonadota; class Gammaproteobacteria; order Enterobacterales; family Shewanellaceae; genus Shewanella. Next base: position 204,321 of record NZ_MPHK01000008.1, on the reverse strand, counting down.
ACCGTAGAACTTGCCGATTTGCTACTACTCTTCATTTATCTTGAAGTCTTAGCCATGGTGGTCAATTACCTCGAGTCAGGTAAGTTACCTATCCGCATGCCATTATATATTGCTATTGTGGCACTGGCCCGTTACTTAATTCTTGATATGAAAGACATGGATGACTGGCGCATACTGGCGATTTCGGTGTCAACGATTGTGCTAGCAGCAACCGTGATTGTCATTCGCTGGGGGCAACTGAAACTGCCCTACCCCAAAAGCAAAGATTTCGACTAAGCTCACAGAGCCGACACCTTTGTTAATTTATATCAACAAATAAAGCGATAAGTGACTAACTTATCGCTTTTTTTAACGATGTTGATTACTATCATTAATAGTGACTAATACTTATGACGGATTAAGCAAACAGGGAGCGATAAGGTTATGTCAAATGAGCCTATAGGGTTTGAAGAGAAAAGAGCTTCTTTAAGAGTCGATATGGAAGCCGAGCGAGTGTTATTGCATTGGATTGACGCTAATGGCCAGCCCCAAGAAGATGTGGGTATTTGTATCGATTTAGCCCGCAAAGGCATTTTAATCGACTATAAATCGCCGTTTGCCTTAGGCGATTTAATCGCCGTCACCTTCAACCATAACACTGACAAACAAAATACCATCAAAGGCCAAGTATGTCGTTGCCTTGAGTCAAATCCACAAAGTTACCATATTGCCATGCAGTTGCTTTAAACGCGTTAACACAGCGCAATATCAACAGCAATTTTTAACATTAAGGTGATGCTATGATTATATTAGTCGGCGGCGAAAAAGGTGGCAGTGGCAAAAGTTGTTTAGCGCAAAACCTCGCTGTATATGTAACCGAAACCTTCAATGCCAGTGTATTGATGGTTGATTGTGACCCGCAAAAAACCACTTCTGATTGGATCCAAGCCAGAAATGAACACCCCAGTTTAAAACCCATTAATTGCATTCAATTATATGGCAAAATCCGCAATGACTTACTCAGTCTTAATGAGCGCTTTGAATACGTCATTGTCGATTGCGGTGGTCAAGACAACCTTGCCATGCGCGCAGCCATGTCAGTTGCCACTTATGTACTCATTCCCCTTAGACCCAAAAGACGTGATTTAAAAACGCTTCCACACATGGAAGACATGCTAAGCACCTGTAAAATGGTCAACCCTAAAATGGTGGCTGCCATAGTCGTCAGTCAATGCCCTGCTCTGCCATCGCAATTTAAGCGTATTTTAGAGGCCAAGGAAGTGGTGCAATCATTTGGCTTAAAAGCGCTTAATGCCATTACCTTCAACCGTAATATATATGATGACAGCGAAGAAAGTGGCTCATCAGTGCTTGAGATTGACCCTGAAGGCAAAGCTGCATTAGAAATTCGCGCCATCGCCGAAGAGCTTTTTGCCATTCCGCCAGATAATAGCTTCGAGTTTTAGTCCTGATGTGCTGAAGTTTCAGTGTGGTTAACTTAGCACTGAAACATTTCAGCACTAACGTCATCAGCAAGCCAATGTTATAATGTCGGCAAATTGGTAAATTAAGCTGCGTACATGACTCAAGCAAACAATCCTCTTCATGGAATTAAATTAGAAACTATTGTCACTGAATTAGTAGAAAAGTATGGCTGGGAAGAATTAGGCAGCCGCATTAATATTCGCTGTTTTCAAGACAATCCAAGTGTTAAATCCAGCCTCAAGTTTTTAAGAAAAACCGAATGGGCTCGTGATAAAGTTGAATACTTGTGGCTAAAAACCAACAAGCTGCCTTTGCCCGCACCTAAAGTTTATGATGCAGCAAAATCAACGACAAAGACTCATCAAAGCTCGGGTAGCAAACCTGCGGCCACAACCCAAAGTAATAAAAGCACTGCTGGTGTTAACGCTGATATTTGGGGCAAATAAACGCCGTTGATAAGCAAGCGCTCTGAAACAAACGTCTCATTACTTGTTTATTCGCTAAATAGCACAAAAAAAGCCTGATGGTTTAATTAAACCATCAGGCTTTTTTTAACCGATAAAACTACATCGGGAATTCAAAAATTAATCGCCATACCTGTAACTCACCGTCAGTTTGATAACTCATTCCAAAGCGGTCGGTACTAAACCATCCCCAACCTAATGGTTTAGATAAGGCTAATGTCACCCCCACTTCATAGGAATATTGGGTAAGCACATTTTCTTGCACTGGAGTAACAAACTTAAGTTTATCGAAATACCAGCGCCCCGCTACAAACAAGCGCGGCTCAACAGTATACTCGCCCCAATCCCAGCGTTGATTTAGGCCAAAATCAATGCCTGACTGCAACACAGAATAGCCATCAGAGCGGTCATTGATACTGCTTTTATAACCAGCATAATAAATTCGATTCACCCACACCGGGTTATATTTGGGTTGTGCCAGTTCATATAACGCTGAAAACCCTGTAGAGAAAATCCCCACATTGCTGGAATTTGAAAAGTTATGCCCGTAGCCCAAATCTAAATAGGTTTCTAGGGTGAGCTGCTCGTCATAAAACCATTTGTACTCAATCCCCGGGGTTATGGTCATAGTGCCAACCCCATCGGGTAATTCACCTTCAGGTAAATCACGAAATGAATAATTAAAAAAGCCCAATGAAACTGGCAGCCTTAGAGTCAGCAGGTGATCATCGGCCTCTTCAATATCAAATGCGAAGGGAATATTGGCCACTGCAGCGCTCTGGCCCGAGGCGCGATAAATACCACTACCAATATAATTTGCAAAAGCGTAATGGGAAAGATCGGGGTTATCAGCATCAAATTCAGCCTGACAAGGTTGAACAACAAAAAGCGCTGCAATAGCTATTGCAGCGCTTTTATATAATGGATATTGATTTGCTTTAAAACCAGTAAACCAACTCAGAAACATGATTTAATCTACGCTATTTCGTCAACCGTTATTTATTGTCATCAATAAAATGGTGTTCTGTCATCATATGACCTAACTCGGTTGATTTGGTTTTTAAATATGCTTCATTGTAACGGTTTTTGCCCACTTGCAAAGGAACTCTTTCACTCACTTCAATGCCAACAGCCTGCATGGCTTTCACTTTACGTGGATTATTGGTCATTAACTTCACTTTGCTAACACCAATTTGAGCCAACATAGGTTCAATCATATCGTACTTACGCATATCAGCTTCAAAACCTAAACGTTCGTTAGCTTCAACGGTATTGGCACCTTGATCTTGCAGTTCATAGGCGCGAATTTTATTCAGTAAACCAATGCCACGACCTTCTTGTCTTAAATAAAGAATAAAGCCTTGGCCTAATTCAGCAATATTTTGCATTGCAGTTTGCAACTGAAAACCACAATCACAACGCAAACTAAACAAGGCATCACCGGTTAAACATTCAGAGTGAATACGGCCTAACATTGGCTCATTGGCATTGAGTTCACCAAACGTTAGCGCAACATGTTCTTTACCGGTTTCGGTATCTTCAAAACCATGCATTGCAAATACGCCCCAAGGCGTAGGTAACTTAGAAGTGGCGATATATTTAATCGACATTGACCAACCTTTCAGACAACACTCAATTTATGAGTCTCATCATCCATGCAACTGACTTACGTCATAACTAATAGGGATAAACTGGATTAGAATTTTGCTGGGGCAAAACCAGTTACTGCTTTAATATTCATTTCGCGGCCAAGCGCAGTCATTGGATGTACAACAACTAATCCTTTAACTGATTTCTTTAATTTACCCATGTCTGCTTGTTCCGCTTTGGTCAGCACACGACTAAATTTTAGTTCTTTTACATCTTTACCGGCTTTGTTTAATTGACGTGATTGCTGATTTTTTAAACTTGCAATACGTTTTGTTACTGTCGCGATCTCTTTTTTAAACTGCATGATAACCGCTTTATCTTCACGGGCTTGTGCAGCAGCAAGTTTACGGCGAAACTTTTCTGCTTTATCGTTTAATGCTTGCAGTTCTTCTTTTAAATTCATTGTGTTACCTTAAATTTCAACATTGTGCCACTGACACAATAACATGCTCAAACACAGCACTTGTATCAATCCAACACGTTTACGGAGGCGAAGTATAACAGTTCGTTAGACGAAACACATTATCCACAGCAGCTTATGGTTAATCTATTTGAACCAAATCATGAATAATTTGATTACTGCTACCACGCCACTTCAAACTGGGATCGGCTAAATCTTGCTCGAACTTGCCATCCACTAATACATCTACATAGTCTAATACTTGCAGTTGTTTGAGGGACATTTGATCGAGCTTGTAGCCACTCCATAGCCAAATGTCTTTATCTGGGCATTGTTGTTTTACCCGTTTAACCAAAGACAAAATGCTGTCGAGATTGGCAGGGAATAATGGATCGCCACCAGAAAGTGATAAACCACGGCGCTTGATACGAGTATCATTTAAATCAGCAATAATCTGATCTTCCATCATTTGGCTAAATTCATGGCCTGAACGAGGATCCCAAGTAGACTGATTATAACAACCACGGCATTGATGCTCACAACCTGAAACAAACAAGGTCACACGGGTACCAGGGCCGTTGATCACATCGACAGGAAAATACTGATGGTAATTCATAATCACTTCTCTTACTGCTCATTGTTGCGTAAACACTCACGCTGTAAACCTATTTGCCTCACTAAGCCACAGCAAAACCAAAACAAGGCGCTTAATGCGCCTTGTTGGTTTAATCACGGAATTAGCTTTGCTAACTTCATGAATAAGCTATTTATAAATGCTTAACGCGGCGCTTAACTTCTTCTTGCTTACCATAGTTAAATGGTCTTGCATCAGGGCTGCCTAGATAACCACATACACGACGGGTTACCGACACGCGGCTTGGCTCATGGTTACCACACTTAGGGCACACAAAACCTTTACTGGTACAGTTAAACTCACCAACGTAACCACAGTCATAGCATTCATCGATTGGGGTATTAGTGCCGTAATAAGGCACTCTGGTGTAACTGTAATCCCAGACGTTTTCTAATGCTTCAATGTTGTGCTGCATGTTCGGGAACTCACCGTAACAAATAAAGCCACCATTGGTGATTTCTGGGTACGGTAATTCAAACTCAATTTTATCGTATGGATTAACTTTCTTTTCGACGTCTAAATGGAAACTGTTAGTGTAGTAACCTTTATCAGTAACCCCTGCAACTACACCAAACTCTTTGGCATCTAGCTGGCAGAAACGACTACATAAGTTTTCACTTGGGGTGCTGTATAGGCTAAAGCCATAACCTGTTTCTTGTTTCCACGCTTCAGTTGCGCGCTTCATCACTGAGATAATTTCAATGGCTTTAGTGCGTAACAGTTCGCTATCAAACACGTGCTCATCAGTACCATAAAGTGCATTAATGGTTTCATGTAAGCCAATGTAGCCTAATGAAATTGACGCGCGACCATTTTTAAAGATTTCAGACACATCATCATCGGCATTTAAACGCACACCACAAGCACCTTCCATATATAGGATTGGTGCAACACGCGCTTTTACACCTACTAAGCGGGCAATACGGGTGTCGAGTGCTTTACGAGCGAGTGTCATTCTCTGTTCTAATAAGGCAAAGAAAGCGGTTTCGTCGCCCTTGGCTTCAATGGCAATTCTAGGTAAGTTCAAGCTAACAACACCTAAGTTGTTACGCCCTTCATGAATTAACTCGCCATTTTCTTCATAAGTCCCTAAGAATGAACGACAACCCATTGGGGTCTTAAATGAACCGGTAACGCGTTCAACTTGCTCATAGTTAAGGATATCGGGATACATGCGCATAGTGGCGCACTCTAATGCTAACTTCTTCACATCGTAGTTAGCATCAGCAGCTTTATGATTTAGGCCATCACGAATAGCAAAAACCAGTTTTGGGAATACCGCTGTTTTACGGTTTTTACCTAGACCTGCCATACGTACTTTAAGAATCGACTTTTGAATTAAACGCGCTTCCCAGCACGAGCCCAAGCCAAAACCAAAGGTCACGAATGGCGTTTGGCCATTGGCGGTATGAAGGGTATTTACTTCATATTCTAAAGACTGGAATGCGTCGTAACACTCTTTTTCAGTTTGTGCCATGGCGAAGGCTTCAACATCCGCTACGCCCCACTCTTTACCAATAACCAACTGCTTTTGATAGCTCTTTTGAACGAACTCAGCTAATACTTCATCAATGCGGTTAATAGTGGTGCCGCCATAGATATGGCTAGCCACTTGGGCAATAATTTGCGCAGTTACAGCAGTCGCAGTTGAAATTGATTTAGGAGTATCAATTTCAGCATTACCCATTTTAAAGCCATGGGTTAACATGCCAGCTAAATCAATTAGCATGCAGTTAAACATTGGGAAGAATGGAGCATAGTCTAAGTCGTGATAATGCAGTTGACCTGACTCATGTGCAGCAACAATATCTTTTGGCAGTAGATGCGACTTGGCATAATGTTTCGCCACGATGCCCGCAAGTAAATCACGTTGCGTTGGAATAACTTTAGCGTCTTTATTGGCATTTTCATTTAAAATTGACGCGTCGCTTTGTTCAACCAAACCACGAATTTCGCAGTTCAATTTACTTTTGGCTTCACGGCAAATGTCACGGTCGTGACGATACTCAATATAATGACGCGCAACCTCTTTATGAGGGCCTTCCATTAATAAGTTTTCAACTAAAGCTTGTAGATGATGGATCTCTACTTCTTCATTGTTAGCAACTTGATCTCTAATGACACAAGCGACTGTTGAAGCATAGTCTTCATCAGCACTACCTGTAGCAGTTTCCATTGCTGCAACAATGGCATCCTTAATTCGCGACTCATCAAATAGAGTACGACAACCGTCCCTTTTAATTACTACAGGCATTACTTTTACTCCTTTTATGCACAGGATATAAACACTATATATCCACACGTAATTATCAACAAACACAATATATGGTGCATTAGGCAATAATAGGCACTAAAAATCCATGATCTAGATCATGTTTTGATGAAGGGGAACAAAATGAAAAAAATTACTGCCAAGCTCAACACTATTTAGAAAAGTTGAACTTGACCAGCTTATAAAAAGCAGCTACTGAGCGGCGAAACGCCTATAAATAGGCTGCTATTTATTACAGATTTACACTGACTAATTGCAGATTTATACGACTATTTATCACAGGTTTATACAAATAGTTATCGTAGGTTTATACAAATAGTTATCGTAGGCTTATACAAATAGTTATCGCAGATGAACACTGGTATTTTGATGCTTAAACAAGGTGATTTCAACCGTTAAAAATCACTAATGACTAAAGCATGGCGTTAACCTTTTGGGGTAATACCCAGGGCTGCATTAATTAAATGCGCTGATTGGCGCACAGATTGACGGCCTGCTTCTATGGCTTCATCGGCGCGATGAAACTCCATGGTGCCGATATCAGCAAGTTGCGGCACTAAACACACATCCGGTGGATCGCCCATTAATCTGGCGCGTTTATGGCGCTGCTCTAAAATATCCATCGATTGCGACATCACCGCTATCATCCCAGGGTGAGATTTTGTGCCTGTGGAAAACTTTTCTGAAAAACTATTAATATATTCTTTGCCTTTACCTAGTAAATCCATAAATGCCGACTCAGGCTCTTTGTCGACGAGTTGCTTTTCAATTTCTGTGGGCGCACAGCTGGTCATTTGCTGAGGCAACATATGCATACTGTTCCGGCGGTGACCATTTAAGTCCACCGCAATCACGACATCAACATCCATGGTGCGGCACATTGACACTGGCACAGGGTTTACCACTGCGCCATCCACTAACCAGCGATCATGCAATTGCACTGGGGGTAAAAAGCCCGGCATTGAACACGAGGCTCTTACCGCATGACGTAAGTCGCCTTCTTTGAACCAAATTTCTTGGCCAGAATATAAATCGGTCGCCACTGCCGCAAACGGCTTTTGTAATTGCTCTATTTTTAGATCGCCTATTCGACCAGCTAAAACGTCAAATACTTTTTCGCCACTGATCAAGCCACCTTTGCGCCAGCTTAAGTCCATTAACCCTAAAACGTCCCAACTAGAAAAGCCGCTCACCCACTCATGTAACTCTGCTAAATGATCATTAGCATAGGCTGCGCCCACCAGAGCCCCAACAGAGCAGCCAGCAATTTTTTCAGGGTGGATCCCCATGGCAGCCAGCTCTTGAATCACCCCAATATGAGCCCAGCCCTTAGCCGCGCCACTACCGAGGGCGATCCCGACACGAAGTGATGATTTATTTTCTTTTGAAGCCTTAGACATTTACCCAACCCTTAACCATTTTTGCACACCTTAGCAGCTTATCTTACGCTTAAGCTGTTGGCTATCAAGCCGCTTACACGTTATAATATCTGGCTATCATTTTTTAGGGGATTTACCTTTGTTATTTACCGATTTTTCTTTAGATAAACGCTTACTAGACAGTCTAAAGCATATGGGCATTTCTGAGCCAACAGAAATTCAGCAGCAAGCCCTGCCAATTGCCCTAGCGGGTAAAGATTTAATGGCATCATCTAAAACCGGTTCAGGTAAAACCCTGGCGTTTTTATTACCTGCTCTGCAGCGGGTAATATCGACTAGGGCCCTCTCTAAAAAAGACCCTCGCGTTCTGATTTTATTGCCAACCCGTGAACTTGCTCAGCAAGTCTATGGTCAGTTACGTTTACTGGTTGCCAATACCCAATATAAAGCCATTAGTATTTTAGGTGGCGAGAACTTTAACGATCAAGCAAAATCGCTGTCTCGTGATCCACACTTTATTGTGGCAACCCCTGGACGTATTGCCGATCACCTTCAGCAGCGCCACTTATACTTAAATGGCTTAGAGTTACTGGTACTTGATGAAGCCGACCGCATGTTGGATCTTGGTTTTGCACCGCAACTTAAAGCCATTAATGACGCAGCAGATCATAAGCGCAGACAAACCTTGATGTTTTCAGCGACATTAGATCATGACGACATCAATGATATCGCCGCAACATTATTAAAGACCCCTAGTCATGTATCTATTGGCGCATCACATGCCGAACATAAAGATATTGTTCAGCGCGTCTTTTTAGTTGACCACCTTGATCACAAACAAGCTCTATTGCAGCACATACTTAAAACTGAACAGCACAAGCAAGTGATTATTTTTACTGCCACGCGCTCAGACACTGACAGACTCGCCAAACTATTGGCTGCAGAAGGGCTAGAAACCGCTGCGCTCAGTGGTGACTTAAGCCAGTCTGCACGTAACCAAATTATGGACAAATTCAGCCGCGGGCAACAAAAGATTTTGGTCACCACAGATGTTGCTTCGCGCGGGTTAGACTTATTAAATGTGTCATTAGTGATTAACTTTGATATGCCAAAGTTTGCTGAAGAATACGTACACCGTATTGGCCGTACTGGCCGCGCAGGCGCTAAAGGCGATGCAATTTCATTAGTAGGCCCAAAAGACTGGGATAGCTTTAAGAAAGTACAAGTGTTCTTACGTAAGAACTTTGACTTCTCAACTATCCCAGGCCTTGAAGCTAAATTTAAAGGCTTAAGAGACAAGCCTAAGGCATCAAGCGCCAATGCAAAATCAGCAGATGCCAATACAGGTAATGCCAAGCGTGTCGCTAGCAAGAAGCCAAAAGCGGCGCCTAAACGCGACAAGCGTTTTGCCACCGGTGTTGATATTGGCGATGCACCAATGCGCCGTAAAGCAAAACCAGCAAAAATTATCGAAACTGACGATTCAATTGTCAGCGACGAAGAATAACCGTAATTTTGACAGCATGAACATGTTTAGCACAGCTCAACAACATGCCAAATAAACTCGCTCTAAGTAAGGTATAACATGAAGATTTGTGGTGTAGAATTAAAAGGTGGCGAAGCCATCATCAGTTTATTAAATTATGAGAAAGAGTCATTCAACGTACCGGAATGTCGTCAAATCTCGTTCAGCATTTCAAAATCTGTTGAAACAGAATCAATTCGTGAATTTCATTTTGCTTTCCATAAATTAATGGAAGATTACAAAGTTGATGAAATCGTGATTATTGAACGTGAACAAAAAGGCAAGTTCTCTGGCTCTGCTACCAGCTTTAAGCTTGAAGCGGCAATTCAAATTACTGAATTACCAGTAGCGATTATTAGCCCTGTGATTATCAAAGAAGAGCTAAAGCGTAATCCGCCACAAACCGATCTTGATACTCTTGAGCTTAAACGTGTGCAATTACCTGCTTTTGAAGCAGCATATGCTCAGCAAAACCGCCACATGTATGGCAAAATCTAACTCAGTTTGAATTAGATTTTCTTGTGAGTAAGCTGCTTTATTGCCTGTTTGTGGGTAAAAGCAGCTTACTGACAAGCTTAAAGTAAGCAATAAATATCCCTATGAATTCAAGAAAATCCGCCTCATTTTCCACTCCTGTTACATCAAAAAAAGTCAGACCAAGTGCGCCGCCGCAAATGACGGTAAAAGCGGTTAATCAAGCTGCAGCGACTAAACTGGCGGCTAAGAAAGCCCTAGCAAGCCTGGTAACCATTGATGAGGTTAAGGCCAAAAAACAGCAATCAGCCCAGCTTAAATACATTGCCGGTTATTCAGCCCAAACCATCGAGCAAGTCAAAGGCTATATCGCCAATGACAGCTTAGCTGCCGTGCTATTAAAGCGTTACCCAAGTGTGCACGATATACGCACTGATAAAGCGCTTTATGACTACACCATGGTGTTTAAGCAGCAATTTTTAAAACAGTCTGCGCCGCTTTCTAAAGTGGTTTTTGACGACAAAATTACCCTCAGTCATCAAGCCTTAGGCCTACATACCTACGCTAGTCGCGTACAGGGAAGTAAGGTCAAAGCCAAGAATGAAATTCGAATTTCATCACGACTACGCCATGTGCCTGAGCCACTACTGCGGATGGTGGTGGTGCACGAATTAGCCCATCTTAAAGAAAAAGATCACAGCAAAGCTTTTTATCAACTGTGCGAATATATGACCAGCGATTACCACCAGCTGGAATTTGACTTACGCTTATTACTGACCTGCATTGAGCTAGGAAAAGCCCCTTATTAAGCTTAAGATATTAATAACGCTATTTTCTTAGGAGGGTATTAATGTATGTAGCAAGCTTTAGGGGCGACAATCGTCGTACTCGAAAATATAAAACCGAAAAAGCAGCCATGAAAGCCATTCGTAACTGGCTTAAGGATAATCAACTTAAAGGCTTTTCGGTGGGTTTGATGGGACCCGAACTGGCGCCATGCGAATTTAATGATTGGGAGTTAATCCCATTTGAAGAACCCAAATCAGTATCTTTTTATTCATCTCAAAAATGGTTAAGCCTGCGTCTAAACGCGTTTGAAAAGTACGGCTCAGTTTGTCAGTGCTGCGGCGCTAGCCCACAACATGGCGCAGTCATGCACGTTGACCACATCAAACCTCGCTCAAAATACCCTGAACTTGCGCTCGATATCGATAACCTACAAGTGTTGTGCGATAAATGTAACCTTGGTAAATCAAATCGCTCAGAAACCAAATGGCGCAAATAAAAAACCACTTTCAAACGTATTGAAAGTGGTTTTAATTTAACGATAAAAAGATTAAATGGGTTAACCTAAATCCATCATCATTTGTTTGGTTTTCACCAGTTGCTTAAAGGCGTTCATTTGCTTTTTAGGCAATACCGAGGCTTCAATGATACTCACCTTCATTGGGTTAACTGGGCGACCATTAACATGAAACTCATAGTGTAAATGTGGTCCCGTCACCCGACCTGTACTGCCTGATAAGCCAATCACCTGCCCGCGTTTAACTCGCTGGCCTTTTCTGACCAAGAACTTCGACATATGTAAGTAGCGAGTTCTGACATTATTGTCATGTTCAATCACAATATACTTGCCTGCAAAGCGATGATTAGTGACCATTGACACCACACCATCCCCCGGCGCTACCACTCTGGTGCCAGTAGGTGTGGCAAAGTCAGTACCGTTATGTGGCGAGACTCGACCAGTAACAGGATGCTTACGGGTCGGATTGAAATGCGAAGATAAACGATACTGCCTTTCTAGCGGTACTCGCTGAAATGCACTGGCTAAGCCTTGGCCTTTGTCATCATAAAAATTACCATCCACATTTTGAAAAGCGCTAATATTTCTACCTTTGGTTTCAATACGCACGGCTTCTAATTTGCTAGCACCGGTGGATACGCCTTCAATAAATTGATCATTCATTAATACTGAAAATTTATCACCTGCACGCAAATCACGTGAAAATTTAAGCTTACTTGAAAGTAACGTTTCTATGGTTTGTATTTGCGCGGCACTTAAACCTGAGCGCTGGGCCGATAAATAAAATGAGCCATTGATTTCACCGCTAATAATACGGTTTTGCCAAATGCCTTCTATATTGACCTCGTTAACCTCGTAACTGCCATCGTCAAAACGGCTAAATACCACTTGGTAAGCAGGATTAAAATACAGCTCTAGTTGGGTTAGGTTTTGCTGTTCGTCTTGCCAAAATCGAATTCGATTACCCGGCGATAATGTATCTAATGCCAGTACATTTAAATCAGCTTCAAGCACCTTATACATGGTCTGTTGACCAATACCGGCTATTTCAAATAACTGACTTAAGGTGTCACCCTGCTCAATAACACGTTCAAAAGTCGGCGCAACCGGCTCACTAATTTCAACAGGAGTATAATTGGCTACCTGTGGGATCAAGGCTTCGATATCAAGGGCTACGGGGATCCGCTGTGAGGCAAATTCTTGCGGAGTTGGCCACAGTAATGCCGCCGCGACAATAAACACGCTTGCTAGCAATAATTTTCGATGTAATGTGGGTAAGTTTTGCGCTTTAGCAACCAGCGTTTGTAGCTTATCCATTTGAGCTGAAAGCAATCTCGTGTCCGCCCTACTGCACGTATTAATATACGTAGAAAAGAATGTATACTTAAGCACTAGTTTAATGAGTGCTTAAGTACTATATACCAAGGGGGAGTTATATCAAAAAAGTCTGCAAATACAAATATAAAAACTTACCACGACTGCATAACTTTGAACTAGGCAATTGAAAGTAACTGAGATGGGAAAAGACTGTTATCAGTCATGATGATTTTAATTTACATCTATTACTCGCTTAATTAACCTAAAAGCGCTGCAATAGTGGCACTTTATACTCAGCATGGCTGATTTATCATTAGAGTTTACTGGCTTAAAAAAACCATGCCCCAAAACAAACAATGAGGCTAATGCGACTGCATTAACCTCAACTGACGCTTTAGTTGTTAGCCTAGCCCCGAGCCTGAGCGATAAGCTGTAGAGACAAACTTAAGCTAATTCGACATCGCTATTCACTTTATATTCACTCTGCAACTTACTGACCCCAAGTCCATTCATTTTATGCACTTTAATTTGCACCCCAATGCGCTCTTTCATCGCTTCAATGTGGCTGATCACACCTATCATTTTGCCAGAAGCATTAAGGTTATCTAACGCATCAAGGGCGGTATCTAAGGTTTGGCTGTCTAAGGTGCCAAAGCCCTCATCCAAAAATAACGAGTCTATACTGGTTTTATGACTCACTAAATCCGATAACGCTAACGCTAATGCCAAGCTCACTAAAAAGCTTTCACCACCTGATAAGGTGCGCGTATCGCGAATCGCATCGCCCTGCCAGGTATCAAGTACTTGCAGTTCTAAATCTACCGATTGTTTACGCTCAAGCAAGTAACGTCCTTGAAGCCTGTCCAGCTGCCGATTAGCCAAAGTAACCAAATGATCTAATGTCAGCCCTTGGGCAAACTTTCTGAATTTATCGCCTTTTTGCGAGCCAATGAGTGAGTGTAAATAGGCGATATCATCATAAGCTTGTTTGGCTTGGTTAAGCTCTAACAGCATTTGCTGCTGACTTAGGCGCTTTTGTTTATCGTCATCCAGTAAATGGCTCACTTGCCATAAGGTTTGTTTTAGCTCACCTAACTGGGTTTCGACTTGTTGATGCTGCAAACTGACCTGTGCTAAATAGCGTTGCGCAGACTCTTGCTCTGAGCCTTGTTGCTGCTTTTCATTCGTTAGCTGATCATATCCAAATTGCTCTGCTTGGGTCATTAACGCGGTTAATTGCTGCTTGGCTTGTTCTACCAAGGTGCGCGCTTTTAACTGCTGCTCATTAAGTTGCTGCTGCAAGTTAATTAGCTGCTCACGCTCAGCCTGAGGAATAATGGCTTGCTCAAATTCCGCTTGGTTGGCAAATGGGCTTTGGCTTAATTGCTGCTGCCACAGCTCGGTTGCTGCGGTTAATTCTGTCAATGCCTCTGCAGTTTGTTTATTAACGGCTTCAATATGCGCCTTAACATTATCTTGCTGCTGCTGATATTGATTCAATTGGCTTTGTAGCGCGGTTAACTGGCTTTCAGCTTGCTCAAGCATGGCTTGGCTAGCCTGCTTTTCAGTTAATGTGTGCTTATCGGCAAATAGCTGCTGCCTTTGGCTCGTTAACTTGGCTAACTCCGCTTCAACTTCAGTTAATTGCGCTTGCTGCGACTGTGATTGCTGCAGCGCCTGTTCTAATTGACTGGACTGAGTTTGCTGTTGCTGCTGCAATAATTGTAATTGCTGCTGCGCTTCAAGTTGCTGCTCGCTTGCTTGCTGCCACTGCATTATTTGTTGTTCAAGGGCGCTTAACCACGCTTCAAACCCCGCCATATCTGGCATAGACTCTGCGGTTTGCGCAATGGAATCGCTTAATTCAGTCACTAGGTTATTAAGGGTTTTATTCACCTCAATAAGCTGCTGCTCAGCGTCCTGTAAGCCATTGTTACAGCTGGTATGCGCTTGGGCTAATAAGCTTAATTGGTGCTGTTGTTGCTCAGCACTGCTATGGGCTTGCTGATACTTATCGTTTTGTTGCTGCAGCTGAGTTTTAGCCTGCCTGATATCGGCTAAACGCTGGGATAAGCTTTGCTGTAACTGCGCCGTTTGCGCTACATAATCACTCAGCTGGCTATCATCAATAGCAAATGCAATTCCAAGTTGCTGACAAGTTTGCTGCCAGTCCTGTTGTAATTGCTGACTCTGCGTCGTGAGCTTAGCCACCGCTTGTGAGGCTGACTCATATTGTAACTGCAAGGTTTGCACGGCCAATTTAGCTTGCTCGCCTTGGGTTTTAATCTTATCTAATTGCGCGCTAGTTTGTTGATGGCGCAGCTCTGTTTGCGACAAATCAATCGCTTGATATTCAGTCACTAAAGGGTGATCCAACGAGCCACATAAGGCGCATGGCTCACCTTCGACTAACTTAGCCCGGTGCTGGGTTAAATCAGCAATATGTTGCTCTTGTTTCAGCAAGCTTGTTAAGTCTTTTAACTGCTGATTTTTATCTGTCCACAAGGCGCGTATTTGGGTTAACTCAGCTTGATTTAAGGCAATATTATGCTGGGTTTGCGCGTTTTGCTGGCTATGTTGATTAAGCTCTAATTGCAATTCTCTGTAACGAGTCGCTATGTGCTCAAGCTGACTGCGCTTTGGCTGCTGAGTCACTATGTCATTATACTGCTGCTCAATAAGCGCTTCGTCATCACCGGCTAACAGGGTCTGTAATTGCAGCTCGGCTTGTTGGCGGCTAAGTTGATATTGCTCAAGTTGCTGTTGCTCACTGGCAACTTGCGCTGTCAGCGTGCTTTGCTGCTGTTGTAGCTGAGTTTGCTGTTGCTGAAAATGGGCAATCTGTTGCGTTAACTTAGTTTGCTGAGTCACTTGCTCGGCGTAGTTAGCATATTGCTGCTGCCACACACCAAGGCGAGTTTGGATCAGCTTGCCCTGCGGATATTGGTTGATGATGTGTTGCTGCTGAGCTTGTAATGCCGTAACGGTTTGAATTTGCCCGTCAATGCCCTGCTGCTTTTGCTGTAATTGCTCGATCAGTTGGCTTTGTTGTTGCTGAGACTGTAACTGCTGAGCATGTTTAAAGCTCACTTGCTCAATTTGGTTATCAAGTGGCTGCACCTGAGTATCAATTAGGGTGACTAAATCCGTATGTTGCTGCTTAGCCTGACTAAAGCGCTGAGACTGTAACTTTTGCTCAGTGGCTATTTGACTTAATTGTACGCTGGCCTGTTCAAGCTCTGTATTGCGCTGTTGTAACTGCTTTTGTAATTGCCCATGGCTGTTATCAAGTTTGCTCATGCCTTCAAAAAACGGGATTAAGCTTTCAGCTGGTTCACTGGCAGCTAACTTGGCTAAACTGGGCTGCTGGGCTTTAAGTTCAGTCTGCGCCAGTTGTAATTGTTGCTCACTGGCAAGCTGCCGCTCCGTTGCTTGCTCAAATTGCGTAGCCCACGTGAGTTGTTGCTGCAGTTGCTGCAGTTGTTGCTGGCATAAATCAGCTTGCTCAGTTAACTGAATTTGCTGTATTTGTTTAGCGCTAATACTGTCATCATCTAGCAATTCAACGCTGTTTGATTTAGCTTCAAGCAAGGCAAGCCCCTGCTTTGATAGGCTAAATTTTTGATGCACTTGCTCTGAGATAAGCCCGTATATTTCTGTGCCGGTAAGCTCTTCAAGTAACTCAGCCCGCTCATTAGCTTTGGCATTTAAAAAGGCGGCAAACTGACCTTGGGATAGCATCATCGATTTAGTAAAACGGGCGAAATCTAATCCGGTAATGGCTTCGGTTAATTCGGTTTTATGCTTAATTTGGCTGGCAAGAATTTTACCATCCTCAAGCTGCGCCAACTCAACTTGGGCATCTTGCAAATTTCCATCAACTTGACCGCGGGAGCGGCGTTGGCTCCAAAAAGCGCGATACGCCTTGCCTTTTACTTCAAATTCCACTTCTGCTAAACAATCACTGCAGCCACGGGTCATTAGCTCGTTGGTGCTTTTTGAAATAACCCCTAAACGCGGGGTTTGATGATACAGCGCTAAGCAAATAGCATCTAAAATGGTCGTTTTACCCGAGCCTGTTGGGCCAATAATGGCAAACAGGCCGTTTTCTTTAAATGGTGACTGGGTAAAATCAATTTTCCACTCATTTTTTAATGAGTTAATATTTTTAAAACGCAGGCTAAGGATTTTCATTATTTTGCCTCCTCAACATGTTGCGCAGTGCCATTGAGCTGCTCGTTCATTTCATCAACGACAATATCAAACTGCTGTTTTACCCGTTCAAGCCGCTGTTGCTGCTCAGGTTCAGAAAAGTCTTCTTGGGCTAAACGGCGCTCAAACACTTCAGTGACACTTAATTCGGTTAAGGTTTCATTATCCATTTGCTGAATTTGCTGTTGGCGCTGACTGCGAGCACGCTTAAGTTGCAGTACTTCGACAGGTAAAGCATCGGTTAACTCGGCTATTCGGCTTTGTAAGTCGGTTAAAAAGTCTTGCTCGGCCACTTCAATACTGAGCCAAGTGACTTGGTCGCAGCTTTCCGCAACTATGGTTTCAAGCTGGGATGCGATTTCGGCTAAGGTGCCTTTAACACTTGCCATGGCTTGAAACTTAGGCACATCAAGGGCGCTGACTTCGGCCAAATTAGCCTTATCAAACTCAACCAAATACACACTTTTATCACTATTAAGTTCATCAAAACTTAAACTAATTGGTGAGCCGCTATAGCGAATATGTTCAGTTTTGGCGATTTTTTGCGGTCGATGAATATGACCGAGTGCAATGTAATCCGCTGCAGGAAACAAGTTGGCATTAAACGCATCAAGGCTACCAATGTAAATGTCTCGCACCGACTCGCTGGTACTGGCGCCCACTGTGGTTAAATGCCCTGTGGCAATAATGGGTAATGGCGTGGTTTGCTGGTTATTAATTGCTTGAGCATGAGCAAAACAGCGCTGATATAAATCGGCAATTTCATTCGCTAACTTGCGCTGTTTATCTTCACTGGACTCACCCGACTCACTTAATACCATATCTCTAGGGCGTAAATACGGCAGCGCACATACAATCGCGCAGGGTTGGTCATGACTATCTGCCACTAACAACACATGATCAGCGGCGTTATCAAGTGCGCCAGGTATAACCGTGGCATTTAAGCACGCCAGCAATTGCTTTGACTCACCTAAGGTCGCAACCGAGTCGTGATTACCACCAAGAACGATAAGCTTACAACCGCTAGCTTGAATATCGACAATAAATTGATTGTACAAACTGCGGGCATAACTTGGCGGTGTGCCTGTATCAAAAATATCGCCAGCGACAATCAGTGCATCAACCTGATGCAGGCTAATTTGTGCTAACAACCACTGCAAAAATGCCTTGTGCTCAACAGCGCGGCTTTTACCGTAAAAGTTTTGACCAAGGTGCCAATCAGATGTGTGAATAATGCGCATGAAAACCTTTTCTGTTCGATGTGTTGTTATTGAAATCTGTTATAAAACGCTTAATTAGTCTGGAGATAAGTCACTTATCCGTACTGCGCCCACAATAATTTAAAGCTCATCAAAAATGCCATGGTGACCACCAGCGGTTTAATAATTTTTACCCCTTTGGTCATCACTAAGCGTGAGCCAAAAGTTGCGCCGATAGCTTGGCCGACTAACATAATTAGCCCCAATACAATCGCCACTTGGCCGCCAATCATAAAAAAGATTAACGATGACACATTAGTCGCAAA
This sequence comes from Shewanella sp. UCD-KL21, assembly GCF_001957135.1. Lineage (GTDB taxonomy): Bacteria > Pseudomonadota > Gammaproteobacteria > Enterobacterales > Shewanellaceae > Shewanella. Next base: position 185,702 of record NZ_MPHK01000008.1, on the reverse strand, counting down.
GTTAAGCACTTTGGCATGGGCTGTAGCTTTAGCCAGCCCATAACCTGCCAGTGACACAAAGGCTAAAGCAAAGAAGCTGCCGGTTCCAGGTCCAAAGAAACCATCATAAAAACCCACCCCAAGGGCTGCAGTAAAAGCAAACATCGCAGGTGTCAGAACTTGTTGTTTATCTTCTTCTGATATTTTTTTCGAAAACAAAAAGTAACACCCAATGGCGAGGATAAGAAATGGCAATACCAGCTCTAATACGGTGACATCAATCATTTGCACAATAATGGTGCCCACTGCAGCGCCAATAAACGCGCACACAATGGATAAACGTGCTTGTTTTAAATCAACCATACCTTTACGGATAAAGTACAAACTGGCAAAAAAACTGCCACCACAGGCTTGCAGCTTATTAGTACCTAAAGCCGCAGCTGGCGGTAAACCCGCCCACATCAAGGCAGGAATAGTCAGTAAACCACCACCTCCGGCAATGGCATCAATAAAGCCCGCCAATATGGCAATGAAAAATAAAATAACAGCAATTTGTAGGGTCAACTCGAACATTAGCTAGATCTATACATCAAAATAATACGCTATTAGACCTGCTTTAAGGGCAAAATTCAAAAGCTATCTGCATTAGTCTGCGCCTTAGTTTATCCAAATGTTTTCGCCGCTATTTTTAATAACACTGCGCCTGTGAACATTTAATATTTGTTGACACATATTGGCCAAAAAAAGCAAAAAGGTAACCTAAGTTACCTTTTTATTAGTGAGTAAAGTGATTGCGTTTTTTAACTGTGATTAACAGTGCAATTAAAAGCCCCAGAACAAGTTGGTGATTAAAAACAGTACCAACATACTGATGAAGTTAATGATTACCCCAGCTCGCATCATTTCAGATTGTTTGATATAGCCTGAGCCAAAGACAATGGCATTAGGCGGCGTAGCAACCGGCAACATAAAGGCGCAAGAGGCAGCAATACCAATAATCACTGAAATCATCACCGGCGATAAACCTAAGGGCTCAGCAATTGCAGCAAAAACGGGTACCAGCAATGCGGCGCTAGCCGTGTTACTGGCAAACTCAGTTAATAACACCACAAAGGCAATCACTGCAATCATGAATAGCGCCATATGGGCATCGCCAAAAATGTCAGTCACAAAGTGGGCTAAAAACACACTCGTGCCTGTGGCTTTTAACACTGCACTTAAGGTCAGACCGCCGCCGAACAGGATTAACACTCCCCAGTCCGTGGTCGATTCAATTTTTTTCCAGTCCACTAATTTAAGGCTGGCAAGTACCACGACCGCACCTAATGCAACAATGGTGTCAAACTTACTTATGCCACCTAGCGCTTGGGCTAGCGGTTTACTGAATATCCAGCAACAAACTGTGGCTAAAAATATCATCAGGGTTAGTTTGGCGCTAACGGTCATTTTTACATTTTCTGTTTTTATCTCACACACAGTGGATAAATCAGGTTTTAAAAATAGATAAAGCGCGATTAACATGCTTGGCAGCATAATAGCCACAGTGATTAAACCAAACTCGAGCCAATCACTAAAGCTTAAGCCCACTTGGGCTGCAGCAATGGCATTAGGCGGACTGCCCACTAAGGTACCAATTCCACCAATGTTGGCAGAATACGCGATCCCCAGTAGCACGAACAAATAGGTTTTACGGTACTGTTTAAAATCCAGTTGATGCAAAATACCCAAGGCTAATGGCAGCATCATTGCGGCTGTAGCGGTATTACTGATCCACATCGACAGCACCGCGGTCACTAAAAACAGTAACATACAAGCAATACTCAACTTACCTTGAGACAGCAGCAACACCTTTTGTGCAATTAAGCGGTCAATGCCCTGATGATTTAGCGCCGCCGCCAACACAAAACCACCAAAGAATAAGAAGATGATCGGGTTAGCAAAATTACTCATAGCGGTAGAAGTATCAAATACCCCCAAAAACACCGCTAATATCGGAATTAAAATGGCGGTAATACTGATATGAATCGCTTCGGTTAACCATAAAATAGCTGCAAAAATAAGTAGCGATAAACCGGTATTAACCCCTTGCTCAAAGGGTAAGAAATGATATAGCAAGGCAAACAAGGCAATGTTGCTAAACAAGATGATGAAGTCAGTTTTATTTTTTTTGGTTGTGGTCGACTTTGTTGGGCAGTTTTCCATTAAAGCATTCTCCCTTATTTTTTAATGACAACAATGTAAACAGAGTAATAGGTAAGATAAAGCATTGTTTTTGGTTAGTTTATTACACAGGCAGACACACGCAACGTGACGCAAGACACATTCCAGCTGCAGTTGTGACACAAACCTAGGCTGATAGGCGTTATATTGTGGTCATTCAGTTTCAAATTAACCAATTTCGCCATTTAGCACTCTCAAACTGAATGTTTATTAGCGTTTAAATAATGTGAGATAGATCTAATTAACTCAGGGTAAATTTGTAATAGAACACAGTTAATCAGCATTTCGTGATCTGAAAAGCCGTGAGTAATTTTTAATGCCGTTGATAACAATGATGAAATATTGATGGGCAATACAATGGCTGTTGATCATTATTGTGTTTTATACGAGCCACAAACTGAGGTTTTACCAAGGATTTTCTTTGAAATAGCTTTGCAAGAAATCGATTAGCGCCCTGACGTTAGCAGATAGGTTCTTTCTGGAAGAATAGAGGGCGTATATTGTCATATCATCTGGTTTCCACTCAGGAAGAACAGGCAATAATGTACCATTTTCTATGTATTTGTTTGCTAAGTAGGTCGGTTGAACTGACACTCCTGCACCACAAATTGAGGCATAAAGTAACGCGGTGGTTTCATTGGCAGTGAGTTTACAGTCAACATCTACCGACAGTTGTTGCTTCGCGTTTGTAAGATGCCATAGATGTCGTTGAAAGTTTTTATTTCCAAGACAGCTATGCTTAGTAAGTTGATTGGGTTCGGTGATTTTATCATTACTTGCTACGTATTCAGGTGAGGCAACCAATACTGACTGACACATTGCTATAGGTTTGCCAATCAAAGATGGATCGGGATTAGCAGCAATACGGATAGCAAGGTCAATCTGGCTTTGGGTGAGATCGGCCACTGAATCTTGTAAATCGATATCAATATGCACCTTGGGGTGGATACGCATGAAATGGTGAATAGCAGGAATGAGCTGCGAGAATCCAAATGACATGCTTGCCGCAACCCTAACGATACCTGATAGTTGCTCACTGGTATCACTCATGGCAACTAAGCCATCAGCTTGCTCAAGCCACAACTCAACATCCTTGAGGCATCGTTCACCAGCGGAGGTAAGTGTTACTTTGCGAGTTGTTCGGTGCAGTAAACGAATATCTAACCATTGTTCCATGGCTTCAATGTAACGCGTCACCATGGGCCTAGACATCTCAAGTCTATCTGCCGTCGCAGTAAAACTGCCCGACTGAGTTACATCAACAAACACTTTTGCCGCGGTCAATTTATCCATTTACTTGCTCGAATAATGAAACAATGTTGCATAAATTGGTGTATTTATCAGTACAAGTCAATGTTTTATTATTTATTCCATTGAAACAGCTAACCCAGAGAACGGATATCATTATGAAAAAAATTAGTTTATTAACGGCTTCTATCCTTGTTGCTGGTAGCGCATTTGCTACTGAGCAAACACCACTTACATTTGACGTCTATAACGCAGACGGTAATAGCTTTAACGTTAACTCAACGCTTATCGAAGGCGAAAAACAAGTTATATTGATTGATGCTGGATTCACCAAGGCAGATGCGATGAGAATAGCTGCCAAAGTCCTTGATACTGGTAAAGAGTTAAAAACTATTTTTATTAGTCAGGCCGATCCAGATTATTATTTTGGTACAGAAGTGCTTCATTCTGTATTTCCTAAAGCAAACATAGTTACCACTGCCGCAGTTAAAAAGGTGATAGAGAAGAAACTGCCAACCAAACTACAAGTATGGCAGCCTCGTATGGGCAATAACGCCCCTATTAAACCTTATGTCCCCCAAGCTTTAGAGCAAGGTTTTCTTACGCTGGAAGGCCACAAAATTGAAATTAAGGGAACAACAGGAATATTAGCGCACCGTCCATACCTTTGGGTTCCTTCAAGTAAAGCGGTGCTTGGTAATGTTGCTGTATTTGGTAATTTACATCTATGGATGGCAGATACTCAAAGTGATGAAAGTCTCAATGCATGGCGTCATCAGCTTAAAGAAATGCAGGCGTTGCAACCTGAAATGGTAATTCCCGGCCACATGGCCGCTGGCACCAAACTAGATGCGAGTAATATTAGCTACTCATTACAGTATATTGAAGATTTCACTCAGGCAAAAAGCAGCAGTAAAAACAGTGAAGAGTTGATTGAGAAAATCACTACCCAGTACCAACGTCCTGCCAATATTTCACTGACGATTGGCGCTAAAGTACATATGGGAGAAATGAAATGGTAACGGTTCACTACTTTTATGATCCAATGTGTGGCTGGTGCTATGGTGCCACAGCGTTAATTGAAGCTGTGGCAAGCAACAATAAGTTCAACCTTAACCTCCACCCTGGTGGCATGCTGCCTGAAAAAGCCATTGAGTCATCATTTCGTCAACACATTGTGGCTAATGATAAGCAGATTAACCAATTGACTGGGGCAAAATTTGGTCAGGCTTATGTTGATCGGGTAACAAACTCTGATGAGCTTATTTTAGATTCTTACCTTCCTATTCGGGCGATTTTGGTTACTGAGTCTTTAGGGGGAAATGCATTTATGATGTTGAAGGCTATACAAAAAGCGCACTATGTTGACGGTAAATCCGTGAATGAACTGTCCACGCTGGCGCAGATTGCGGCTCAATTTGAGATAGACCAACAAGCTTGGATGACACAAATGCAAACAAATGCGGTTCTAACACAGACTGCAGTTGATAAAAGTCATCAGTTAATGGCTAAATTACAGGTTCAGGGCTATCCCACCCTTTATGTTGAACATAAGGGGGAACTGATCAAACTACCCCATACGCAATATTATGGACGACAAGTAGAATGGCAATCTATGCTTGAAAATCTCACGAATAAGTAAAGCAAGATAGATTTGTCGATTAGATTTAGAGAGCCAAGCATTTTAATCGAGCCGGAGGATTACCGCCTAGGGTTTTAAGCCGCAGCGCTTAACATCGACAGAAATGTTTAAAATGATTATTCAAAGTCGAACACAATACAAGGTTATGGGTTCACTAATATGTCGTTAGATTATCGGTTTGATAATCTAGCGACAAAAGATAGCAATAGCTTAGATGTACTCGCTTAGATGTACTCGCTTCGATGTACTCGCTTAGCTGTACTAGCTTAGATTTCACCCGTCACAATGCAGTAACCAGTAACAGCCTCTTCACCGTGCACTTGAACCTTGGCATATAACTTATGATCAGCTAGCGGGTAATGATTGTATAACAGGTAAGTGGGGGTTTCGCTGATGTCCTGGCCATCAACGGCATCGATGCGATAAATATTACTTAAAATCGGCGATTTATAGCCATCAATGTTAACCACGGGTTCATTTGAACGTAAAATATCAATATTAGCCATAGTGATATCATCGCCACCAGCAACGGTGCATGATAAATCGCTAGCATGAGCCATACCTGTTAACGTCGCCATGCTTAAAGTTGAAACAAGTAGTACTTTCTTAAATGTGCTCATCGGTTGTCGCCTCAATATCGTAAGTTACAGCTATTTTAATTAACTTACTGTAATTGAATAAATCCCATATGAAGGATATGACCCTACCATAAGCTAATTTGTATGACTCAAGTGTAGTATAAGAATACTGACGATGATTTTACCCTTCAGATAGGCCGCTTAAATAGGCTTTATATCGGCCAACATCGCTATCGATATTCGGGTTTATTAATCACATCATTACTCAGAAAGCTCTTAATTACTCATAAAGGTCTTAAGTGGTGTCATGCCTAAAAACTGATGGGCTTTATGGGGGCGCGGTATTGTTCGAGTTTATCAGCCAAGAAATGCCGTTGGAGTTAAAATCACCAGCAAGAAAATGATAAAGTCACGCTAAGCTCCACATCACTTGTGCCTATTTATTTAGCAAAGGATGATCTTTTACCGACAAGCTATACGAAAAAAAGCGGCTGTCTTTGACAAAGCCAATTTTCTCATAGACTGATTGTGCGGGAAAATTCACTTTAGCGGTGCTTAAATCAACCCTTACGGCTTGAATACCGCGAGCTAATTCAATAGAGCATTGGATAAGCAAATGAGCTGCGCCTTGATTTCGATAATCTGGCTCAACAAAAAGATCATTTAACAGCAATACTTTGCCTAGCTCTGTGGATGAAAAGCTCTGATAATTGAGCACAAAGCCAATCGCTGTATCAGTTTCAGTGTAAGCCCCAAAAATAAACGCTTCTTGATTATTTAAGCGCTCCAGCAAAAAGCTAGCATACTCAGTCACGGGTAACTCAACCCCGTAAAAATGCATATATTGGCTAAAAAGAGGCAAAACATCATCAAGTCGTTCCGCAGTAATGCGTTTAATATTCATGGTATCCCTCTTACATTATCCTTGAGTCATATAAGCCAATACGGCTTATATCGGCTTTTGGTGCAAACATCTTAGACATAAGCCTCAATGGTTATATCGCGATGACTACAAGCCAGAGTTTTGATACTCTGCTTCATCGAGCCCTAACTGCTCGGCATAACTGCGGTTGGGAACAATACGAAATTCAAATTTCAAAATACTTAAACAAGCCTCAAAAAAGCCTTCGCCAAGCCACTGCTTATCAAAGCTCATTAAGGCGTTAATCATGGCATCTGCGCCGCTCCCCTGTTTGATTGACTCAGGAGAGATAGCATCGACAAAGCTTGCCACTAAACCGTATAAATCTTTTTCTGCATCACCTTCCACAGACCACATAGTGGGATCGGCATATTGCGCAGCGTAATGACTGGCAGCAATATCAGAGCCAATACCAAAGTTCACTAAAGTGGCTTTACCGTCTCGGCAAATGATATTTTTAGGACAAATAGCGCCATGGTGAATATCTAAACTGTGCAAGTATTGCAGTGCTGTTAATAGTTGAATAAACCACAACCTTGGTTGACCCACTTGTATTGTGGCCACTTCATCTAGTGCGACCCCTTGAACCCAATCTCTGGCAATAAATAAATCATCTGACTGCGGTAATTGCCCAAATGCCAGCACACGCTCAACATGAGGATGATAAATTTTAGTCAAGCTGCGATAAATATTACTCAGGGTGTGCCATTGGTTATCCACATCTTGATAGATACTCACGCAGCATGGGAAGTTGCCTTGTAAATGCAATGCTCGCCATAGCTGGCTGCGGGGCGTTGCCGAGATAAAGCGATCGAGGCGGTAATGATGATCAACCACTGCGCCACGTTCGATAACGATTTTGTGCGGTAAAGTGTCACACACGCCTAAATCGATAACTGCAGACAAATCACATCGAATCGCGTCAAGGTCAATGGTAGTGCCATTGGCTGCTGCGCGATACCATTGATAAATGCGCGGTTGTAGGGTTTTTTCAGCTAAATCTAAAAAGGCCTTAGCATAAGCTTGTATATCTTCACTGGTATTAAGTGAATCTTTAATATCAATAAATTCAACGTCTGCGTCATCGGAGATAAATATACAATTATCTTCCCAGCCTCCTATGGTGTAACCGCGGCGATGGATTTGCTGTAAGCCAGTGACACTGCGGCGCAGAATTTCTAACAGCTGATAAGTGGTTTGCTGCCCAATATCAAAAATATTCAGTGGCACGCCACGGGGCATTCTAATGGGTAATACTACTTGCTCACCATCTTGGATTAGTGGCGCGCAAAAAGGCACGCAGCTACAACCTGACAGTGACTGAATCCGTTTAAATTCATCACGCAATTTTTGCTCGTGATAATTGGCATCGATACTGTCTTCAAACTCACTGGTCACCAGTATTTTTAAAAGCCATGGCGCAGTCCAGCCACCCGGATTGTATTCTGATTGCCAGACTTCTAAGCCTTGTTGTAGGAATAAACATTTGAGCTTAATGAAGTCTTGAATTTTGTTGTTACGTTGCTCAACTAATGCCACCTGACCTATGGTATCTAATACCATTTCTTTTTGAGTCTGGGTCACAGGATGAATATGTGGCGCCGTTAAGCCCCACTCTTTGGTTAACGCGGCGATGATTTTTGCTGGAGTATAAATGCTCAGTTTACCGGTATCTTTTTCAACTAGGATTTCTTCGCCTTTACGGCCGGTAACAAACACCATGCCCTGACACCAAGGGGCATAAACGCCCACTGGAATTTTGTTCTTTAATTTACCCGCTAATACTCGGGCGACATAATTGGCTTTGGACAAACTATTGTCCACATGACGACCATCCAGTGACCATGCATGTAAACCCGCATTTAAGCGACCAATGTAGCCTTTTACGTCAACCACATACACACCAAACTCGCCGACAACTAAGGCGTCGACCTCCATTGCTTGGCCAGTGTGGGTAGGAATTTCAACATTGGTTAAGAGGAGATAATCTTCAGGAAGTTCGTCAGATAAAAGCGAAAATGCCCAGCGCTCGGCATCATTGACTGGGGTACCAAAACTAATGTGTCTTGCCATTGAAAATGCGACTCCATGAATACTGCGGGATATTAACTTCCCTTAACTGCATATGGCTCCATCCTATATTAAAAAGACACAAAAAAACCACCTAAATGGTGGTTTTTGTTTTCAATATTTTAACAGGCTAACTAGTGGGTGTGTGAGCAGTTGTCGTCACATTGATGCTCATCATCAGCAAACTCGTCATCACCTTCTTGATGTTGCATTACGCCCCATCCATCGGTCATGCCATCAAACTCTTGGGCAAAGGTGTTTAACTCAAGCTCTTTAGCCACTAAGTCATCATAAGTCGGCACCATGTTTAAACAAACAATCAGCTCCCACTTTTCGATTTCTTCGCTAAAGTTAAGCTCTAACTCACCATTTGAGCCCATTGTAGCAAGTGCTTCTAATGCTGATTCTGCATCGCGTTGATCATCAAAAATCAAAAAGAAATCAACATCAAGCGCTACAGTTAAGTCAATACCAGACTCAGCCATAGCCGCTAACATTTTACCATTGTCATCATCAGGGAATTGCATGCTTGTATCCTTATGCTGTGGCAACAATTTGAATTTTCTCGCCATTAAATTCAATGACATCACCAACGACACACTTTTTACGCTTACGTGTGTCAACTTCGTTGTTTACTGTGACTAAGCCTTCAGAGATGACATGCTTAGCTGCACCGCCACCGTCGACTAAACCTTGTACTTTTAATACTTTATATAACTCAACAAACTCATCGCCACTCAAAAGTGCGAATTCTGCAACTTGGCTGCTCATTCAATTTTGGCCTTTAATCATAAATATGGGCTGCATTATACCTGATCACTGCTTAATACCAACCATCTCGCCACTAACGAGTTAGCAATTAACAAGCTGCTAGCATTTTTAGCGGATCGGGATGAATATAGTTGAAATTAAGCTGTTGGCAAATCAAATCTCCATTTATTACTTTACTGGCTAATTGAGTTTGATTAAATTGCGGCGCGGCTAAGCCCAAGTCAGCAGCTGCCGCTTGGTAAAACTCAGCGCGAGTAGGATGACTCGGCGCGGTTAAATTGTAATAGCTCGACACATTTTGCCCTGAACTCGTCGCCGCTAATATGGCCTCCATAGCCTGAATGCAATCATCAAGATGAACTAAATTAACCGCCACATTCGCGCCGCTAACATCGGTTTTAGCTGCAAAAAATTTACCCGGATGACGTTTGGGGCCAATTAAGCCTGCAAAGCGCACGATGCAAGCATTCTCCATTGCAGCAATTAACGACTCCGCCGCCAATAATATTGCACTTTTATCATCATTTGCCACTGCATCCGCTTCGGTCATAATGCGATTTTCAGCAGGATAAACCCCAGTGGTACTGATAAAAATCACCCGCTGATATTGGCGCGGTGCGATCACGTTGACCAAGGTTTTTATATGCTCAAGATAATGAGTTTCACCTCGGCGCAGCCCCGGCGGGATATTAATAATTAGCGCATCGGCTTCAAGTAAGCCATCAAGCTGTGTTGCATCAATGTCTTGCTCACTTAAATCTAGCTTATAAGCATCAATACCCAGTGAGGATAAATGCTCACAACCGGCTTGAGTTCGCTTAGTGCCGCTGACCTGATAACCTTGTTTAACTAGCCTTGTCGCTAATGGCAGGCCAAACCAACCACAGCCAATAATTGCAATACTGTTCATGAAAATCCCACGGGTTAAAAAGCGCTAAAATTAATCATTCATATGACAAACATAAAAACATACAGGGGCGTGAACTTCTAGCAAGTTAGCTAGTTTTTCTGATAAGGCCTCTAGTTTTACCGTCTCAACAATCGTTACCCCTTCATCAATTAAGCATCTAAAACTGGCCTGAGTGCCATGAGCTGAGCAACTAACTACATGGGGCTGCTTAGAGGCGGTTGATGTCATCATTACCTTGGCGATACTGCCATCGGACAACTTAACAATGGAGCCCGGTGGAAAAACCCCTAACGTCTTCACGAGTATGCCAATTAAGGCTTTATCATGTTTATCAGCGCGGCTTTTAAATAAGGTGCCTAATGCCAGTTGTGGTGAGCCAGTGCGCTCTAACAATAACGTATAGTCATTGGCTAGTATCGCGATTTGGGTCAATAAAGGAATGTGCTGTTTGGTGAGTTTATTAGGGTAACCACTACCATCAATATACTCATGATGATGTAGCACAATATCCAACATGGCTTTAGGGAATAAACCACTTCTATCTAGCATTTCATAGCCGATATTGGGATGGGTCTTTATATAGTTTAGCTCGTGGCTAGTTAAATCAATGCGTTTGCGGCGTATGGCATCAGGTATTTTTAATTTGCCAATATCATGGAACATACAACCTAAGGCAAGATCTCGCATTTGCGCAGGGGCTAACTCAAGGTTGTGCCCTATTAAAATGGATAACACAGCAACTGAGATCCCGTGCTGAGCCATGTTTATTTCTTTATCTGCGCAGTTAACTAATCCAATTTGTGGCTGTTTGGTTTCATGTAAATGGCTTAATAGTAACTCCACGACTGTCGCTGCTTCTCGATGTGATACTGGCGGATCGCTAATGACTTTACTAAATGCGGGGCGAAGATTACTGCTGGCTTTACTGAAGCGAACTCGACTTGTAGTTACTGACTTTTTGATTATGGCGGTAATATCAAACGCGGGGGCCACTTCTGCAGCAACCACAGGTTGACTGATAACGGGCTCTACAAATAAATGGTGGCCTTCAATCACAGTGACATAGTTAATGTCGAGGCTATTAATCAGTTCAATTTCTGCTTGGGAGCTGATCGGTACTTTATTGCGAAAAAACGGATTATTAAACCACGACAACGGCAGTTTTACCGTCATACCGACCACCAGCTGTGATAACGGTATATTGATAGGCTCAGTTTTAGCCACTACTTTAGCCAAGATAAGATCCTTTTTAACCGCCATAGCAGCCGCTGGTATTGGTTTTTATTTATGCCAGCTACTATGACTTAATATGTTTTACTTATTCGCCTTTGTCGGATCGTTTATTTCAGTTGCAATAACTTTATTAGACACGGCTCGATTATGTTTGGCTGACTCAACAATCTTTTGAGTGTGCTGCGCGGCTTGTGACTGCTCATCTGGCTCATAAAGTTGAGCATCTTGTTGTTCTTTTTCCATGGCAAGTTCAGCTTCTACAGCCATATAATCGGCTTCATTTTGCCAATCTTTAAAATAATGCTGCAATCGTTTTGATTTTAATAAATAAATAGCTGACCAAAAGATAAATAATGCATCAAGGGCAAAGCTGACTTTGAAAACAAAATGATCGTGCACCAAGCGTTGGCTAAGCAATAAAGCATCAACAATCAGCAGTAGCCATAGAATGTACTTAATCTGATTAAATAACGGCCTTAATACCTGTGGGCTGCGTTTTCGCTCAGCAATCACTAATCCATAAATAATGACCGCACCAACCCCGCTCGCTAATGCCAGTAAAAAATCGCTTTTTTCGGGATAAAATAGTCTCACCAGCCCAGTGCGATCGTTAAATTGGGTTAACGATGCAATAAAGACACACCAACCACGGGCGAGAAAGATCAGCATTAAATACAAAAATATCGGCGGTTTTATGTGGCCCTTGTCGTCAAGCCAAGTGATATTGCTAAAATTCACAGGGTATCCAGTTTATTGGGTTAAGGCTTACTTAATATGATGCTAAGTAAGCCTTAACTTATGCTGTTAATAATTTAAGGCTATGTCAAAGGCAATTGATAGTGACTAATGACAAGTGTTTATTGATTTAGCAAGTCTAATAAGCCTTGTTCATCAATCACTTTTACGCCAAGGTCTTGGGCTTTGGTTAATTTAGAACCTGCAGCCTCACCCGCCACTAAACAGTCGGTGTTTTTAGAGACACTGCCGGCCACTTTTGCCCCCAGCGCTTGTAACTGCGCTTTAGCATCGTTGCGATTTAACTGAGTTAAAGTACCAGTTAATACCCAAGTTTGACCTTTAAGGCTTAATGCTGACTCATCCACGGCTTCAAGGGCTGGCCAATTCACGCCGGCCGCCACTAACTTATCAATCACTTCAAGGTTATGGGGCTGAGCAAAAAAGTGCGCTATGTGCTTGGCGACAATCGCGCCGACATCATCCACTTCAATTAACTCATCAATGCTGGCCGCTTTAATGGCATCAAGGGTTTTGTAATGGCTGGCTAAATTGGCTGCGGTGGCTTCACCAACTTCACGAATACCTAAGCCATAAATAAATCTTGATAAGGTAGTGGTTTTGGCATCATCAATGGCGGCAACCAGCTTAGTCGCCGACTTCATTGCCATACGTTCAAGCATGGTGATCATCGATGCTGTAAGGGTAAACAACTCTGCAGGACTTTGAACCAATTCTTTATCAATCAGTTGTTCAACTACTTTGTCGCCCATGCCATCAATGTTTAACGCTTTACGTGAAGCAAAATGTTTAATGGCTTCTTTACGCTGGGCTTCACAAAATAAGCCACCACTGCAACGTGCTACCGCCTCGCCTTCAAGCCGCTCGACTAAACTGTCACATACTGGGCAAGCTGTCGGGAAGGTAATCTCTTTAGCATCATCAGGGCGCTTTTCAGGCACAATGGCGACGATTTGCGGAATAACATCACCAGCGCGGCGAATAATCACTGTATCGCCGACTTTTACCCCTAAACGCGCAATTTCATCAGCATTGTGAAGCGTGGCGTTTGATACGGTTACCCCGCCAACAAACACAGGTTTTAAACGGGCAACCGGCGTGACTGCGCCGGTGCGGCCTACTTGAAAATCAACCTCTTCCAGTAGCGTCATCTCTTCTTGCGCGGGAAACTTATAGGCTATTGCCCAGCGCGGCGCTCTAGCCACAAAACCTAAGGTTGTTTGTTTGGCAATATCATTTACTTTAATTACCACCCCGTCTATCTCGTAAGATAAACTGCTGCGGCGCGTCATAATATCGCTATAGTAAGTAAACACTTCAGGTAAGCTGTCACAGACTTTAACTTCTTGACTGACAGGTAAGCCCCATTGTCTTAATTGGCTAAGCTGACCAAAGTGACTCTGGGCCATTGGCGAGGTTTCACCTTCGACCACACCCAAAGCATAAGCGTAAAAGCCTAATGCGCGCGTGGCGGTAATTTTGCTGTCTAATTGACGAATACTACCAGCGGCTGCATTTCGTGGGTTAACAAAAGTCTTGTCGCCTTTGGCCTGTTGACGCTGATTAAGCGCATCAAATGCCGCTTTAGGCATGATCACTTCGCCACGCACTTCCATTAATTCTGGGAAATCATCACCACGCAGCTTTAACGGAATCGAGTTAATGGTACGTACATTATCAGTGATATCTTCACCAACGCTGCCATCACCTCGTGTTGCTGCGCGCTCTAATACGCCATTACGGTATAAAATACTCACCGCTAGACCATCAAGCTTTGGCTCACAGCAGTAACTGACGGTATCAACTTTATCGCTAATACGTTTATTAAAGGCTTCAAAGTCTGCTTGCTCAAAGGCGTTATCTAAACTGAGCATCGGCTTTAGATGGGTAATTTGATCAAACTTGGCCAGTGGTGCGCCGCCGACTCTTTGGGTGGGAGAATCAATGCTAATCAACTCAGGATGAGCCGTTTCAAGCGCGATAAGCCGCTGCATTAAACGGTCATACTCGGCATCAGGAATACTCGGCGCATCATCCACATAATAAAGAATATTATGACGGTGTAGTTCACTGCTAATTTGCTGTATTTCTGTTTTAATGTCTTGCATAAAATTACTCATCTAAAAAGCAAACAAGGCCGCAAGTGCGGCCTCATTGTAAAATATAATAAAATTTAAGAAACGGCTCGAATTCGGCTTAAGTATGCCTGCTTATTGGTGTCGGTCCAGGCAGTACGCTTGTCATCTAACACTTCAGCACCTAAGTCATCAGCCAGTTGCTGAGCTGAATTAAGCATAATTGAAAAATTCATTAACGAATCGCCATGACAAGGCAATGTCATAAATAACACCACACCTTGAGTGGCAAACTGTTCCATATTGTCAGGGTCAAATACCCCTGGCTTTAACATATTAGCCATGGAAAATAGCACTTTGCCATTACCGGCATTATCTTGATGACGATGGAAAATATCCATCTCGCCGAATTTAAAGTTAAGCGATAACAAACAAGGTAATAGCTCGGCGCCATGTAATTGTTCACCGTCACGGGCAACCACATGCAGTACTAATACATCTTGTGGCTCGCCAAGTGGCTCTTCTACAGGTTCAGCCACGGGTGGCGTGTGCGATGCTTGAGCCTGAGTTTGAATTTCTGGCTGATGAGCTGTTGCCGTGCGCCCTGCTGGGCTCACATTCACTTTAGCGGTTGTTGCTGCTGGCGTTTGTTCAATAGGGTTGTCAATAAACGGTTCATTAGACTCATCATTAAAGTCTTCACCAAACAGCGCTTGCTGGGTTGGTATATGCTCTGGCTCTGGCTCTGGCTCTGGCTTAGTTGCAGCGGTAGTCATTACGGGATCTTTTCTACCCGGATGATAACTTGGCGCTTGTGCATTCACTGCTGATTGGTTTTGCAGGCCAATGCCCTTTTTTGAACCCGCTTCAGTAATTTCTAGCTCTGCAGTATCAAGTTGACTGTTGCTGCTTACATTAGGCTTTAAATGTGGACTAACTTTTGACTGTCCCATAACAGGCTCAACTGAAACGTCATCAGCTTTAACCCGTCTCACTTCACCAATACCATCAGCGTCAAACCCCTGTGAGTCACGCTGCTCTGCTTGGCCTTTATAAAAGCCCGTCATTGGGTTGTCTTTTAACGTTTTAGGTTGTTGTTTACGAATAGACCAAAACCCATGTACCAATACTGCGATAATCGCTATTGCGCCTAGTATTGACAAAACCAGTTGAAAATCTTCCATTGGTGACCCTGTAATCCTATTTATTCTATTTATTCAGCGTCGGCAAGTGCCACCGCTTCTTCGATATCTACTGCGACTATACGTGAAACGCCCGGTTCATGCATAGTGACACCTATTAATTGATCTGCCATTTCCATAGTAATTTTATTATGGCTGATATAAACAAACTGCACACTCTGTGACATCTCTTTTAATAAGCGACAAAAACGCTCAACATTGGCGTCATCTAAGGGTGCATCAACTTCATCAAGCATACAAAATGGTGCTGGATTTAGTCTAAATATGGCAAATACTAATGATAAAGCGGTTAAGGCTTTTTCTCCACCACTAAGAAGGTGAATCGTACTATTCTTCTTACCCGGTGGTTGCGCCATAATGGTCACACCCGTTTCAAGTAAATCATCATCCGTTAAGGCTAAATAGGCTTTACCACCGCCAAAGACCTTAGGGAATAACTTTGATAAGTCCGCATTGACCGCATCATAAGTGGTTTTAAACCGAGTGCGAGTTTCCTTATCAATTTTACGAATGGCCTCTTCAAGTGTGGCTAAGCCTTTATTTAAATCATTATCTTGATTATCTAAATAAGCCTTACGTTCACTTTGCTGCTCAAACTCTTCGATTGCCGCGAGGTTAATGGCCCCTAAATGACTGATTTGAGCCCTTACTTTATCAAGGTTTCGCTGCCATACAATGACTTTAGCCGTTTCAGGAATGTGCGCTATCACATCTTGAATATTTATCTGTTGTTCTTCAAGTAACTGAAATTGGCCATCGGCCTGACCTTTTAATCCTTCACGACGTAACTTTAACCCGCTGAGAGACTGAGTCAAGTTTTGCAGTGCACCAAGCTGTTGTTTTTGAATCAATACCGCACTATCGAGCCGAGTTTGTAACTCTGCCTGCTGGGTACGATTTGAATTAAGCAATTGTTGCTTTGCTTGCTGAATGTCGAGTTGCGCGTTTAATTGTGTTTGCAGCTGTTGTAATTGTTGCTCACCTAAACTGGCATTAGTTTGCCGCTGAGATTCCCGCAGCTGCTTGATTTGCGCTGTGGTGGACTCGCTCAGCTGGGTTTGCTGGCTAATATTGGCTTGTAATACTGCCGCTTGAGTGTGCAACTGTTGCATTTTTTGCCGGCAACTATTGCTGTCACGCTCTTGCTGACTGCGGTTAGCTTTATAATCTCGTAGCTGCTGACTGGCGGTTTGCCAATCTTGATTTACTTGCTGCTGGGTTGCCAACTGCTGTTGATGCGTTTGCTGGGATAACTCAAGCTCAGCAGTTAATCGCTCAATGGCTTGTTGCCCTGCGCCAATTTGCCCTTGCAGCTGGGTCACTTGTTCATCAAGGCTTTTTTGGCGGCGCAATCTGTCTTGTTGTTGCTGCATTAAGCTTTGACTTTGGGCGTCAAGCTTACTGCAATCTAATTGCAACTGATGATGCTTGAGCTGAGATTGACTCATTTGCGCGTGAGCATCGCCAACTTGCTGAGTTTGTAAGCTCACTTGCTGCTGCAACTGCAACAGTTGCTCATTTAATTGGCTAATTTGTATTTGTAATTGCTGGTACTCATTTTTAAGAGCCAGCTGTGATTGCTTTGAGTCGGTTTTTTTAAAGACAAAACCATGGCCGACTAAATAGCCATCTTGGGTGGCAATAATGCCATCTGAGCTTATCTGCTTAAGCTGCGCTTTTGCCTCATCAACACTGGCGCACCAGCTTACATGGTGAAGCCAAGGGGATAAATTGACCGCGGCGCTAATTTGGTGATTGAGCGCGCTCACCTCAGCGGTAGCAATAAAACCACTCACTGATGGGTCAGTTGCTTCACCGGCATCAATCACTTTGGTGGCTAAAATGCCTTGCAGTAATACATCAACAGCCTTTTCCCAGCCTGGCGTCACCTCAATGGTTTGCCACAAGGCTTGCTGCTCATCGTCATTGGTGGTTAGCCATTGCTCAATCAGCTCACTTCTGGCGCTTAATGACGATAACTGCTGTTTTTGCTGCTGGTAATCTTCACTTGCCTGAGCCAGCTGTTGTTGCTTATCTTCAAGCTGATCAGTGAGTTGATGTTTTATTTCATCTTCTAACTCAAGTTGCTCTTTAAGGGCGGCTAACTTGAGGTCAAGCGCGGTTAATTCAGCTTGTGAGTCAGACTCAGTATTTCGCTGCTGCTCAGCGCTAAGTTCGATTAACTGTTTTTGCTGCTGCGACAGCATTTGTTGTTGATGCTGCAATTTACTCTGGGTTAATGCCGCTGCCATTTTGGCATTCGCCGCGCCATCAGATAACACCGATAAATGCTGCTGTAAGTCTGCCGCTTTTTGCTCAACATCTTGCAGCTGAGCATCAATAATGCCCAGCGCTTGTTCTGCTGCAACAAGTTCAGGTTTGCCCTCAGCCAGTTGTGCAGTCAACTGTTGCTCTTGCAGCATCAAGGCTTGTAACCCATTGCTGGCAACTTGCTGCTGCGAAATGAGATCTGCTAATTGTTTTTCCAGCTGATTATCTTGTAGCTGTTGATGTTTAAGCTGTTGTTCAAGCTTAGCGATTTCAGTGCCTGCTTGATAATACTCGGCCACCAACTGTTGCTCAGCTGCAGTTAACTCCGCAATTTGGGTTTTAAACTGAGTAAGGGTTAATTCAGTGGTTTCACCATCAGCATTGGCTGATGCTAAATTAACTTCAAGTTGTAAAATCTCTTGGGCAATATTGTCGCTTTGGCTTTTAAGTTCTTGATAACGCATCACCAACAATTGCGCATGTAAGTCGCGTTCTTGTTGCTTAAACTCACGATATTGCTTGGCGGCCTGCGCTTGTTGTTCAAGCTTGTCGATTTGGCTACCGAGCTCTAAGCGAATATCGCCCAATCGCTCTAGATTTTCACGGGTATGACGAATGCGGTTTTCGGTTTCTCGGCGGCGTTCTTTATAACGGGAAATCCCTGCGGCTTCTTCAATAAAAACCCGCAGTTCTTGGGGTTTAGATTCAATAAGACGCGAAATCGTCCCCTGCTCGATAATGGCATAGCTGCGAGGGCCCAAACCTGTGCCCATAAATAAATCAGTAATATCTTTACGGCGACACTTTTGACCATTCAAAAAGTAATTTGAGTCACCATCGCGACTGACTTGTCTTTTTACCGATATTTCTTGATAACTGGCATATTGGCCTGCTAATCGACCATCGAGATTTTCAAAGCTCAACTCAATGCTGGCAACTGACACAGGTTTTCTGGCGCTAGAGCCATTAAAAATCACATCCATCATCGAGTCGCCACGCAAATGCTTGGCAGAGCTTTCGCCTAGCACCCAGCGCACGGCATCAATCACATTGGATTTACCACACCCATTGGGGCCTATAATGGCCGTTAAAGGTTGGTTAAAGGGAATTTTGGTGGAGTCAACGAACGACTTAAAGCCAGCAAGTTTTATTTGTTTTAATCGCATTATGCTTGTGAAGTTGTTCCAGTGAGATTGAATAAGAAGCGTCGATGAATAATCATCTGGTCTGCGTAAGACGGATAAAGTACAACTTTACCAATCGCGCTGCATTTTGTAACGATTTTTATGACTTAAACACACTTTAAGGCTTGTTTTCCGCTCAATGCATCACCACAATCATCATAACTAGTTTTTTCAAGGATGTAATCGATGCCAATTAAACCAATGAAAAGTGGTGTTAATTATTTTATGGATGGGTTTAAGCTCATAAAACAACCGGGGCTAAGAACATTTGTCTTCATTCCATTAATGGTTAACTTAGTTTTATTCTCAACGGTCATTTATTTTGCCATTGGTAAATTAGATGAAATGTTTGCTTGGATGAACGGCCAAATCCCCGAATACCTCACATGGTTAAATTTTTTCCTGTGGCCACTGGCGGTAGTGAGCTTATTAGTGGTGATGTCATTTATCTTTAGCTCAGTGATGAACTGGATAGCTGCGCCCTTTAATGGCCTGCTGGCTGAAAAAGTTGAGATGCACTTAACGGGTAAGTCACTTAACTCTGGCACTACGGTAGATTTAATTAAAGATTTGCCGCGAATAATGGGCCGAGAGTGGACTAAATTAAAGTACTACCTGCCAAGAGCATTACTGTTTTTAGTGTTATTTATCGTGCCTGTTGTTGGCCAAACCGCCGCCCCCGTTTTATGGTTTTTATTCAGTGCGTGGATGATGGCAATTCAGTATTGCGACTTTCCATTCGATAACCATAAGGTGCCGTTTGAGGATATGAAGTTTGCCCTCAATCAAACTAAAGGCACTAGCTACACCTTTGGCGCCACAGTAACGCTGTTTTCAATGATCCCGATTGTGAACTTTATCGTCATGCCAGTCGCTATTTGCGGCGCCACCGCCATGTGGGTTGATAAATACCGTGATGCTTATAAGCATCCAGAAATAGCGCCTGAATAATTTCGCAATTAGAATATCGTTGTTAATTGTGCTGAATCGATATCAACAAGCCTCGACATTTGGTTGAGGCTTTTTATTGCATATCTGTCTCTTACTGAGACCTCTGACTAATGCTCTGATTAATAGTTTTTTTTAAGTATTCATGTGAGGCTAACTATAGAAAGCGCCCTATCGAACAGTCACCCCAGTTGTTTACAAGTAAATATTTAGCCATTGTTAATTTCAAGCCCTCAAGCTAAGCCTTTAAACTCAAGTCTTTAACTCAAGCTCTAAAACTTAAGTCTTTAACCCAAGCCTGTAAACTCAACCGCCTCAAAATCAGCAACAAATAAAAACATTTTAATCACATAAAATTAACGACTTTAGTATGACTTTCTGCGACAATCTCGCAAACTAACAATAAGTTACAGATCCATCATGAGAAATATTGTGAATAAATACCTGACAACACCTTTGTTTCTATCACATTCCACCATTAGAAGCGCAGCTATTTTAAGCGCGTTTTTTAGCACTTTTCTGCTCCCTGCTTCTGTTATCGCTGGTGATGCAAGTCAATTTAATATTGCGATTCCAACCTTATCCGAGGCTGTAGAAATCGATGGCGAGTTGAATGAGCCACAGTGGCAACAAGCTGCCACTATGCAGCTTAAATATGAAACCTCACCGGGTGAAAATATTGCCGCCCCCGTTAGCACGGAAGCAAAAATCTTTGCCACAGAAACCAGTTTGTTTGTTGCCTTTTTAGCTAATGACCCAAACCCTGAACAGATCCGCAGCAATCTTCGAGACCGTGATAGCTCATGGGGTGATGATCAAGTCGGTATTAAGCTCGACACCTTTAATAATGCTCGCCTTGCCTATCAGTTTTTTATCAACCCTTATGGGGTTCAAAATGACTCCATTGAAAACGAGCTAACAGGTGAAGAAAGTGATGCTTGGGATGGCATTTGGTATGCCAGCGGTCAGATCACAGCCCAAGGTTATCAAGTTGAATTAGAGCTGCCATTAAGACTATTTAACTTTGATGACAATAAAGACCTGCAAACTTGGGGCATTGAGTTAATTCGTTTTTACCCAAGAAATGAAACCCACCGTATATCAAGCCATAAAATTGATCGTAATGTGTCATGTCAATTATGCCAGCTCGGCACCGTAACAGGGCTTGCTGGCGCTAAACAAGGTAAAGACATTCAAATCACGCCATCAGTGGTGGCAACCAGTAATAATCAACGAGAGCTTGTTCCAAATCAGCCTTGGGAAGATGATAATCACATTGAAGCAGGGCTAGATTTACGTTGGGGCATTACCCCCACCACTCTATTAAATGCCACGATTAATCCTGACTTTTCCCAAGTAGAAGCCGATTCTGGTCAGCTAGATGTTAACAATACCTTTGCGCTGTTTTATCCAGAAAAACGTGCTTTCTTTTTAGATAACAAAGATTATTTTGATACCCAATTAAGCCTATTGCACACTCGTAATATTGCCTCGCCTGATTATGGGCTAAAGCTTACCAGTAAAACTGATGATCATACTTTAGCTGTGTTAGCGGCTAATGACGAAAGCACCCAGTTTTTAATCCCGGGTAACTTAAGTTCAGATATCGCCAGTATTGATGAAGAAAGCTATAACCTTGCCGCAAGGTACCGCTTTGACCCCAACAAAAAGCTCTCTTTTGGTGGCCTGGTTACCGCTAAAACCTCTGAGAATTACCATAACTATATTGCCAGTGTTGATATCAAGTATCAGCCCACTGAGCAAGATACCTTTACCGGGCAATATGTATTTTCAGACACGCAATACCCTGATGACTTATTTCAGCAGTTTTGCCAAGGCGAGGATTGCAGCGCCCCGCCACAAAGCTGTGAGTTGGGTAATTGTGAATATAACGAACGCGTACTGCGCACCAACAAGCAAGATAACTTTTCCGACAGTATGTACCGGTTAAGCTATGACCATATACGTCGTAACTGGCGCGCCTTTAGCCGTTATGAATCCATTGGTGAAGACTTTAGAGCTGACTTAGGTTTTATTGACCGAATTGATGCCAGTAAGTTTGTCGCCGGCGGTAATTATGTTTGGTACCCAATGGAAAACTTTTTCAACAAAGTGGTATTTGGCGGCGATTGGGACATTACCCACAATCAAAATAATGAAAAAATTGAACAAGAAGCTGAGGTGTATATTGAATTTAACGGCGGTTTACAAAGTTATATATCAACCGGTTTTGTTCACAAGGACCGCGTAGGTAGACGCCTTGATGGCTCAACATTGGCCATTGATGGTAATACCACCATGTACGATATTAATTTCAATTGGTTGTATGCCAACTTTACCCCCATAGAGTCACTAAAATTAGAAATTGATATGAACTACGGCGATGATATTGATTACGCCAACGACCGTGCGGCGACTGTGACTATGTTTAACCCGGCGGTGGAGTGGAAGGTGACTGAGTCAATCATCTTAGATGTGAATCATCGCTACCAAACCCTTGATGTTGATGAAGGTACTTTGTTTACCGCTAACCTGACTGATTTACGTCTCAATTGGCAAATCAGCTTAAATAGCTTTTTACGTTTAAGCAGTGTCTATACCGATATTGAGCGCGATCCAAGTTTATATCAATACCAATCGCCGAATAAGCAAAGTCAGAATTTAGGCAATGAAATTTTATATGGCTATAAGCTAAATCCACAAAGTGTATTTTATCTGGGTTACTCTGACGGCTTGATCGCTACCGATGAAATCGATTCATTAACCCAAAAAGATAAAACCTACTTTATGAAAGTAAGTTATGCCTGGTTGCTCTAGCTGTTAGTTGCTAGCCGTTAGTTGCTTAGTTACTCAAGGTTTTACCCATTGATGATCAAAAAGACTGCCTTGGCAGTCTTTTTGATTTAGCTGAAAGTACACACAGTTAAAATTAGGTTTTCTCTAAAATAATACTGCCAACAGAGTAGCCTGCTCCAAACGAGCAAAGCAGACCTAAATCACCAGTTTTAAAGTCCTGATTATATTTATTAAAAGCTATAATCGATCCCGCAGAAGCCGTGTTTGCGTATTCATCTAATACCACTGGTGCCTGCGCTGCATCCACATTGTCACCGAGCAGTTTACGCACCACAAACTGATTCATATTGATATTGGCTTGATGTAACCACAAGCGTTTAAATTCATTGGCTTGTATCAGCTCTTGTTCGAGTTGCTTGTCTAAATGCTGATAAATCATCGGCAGCAACTCTTTAAATACCTTACGCCCTTGTTGATGGAACAACTTATCACTGCTGTTAGCATTGAGAGGATCACAACGATTCATATGACCAAAGTTACTGCGGATATTATTAGAGTAATCAGTCACGCATTTGCTCGACAACACATTAAAAGCAAACTCGGTGTGCGCATTGTTCGCTTTTTCAACCACCACAGCGGTGGCGACATCGCCAAAAATAAAGTGGCTATCGCGATCGCGATAATTAACCTGCGGCGAACATATTTCAGGGTTGATCACCAATACCCTAGACGCTGTACCTGACTGCACCGCATTGACGGCATTGACTATGGAAAACGTGGCTGACGAACACGCCACCAACATGTCATAGGCAAAGCCCTTTGTGCCCATGGCTTGCTGAATTTCGATGGCGATTGCAGGGTATGAGCGCTGAGTATAAGCGCAGGCAACAATCACTAAGTCAATGTCACTGGCGAGCAGTTTAGCCTGAGCTAAGGCTTTATTCGCCGCCGCGATACCCATTTCAGCCTGCATAGATAATTCAGTACTTGGGCGGTCTTTTATCAAAGGCATCATGATGTTTGTGTCTAAAATGCCCTCTTTGACCATCACATAACGCTGCTTAATTCCTGAGGCTTTTTCGATAAATTCTGCTGATGAGTGGGCTAATGCGTTTAGCTCACCATTCGCGATTGAGCTGGCATGCTGGCTGTTATATTGGTCGACGTAACTATTAAGGCTTGTTACCAGCTCTTCATTACTAATGCTATGGGGTGGGGTGTAAAGTCCACTTCCTGAAATCACCACTTTGTTCATATTATATCCGCCATTAAGGTATTGGGGAGTAACAAGTTTCCCACTTCGACATTGCCATACTGCTAACTTTTGGTCATCAGGCTAATACGGGGAAAATTTTACAATTAAAACAAGTCTATTGGGTTCTGGCATTTTCGCTAAGCACTAATTGACGATTTGCTAAAGGTCTGACCATCTAAGCGAGTTATAATGTGCTTAACTGTTGCAGCAAAAGTAAATGATTGTTAATTAAGAAGATGCTTTATTATTATAGTAGAGTTTACTTTAATAACTAAAAGGAATAACGAATAACTAACTGTCACTGTTAAAGCCACCTAAACCGATTATCATTAGACAATGCAAACAAGGAGCTAAACCATGAGCAACATTTACGAAGACAATTCATATACGCTAGGTAATACCCCACTAGTGCGCCTTAATCGAGTAAGCAATGGTAATGTGCTAGCAAAAATAGAAGCACGCAATCCAAGTTTCAGCGTTAAATGTCGTATCGGTGCCAACATGATTTGGGATGCCGAAAAGAAAGGTACCCTAAAAGCTGGTATCGAATTAGTTGAGCCAACCTCAGGTAATACCGGTATTGCACTGGCTTATGTTGCTGCCGCGCGCGGTTACCAGCTAACACTTACTATGCCAAATACCATGAGCCTTGAGCGCCGCAAATTACTAAAAGCATTAGGTGCTAACCTTGTGTTAACTGAAGGCGCTAAAGGCATGAAAGGCGCAATTGATAAAGCAGAAGAAATTCGTTTATCAGATCCTGAAAAGTACCTTATTCTTGGTCAATTCAGTAACCCTGCTAACCCAGAAATTCATGAAAAAACCACAGGCCCAGAAATCTGGAATGACACCGATGGTAAAGTCGATGTATTCGTAGCAGGTGTTGGTACGGGCGGTACTATTACCGGTGTGAGCCGTTACTTAAAAAGTCAGAACAAAGACATTGTCTCTGTGGCAGTTGAGCCAGTTGATTCACAAGTTATTGCTCAAGCTAAAGCAGGTGAGCCACTTCAACCTGGGCCACATAAAATTCAAGGTATTGGCGCAGGTTTCATCCCTGGCAACTTAGATTTAGATTTGGTTGATCTTGTGCAAGCCGTTAGCAATGAAGATGCAATTGATATGGCGCGCCGCTTAATGAAAGAAGAAGGTATCTTAGTGGGTATTTCTTCTGGTGCAGCTGTAGTTGCAGCGAATCGTATTGCTGAACTACCTGAGTATGCAGGCAAAAATATTGTTGTTATTTTGCCTTCTGCTGCAGAGCGTTACTTATCATCAGCATTATTTGCTGGCGAATTTAGCGACAGCGAGAACGTGCAGTAATCATATTTAGTTTTTGATTGCTAAAACGCTAAACACTTTAAAAGCTCTGCATTCGCAGAGCTTTTTATTGGCTTAAACAAACGAAAATCTCTTCATAAAAGTCAGTTTTCATTCAACGCTCCGCTACATCGATGTCTTGTGTCTCAAAAATGTATATCTTGGCTAAACTTGTGATTAAAAAACTCAACATCTAGAGCTAGATCAAACTCTTATTTAATCGTGTTTGCTAATATCGATGCACTTTTTTCCCTGCTGCTAGAGCAATCTCCATTCTATGTCTTTTTATCAATCCCCTAAAAAAATATCCGCCTACGATGCTAAATTTGAAGCACAAAAAATTGCTTTCGCACCAGTTAGTTTTCAAGTGGCCCGTTGCCTCAGTCAATTCGGTCTACTAGCACAAATTGATGCTGCTGGCGATCAAGGTATTAGCTTAGCGCAGTTAGTCGATGATGCTGATGTGTCTGAGTATGCAATTCATGTATTGCTTGATATGGGCCTGAGTATGGGGCTGCTTTGGTGTAAAGATGAACTTTACCGCCTAGATAAAACCAGACATTTCTTATTGCATGACGATATGGCAGCTAAGAATCTAAATTTTATTCACGATGTTTGTTACCAAGGTTTATTTGAATTGGAAGCATCACTTCGTAATGGTAAAGCTGAAGGGCTAAAATACCTTGGTGATTGGGACACCATTTATCCGGGATTGAGCCAATTACCTGAGCAAGTAAAGCGTAGCTGGTTTGAGTTTGACCATTATTACTCCGATCATGCTTTTGATAGTCTTTTACCATTGATCTTTCGCTCTAAACCACAACATATTGTTGATGTGGGTGGCAATACTGGTAAATGGGCGTTTGCTTGCACTGGCTATGATGATCAAGTCAACATCACCATTATGGACTTGCCAGGTCAATTAAATGTCGCGATGGAAAATGCCAAAATAAATAAGGTTGCCGATCGAGTGCATCCGCTTGAAACCGACTTGCTTGATAGTGAAAAACCTTTTTATCAACACGCTGATTTATATTGGATGAGCCAGTTCTTAGATTGTTTTTCCAAACAACAAATTATCACTATTTTAAAGCGCGCCGCTGCTGCAATGCGCCCTGATAGCGAGTTGTGTATTTTAGAGACCTATTGGGACAGACAGCCTTATGAAGCAGGTGCCTACTGTGTTAACGCCACCTCACTATATTTTACTGCAATAGCGAATGGTAATAGCCGCATGTATCACAGTAAAGATATGCTAAAAATGATCAGTGAAGCGGGTCTTTATGTAGATGAAGATATCGATAACATCGGACTAGGTCATACCCTATTTTTCTGTAAGAAAAAGCCTTGTTAGTCAATTTTACAGTTAATCACTTAGCTCAGTAGTTAGCACAATAAAAGAAAAACGGCATCAATATATTGATGCCGTTTTTTATGGTTTGCCTAACGACTTACGTTAACTAAAGCCGAAGTAATGCGCCGTAATCACTGCAATGCTCGAAAGCACCATTAGCGCCACCATAAAGCGCCAAATAAACTTAAGCCAATCACCCCAATCCACTCGGCATACCCCTAAAGTCGCCATCAATGACGCTGAAGTCGGCACTAACACATTGGTAAAGCCATCGCCTAACTGAAACGCCAGTACTGATACTTGACGAGTCACACCCACAAGATCTGCCAGTGGCGCCATCAATGGCATGGTTAACGCCGCTTGGCCTGAGCCGGAAGTAACGAAGAAATTAAATACCGACTGGAATAACAACATAAACCAAGCAGATAAGGCATTCGGTAGCTGGCCAATCACGCTACCTGCACTGTGTAAAATACTGTTGAGTACGCTCGGTTCTGTTGCCCCGCCACCGCCAATTAATAATAAAATACCAGAAGCTAAACCCACTAATAGTGCGGGCTCTAGCATGGTGCCTGCGCCCTGCTTAAAGCTTTGGGCGACTTTATTCATGGTTAAGCCGTTTAGGTTGAACAAAATGCCGATGATACCGACCACAATGCCCATGGTAAAAAACTGGCTGGCAATTTCAGGAATAAACCACGCATGAGCAATCACGCCCCAGATAACCCAGCCTATGGTTGCGGCAATGGTTAGCAATACCAATATGTCACCAACATTAAAGCGACTGTCTTTTACTGTTCCTTGCTGATTATCTCTAAAATACTGATCACTATGAAAACTAAACGACAAGCTGGGTTGCTTTTGAATTTTACTGGCGTAGCGCATGGTAAAAATAATACCAATGAGGGTAAAGCCAACCCAAAGCCCAAAGCGCACCCCGGCTCCAGATAATACCGGTACCCCTGAAATGCCTTGAGCAATCGCCACACTAAATGGGTTCATCCACGAGCTGGCAAAACCAATTTGTGTGGCAACGTAAGTCACCATCACGGTACATATACCGTCATAGCCAAGGCGGATCATTAACGGGCAAATAATAATTGCAAAGGCGATTGCCTCTTCGCCCATACCAAAAACCGCCCCGCCTAAAGAAAATAAACTAAAGATAACCGGAATAAATAACTGCTCATTACCCTTGGTTTTATCAATTAAACGCAAAATACCGTTATCAATGGTGCCAGTGGCCATCACTACCCCAAATGAGCCGCCGATCACTAACATGAACATGATCACGCCAATGGCACTGCCCCACTTAGAGCCAGAAACTAATCCTTCAAAGGCGAAGTTAAAAAAGCCCATGCCGCCATCGCCTTTAAATAGCCCCATTGGGCTAAGTAGTGGCTCACCTTGTTCATCTGTGGCATAGCTAAACGAATTAGGGTCGACAACGCTGCGTGTCTTTTCCACACCATCGACAACATAATGCGCCTCTTGGGTGGTAAAGGAGCCAATGGGTACCACATAGGTCAACAGTGCTGCCGCAAAGGCAACAAAGAATATGATCACTAAGGTATCAGGCATTGCTTTGGTTGTTTTGGAGGGATTACTGGCTATTTGTTGCTCTAACATTTCATTACCGCTGTTATTGTTATTATCAGGTAGGATTTATTTATAAAATACTAGCATTTAAATAGTCTTAAATATTGCAGACTTTTAGTTAAAATATCTAAAAATGGCAACTTAACAATATATTAGCGCCTAAAAAGTAGCCTTAACGCATATTAGTTTGTTATTAAAAAAGTAAAATCGAATAAAAAGCCGTCAACAATAACAGCCTGATTATATTAGTGCTTGATATCAAACGCTGCTGAGTTTGAAATTGCTTTGGTAACAATGGCTAGCTACAAAAACGCCCAGCAAAGGCTGGGCGTTAACAGTAAGACTGACTGCAGTTCTATGCAGCCCCTCTACAATACTTAATCGTTTTTAGGCTCAACACGGCTTGTAATAGTGCCATGGCTTGCACCGTCAGTGCCAAGGGTTAATTTCCCTTGCTCAACTAACCAAAAGCCGATGCCAACAAACACCCCGCCACCCACTATATTACCTAAGGTTACAGGGATCAGGTTATGAAACACAAAGTTACTCACAGTGAGATCGGCAAATTGTTGCGGGTCTAGGTTAAGTGCGACATAAAAACTATCCGGGGCAAATGAATGGATAGCAATCCCAATTGGCACCATAAACATGTTGGCGATACTATGCTCAAAACCGCTGCTAACAAACATGGCTACAGGCAGGATCATCAGTAAGGATTTCGTCAGAATATCTTTGGTAGCAAAAGTCATCCACACCGCTAAACACACTAACATGTTACATAAAATACCTAAGGTAAATGCTTGTGACCAAGTGTGATGAATTTTGTGCTGTGCAAGCTTCATTGCACTTAGCCCCCATTGCCCATCATTGAGTTCAAACATGCGCGCACTCATGATCAGAAACACCATCAACAGTGCGCCGACTAAATTGCCCGCATAAACTCTGGCCCAACAACGTAATTGGGTTGTTGTTTTGACTTTTTTCTGCGCCCAAGGGATTGAGGTTAACACTGTACTGGTGAATAACTCAGTGCCGCACACCACCACTAAAATTAATCCTAAGCTAAAGGCAATACCGCCAATAAAGCGTGTCATGCCCCAGCCCATAGTACTGCCGTTAGTCACTGTAATGTAAAACACAAAGGCAATCGCAATAAATGCACCGGCAAATATCGATAATATAAATGATTGCCAAGGGCTTTTAGCAACTTTAGCTAAACCAAATGCTTCAGCATTTTGGAAGGTGGTTGGCGTAGCAGCAGTTTGCTGTTGATCGCCAGATGAATTTTTCATAAAAACCCCGAGTAGAACTATAAATTAAATTGGTATGACCAAGAATAAAGATTAAAAATCAACCAGCAACATAACTAAGTTAGATTAACAGCCACTAATTAAGTATCAGCTTTTCTAAAAGGTGCTATAAATCAGTATAGCAAGCAATATAGGGCTAAGCAGGCAACCACAGTAAGCTTGCAAAAGGTCAGCAAGAGTAGACCCAATTGATTAAATAAAAAACTTTTTGCTCAAAAACTGTTAAGCACTTAACAGTTTCACTGTTCACATAGCCAAATTTTATTTTTTTAAGTGAAGTTAACCCAAAGCTATGTTAATCTTTGCAGGGTAAATTGGTCTTACCAATTTAGATAAATGGGAAATTTAGCTTAATCGCTATTATGATAACGGTTAAGCCAACGGATTAGATGCCCTTGCGATCATCCATCAATAGGGATCTCAATTTTTGTTCTGCTAACTTGTTTGTAATAGACATCAACTAACATCAAGTCGCAGTTCAGCAGCAGTTAATTGACGAGAAGGTAAATTACCATGACCGATAAAACAGAGTTATTTGCAAATGCGTGGCAAGGTTTTGAAGCTGGCGACTGGAAAACAGAAGTCAACGTTCGTGACTTTATTCAGAAAAACTACAACCCATATGAAGGTGATGAATCTTTCCTAGCTGGCGCAACCGCAGCGACTGAATCACTTTGGGAAAAAGTGATGGTTGGCATCAAGCAAGAAAATGCCACTCACGCACCTGTTGATTTCGACACAGAAATGGTTTCGACCATTACTTCTCATGATGCTGGTTACATCAATAAAGATTTAGAAACTATCGTTGGTTTGCAAACAGATGCGCCGCTTAAGCGTTCAATGCTACCAAATGGTGGTATTCGTATGGTTGAAGGCTCTTGTAAAGCTTATGGCCGCGAATTAAACGCAGACGTTAAATACACTTATTCTGAATTACGTAAAACCCATAACCAAGGTGTATTCGACATTTATACTCCTGAAATTATGGCTTGTCGTAAGTCTGGTATTTTAACCGGTTTACCTGATGCATATGGCCGTGGTCGTATCATTGGTGATTACCGTCGTATCGCGCTTTACGGTATTGACTACCTAATGCAAGATAAATACGCTCAGTTCTCTTCACTTCAAGCAGGTTTTGAAGCTGGCGAAGATTTAACTTACACAATGCAACTGCGTGAAGAAATTGCAGAGCAACATCGTGCATTGGGTCAAATCAAGAAAATGGCCGCTAAATACGGCTGTGATATTTCTCTTCCTGCGACTAATGCAAAAGAAGCTATCCAGTGGACTTACTTTGGTTACCTTGCAGCTGTTAAAAGCCAAAATGGCGCAGCAATGTCATTGGGCCGTACTTCTACTTTCATCGATATCTTCGTTGAACGTGACATCGCTAACGGCGTTATCACTGAAGAACAAGCACAAGAAATGGTTGACCATTTCGTAATGAAACTTCGTATGGTGCGTTTCTTACGTACTCCTGAATACGATGAATTGTTCTCAGGCGACCCAATTTGGGCAACTGAATCAATTGCAGGTATGGGTTTAGACGGTCGTACTTTGGTAACTAAATCAAGCTTCCGTTTCTTACACACGCTTTACAACATGGGCCCAAGCCCTGAGCCAAACATTACCGTATTATGGTCAAATGAGCTGCCACAAGGTTTCAAAAACTACTGTGCAAAAGTATCAATCGATACTAGCTCAATCCAGTACGAAAACGATGACTTAATGCGTCCTGATTTCGAATCAGATGATTACGCAATTGCTTGTTGTGTTAGCCCAATGATTGTGGGTAAACACATGCAGTTCTTCGGCGCACGTGCCAACTTAGCGAAAACCATGCTTTACGCTATCAATGGCGGTGTTGATGAAAAACTGAAAATCCAAGTTGCACCTAAAGCAGATGCAATTACATCAGAAGTATTAGAATTTGATGATGTTATGGGTCGTTTAGACGGCTTAATGGATTGGTTAGCGACACAATATGTGACAGCACTTAACTCTATCCATTACATGCATGACAAGTATTCATACGAAGCATCATTAATGGCATTACATGACCGTGACGTACGTCGTACTATGGCATGTGGTATTGCCGGTCTTTCAATTGCAGCTGATTCACTATCTGCAATTAAATACGGTACTGTTAAACCAATCCGTGACGAAGACGGCATTGCAATTGATTTTGATATTTCTGGTGAATATCCAAAATTTGGTAACAATGACCCACGTGTAGATGACATCGCTTGTGACTTAGTTGAACGTTTCATGGCTAAGATCCGTACCATGAAAATGTACCGTAACGCGATCCCAACACAGTCTATCCTTACTATTACTTCTAACGTTGTATACGGTAAGAAAACAGGTACTACACCTGACGGTCGTCCAGCTGGCGCACCATTTGCTCCGGGTGCTAACCCAATGCATGGTCGTGATGAAAATGGCGCAATCGCTTCATTAACATCAGTCGCTAAACTGCCATTTGCTCACGCACAAGACGGTATTTCTTATACTTTCTCTATCGTGCCAAATGCACTAGGTAAAGATGAAGAAGGACGTCGTGCTAACCTTGCATCATTGATGGATGGTTACTTCATGAGCAACGCTAACAGTGAAGGTGGTCAACACTTAAACGTTAACGTCATGAACCGCGAAATGCTGGAAGACGCGATTGTTAACCCTGAAAAATACCCACAACTAACCATTCGTGTTTCTGGTTATGCGGTACGTTTCAATGCGTTAACACCTGAACAGCAACAAGATGTTATTACACGTACCTTTACTAAAAGCATGTAATATCAACTAAAATCGGTTGTGCTAATATAAGTAATGTCACTATTGCTAATTAGCACAACCTTTTTTTCATTTGTTTGTTCGGAGTTCTCATGACCACAGGTCGCATTCACTCAATCGAATCTTTTGGCACAGTTGATGGCCCAGGCATTCGTTTCGTTGCCTTTATGCAAGGCTGCTTAATGAAATGTCAATACTGCCATAACCGTGACACTTGGGATTTAGATGGTGGTAAAGAGGTCACTGTTGATGAACTCATGAGCCAAATCATCAGCTACAAACCTTTCTTAAAATCAGGTGGCGTCACTGCAACCGGTGGAGAAGCGATTCTTCAAGCGGATTTCGTAAACGAGCTCTTTAAAGCTTGTAAACAAAACGATTTGCATACCTGTCTCGATACCAATGGTTTCGTTCGAAAATACACGCCGATTATCGATGAACTACTCGATAACACCGACTTAGTATTGCTTGATATCAAGCAAATGAATGATGCCAAACATATCGATTTAACCAAAGTGAGTAACCAACGCACACTGCAATTTGCACAGCACCTTGCCAAGCGTCAGCAAAAAACTTGGATTAGATATGTAGTGGTTAACGGTTTTACTGAAGATATTGACTCAGCCATTGCCTTGGCAGATTTTATCAAGCCGATGACAAACGTTGAGAAAGTTGAATTACTGCCCTACCACCAGCTTGGTACCCATAAGTGGGAAGCTTTCGGTGAAACCTATCCGTTAGAAGGTGTAGAGCCGCCAAGTAAAGAAACGATGGAAGCCATTAAAGCGGTATTCGTCGAGCGTGGTATAAGTGCCAATTATTAAGTTTCGCTAACTTACGATTATCTCAGTCATTTTTAAAGTGTGTAAACCTTGAAGGCTATAGCTCTTCCCAGTAACTGCGATCTAAACGGTCAAAGGCCACTTTTAAAATCACTGCCATATCTAAGTAACACGCTTTAGGGCCCAACGGTTTATTGCTAATACCCATTGCGGTTAGCTTTGCACTAAGTTGGTTACCCCAATCAAATAAGGTCAGTGGCAATGGGTGCCTTGCACGCCAGCCCAACCACAGCAAGCCTTGAACAGGTAAGCTGATAAAGAATAATAAAATGGCAATGGCTTGGGGCAAAAACGCCCATCCATTGACATACACTTGGCTCATTGCAGCCAAAATAGCAAAAAAAGGCATAAACATGATGCCTAAATGGGTTGCCCTTACAACGCGGTATTCAGGGAAATAAAACCCAAGTTGTCGGATCATTGGCCACGTTTTCATATAACGTCGACCATCGCCGATGATTTTGAATACTTTTACGTTCAACGGTATGCCCTAAATCAATTAATAGATACATGCACAATAGCACACAGCCCTATTTAGCCCCAAATTTCAGCTAAATTTATCGGCTGATTTGTAAATCATTAACTATGATTGATAGTTGAAATAACACCGTTTCACATCAATTTAAAATTTTGTTCGCTTAGATTATAAAGGTCTCAACATGTCAGAAAAACTCGTATTGGTTCTCAACTGTGGTAGCTCTTCTTTAAAATTTGCCGTTATTGATGCCGTTTCAGGTGATGATTATATCTCTGGTCTTGCGGAATGTTTCGGTTTAGAAGATTCACGTATTAAATGGAAAGTAAACGGCGCTAAAAATGAAGCAAGTTTAGGCGCATTTACTGCTCACCGTGAAGCGGTTGAATTTATTGTTAAAGATATTCTTGCAGGTCAGCCAGAACTTGCTGCTCAAATCCAAGCAATTGGTCATCGTATTGTTCATGGCGGTGAGAAATACTCTCGTTCAGTGATCATCACTGAAGATGTGATCAAAGGTATCGAAGACTGTGCATCACTGGCACCACTGCATAACCCTGCACATTTAATTGGTATTCGCGCTGCTATTGCATCATTCCCAAAACTTCCACAAGTTGCGGTATTTGATACAGCGTTCCACCAAACCATGCCTGAGCGTGCTTACGTTTATGCGCTTCCTTACAAATTATACCGTGAACATGGTATTCGTCGTTATGGTATGCACGGTACTAGCCACTTATTTGTTAGCCGCGAAGCCGCTAAAGTATTAAACAAAGACGTTGCCGATACTAATGTTATCGTTGCTCACCTGGGTAATGGCGCATCAGTTACAGCCATTAAAGGCGGAAAAAGCGTTGATACTTCAATGGGTCTAACACCACTTGAAGGCCTAGTAATGGGTACTCGTTGTGGCGATATGGATCCTTCAATCGTGTTCCATTTAGTAAACCAATTAGGTTACACCCTTGATGAAGTTAATAACTTAATCAATAAGCAAAGTGGTTTATTAGGTATTTCAGAGCTGACTAACGACTGCCGCGGTATTGAAGACGGTTATAAAGACGGCCATAAAGGCGCAACCTTAGCATTAGAGATTTTCTGCTACCGTTTAGCTAAGTACATTGCTTCTTACACTGTGCCATTGGGCCGTTTAGATGCTGTTATTTTCACTGGTGGTATCGGTGAAAACTCAGATGTCATCCGTGAAAAAGTACTTAACATGCTGCAAATTTTCAACTTCCAAGTGAATGCAGAAAAGAACACTGCAGCGCGTTTCGGTAATGAAGGCGTTATCACTGAAGAAGGCAGCACTGTGGCGATGGTTATCCCAACTAACGAAGAATGGGTTATCGCAGAAGATGCAATCAAGCTGATCACTGCTTAATCGTTAAATGCTTAATTCTTTTTAAAGCCTGTTATTAAACAGGCTTTGTTCAATTTATATTAGAGGTTTTTATGTCTCGTAATATCATGTTAATTCCAATCGGTACCGGTGTAGGTTTAACCTCATTAAGCCTTGGGATGGTACGTGCCTTAGAGCGCAAAGGTGTTAAGGTTCAATTTTTCAAGCCTATCGCGCAAATCCGTAACGGCGATACTGGCCCTGAACGTTCAACCACCATTTTAAGTCATTCGCCAACGGTTAACCCGCTTGAGCCATTTTCAATGGAACATGCTGAGAACCTGATCCGTTCAGAGCAAATTGATGTACTTATGGAGCAAATCATTGCTCGCGCGAGTGAATGTGCATCAAACACTGAGACCATCGTTATTGAAGGTTTAGTGCCAACGCGTAACCACCCTTTCTCAGACGACATTAACTTTGAAATTGCTAAAGCATTAGATGCGGATATCATTTTCATCGCAACTCCAGGTAACGATTCACCTAACGGTCTAATGAACCGCTTAGAAATCGCTTATAACTCTTGGGGCGGCGTTAAAAACAAACGTCTTATTGGTTCTATCATCAATAAAATTGGTGCACCTGTTGATGAAGAAGGCGCAACACGTCCTGACTTATCAGAGATATTTGATCACACCGACATTAACAAAGCTGATTCATCAGCGATGTTCCAACTGCCAGGTAAGAGCCCACTACGCATTTTAGGTAGCGTGCCATATAACTTGGACTTAGTGTCTCCGCGTGCATCTGATTTAGCCAAGCATTTACATGCTAAAATCATCAATGCCGGTGAAATGAACACCCGTCGTTTACGTAAAGTGACCTTCTGTGCCCGTAGTATTCCAAACATGGTTACTCATATGCGCACCGACTCATTATTGGTCACCTCTGGCGATCGCTCTGACGTGATTGTCGCAGCCTGTCTTGCCGCCATGAACGGCGTGAAAATTGGTGCCTTATTACTGACTGGTGGTTACGAGCCTGAACCAGAAGTCATGGCATTGTGTGAACGTGCCTTTGACACAGGATTACCCGTATTCCTAGTCGACAGTAACACATGGCAAACATCGCTTAATATTCAACGTTTTGACCATGAAGTGCCGGTTGATGACGCTGTGCGTATTGACTACGTTCAAGAATATGTTGCCAGTCATATTGATCAAAGCTGGATTGAAAGCGTTACTGAAAACTCGCCAAGAGAGCATCGTTTATCGCCACCAGCATTTAGATACAAGTTAACTGAACTTGCTCGCGCTGCGAAAAAGACTATTGTTCTGCCTGAAGGTGAAGAGCCAAGAACCATTAAAGCTGCCGCTATTTGTGCTGAACGTGGCATTGCCCGTTGTGTACTTTTAGGTAATGCTGAAGAAATTCAACGTATTGCTGCATCACAAGATGTAGTATTAGGTGAAGGCGTACAAATCATCGAACCACTGCAAGCACGTGAGCGCTATGTAGAAGGTATGCTTGATTTACGTCGTCACAAAGGCCTCACTGAAGTTGTTGCTAAAGAGCAGTTAGAAGATAACATGGTGTTAGGCACCATGATGCTGGCACAAGATGAAGTTGACGGTATCGTTTCTGGCGCCGTGAATACCACCGCCAATACCATTCGCCCACCGCTGCAGTTAATTAAAACTGCGCCGGGCTCAAGCTTAGTGTCATCTATCTTCTTTATGTTGATGCCTGATCAAGTACTTGTTTATGGTGACTGTGCGATTAACCCAGATCCAAACCCTGATCAATTAGCAGATATTGCCATTCAATCAGCTGAATCTGCTGCTGCATTTGGTATTGAGCCACGCGTTGCCATGATCAGCTACTCAACGGGTACTTCAGGTACCGGTTCGGATGTTGATAAAGTACGTGAAGCAACCCGTATCGCGAAAGAAAAACGCCCTGACTTAGTCATTGACGGTCCATTACAATATGATGCGGCAGTGATGGAGAATGTAGCCCGTTCTAAAGCGCCTAACAGCCCTGTAGCAGGTAAAGCGACTGTATTCGTATTCCCAGACTTAAATACTGGTAATACGACTTACAAAGCGGTACAGCGTAGTGCAGACCTGATCAGTATTGGCCCAATGCTGCAAGGTATGCGCAAACCAGTAAACGATTTATCACGCGGCGCATTGGTCGATGATATTGTTTACACCATCGCATTGACTGCGATTCAAGCTAAACAAAACGAACAAGCTTAATGACTTTAAGGCGCGCGATGTAAGCCGCACTAAGTTTTAAGTCGAAAAGCACTAACGTTTAACGCTAGTGCTTTTTTTTGCGGCAAATTCATTTAAAACTAAGCCGTAATGACAAAAGCTGAACAGTGACAGCCCTTTTACTAGGCTGTAAAGCTAAAATTTTAGCCTACAATTTAAGCTAACAATTTAAGCTAACAATTTAAGCCAACAATTTAAGCCAACAATTTAAGCCAACAATTTAAGCCAACAATTTAAGCCAACAATTTAAGCTAACAATTTAAGCTAACAATTTAAGCTAACAATTTAAGCTAACAATTTAAGCTAACAGGCAGGCTAGTTTACAACTTGCTGGGCGCAATTCCCCAGCTTCAAATACCCTGCCATTAACCGCTACCGCCTTAAAAATACCTCAGTAACCTTCTATGGTAAAAACCCTATGCCATTATCAGTAAATTGCTCATCCATGCACGTCATACATCATCGAGTAATAAAAGTATGTTATGGCCTGTAAGCCACTAAATATCCCCAGCAAGAACGCCGCTATTCACTCTGCATTTATGACATGAATCTGCATAGGGTTTTAGCATCAAACAAGGGGCGAATTTTCAACGACCTAAAAGGGTTTATTACTCAAATGCAAGGATAAAATGATAATAAAAGCAGGAGAAAAGCAAAAAGATTCGAGGGCAAAATCAAGGTGTCATTTTTTAACCAGCACCAATAACTGTTAATTTTCATAACGTTACGTAGGTCGACTATAGTCTTCAACATAGTTGTCCACAGATTTTGTGGATAACATGAAGTTATACATAGCAGTCGATGTATTGAGTTACTAAGATATGCCACGGCTGTGTTTTTCAGTCAAGAACTATTTAATATTTTCTGGAATATTTGCGTTATTCTTGTGTCTGAGCCATTAAATAGCGATACTCAATCATCTTATTTTACCTTATCAACTCATCATGCATAAAATCGTTGTTATTATCTGTCTATTACTTTTAAGTGCCTGCAGTCCTTCAGAACAAAACCCTCAAGGCCGATTAGAAAAACCACTCTCCCCTGAAGAAGTATCATTGGGATTCTTTAATGCTATTTATGTTGATAGAGATATCAATCAAGCCATGATTTATGTCAATCAAGAATTAAAAGATATCATCTCTCATTACCATATTGCCTCAGCAGTACAGCGCCATGTGTTGGGCTTGTCCATGACAGAGGTTAATATGCGTGTTGACGATATCAATATCGACTTTTTCCGCAAATTTACCGATGAAGTTGATGTAAAAGTTAAAATGGAAGGCTTAAAAGGCGGCAACCCGTGGGTTGATGACCGTACCATTAAACTCGTCAAAAACGGTAACAGTTGGACTATCACTGGCGTATTAACCGAAAAAGGCCGCATTGATCTGTAAGCGGACTTTAGCCAAACTGAGTTTAGCTAGAGTGAGTTAAGCTAGCTAGACTCGCCAATTTCAAGCATAAAAAAAGCAGCTGAGGCTGCTTTTTTTATGCTTGTGAAAGAGCTAATACTATTAGTTCGATCCGCTTATTCTTCTTCAGTAGGTAACGACTCTAAAACATCGTCTTTTACTTGGTAATAAGCATTATCATATTCATGAACTTCCATAATAACTCCTATCAATCTTAGGTCGTTTGTAAGGTGCATGGCATGTCTATAATTTAGGGTGACATTTACCATTACAGAGAAGCGTAACCATCTGTCTTCTTAAGGCTAATTGTAGCAAGCTAATACTTTTAATGATACCAATAATTACTAAAAACTTACCAAATTGTATGTTGAATATACAAGATATTCGTTTATATACGGTTTTCACGCACCTAAAACTGAAAGTCTTTCATAAAAGATCACGACTCAGCATTAAATCGTTAAAATTTTAACCTCAACAACAGATTTCACTGTCAGGGCATTTAAACGCTTGTCACTCGCGGCAACGCAAAATTTGCCCATAAAAAAACGCGTAATAAATTACGCGCTTTTATTGCTATTTAAGCTTAACAAACAGGATTAATCAGCCATCATGCCTGCTTGATATGCATGACGATCCGTTTTTCAGAAATAGGATAAGCAGTACCTAGCACCTGCGCAAAGCAAGACACTCGGTATTCTTCTATCATCCAGCGGGCTTCAAGCAGTGCTTCTGGTACTGGCTGAGTTTTAGGTACCTTGGCTAATTGCGCTGAAAGTAAGTCCTGAAGTTTGCTAATACTCACCATATGTAAGCGATCACGGGTTGGATCAACAGGCAGCTTTTCAAGGCGGTTCTCTATCGCTTTAAGGTAGCGACCGACATCAGCAAGCCGTTTCCAACCGCAATGCTCAACAAAACCTCTAAACACTAACTTATCAAGCTGGTTGTTGATGTCACTCATCGCAAAGGCAATATCTAAGCTGATCTTGCCTTTTAAGCGTTTTTTGATCCGCTGATAGATAGTCAGCACTTGCTCCACTTGCAGTGAGATCTGTTCAGCATAACCATTAAGTTCTTGTCTAACCCAATCTTTAGCTTGCTCAAATTGCTGTTCATTGCGCACATCTAATTGTTTTTCATCAAGTAGTTGCTGCACTGATGCCGAAATTATATCGTCAATTAACAACTGTACTTGTCCAAACGGATTAAAATACATCGCAAGCTTGGCTTTGTTAGGCAATGCTTTTTGTAAATGCTTCACCGGTGACGGAATGTTAATCTGCAATAAGCGTCTTAAACCTGCTCTATGATGCCGCTCTGCCTCAAATTCATCATCAAACAGTTTAATCGACACCTGACTTTTCTCGTCAATTAGCGCTGGATAGGCTTTAACTTCATAGTTGCCCCTGCGTTTTTGATATTGCTTAGGTAAGTCGCCAAATGACCATGTAGTAATTTCTTTCTTTTCAATGCCATCTTCAGCCACATTGCGAATGGCTTTAGCCACCACACCTTGCAGTTTATCTTTTAAGGCATCGAGATCTTTACCTTGATCTACCAAGCGATGTTTATCATCTTCAATTTTAAAATTCATTGTCAGATGCGCGCTTAACTGGCTTAAATCAAAATCATCAGCGCTAATGCGGGTCCCTGTCATTCTTAATAACTGTTTGCACATAGAATCAAGCATTGGCATTGCAAACGGCTCCATCGCTTGTACACAAGCGCGGCCATAATCTGGCGCGGGGACAAAGTTACGACGCAGGGTTTTAGGTAATGACTTAATCAGCGCCACCACTTTTTCTTCGCGTAATCCCGGCACTAACCAATCAAAGTCTGCGGTATCAATTTGGTTAATTAACGCCACAGGAATATGAATAGACACGCCATCATCAATTGCGGCGGGTTCAAAGTGATAACTCACTTTTAAGCCTAAGTTGGCTTTGTGCCACACTTCTGGGAAATCTAAAGCAGAAATATGATCGGCGCTGCGCTGCATTAACAGCTCTTGGTTAAAGTCCAGTAACTCAGGTGAGGCTTTACGGGCTTCTTTCCACCATTTAAAAAACAGTGGCGCGTTATAAATCCCTTGCGGAATTATCGGCTCGTAAAAATCCACCAGTACTTGTTCGTCAACTAAAATATCGCGGCGACGTGATTTGTGCTCAAGGGATTCAATATCATTAAGTAGCTGCTGATTTTTAACAAAAAACGGCTCTTTGGTTTGTAACTGCCCTTCTGCTAAGGCGCTACGAATAAAGATCTCCCGCGCTTCTACGGGCTCTATCGGGCCATATTGCACACGGCGACGATTAACCACGGTTAAGCCGTAAAGCACTTGGTTTTCAAAAGCGATAACACTGGCGGGTTTGGCTTCAAAGTGCGGCTCAATATGATTTTTCTTAATCAAATGCGCAGCAAGAGGCTCTAACCATTCAGGCTGAATTTTGGCGCAGCAGCGAGCAAATAAACGCGAGGTTTCAGTTAGCTCTGCTGCCATGATCCACTTAGGGCCTTTTTTAGCCAGTGGCGACCCCGGGAACACAAAGAACTTACGATTGCGGGCACCAAGGTACTCGTTATTGGCATCTTTAAAACCAATATGACTCAACAAACCCGACAATAAGGCTTTATGCAGGTTGTCATAACTTGCTGGGGTATCATTTAAACGCCACTTTAAGTCATGCACGGCTTGTTTAAGCTGTGTGTATAGATCTTGCCATTCACGTACCCGTAAATACGCTAAATATTCTTCACGGCACTGCTTTCTAAATTGGCTCGCCGACAACTCGCTTTTTTGATCTTTAATGTAATTCCACAAATTAACCCAACTGGCAAAATCAGAGTCTTTATCGCTATAGCGTTTATGACACTCGTCCGCCGCTTGCTTCTTCTCTATGGGTCTTTCGCGTGGGTCTTGAATCGACAATCCAGCAGCAATGACCATCACTTCATGCAAACAGCCCATATCTTTTGCTTCAAGCACCATACGGGCTAAGCGAGGATCTAACGGGATTTTAGCGAGATTGCGACCTAAGTTGGTGAGTACAAGGTCTTTGCGCTGCTTTTTAACAGCCTGTAACTCTTCAAGCAATAAGAAACCATCACGGATGTGTTTCTCTTCTGGCGGCTGAATAAACGGGAATCCAGCGATATCGCCTAAACCAATGGCTAACATCTGCAAAATAACCGATGCTAAGTTAGTACGCAGGATTTCAGGGTCGGTAAATTCCGGACGCTGCATAAAATCCATTTCGTCATATAAACGAATACAAATACCCGCCGCAACACGACCACAACGACCTTGTCGCTGATTAGCACTGGCTTGGGATATCGGTTCAATGGGTAAACGCTGCACCTTAGTGCGGTAACTGTAACGGCTGATACGCGCCGTGCCGGGATCGATCACATAGCGAATGCCCGGTACCGTTAATGAGGTTTCTGCCACGTTTGTAGCCAATACTATTCTGCGGCCTACATGACTTTTAAAGACTTTAGATTGCTCGCCATAGGATAAACGTGCATATAGCGGCAGCACTTCAGTATCGCGATAATTTTGCTTACGCAGCATTTCAGCGGTATCGCGAATTTCGCGCTCACCGTTCATGAAAATCAAGATATCGCCTGGGCCTTCGGCCATTAACTCATCAACAGCAGAAAAAATACCGTCACTGACATCTAGGTCTGCATCGGTATCACGGACTAATGGCCTGTAGCGGGTTTCAACCGGGAAAGTACGCCCAGATACTTCAATGACTGGAGCATTATTGAAATGCTTCGAGAAGCGCTCAACATCAATGGTTGCCGAGGTAATAATAACTTTTAAATCAGGACGCTTTTTAAGCACTTGTTTTAAGTAGCCTAAAATGAAATCGATATTGAGGCTACGCTCATGGGCTTCATCAATAATGATGGCGTCATATTGATTCAAGAACTTATCAGAGGTCAATTCCGCTAATAAAATACCGTCGGTCATTAGCTTGATGTAACTGTCTGGACTAATGGCATCAGCAAAACGGACTTTAAAGCCAACAACCTCGCCAAGCGGGCTGTTTATCTCTTCAGCGACACGGTTTGCCACACTTCTTGCGGCCAGTCGTCTTGGCTGGGTATGACCAATTAAGCCACGGGTACCAAGGCCTAACTCTAAACAAATTTTGGGTAACTGGGTGGTTTTACCTGAGCCGGTTTCACCTGCCACAATTACCACTTGGTTATTAGCAATGGCTGAGGCAATATCATGACGTTTTTGCGACACTGGCAGCGAGTCTGGGTAACTCACTTTTGGAATGTTATTGAGCCTAAATTGCGCTTTATCAAACGCTTTAACGGCTTGCTCTGATAACTTAGCCAGGAGTTGATCTTTCTTTTCAGATTGCGGCTCTTTTTTCAACTGAAACAACCGACGACGAATTTTAGCCGCATCGGTTTGATAACATGAGTTTAGGTATGCTTTAGAGAGCGGGTGTTGATCTGAATTCAAATCTAATTCCTAGCAAGTATTTCAAAAAATGCGATCCTAGCAAGGAACTAGACTGAATGGTATTAGTTTAGGCTTTTCCTGCCTATGCTGGGGTTAAATAACATTGCTGCATATACAAATTCATCGCACTGAGTACATTGGTTCGGTTAATGGTGCCAATCACTTTTCCGCCTTCTACCACGGGGTAAATTTTAGGTTTCGCCCCCAGCATTTGCTCTGCGAGTTGTAAAATACTGCCATCGGGCGATGCGGTTAGTACCTCTGTTTGCATGCAATCTTTCACGGTTTCTGTCATATCGCAGTGATAACTACTTTTAAGCATTACCGACATACAATCTTGCTGAGATAAAAAACCTACCAATGCGCCGCTATTATCAATCACGGCGGCGCCCGCTTTTTTGTTGCTTAATAAATGCTCCACCGCTGTAGCCAGTGACATATCGGCTTTTAACAGTACGGGTTGTCGATCCATATAATCAGATATTTTTATTGAATCCATAATATTTACCCCTTAAATCATTTTTATGCGCTTACGCTTTACCGAACCACTGAGGCTTAATTCATTAAAATCAACAGGCTAAAATTATATCGTCAGTGACTGCTATTTGTCGGTTTACTTATTTAGTGTAGTCAAATTTAACAACATCAGCAGATTGAATAACTAGATTGCGGTAATAGGGCTTTTAAATTAATTGGCAATAGCATGGAGCAGTTAATGGATCAGGCCGATTAAGCGCTAAGTTAAGCGCTAAGTTAAGCGCTGAG
Source organism: Shewanella sp. UCD-KL21 (assembly GCF_001957135.1). Lineage (GTDB taxonomy): Bacteria > Pseudomonadota > Gammaproteobacteria > Enterobacterales > Shewanellaceae > Shewanella. The sequence goes on along the minus strand of NZ_MPHK01000008.1, from coordinate 141,668 downwards.
TTAAGCGCTGACTGGCTCTAACAGTCATAGCATGAATTGCTGATATAGAGACTGCATATAAAAAATCTGAGCTTTCGCCCCATTATTGTCTTTAAAGCAATAGTGATACACATTTAGCCTTATATATAAGCCAATTAAAACCAGTAATAATGCGTCAACTTAGATTGCATGCTGTTGACAATGAAAGCAGCCAATACAACAGATTGCGGGCGCAACAGTTTTAATTATTTGCAGGATCAAAACGACATGACAGATACCAATATCCAACTGACTTCAACAATCAGCGAAGACAATAAGTTAACCCTGACTTTGCGCGATATCGATATGCCACAGCCATCAGCCGATGAAGTTGTTATTCGCATTGAAGCTGCGCCATTAAATCCCTCAGACTTAGCGGTTCTGTTCAGCGCAGCGGATATGACAACGGCGACTCAATCAGGTACTGAGCAAAATCCTGTCATTACTGCGGCTGTTCCTGCTAAGTTTATGCCTGCAGTTAAAACCCGTGTTGGTAAAGCAATTCCTGTTGGTAATGAAGGTGCTGGAACCGCTGTCGCTGCGGGCTCATCCGCTGCTGCACAAGCATTAATGGGGAAAACTGTTGCTGTGATTGGTGGTGGCACTTATCGTCAATATATAAGTGCTAATGTGCGCAGCTGCTTAGAATTAAAACAAGGCACCACGGCAAAAGAAGGCGCATCTTCTTTTGTTAACCCACTTACAGCGTTAGCCATGGTTGCAACAATGCGTGCTGAAGGCCACAAAGCCATCATTCACGCGGCAGCGGCATCTAACCTTGGGCAAATGTTAAACCGAATTTGTATTGCCGATGGCGTGGATTTGATTAACATCGTACGTAAAACTGAACAAGAAACACTGTTACGTGATATGGGTGCAAAATACGTGGTTAACTCAAGTAGTGATAGTTTCCTTGCTGACTTAACTGCAGCAATTATTGAAACTGGTGCCACAATTGCGTTTGATCCTATCGGTGGCGGTAGATTAACCAGTGATATTCTTAACTGCATGGAAGTGGCTGCCGCTCGTGATATGAAAGAGCACAGCGTTTATGGCTCTGACACCTTCAAGCAAGTTTACATTTATGGCGCATTAGACCGTGGTCCTATTACGCTAAATCGTAACTTTGGTTTTGCTTGGGGTGTAAATGGATTCTTATTATTCAATGCACTAGGTAAACTAGGCACTGAAACTGTGGTTGCTATGCGTAAGCGTGTTGCTGATGAAATCACTACCACATTTGCTAGCCACTACACACATGAAGTGTCATTAGCGCAGGCATTAAACTTAAAAACGATTGCGGGCTATGCAAAACAAGCGACCGGAGAGAAGTATTTAATTACACCTCAAAGCTAGTTACCACTAATAGTCAGTTATAGCTAAAAGCAGATCTCATTTATGGTATCTGCTTTTTCTTATTCAGTTTTAATAAAGACTGCCTGTGTTATTTCAAGCTTTTATTTTTAATTTTCTATTTCAAGCTTTTATTTCAAGCGTTTATTTATGGTAGAACAACCAATAACTTTAAAGTCCCATTAGTTATCATTTGCAGTAAAGTCGATTTTAGGTGAAAACACCGTTCGATTTTTTCCAGATTTCTTAGCTTCATACATCAAATCATCGGCAACTTTTATTAAACCTTCTATATCTTCTGCATCTGTTGGGAATTTTGCTACCCCAATACTGCATGACAAATTAAAACTAGTTTGTTCGTATGTAATTGTTTCACTGTTGAGCCCATGAATTTTGCGGGCTAAAGTTTGGATGCCAAAACTATCATTTTCGGTCACCAATATTAAAAATTCATCACCGCCATATCGCGCAATACAATCTGATTTTCGACATGAAAGCTGCAAGCGACTCGCTATCTCTTTTAAAATAACATCGCCACATGGATGACCATAGGTGTCATTGATGCCTTTAAACCTATCCACATCAATAAAGAATAAATAAGCATGGTTCCCGCTACGCTGGGCAAGCGTTGAGTGTATATATTGACTGCTGTAAAAAGCTGTTACGATTACATAATCCGGTTAAATTATCTGTTTGAGCAAGCTTGGTTGTTTCCGCTTCTAATTCTTTTATTCGGGTGATATCTCGGCTAATACCAAACATGCCTATTATTTCGTTAGAGTCATTAAAAATCGGGGTTTTGCTGGTGCTTATCCAGCACAGCTTTCCATGTTGATCAAAATAAGTTTCTTGTAATGAATCAATAACTTTACCCGCTAATATTTCTTCATCAACGCGTCGATAATGAGCGGCATGCTGCTCATCAAAAATATCAAAGTCTGATTTTCCGACAATATCTTCAAGGTTTTTTAATTGCAGAAGATCCAGAAAAGGTCTGCTGGCATAGGTAAATCGAAAATCCCTGTCTTTAAAATAAATAAAATCTGAGCTGCTTTCTAAAAAGAAAAGAAAATAATCATTCCCTGACATTTTATTGTCTTTACCTATCATTAATGCCTTAATCCTTTAGTTAAATACAAGCGATAAAACGTCTAAGCAAGATGTCTTCTCAGCCTTCATCCATTTTTAACAAAGCTCGAATGATCACAATTCAAGCTATGGTCTATACCAATCAAATATTGAAAAATAACATTAGCAGCTAGATCATAAATTGCAACTTTAGCTGCAGTTTGTTGAAAACCTATCACGACAGTTTAGTACTATCGCTAAGTTAAATACTATAGCTAAATTAAATACTACAGCTAAGTTAACTATAGTAGCGATGAGCTATTCACTTAAAGCAAGTTGATAGCATTGCTTTAAGTGACTGCGCTAAACTCTTTTAACGCTGAAAGCGCTAGCTCGGCCTTAGCTGATGGTACAAAGATATGGTCGTGATAATAAGCCGCTATAACGTTAGCACTAATACCATAAGCCGTTAATTTGGCTGATATCGCCGCGGTTAACCCTACCGCTTCAAGACTGGAATGCACCGTTAAAGTGATTTGGCGAAATGCGCCTTCAAATGCTAAACCCGCTTGCTGGGCAGCAGTTTTTTCTAACACTAACGTTAATCCTTCTGCCTCACAAAATGTCGCCACTGGATTAAGGCAGATATAATCAGCTAACACACCTGAAACCGTACAAAACACAAACTCTGGTGAGAGTAATTGTGGCTCCATAGACTTTAATAGTGCATTTAATTCTGTCATACCTGACATGATGACTCCTCTATTGCTGACACGCTATTATTAAACCTAAAGCTTGGCATAAATCGCTATATCACGGGGCAAGTTAATACTTACTCATTACTGCGGCTTTTAAACATGTTTTTTAGCTTTACCTTTAATGGTTTTAGCTTCATTAAGTAATCACGAATAGTGTCTGCTTTTGCTAGATAAACTTGTTCTTGTTCAGATAACTGCAGTGGCTGATAGGTTCGTATTAAACGATATAAATTGTAATTGCTGACCTTTTTGGCAATCAACCAAATTGGCGACCACTCAAAACTGCGTAACGTTACTCTTTCAAAATCAACCATGGCTAGTTCTTGGTCATTTTCTGCTAGTAAATCACGTATAGGCATTGCATGGCGCGCAACCCCCTGAGCTAGCATATTGCTGAATATGCTACGTAAAATCATAGTTTGTTCAACAGATAAGGTTTCTGGTGCAGTACCTTTTAAACGACTCATTGTTAATGTGGTATTTTTATCGTCAAAATGTAGCAATTTGGGAAAATTATCGAGCCCGGTTAATCGTTGCAAGGCTATTTTTTCTCTTGAGTAGCGCCTGTTGTAATCCTTCACCTTTTTAAATGTTTTAATGACAGAGCTAGCTTCAATCACAACTTTCATTTTTGACGTTTCGTAAACACCATCTTTAACTGCTTTCATATAACTACTTCCTTTTAATAATCCTTAAGGTCCAAAAATCGCAACTTAAATCCTTATTATTGCGTCACTCACTCCCTGCGTCCCACTATCAGTCGGACAGTCTTTTTTACCCAAGCCACAGTTACAGTCATTCAATTCCACCGTGAAAAATAAAGAAACAGCTCGATACTCAATCAAGCTTATAAAGCTTAAGTGTAAAGTGTACCCACTTCAAGTTCGTACTTGTCACGCAGCATTTAATCTATATTACTTGTTGATGATAAAAAGCCGAAATAAATTAACCTTTTGAAATACAGACAATATCCAGAATTTACCATCCAAAACCTGAACGGCAATAAGAATAAAACGCCATGACGAGGCAGACTGCTGATTAAGCAAAAGCATCACTAGGTTAAGCTTTTAAATAAATAATACTTATAATAAACAAACTTGAAATAAACAAGGCTTGAAATCAACAGGCACCAAGCGAATGCTTGAGCCTAAGCGACTATTTATCGCGCCAGATCATCACTTGGGCTTGTTCACCCTTTTTACGGGTCGCACGGTACATACCTTCAGTATTAAATGGTGTGGCAATATTGCCGCGATGATCAATGGCGATAACCCCGCCGGTGCCACCAGCAGTAATAAGCCGTTGATTAATCACTTCATCAGCAGCTTGAATAATGGATTTACTTTGGTATTTCACTTTGGCGCAAATATCACCTGCCACATGGTAGCGTATAAAAAATTCGCCATGGCCGGTTGCTGAAACTGCACAGACGCCATTTTCAGCATAAGTGCCTGCGCCAATAATAGGTGCATCACCAATACGACCATAACGCTTATTGGTCATGCCGCCTGTTGATGTACCCGCACTAATATTGCCACTTTTATCCAGCGCTACCGCGCCCACTGTGCCCACTTTAAATTCGGCATCAAGTGCATTATGAGATGCTATATAGTCTTTATTGTCTGCCTTAGCTTGCTCCATTTTTGCTTTAGCCCGTTGCAATGATTCATAACGGTGTTGAGTATTAAAAGTCTCATTAGCAACCAGCGGCACCCCTTGGCTTAAGGCAAACTCTTCTGCCCCTTCGCCATAGAGCATCACATGTACTGATTTATCCATCACCAAACGCGCCAAATCGATGGGGCTTTTAACGTGCTTAACACCCGATACAGCGCCTGCATTCATGGTTTTACCATCCATAATAGAGGCGTCCATTTCGTGCTGTTCATTGTGGGTATAAACCGCCCCTTTTCCAGCATTAAAGTATGGCGAATCCTCTAAAATATTGATCGCTTTGGTAACGGCTTCAAGGCTTGAACCGCCCTTTTCTAACACCACATAACCTGTATCAACGGCCTCTTTTAATTTAGCGCGATAGGCTTGTTCTTGTTCAGGGGTAAAACTACTGGCCTTTATCGTGCCTGCACCGCCATGTATCGCAATAGCAAACGGCTTGTCATTGGCAACACTGCCAAAAGACGAAACCAGCAAGGTTATACATGACAACATGGTTAATTTATTCATTGTTATTCTCATATTTATCAAGGGGCTTATAGGCTAAGTTATAGCGCTGAATGATGCTCTAATTGAATTGATTCTATGGGAAAAGTAATATTAATCAAAGCTGCAACTCATCAGTTTGAGATAATGATAGTGACTAAGCCATAATTATAATCCCTTAAGTGCTAGCACGATTATCAACTTCGCTGACAACCCATGGATCTCGCTGGTAATGTAATTTATGGCTCAATATCCTATTTTACAATTCATGTTGTGAATGCTGTTTGCCAGCTTTGGCATTAAAGATTGAGTAGGCAACAGCCAAGACTAAACAAATAGCCGCTGGTATAAATAGGGCTTCAAACATCAAGGCACTATAAGCAAATGTGCCGAACACACCACCCAGAATAAACCCTGATATGATTAACATAAACAATAGCGCTTTACGCTTATCAAATGCCTCACCCCTTAACCTTGCCCCGATCATCAAACCTAAGTCAGTGAAAATACCAGTAACATGGGTCGTTCTCACTACAGCGCCACTAAAAGTCGTCACTAGGGCATTTTGTAATCCGCAAGCCGCCGATGCTAAATAGTGACCAAACAAGGCATCCTTTGTTAAAAAATAAATGGCGCCTAAAATAAATAACGCCTCCAGCAACAGAAGTCGACTGTAATTTCGGCCTAATCTTAAAGCGCCACCACGTAGAAAAAATCCCGATAAGGTTGAACCCGCTAAAAAGCTAAGTATCACCCCCAGTAAGTGCAAAGTGCTGATAAAGGAAGCATCAGCAATTGAAGTACCAATCATGGTCGCTATGCCGGATAGATGCGAAATCGATTGATGGCTAAAGCCCAAAAAACCAACCGAATTAATAAATCCTGCCACCAATGCCAGCACAAATGCGCCATATTCCACCCAACGAGGTAATTTTGAAATCACAGAAATCCTTAAATCGTTTAGATTAATGAAGGTATTATTTACTTTAAATTAAGCCGCTTCATCTAAAAATAAAGTGCCATTGTTGTGATTACCGCAGATAAGACCATGACGATTACAAAACATATTTGAGTCTGCTTTTTTGTCTTGTTCACTAACATTATTCGCTATTTTATAGGGGATATGAGTCGCCAATGACACCCGTTGCTGCGGCATCTCTAGATATAAATAAACGATACTTTCCAAGTACAACTAACAACATAGCAACTAACATGGCTAGCATCCAAATATCTTCTATCTAAGTAATTAAAAGTATTGTTTTTAAGCTAACTGCCAAATACTGCGATTGTTTCTATAGCTTCCAATAGTTAATTTCACTCCACAACTTGCCTGTTTCACATATTCTAGCGACAATATAGTATGAGTTTATGGCCTTTATAAGCATTCTATAATTGTTATTCAAATTTTTTCAATTTTGCGTTATCACTTTTGTTGCCATTGTCATGATGGTTCCCAATCTCGCTTGGGCAAAAGATGACTGGTTAAGGGTCAAGGTAACGGGCGCATCAAAACGGTTAACCAAAAATATCCAAGCGCATTTAGGCAATAATCCTGATTCTGAAGTACAGCGCCGAGCCTATTTATTTACTGTAGAAGACAATGTTAACGCCGCGCTGGAATCCATCGGCCATTATCACGCAAAAGTATCGATTAACGTTGAAGAAGCGGCCAAAGGCCCTTGGAAACTTAACATCGATATCGATGAAGGTGCGCCTACCATTGTCCAGTGGATAGACATTAAATTCAGTGAGCAAATGATTGAAGATAACAGCTTTAATCGTTGGCTTGATCAGTTAACTATCAAACCTGGCGATGTATTAGATCACGGCGTATATCAAGAGTTAAAAAATCAGCTGGTTACATTAGCCATGGCCAGAGGCTACTTCGATGGCAAATTCTCACGGGCTGAAGTGGTGGTTAATCGCGATGTGAATACCGCTAAAATCCACTTGCATTATGACTCAGGTAGGCGCTATCAACTGGGTAACGTCGAGTTTCATGGTCATACTCTCAATGATGAGTTCATGAAAAAACTCATCCCGTTTGAACCAAATTCAAATTATTCAACCCGGCGATTAAATCGATTGAACCGCAATCTTATCGATACCGGCTACTTTAGTAATATCAAAGTATTACCACAAGTTGACGCCATGACCGAAGTCGATGTCCCCATCAGAGTTGACTTAAGCCCAAGACCAACACACTCATTTGAATTAGGTTTGGGTGCCGATATTGGCACCAATGCCGAAAAAACCATTGAGCCAAGGGTCAGGCTCACTTGGCGGATGCCGCAAATTAACAGCTATGGCCATACTCAAGAAACCACCATGGAATGGTCACCTGACAGGCCTAAGTTTTTAACCACCTATACGATTCCGTTACAGCACCCGTTAGATGATCAGCTACAATTTAAGATTGGCTTACTGCGGGATAAATATGGCGTTACCCAAGATTATAATGAAGAAGATAGAAGCTACGATTACACCGGCCAATTAGAGTCAGAGAAACGTTTACTCGGGGTGATCAGACAACAAACCCTAGCCGATCAATGGCTATTTGGTTATTCACTTGAATATAGCCAAGAGCTTTATAATCAATCCAATATTGATTACGATTCAAAATTCCTTCTTGCAGGCTTTGGTATTGGCAAAACTGTTCGCGGTGATAATACCTTAGACCCCAAGTCGGGCTACCGTCATATTTACAGTATGCAATATGGTGACCCCAATTTAGGCTCTGAAATTAGACTGTTAAAATTTGAAGCTAACTTTAAATGGATTGATACCTTTTTCGAGCGGCATCGTTTTGTGGCAAGGCTCGACTTAGGCGCCAACATTGCTGACAGTGACAATATCGCCCAAATATCACCGTCGCTGCGTTATTTTACCGGTGGCGATCAGAGTATTCGCGGTTATGGCTACCAAGAGCTAGGGCCATTCATTGAATACACCAACGAAGACGGCAGCACCTCACGTCAGGTTGTCGGCGGTCGTTATCTGATGGTGGGCAGTTTAGAGTATCAATTTTATTTAACTGACACATGGCGACTTGCCAGCTTTGTGGATGCGGGTAACGCTTTTGATACAGAAACATTTGAACCTATCGCCTCCGTCGGCGGCGGCGTTCACTGGATCTCCCCTATCGGGCCCATTAGATTTGATTTAGGTGTCGGCTTGAAAGAAACAGAAACGGTCGATAGATCTTGGCGAATTCATTTAACCATGGGGACGGATTTGTAATGACAGAAAAATCCAAGCAGCCCCAGCCTCATAACGACCATGAAGCCCATGACGCTATGCCACTAGATAAAGTGCCAGCAAAGCCGCCATTAACCCTTGGGGCTCGGTTGTGGAAATATTTTAAACATACCACCAGAGTGATTATCTATATCCCACTGCTGATCTTGATTTTGCTGGCAGTGCTCATTGGCACGCCTTTCGGCGCACGTATGTCGGTGATGTTAGCCAATCAGTTTGTGCCCAATCTGGCATTAGACTTACGCTCTGGCACCATCAATAAGCAACTTGAATTTAACCACGCAAGCTGGTCAATGGATGGCGTGGCTGTCGAGGTCGATAATTTAAGTCTTTCTTGGCTCCCCACCTGTTTATTCAATAAGCAAATCTGCGTCGATAAGTTACATGCAAGTGGCGTGCGGGTACGAGTAGCGACTGATGAATTTGCCGATGACGCGCCCAGTGAAAATACCGCTCAAAACACTCAAGCTGCATTAGCAGATAATCAGCTGGCTAACACAGATAAAACCAATACCAATACCAATACTAATAAAGCTAATGACAAAAAAGATGAAGTACCTGAAGCGCTGATTTTACCTGTGGTTATTGGCCTTAACGAATTAGACTTAAATTCAGTTGAAGTCAGCGTAAATGACATGCGCTATAACGCCAGTCGTTTGCAAGGCAAAGCGCTATGGAATAGCAAAGGCTTAAGAGTTAATTACCTTTATAGTGACGATTTGCTGGTAGATATTCCTCTTGGCAGTGATGATGTTGAAGATATTGCAGCGCCGAACAATAGCACTGACGAGACTGAGGTAAATGACGACTGGGCTATGGCAGCATTACCTGTGGTTTATATGTCATTCCCTATTTACCTTGAACAACTGATCAGCAATAACAGCGTGATGGTCTTGGGAGCAAGAACCGATAATTTCGCCAAAATCACCTTAACCGGCAGCTATGTTGATGACGTAATTGATGTGCAGCAACTTGCCGTCTCTCATGATTATGGTGAAGCGACATTAGAGGGTGATATCCGTCTAAATCACGATTACCCAATGAATATTAACGCTGATTTTAACCTTAACAATGTGTCCGAAATCCCTGATCTAGCCCAGCAAAAAATCAAAATCAGTGCTCATAACGGCTTTGATGATTTAGCCGTTACCCTTGCCGCTGAAGGTGACTTTACCATTGATTTTGAATCAAATATCACCTTGAGTAAGCCTGAAATGCCTTACCAAATTGAGATAAGTCGCGCCCAGATTCAATGGCCTTTAATTAAGCCTGACTATGAAACTGATATCAAAACATTATCAAGTACAGGCGACTTCAACCAACAACATATTGTCCTTGATGGGCAATTCCTCAGCCCCTATCACCCTAAGCTTGCTGTCAATGCCGCACTGCAGTTATCACATACCAATGTGGATATCGAAGATATGGTCATTAGCTCAGATGCAGGTGATATTAGCGGTCAAGCGAGCCTTGATTGGGGCAATGATTTTAGCTGGCAAGCCAAGCTAGACACCTCTGATTTACAGCTAGAAAAAATCGATTATCTTTATCAACTCACCGAGCTTAGCAGCAACATCAGTGGGGCATTAACCACCACAGGTAAGGTTACTGATACCAGCTGGGAAGTTAATATTGCAGACAGTGATTTAAGCGGCAGTTTAAATCAGTACCCTCTTAGCGTTAAAGGTCAGCTGCAATTTGATAATAACTTCGCCATCAACGCCAAAGACCTACAAGCACAAGCCCTCGGCACCACCCTACTTATCAATGGTCAAGCAGATAAAGTATGGGATGTAGATGCATTACTTGACGTACCCGACATCAGCCAGTGGCTACCTGATAGTAAAGGGTCAATTACCGCAAAAATCGATGTCACTGGCGATGCCAAACAACCTATCGTTGATATTAGCTCCCAAGTGGCCGATTTTGATTTTGCTGATATGAAGCTCGACAGGCTGACATTAACGGGTCACTACTTACCATTAAGTGGGCATCAATTTAGCGCTAATCTCGCCAGTACTGCATTTAGCTGGAGCCAACTGGACCTAACTGACGTAGAGCTAACCGCCTCGGGGGATCTTGGCCAGCAAATATTGCAACTGTCTACGGGTGGCGAGCTAGCTATTAACACCCAATTGAGCAATAGATACACGGCCGATACACAGCGCTTTGATACTGAAGTTAACGCCTTATCCTTAACCAATATGCTCGGAGATTGGCAGTTAGATAAGCCCATCACTATCGTTTGGGATCAACTCAATCAACTTGGCAGTGCCAGTCCTTTTTGCATTAATCACCCCAGCAATAGCCTGTGCCTGATTGAACCTGCAAGTTTTGGCAAACAAGGGGATATTCATATTACTGCCAAAGGTACTCCGGGACTACTGCTACAGCCTATATTACCCGAGCGCTTACAATGGAGCGGAGACTCTAGCCTCGATGGCAAGGTGAATTGGTCTGAGGCTGAAAAGTTACAAGCAGATGTTGATTTAACCTTATCTGAGGGCAAATTAGAATTAAAGCGCTCAGAGAATGATCGCATCGATATCATTTACGACTTAGTTAACTTACATGTCACATTAGATGAGCAGCAACTAACGGGTCAATTATCAGTGCAAGCAGATAGCATCTCAGATATCAGCAGCCAAGTTAACATCAGCACCCAGCCTTCAAGAGAGCTGTCAGGACATATCAATATTGACGAGTTAGATTTAACTGGCTTACAGGGTTTCTTCCCTGAGCTGGCGACATTACAAGGACTGTTTTCAACTGATTTAAGCTTATTAGGCACGTTAAACGACCCTGAAGTCGCCGGTAACATGACATTATCGCAAGCCGCTATTGCCACCACAAACAACCCTACTCTGATTGAAAATATCAATTTAGTAATGGCGTTGGCGGGTCAACAGGGCAATGTCAAAGGTGATTTAACCATGGGTAAAGGCCAGGCAAATATCAATGGCAAACTGACTTGGCCTGAAGGCAATTTCAATGGCGACATAGATATAAAAGGCGAAAAGCTTGCTTTTATTCAACCGCCTATCGCGATATTGGATATCACTCCTGATGTGAAAATTAACTTTAGTAAAAATCAGCTGGCAATTACGGGCAATGTCGATATTCCTAGCGGGAAAATTACATTAGTGCAACTGGCTGAGGGTGGCGTAGCGATATCTAGCGACGTGGTATTTAAAGACTCAATTTCAGAGCAAGAAGAAAGAGTCAGCCCTTACGCTATTGTGGCCGATCTCAATATTAATGTGGGCAAGAACCTTAACATTGATGGCATGGGCTTAAACGGCAAGTTAGAAGGAACATTATTGCTACAGCAACAAGCCTTCAAACCACCGCTATTATTTGGTGATATTAAAGTGAATAACGGCAGTTATAAATTTATGGGGCAAACCCTAACCATTAGTACCGGTGAAGTGCAGTTTGTTGGCCCAAGTTCAGTACCCAACTTAAATATTGAAGCGGTAAAAGAAATCAAAGATGAAGATCTCACCGCTGGCGTGAGAGTCACAGGCACAGCCATGCAGCCGGTAGTGACCTTGTTTTCAAGCCCTGCCAAAGAGCAAGCAGAAATTCTATCCTACATAGTCACAGGCACAGGCTTTGCAAACTCTGGAAATGATCAAAATAATGCCTTAATGATGAGCGCGGCGTTAAGCTTAGGCTCACAGTTTGGCGGCGGCGCAATGAACAACATTGGCTCAACAGCGACTGGCTTAATTGAAAAAATGGGCTTTTCTAATGTGCAACTTGATGCCAACGATGAAGGACGTTTTGCCATAAGTGGTTATATTGGCGAAAACTTGATGGTGAAATACGGTATTGGTGTTTTTAACCCCGGCTATGAAATGACGGTAAGGTATTATATTTTTTCTCAGCTTTACCTAGAAACCGTATCCGGCAACTTAAATCAATCCTTAGATATTTACTATAGCTTTGATATTGATTAAGCGTTACAAAGCAAATTTTAGTTACAAAAAAAGCGCCTTAAGGCGCTTTTTTCATTCAAATTAGCAATTAAGCAAATTTGAAATCGATGTGTTCGATAAGCATTTTGTACGCGTGACGCTGTACAGCTTGTGCACGAACTTTAATTTCTTTGCCATCGATTACGATAGTTAACTCGCTTGTGTAGAAATCTTCATTCAACTGTTGGTTGATGATATCTTTTTGAGCGAATTTGATAGAAATAGGCTCTTTACCTGGACCGTAAATTACAGCAGGAACTAAATTCGCATGACGTAGGCGGCGGCTCGAACCTTTCCCGATTTCAGTACGGATTTCAGCATTGATAGTATAAGACATGTAATTCTCACTTATATAAAATAATTTTTGTTGTTATTTTCGACCAATAACAACTCGTGCTCGTTATAAAACTAAGCGCGCGGATTCTAACACAGCTAAATAGCGTCAACAAGCATCACCCCGCGATTATATCCACATGAACTAACTATATCGCCTTTAAATCAGGCTAAATATCAGCCCGCGGGGTTTACCAACTTCTTACCGGGCCACTATCCACATGAATAAAACCAGAACGAGGATAATAACCAACTCCGCCCATTTTTAACGACATTGCCGCATCACGTAAGGTTTTAAGATCAACGCCGGGTATGGCTAAATCCATTGCCATTCCCTTCATATGATAACTTTTCTTGGCAACACCATTACTGTTGGCCGCTAACATATTATTGGTGATCGGAGAGCGATAACCGGAAATCACATGAATTTCATCTGAGTTATTCAGTGTCTGTTGAAGCTTATACAGGATTTCATATAAACGCTTATCCATCGGCGCCGCTTGGTTTTGCCTATGGTCACGTAATACATTGCTAAAAAGCGTTAAGGTATCACTGCTGTATTCACCATCAACCCAAAAACTGCCTTGGCCGCGCTCACCGGTATGACGGTTGTAAAAGCTCAGATCACGGTGCCCTAATGTAGAACGACTTGCTTGAGCAGAATTGGAAAACATTGAAGCGACAGCCACCCCACTAATACCAAGGATTAACTGCCTACGTGCTGGACAAACTAACGACATTAACTCACCACTTTCTAAAAATTCAAACTGTGCATTTTTCACACAAACGAGAATGAATTTAAAGCTTATGGCAAACAATAGCAACCGCAACAACACATAAAAGCTGCAGAATTCATCTGTAATTTAGCAACTACTAATAAGGTCAAACACTTAACGCGAGGTCAATTGTGACGAACTTGCTGCATTATTAGCTACCACGGTTTTATCTATGTTATTTAAATGATAAATGTCATTGCGATATTGCGCTAAGTTATCTTCATCGACCCAAGCATTCCAATACACCAGATGCACAGGAATCGTTTGCGACAAGGAAAACCATTGGGTATTTTTTTGATTAGACTGCATTCTCGCCCAAGTGCGTTTATCAATCACCACATTCTCGGCGAACCACTCAGCTAACTGCTGCACTTTTTCAATGCGAATACAGCCAGAAGACAGTGCTCGATTAGACTTATTAAAAAGCCATTTATCAGGGGTATCATGCAGGTAAATATTCAGATCATTTTTAAAATGAAATTTATAACGTCCTAAGGCATTAATCTCGCCGGGCCGCTGCACTAAACGATAGGGAAAGGCTGTTGTTGCGGCCATTTGCCATTCATCAGCGGTTTTATCAATTTTATTCCCAGTGCGATCAAACACATCAAATTGTCGCGCACGAAAATAATCACCATCTTTAGCCACTTTAGGCAAGATATCCCGTCGTACCAGCTTTTTAGGGACTGTCCAAGTAGGGTTAATGACCACATTGGATATTTGCCCTGCCATTACCGGTGTTCTTCGATAGGCCTTGCCGACAATGACTCTAGAGGTCATGGCAATTTGATTATCATTCACTAACACCATTTCAAAGGCAGGAATATTTACCAATAAATAACGCTCTGAGAGTAGATGTTGATAACTGGTTTTAGCCACAAAATTACTGGCAAGCAATATGGCGCGTTGTTTAGGTGTTTGGTTTAACCAATGTAAGGTATTGGGACCAATCACAGCATCGGCTTTTAAGCCATGACGCTGCTGAAATGACACCACTGCGCTCGCAATAGTGTCATCGAAAATATGTTGCGCTTCTGAACGGGATGACAAGTCACCGAGTAACCATAAACGCTGTGAAATGGCACTAATGGTCTTATGACTATCGCCAGGCCGTAAAAAACCGCCGGGGACAATGGGCTGCCATTCATGGCGGTTATCAAGCCACATTAATCGCCTAATATGGTTAAGGACTCTTAAGTAATCATCTACCTGAGGCTCTAAAGCAAAAACTTTGTTTTGAAGTGAAGCGTTGGAAGCCAGATTGCGATACTGCAGTTCAACAGACTTATCAGCCCAAAACCTATCGACCTCATTTTGTATTGTGTCGATATACTCAAGCTTTTCTGACTCTGTACCTTGGCGCAAAATCGTTAAATACGCTTGCCTTTGAACACTGGGCTCAGTCAACGAAATCAGCAATACATGTTGTGCAAGGGTGTTATAAGCCACATCTGACGCCGCAGCCTTAGAGATCGGCATAACAAACAAGGATAATATCACTGCAAAAGATAACGCGACTCGATGACAACAACATCTCACCATGAATTATCCTCCTAAATACTGACTACGAGCTTTTGAGTATGGCAAAGAAAACCCATTCATGTGTTACATAAAATATGACACTGTTAAAAGATAATACGAAAGTTGGAGTTAAATGGCAGATTTTGCACAGTGATTCGACAATGGTTGAACCGCGGTCAGTTGAGCTCTGTTAAACGATTGGCATAACTGCTATAAACAGGCCCCGCAATACTTATTACGTTAATTTCACAGCAGTTAATATGAATAAAAAACAACTCATGCAAGTGATGGCTTCCGACATCGGTATCTCACAATCTCAAGCTAAAATTCAAATCGATCAAATTGTTTCTCAGATCCATAAAGCACTTACCGAAGGTGAGAAAGTGTACATTCCGCAATTTGGCACATTTGAATTACGCTACCATTTAGCGAAAAATGGCTACAATCCGCAAACCGGTGAAGCGATGGAAATCCCAGGTTTCAACCAACCAAGCTTTAAAGCTGCACCTGGATTGAAAAAACTCATCAACCAGTAATAAAGCCCCTACCTCATTTCAAAGGCCTTGTTTGACTAGCAATAGCAACAAGGCTTTTACCAATAACTACACCATTTCATAATCATCTTCTAAACTTAAAGTCAAAGTCACCTTACCCAGCGCTCAACCATGAACATTAACCATGTTGTGATAAGTGTGGTTCTACTGCTATGCACTTTTATTCCATTACAGGAAGCCTCAGCCTCCTACGAGAGCTTTGAGCTATCAACAACCGCAAAAATTATAGTTGTTGGTGACATCCATGGCGACTATGGTGAATTTGAAAAATTAATTCGTGCAGCGGGAATTATCGATGACCAACAAAACTGGCAAGCAGGCGATACTCAGCTAGTCAGTGTCGGCGATCTGCTGGATAGAGGCCCTGACTCCCGTAAAGTGATGGACTTGTTTATGCGCCTAGAGAAACAGGCCGCTGATGCAGGAGGCGCTGTCCATCTTGTGTTAGGCAATCACGAATTGATGAATCTTATCCGTGAACTTGACTACGTACCCACTGATGAATATAAGCATTATCTGAATGACGAATCTGCTGCCATACGCGAAAATTACTTGCAACAATACCTTTCACATGCAAATGAATCCAATACCGAAATTAGCCAGAACTCTCTATTATCGACCTTTAACACTGAATACCCTCCCGGCTACTTTGGTCATATGCAGCTATTTTCTACCAAGGGTAAATACGGTCGATGGCTGCTAAGCAAGCCCAGTATATTAAAGATTAATGAGGTACTATTTCTCCATGGTGGACTCTCTGCCAAGTTCCCACTGACAAGCTTAGCCCAAGTAAACAATGAATCAACGAAGGTAATACATGATTACATGGAAGCCTTTGAACAATTAAAACTACAAGGTGCATTAAGTCACCATGATGATTTCTTTAGTCGCCAAGAAAAAATAGCACGCCGTTTACAATCCGCAGGAGCTGACAAACATAAATCCTTATACCAAAGTTTCCTTAATCTCAGCCAATCTTTTTATCTCGATGGAGAAAGTCAATTCTGGTATAGAGGCTCAGCCCTTTGTCATCCTATCTTTGAGGAAGAAATACTTGATCGCGTTTTACAACACTATAAGGCCAACCAATTAGTGATTGGCCACACTACAACTGGCAGCCGAGTTTTTGAAAGCAGAATGAAGGGCAAGGTGATCAATACCGACACAGGGCTATATCGAAAATATTATCAGGGCAATCCAATGTTATTAGCCATTAACAAGGACCAACTTGAACAATTTGACGGTAATGATTGGCGCCCTTTTGAAGTTGATGATGGTCAATACCGTGAAATGTACCAAGGCCACAGTTATCCGGAGTGGGAACAACTATTAACACAGGCAAGTATCACTAAACTTGAGCTTATAGGGGCTGGTGTGACAAAGTCGAAAAAAGCTTATTTAGAACATAACGGACTGCGTTTCAAAGCTATTTTTAAAACTGAAAATATCATCCCTAGAACTGCCTCAAATGAGAAATATCGCAATACCGACAGTTATAAATACGAAATAGCGGCGTACAAAATAGCCCGTCATCTTGGATTGAATATGATCCCTCCAACAGTACTTCGCACCATCAAAAGTAAGCAGGGCTCGCTACAATTGTGGATAGATGACACTTTTAACGAAAAAAATCGTATCGAGAATGAACGTTATCCAAGTGAGCATTGCGTCCTGTCCTACCAAGCCAGCCTGATGAATATGTTTGATATTTTAATTTTCAATGAAGATAGAACCCAAAGTAATATTCTCTATAGTGAAGCGGATTGGATGATGTGGATGATGTGGATGATAGATCACTCTCGAAGTTTTAGAACTGGCAAACAAGCACCAAAATATTTAAAGGCCGCACGTTTACGTCATTCATTAAAAATTGAACAACAATTAAAAAACCTAGACTATCGAAGCCTAGATAAACTCACTGATGGCCTACTTAAGAGAAAACAGCTCAAGGCGCTACTCAAACGCCGTGATCTGCTATTAAAACGCTGGCAGAACGAGTGAAACGCCTCAGTTTGGTTATATGTATCAGCTTGGGTTAACTTTCACCAAACCCGATGCCAAAGTCCTGAGCTAAAATATTCTTCATCAGCCAGAGCACTATTTCGCTGCTCGTCCTCAAAATGTTTTTTAACTTTTTGAAGGCGATGCTCAAGAGCGTCCAGCTCTATACGAGCTAATTGTTGCTCCGATAAACCACTCGCTCGGAGCCTCTTTTCTAGTTCTTCAATTTTCCATGCTCTCATTCCCTGCATAAATTGTATGCTAATAGACTGAGACTTTAGCTTACTTAACTTACAGCTTCGCGAGTCTAGCCGAGGACCTCGATAAAAAGCTCTCGAGTGATCTATGGCCCAAATTTTACCAAGATAAGCATTTTTATTTCCAGTCAGTTCATTTGACGCTTCAAATCTTTCATTTAGATCAACTAATAGGTTACCGGCATGCCTGTCAACATTGCCAATGATACAATCGAATGCTTTGATTTCTCTTATTTGGTGCTTTTTATACTCGACAGAACCCGGGTAAGACAACTTACTAGAAGTTAAGTCGAACAGCACTACCGTATTTTCTACCCATAGTTGCAAACTGCCTTTTCTCAATTGTTTGCTCGACACTAGTCCTTTGGGCCCTATAGGCATACTTCGAAGCACAGTCGCAGGAATAATATTGAGGCCGAGATATTTTGAAATAATATATGCCGCCACTTCGTTGTAGTAGCTATCGTAATATACTAACTTCATGCTTCCCCTAGCATTGCCTTTTACGGCTTTATCTCGAAAGGCGGCACGTATCTGTAGGCTATTTTTGACTAAACCAACCCTTCTAATTTCCATAATACTTTCTTTTTTAGCAAACGCTTTAGCGACATTTTTAGAAAGATTTAGATCCCCTGTGTACAATAAGTCAAAAATTATCTTTTCATCTCGAATTAAAGGAATTGTTTCAGCATGAGAGAAAAAAGCGATTAGAAATATCGTAAATAAAAAAGTCATCTTCAAATATGGCATATTACGCTCCTTCTACTCAATCGATGAGTTAACACGCTGTCAAAAATATATTTCTAATAACATTTTTATTAATATCGACACCTTTTAATCATTAAGCATGCTCATTGACCAACTGTTTATGCTTGCGAGCAAGGTTAAATGCCAAAATTATCCAAAATAGGGAAATAACCAGATTAACTGCCGCAAACTCGTAGTGATCAAGCTTGAATACTTTAAGGCCAATAAAGATGATCACTACGTGAGCCAAATCTCCTAAACGCCAACAAAGTGCGTCTATTACCGTTTTACCTTCAAAGATTTGTTGCTGATTTAAAGGCAGAAAAAGCGCATGCCGAGCGGTATTTTGTAACGAATAATCTATGCTATTTTCAGCAATTTTTATTAGCTTAAATAAGGTAAACATAGGGATAAAAGTCGCTAAGCCGTAGCCTAAAAAAGCGACAAATGGCAAAATTAGAATGGCACCATGTATATGGATCCATTGGAATATTCTAGACACCAGCAATAACTGAATTAACATGCTGAACAAATTTACCCAAGTGTAAAAGTCACCGTAAAACTCACCAATAATAAGTTTGACATCAACTCCCTGCTGCGCATAAATCTGTACCCATTTGGCTAGAATGTATTCTCCTGTGCTATTCACGCAGTTGAGTAACACCACAAACCCTGCAATCACCAATAAGTAACGATTATTCAGTACGGTATCAAAGCCTGCTTTGAATGAATGACAATGATAGCCACTCGGCTTTTTTTTTTAGATTTAAGTCCAACTAATTTGGGTAACCACATCGTCGCGAACAGTAAAACCGCAGCCACTAGCATCAAGCCTTCTGCGCCAACAAGCTTAAATAAATGTTTGCTAATTTGTGCACCTAGTAATGAGCCCATAGATGCTCCGGCAGCAATAAAAGCAAACAAACGTTTGCCCTCATCAGGAGTGTAAATATCTGCCGCATAAGCCCAAAACTGGGCAATTAACAACACATTAATCACGCCTAGCCAAACAAAGAAAGGAATTGAAATAGGCACCTTAAACAAATAGAGCCCCAAAAATAACAACAAGCTCATTGCCACCGCTAAGGTTACTCTGGGTAATATTTCATTTGCGCCCTGAGTCCTGATCCAGCTGGCGTATAATGGAACTAATATCATTAATACCAAAGCTTGAATCGCTATCGTATAACTGCGCATTTCAGCGGTGTGTTCAGAGAGAATGAGAGCTTCACGGATAGGCTTTAAAATGTAGTACAGCAGCAGTAGCAAACAAGCGTAGGCTGAGAGCATCAAGGTGGACTTACCTTCTCCCGGTTGCACATGAGTAAAAATTCTCATTAAGCGTTCTAGGTAACTTAAGTCGCTCCTATGTTTTCCCATACCTGTAAATAATTCCTTGTTTACTTTCAGGGTATTAAAAAAGCTTAGCAGAGGCATGTGCACTGTCAAATATGCGGAGGTATAGCTAACACAGCTCCCTACGGCTTAAATACATTTATTGATGAGGTTTTTTCATTGGTAAAATAAGCGATATGGCCAATTGATTTAATAGATAAATTCAGGAATAAATCATACTAAAAATTCAAATGAGTCCGTCATAAATAGACTAAGAAGCTTGTTAATGACGTCGTTTTAAACCACCTGATACGGAACGAAATTCAACACAAAGTCTCAATCTAAAGAGGCTAGACTTGAACTGGTTCGCCCTATTTAAACACCACGAGTTTTTTTCTGCTATATATCATTATTCATTTTCGCAAATTTCAGACACAAAAAAGCCCCGATTCAATAGTGGCGAGGCTTATAGAGCCTTCTAGGCCTTTATATGGACAGTATCAAGGACTATTAATACAAGTAGATATGGCAATTGTAGTTCAGCAAAAACCGGCCTTGAACTTAAATATCATATTCCCAATAAATTTCAGACACAAAAAAGCCCCGATTCAATAGTGGCGAGGCTTATAGAGCCTTCTAGGCCTTTATAAGGACAGTATCAAGGACTATTAATACGAGTAGATATGGCAATTGTAGTGCAGCAAAAACCGGCCTTGAACTTAAATATCATTTTTCCAGTAAATTTCAGACACAAAAAAGCCCCGACTAACTGATCACGAAGCTTTTAGAAAAAGCATACTTTTCTCTGGTCACTTTCAAGGGCTATTGAGTTAAGCAGGCAAATATCCTTATTTTCATAAATTTCAGACACAAAAAAGCCCCGACTAATGTCGAGGCTTTTTTGCACCATACTTACGTATGTAAATGATGGTACCCGAGGCCAGACTTGAACTGGCACGCCTATTAAGCGAGGGATTTTAAATCCCTTGTGTCTACCGATTCCACCACTCGGGCAAACTTGTGATAACTCGTCGAAACAAGTTATAGAATCTATGTCAATTAGCGCAATTGCTTGCTGCCGCTGAACTTGGTGCATACTTTACTGGTTTTTCAGAATGGATCAATAAAAAAATGCAACTTATTGTTCAAGTGCTGACTTTGCAATCAATTCGTCTAAAAACATAGCTAAATTAGCCCTTTCAATTAAATATTTTACTTAAGCCCGCAAAATATTCTGCACTGTCGATTGTAATACTGGCAATAAATCTTCAGCAAACCATGGATTTTTTGCTAACCAAATATTGTTGCGAGGACTTGGATGAGGTAATGCAATGGTGCCCGCAGGTAAATTACGCCAATGTTTAACCGTTTCTGTCAGCGTTTGTTGCCTGTTTGGCAAATGATAGTCTTGAGCATACTTGCCGATAAGCAAAGTTAACTTCACATCGGTTAAGTGATTCAGTAAAGCTTGCCGCCACGTTTGGGCGCAAATTTTCATTGGCGCTAAATCACCACTTTTTCCTTTTCCGGGGTAACAAAAGCCCATGGGTAAAATTGCAACTTGTTCAGGGTCGTAGAAGGTGTGTTTGTCGATGCCTAACCAATCTCGCAACCTGTCACCGCTTTTATCATCAAACGGGATGCCAGACTTATGTACTGCAAGGCCTGGTGCTTGTCCGGCAATGAGAATGCGCGCGTGCTGATTAATTTGAATCACAGGATTAACGCCATAGGGCAACGCATGCTGGCAAAGTTGGCATTGCCGCACCTGTGCAACTAACGACGTTAATGAAGCTGCTGGCATAACGCTCCCCTATCCTATTTATAAGTTTTACTCTCTGGGCCTAAAGCTAAACTTGAGTTTAAACGTAAGCTGAGACCTCAATATAAGCGGCGATTGTTAATTCAATAACTGCCGTTCAATGGTGGCTAATTGCTGCTGGATATCACTAAACTGAGGTCGCATTGCTACGTCAGCCTGCAAACAACTAGACACTATTTGGCTTAATTGACTAATAATCTGACTATCTGCAGTTGCTAACCTTAGCTGGTTATCATCATGGGCTGTGAGTTCATTAAAATGCCCCAATACGTCATCGAGCATATTACCTAATGCTCTAACCTCAATGGCTTGCATAAACCCTGCTTGCACTGCTGATAACGCAGACAAGTCCGTTGCGGCGCCAAAATCACCAAATAGCATATTGGCATCACTATCAATCATGGTGTTGTGAGCGTATATATCGCCATGACTGACTTTGTGTTGATGTAAATGAGCTAACGCCGCTGCCATACTACTCATGACGGTGACGATTTGCTTTAAGGATATCTCCATGTCATCACAGAAGGTATCGCGAGTACAGGTTTCCAGTGACGGCGGTAAGCCCAAATTGTAATAACGCTGAGGGATGAGCTCCATGACTAAACCAAGATTGTCAGCCTCAGCAATAAAGCCAAGCACACCAATTAAATTAGGATGGAAGCCTGCTTGTAAACAGCAATGTAATTCATCTTTTGGGTAACCATCTGATGTCACCGCACCTCTGAACATTTTTACCGCTACGTCCAGTGCTGTGCCTGAGTCTTGCTGCCATTGTGCTTGATAAATCACCCCTGAAGCGCCTTGGCCTAATTGCTCCCCTAATGATAACTGCGCCATTGGCGTTAACCCACAACCGCTATTAACAGCAGCGTCATCACTATTGATAACAGGCGCTGTTATAGGGTTACCACTAAATGCCAACCAAGCTAAATTGGGCAGCTTGAATAACCAATCGGGAATATCCGTCAATTCATTGGCTGAAATACGCAATAGTTCGAGTGAGGTACATTGACTCATTGATTGCGGCAAATTGCTGAGCTTATTGCCTGCCATGGCAAACTTCTTAAGTCGATGCAGCTTACCAATGGATTGAGGTAATTGGGCAATGTTATTGTCAGTGAGAATTAACCAGCGGGTATCGACAGGAAAACAGTCTTCGGCAACTGTGGTTATTTGATTAGCTTTAAAACCGATCATTTCAAGCTTTGGGCATTTGGCAATGACAGCTGGGATGTCAGTAAAACAATTAAACGAGAGGAACAAAATTTTAAGCTGTTGCAACTGCTCAAACTCATCAGGTAGCGATGATAAACGGTTGTTCGACAAATCAAGCACTTCAAGGGAATCTGCGAGCGCAATAATTTCCATGGGAAAGCTGGTTAACCCTTCAGCTATTTGTAATCGTGTTATCTTGTTTTGGTGTAATTCACCAGACTGTAATTGAGCCAAAGTATGCAATGGAAATATCCTAAAATAAGCAGTAAGCCGAAATGGCGCTCATGATAAGCCAAACCGATAAACAAGTTAAGGCAAACCTCAGTAAACTGATTTACTATAACGCACAATAAACCTTCAATTAATAAAGGCTCAAAGCCACTATGTCAGCACTTAACAGCATCACTTTTTTCAGCCGCTTTGAAACAGACATTCTGTCAGGCGCTAAAACAATTACCTTGCGCGATGACAGTGAATCACACTTTATTGCAGGTGAAACGTTAACCGTGTCCACCTTTGAGGAAGATAAATGGTTTTGCGACATCAAGGTTATTTCGGTTAATACAGTGCCATTTACACAATTAACCGACTTGCATGCTCAGCAAGAAAATATGCCCTTGGCAGTATTAAAAGCCTTAATACAGGAAGTGTATCCGGGGATTGAACAGCTTTATGAAATCAAATTTAAGGTCGTAACCCCTTAAATAAGCGCATAACAAAGGAATGTAACATTGCACTATCTAACACTAATATTTTTATGGCCTATTTATTTAGTTCAGGCGATTTGGGTAAAAAAAACCACTGTTAAACTACCAGAGCCAAGCGGCGAGCGCGCGAATGCTTCATGCCTTACGCCACAATTGTCTTTATTGATCATAGGTGACTCTGCAGCTGCTGGTGTTGGAGTTAACCACCAGCAACAAGCACTCGCAGGAAACATGGTTAAACGGTTATCGGCAGATTACCAGCTCAATTGGCAGCTGGTTGCCCAAAGTGGTTACAGCACCCAAAATTGTCTTAATCAAGTCAAACATCTGCTCCGTCAAAATCGACTACCACAAGCTGATGCTATTGTGATCTCCCTAGGCGTAAATGATGTGTTAAGCCCAATATCGGCAAAAACATGGGTGCAGCAATTAAGTGAATTGTGTGCATTAATCACGGCAGAGCTAGGTAGCACACAAATTATCATAACCAATGTGCCTCCAATGGATAGATTTCCAGCGCTACCGCAGCCTTTTAGGTGGTTTTTAGGTGCAAGGTGTCGAGAGTTCAATCTCGCTCTTTCTAATTGGGTGACCACCAGCTCACTGCCATGCGAACAACTTAATATGGAACAGACGCTAGCAGACGCGCCAATGGCCATTGACGGTTTTCATCCCAGTGAGGTTATTTATGCCCACTGGGGACAACAGGCGAGCGAAATGATCAAAGCAAAAGTGTAAGCCAGACTTGAACTGGCACGCCGTATTTAAAAACGACGAGGGATTTTCTAATAGAACTTTTCATTACAACAAATTTCAGACACAAAAAAGCCCCAACTAATGTTGAGGCTTTTTCGCACCATACTCTTTAATACTAAAAGTCGTATGTAAATGATGGTACCCGAGGCCAGACTTGAACTGGCACGCCTATTAAGCGAGGGATTTTAAATCCCTTGTGTCTACCGATTCCACCACTCGGGCATAAGTGTTGTTTTAATTGTTAACATAACAACTAAACAAAATTTGTGGAGGCGCGACCCGGAGTCGAACCGAGGTCGACGGATTTGCAATCCGCAGCATAGCCATTCTGCCATCGCGCCGATATAAACATGATTTGGAGCGACATATCGGGTTCGAACCGATGACCTATACCTTGGCAAGGTATCGCTCTACCAACTGAGCTAATGTCGCGTAAATCATTTGTTTATCTTTTCAAATAAACCTGATGTCTTGTAGCTCAAACCTTTTGGTTATAAGCCGAAGCATCCTTGTCTACGGGGGTGCATTCTACCGATTTCAGTGTCGGTGTCAATTGCTGTTTTCAACAAAATTAACTGAGTGAACACTAAATAAACTTATTGAAGTTTTATTGCGCTACTCAGCCGTTAAGTCTTTCCATGCTGCTGAAATATAGCTCATCATCGACCAGAAAGTCAGCACTGCAGCAATATAAAACAAGCCATAAGCCACATCGGTCAAAAATTCATTCGGCTGCCAGATCAAACCAACAATCGCCGCCATTTGCGCCGCCGTTTTGTATTTGCCAATCCATGATACTGCGACAACACCGCGTTTACCGATTTCTGCCATCCATTCACGTAGCGCAGAGATCACAATTTCTCGGCCGATCATGAATAATGCCGCTAAGGTTAGATAAATATTATCATTTTGCTGCACTAGCAATACTAACGCCGTGGTCACCATTATTTTATCGGCAACCGGGTCAAGAAAAGCACCAAAGCGAGTCGACTGCTTTAATTTTCGCGCCGCATAACCGTCTAACGCATCAGTTACCGCAGCAAGCCAAAAAATAAATGCCGAAGCAAAAGGGGCCCACGAATAGGGAAGATAAAACACAACAACAAATACCGGCAATAAAACAAGCCGAAATAAAGTTAATGCTATAGGTAAATTAAAAGGCATGAACGAAACCAAATAGTCAGAAGCAGCGCCAATCTTGCCTTAATTTTATCCCCCTCGCAATGCATCATGGATTGTTTGTGCCATTTCTAGGCTAATTCCAGGAACTTTTGTTAATTCAGCGACACTTGCGCCCTTCACTTCTTGAATACCGCCCAAATGTTGTAACAATAGTTTGCGCCGTTTAGGCCCCACACCTGCAATGGATTCTAACGTCGATGTATTTCGGGTTTTCTGGCGCTTATTTCTATGGCCTGTAATTGCAAAGCGGTGGGACTCATCACGGATATGCAAAATTAAATGAAATGCTGGTGAATCACTGGGTAATTCAAAGGTATCTTCTGAGCCACCAAACACAAAGGTTTCAAGCCCTGCTTTACGCCCTTCGCCTTTCGTTACCCCGATCAGTAAAGGCGCATTATCTAAATGCACACATTTTTCATCTACTATTTGCTGCGCAATACGTAACTGGCCTAAGCCACCATCAATAAATACAATATCTGGCACTTTACCCTTGTTATCAATTTTATCAAATCGGCGGCTGAGTGCTTGCTCCATGGCGGCATAGTCATCACCACCGGTAATGCCATTAATATTGTAGCGGCGATAATCGGACTTGTGGGGCCCCTCACGGTTAAACACTACACAAGAGGCAACGGTACTTTCGCCCATGGTATGGCTGATATCAAAACATTCCATCCGCTGGATTGGGTGACCTAGCTCTAATGCTTCTTCTAATAATTGAAAGCGCTGCTCAACGGTATTTTTGTGAGACAGGCGCGTATTAACCGCATTGGTGGCATTGGTTAGTGCTAGGCGTAAGAAGTTTGCTCGCTCACCTCTAACATGTGTTTTGATTTCAAACTTACGCTCCAAGGCTGCTGAAATAGTCTGTTGCAGTGTCGCGAGTTCTTCAAAGGAGTGGCTTAATAATACTTCTTTAGGAATTGTGCGCTGGATGTCGGCATTTAAATAAAACTGCCCCATAAAAGAGACGAGCACTTCTTCAAGCTCAGTTTGTGCTGGCACAGTTGGATAATAGCTGCGACTGCCAAAGATTTTTCCATCTCGAATAAATAATAAATGAAAACAAACGATACCTGATGCGTAATGTACCCCTATCACGTCCATATCGCCTTTGTGATTAGACACTTCTTGCTGCTCAGCCACTCGCCTTAGGGCGGTGATTTGATCGCGAAATTGCGCTGCATGTTCGTACTCTAGCTCATTGGCAGCCTTATCCATCTTCACCACTAGCTCACTGATCACTTGTTGATCTTTGCCTTTTAAAAACAGGCTGGCTAATTTCACTTGCTCGGCATATTCATCATCGCTTACGCGGCCAACACAGGGGGCACTGCAGCGATCTAATTGATACTGCAAGCAAGGTCGAGAGCGCGACTTATAATAAAGATCATCACACTGACGAATGGGAAACAGCTTTTGCATCAGATGTAAGCTTTCTCTAACAGCACCACCATTTGGATATGGGCCAAAATAATGGCCTTTTTCACGCTTAGGGCCACGATGATAAGCGAGTCGAGGATGCTTATGGCCACTGAGCAAAATGTAAGGATAAGATTTATCATCACGCAGCAATACATTGTATTTGGGCATGTATTGCTTGATGTAATCATTTTCGAGCAGTAACGCGTCGGTTTCACTGTGGGTCAAAGTGACATCAATATTGGCAATGCGTGCCACTAATGCTTGAGTTTTTACATGGGGAATATTGGCTCTAAAATAAGATGATAAGCGCTTTTTAAGATCTTTTGCTTTACCAACATAAATGACTTCGCCCTTGTCATCGTACATCCGATAAACACCAGGCGAAGAAGAAACATTCTTGAGAAATAACTTTGGATTAAAACGAGATGGCATCAACTATCCTAAAATAGGTGTGAAATACCAGTTTGATTCAACACCTATTAACTAAAAAGAACTGGCATCAAGCATTTTGTAGCGAATCGCCAAACGGGTCAACTCTACATCACCACCAATATTTAATTTGGCAAATAGGCGATAGCGATAACTGTTGACTGTTTTCGGGCTTAAATTGAGCTTTTCAGAGATATCGTTGACCTTTTCACCATTGGTGATCATCAACATGATTTGAAGCTCACGTTCTGACAGGCTGCTAAAAGGGTTTTCGTCTGTGTGACTAAACTGACTCAAGGCCATTTGCTGGGCAATCTCTGGAGATAAATAGCGTTGCCCCCGAGATACCTGCTGAATGGCTCTTAATACCTCAGGCTGTGTTGCCCCTTTGGTTAAATAACCAGACGCGCCAGCTTGCATGACTTTGGTAGGAAAAGGGTCTTCAGTTTGTACGGTTAATACTATGATTTTAGCTTCAGGTTGATAGCGTAAAATTTTACGGGTCGCTTCTAAACCGCCCATACCGGGCATGTTCATATCCATCAAAATAACATCGGCTTCATTTTGACGTGACCACTGCACGGCGGTTTCGCCATCCGGCGCTTCGCCAACCACTTTTATACCACGCTCATCTTCCAATAAACGTCGAATACCGGTTCTCACTAGCTCATGATCATCAACTAAATATACTGAAATCAACTTCAACCCACCTTAAGCGTATTCTTCCTGAATTTTTATCATATCCTTACCGTTGTAATTTAGCCTATTGAACGAGTATCGCAAAGCAATATTAACCACAATAATGGCATAATTGTTCACTCCTTATGCAACACTAACAACTAACCGCTGTCGACGGTTAATTATTAGACTATTGCGATGTACAAAGATAACACCAACAAAAACCGCAGCAGTTGCCTGCTACGGCTTTAAATTTATTCGAGCATCAGCCCATTAGGAAAAATTAGTCTTCACTATTTTCCATGAAATCATCAGAAAAATCGGTTTCCCAATACTTATAACCTTGTACGGTTGCCTGAGCTGCTGCGCCCATTAAGTTAACTTGATAGGTTTTTACACCAGTTACATCAACTGATTGGTTAGCTGAAGCTTGATCGCCACTGTCTTCATACTTAGCGCTCGCTTCTGCTTGAGCTTGGCCTTCATAGCCTGACTCTTTAAAACGTGTCATAGCATTATTATTCATAAATGCTTGCACGAATGCCATTTGCTTCCAGCCAATACCAGCACCGACGCCACCGGTTGCAAAACGGTAATAGGAGTTTTGGCCTTTAGAGGTGAGTACGCAAACACCGCCACCAGTTGATAATGCAAATAAGTAACTATTACTGCCAGTGCAGACGACATATCCCACAGAGTTGGCAACCGCAGCTTTAGCTTCATTGTGCTCAGCATAAATTTCTTGCAATGCTGCTTGGGTTTCTTTGCGGGCATTGGCTTTTTTAGCCTCGGGCGTATCACCTGTAGCACAGCCGGTTAACAGTGCAGGAACCATTACCGCAGCAAGCAGCGTTTTTTTACTGAAAAACGTATTAGACATTGATTTTTCCTCTGTTGAACAAGTATTGCAATATGCATTTAGCGACAGCATTTAACGATAGCACTTAACGATAATATTTAATGATTATGACGAACAACACCTCAAGCATATGAGGCGCGTTATACTCCGATGATACTCGCTATTGTTAGAAGAAAATCACAAATGGCTCCGTTGGCCAATAACTGCTTCTGAATCCACCTAACTTTGGCGGTAATAGCGCTAAATTCATAATAAAATAATGATAAATAATCCCCAATCCATCAGTTTCGTTCACATAGTCACTAAACTTTTAAACTGAGATTATTTATCGCTTTCATTAAATTTAGCCTTTATTTCAAGAATTTGATCTAATTTTTCAACAAAAAGTGGCACAAGCTGTGGATCAAAGTGTGTTCCAGCTTCTTTTTCAAGTAATTCAAGGGCTTTTTCAACGGGCCACGCCTCTTTGTAAGGACGCTTACTGGTGAGCGCATCAAACACATCTGCCACCGCCACAATACGGCCATAAAGCGGAATATCTTCACCGCTTAAACCATTGGGGTAACCACTGCCATCCCACTTTTCATGATGAGTTAAGGCGATGATTTGCGCTACATCCATTAATTCAGAGTCTTGCTCACCTAGAATTTCAGCGCCGATTTCACAGTGCTTTTTCATTTGTTCAAATTCGTCAAAATCTAACTTATCGGTTTTTTTTAAGATGGCATCCGATATGCCAATTTTGCCCACATCATGCATGGGCGCCGCGTGCATTAGCAGCTCTGCATCGTCTTCGCTTAACCCTGCTGCAAGGGCCAATATATGGGTGTAATAACTCATGCGGATAACATGCATGCCGGTTTCGTTATCTTTATATTCAGCAGCGCGCCCTAAACGGCGGATCACGTTCAATTGATTTTGGGCAATTTCAGCTGTTTTTTGCCTTACTTGTAAGGCCAACAAGCGGCTTTGGCTGGTTAAGGCTAACTGGGTTTGCACTCGCCTAAGCACTATGGGGGGATTAAAAGGTTTGGTGATGTAATCTGCCGCCCCTAACTCGAGCCCTTTTAATTCATCTGCCGCAGATATTTTTGCGGTAACAAAAATAATCGGAATGTGCCGGGTGCGTTTATCTTGTTTCAATTGCCTGCAAACTTCAAAACCGTCAATACCGGGCATCATAATGTCGAGCAAAATGAGGTCTAATGTCATTGCCTTAGCAATTTTTAACGCGAGTTCGCCGTTCTTGGCAATTTTAATCTGATAGTCAGATTTTAATACACCGGCTAACACATCGATATTTTCAGCGGTATCATCGACCACTAAAATGGTTTGCCTTTCCATATAAACTCCTATTACATCGAATTTTTGTTATTAGATCCTAAATTACATCGCGGTTATTTTTTCGAGCATTTGTTTGGCGATTTCAAGGCCGCGATCCAGTTCGTACTCAGATAACTGATACTCAAGCTGTTGAAACTCCGCTTTTAGCGGATTTATGTTTAAGCATTGCCCATGGCTAATTAAATACTCTGTGGCTTTCATATCAAAATCCGCTAGCATTGAGATCAACACTGCTAAGGTTTCAATCGCCAATGGTTTATTCAAGCTTTGCTGCTCAGCCACTGCTGGTTTTGATAACTGTGGTTCAATCTGCTGCAGCGCAGCTACTTGCGGGGTTTCTGACAATAGCTGTTCAATATCATCACATACCCGTCGTAATTCTTTGGATAGCTTTGTAAAAGTCTGCTCGTATCGCGCCTTGGATAAGCCACCAAGTGTTTGCTCAAATTCCTCAGCCAATTTAGCAAGCTCTTGTGCGCCTATACTGCCTGCAACACCTTTTAAGGTATGCACCAAACGCTGACAGAGCTCTGTATCATTTGCGATATCCGCTTGTTCAAAATGTTGCACAAAGGCTTTTTGCCCTCGAATAAACCTGATCAGCAGTTTTTGATATAAGCCCAAATCGCCTTGAGTTCGATTCAGCCCTTGGACTAAATCGATATGCTTGCTGGCAATCGAATTTAGATTTAACTCAAACTGAATTAGGCCTTCATCGCTAGCCGCTCTTATGGGTTTAGATGGTTTAATTGGTTTTGCTGTATCAGCAGGGTTTATCCATTTAGCCATGGTGATAAACATCGACTCCACATCAATAGGTTTGGGAATATGATCATTCATCCCCGCAGCTAATGCTTTTTCACGATCCCCAGCCATCGCATTGGCAGTCATGGCTATAATAGGCAAACTTTTAAATTGTGGCTGTTGCCTCAGCCTAGATGTGGCAGTGTAACCATCCATCACCGGCATCTGACAATCCATTAACACCCCATCGAAATCTTGCTGCGATAGACATTCAATCGCCTGTTGGCCATTTGCCGCAATAACCGTATCAATTTGCTGATTATTTAATAACTCTTCGATTAATTCTTGGTTTAAATCATTATCTTCAACAACCAGTATTTTAGAGCCCGCCAAAGCCGAGAGCGCCTGAGTAAATTGACTCTGCAGTTTGGTGCGAGTATCTGCTAAATGATGGCCTGAAACTAATGCAGATAGGCATTGAGTTAACGTCGTTAAGGTTAAAGGTTTAGTTAAAATATTATCGATGTGGACGTGGGTGAGGCTCATCAATAGCTCTTCTTTACCAAAAGCGGTGATCATAATGAGTTTAGGTTTTAGCTCCGGTGTAAGCTCACTAATAAATTTAGCAACATCCGCACCATCAACCTCAGGCATTTGCCAATCGATTAATGCAAAATCGGGCTTATTTCCAGCAGCAAGGTAATCAATCGCCTCACGCCCGCTTGCAACAGCAACTACCTTTAGACCTATTGAGCCCAATAAATTAGCCAGTATATCTCGTGCGGTATCGTTATCATCTGCAAGCAATACGCTTTTGCCTTCAAAAGGCTCGTTTACCACGGCGGTATGAGTCACAGGGTGTGAAATATTTAACTCAAATGGGCAGTAAAAGCTAAACGTACTTCCCTGCTCAAGCTCACTTGTTACCGTTATGCTGCCCTGCATTAATTCGGCTAAATTCTTACAAATGGCTAAACCTAAACCTGTGCCGCCGTATTTTCGGGTAGTTGAAGCATCAGCTTGGGAAAAGGCTTTAAACAATCTTGATTGTTGTTCTTGACTCATTCCGATACCGGAGTCTGTTACTGAAAAGCGAATGAAAGCCTGTTGGCTGGTTAATCTTTCGAGTTTAACTGCAATAATAATATTGCCACGTTCAGTAAACTTTACTGCATTATTGGCGAGGTTAATGAGCACTTGCCCTAGGCGAAGTGGGTCTCCTAATAGGTTTTTAGGAATAGTATTATCAATATCAAATAGCAGCTCTAAACCTTTATCGGCGACCTTAATCCCAATGAGGTTATTAACATTGTGAAGTACTGCTTCGATATCTAATTCGATGTTTTCTAACGCTAGCTTGCCTGCCTCAATTTTAGAAAAATCGAGGATGTCATTAATAATCCCCAATAAGGATTGTGCTGAGCGATGAGTCTTTTCAATATAATTGCGTTGCTGACGGGTTAACTGCGTTTCTAAGGCTAAATGAGACATGCCAATAATGGCATTCATTGGGGTGCGAATTTCATGGCTCATATTGGCTAAGAAGTCACTTTTTGCTTGATTTGCACTATCTGCGGCTGAAATAGCCGCGGCAAGTTTAGTTTGTAATGCTCGAGCTTCATTAATGTTGATATGAACCCCACTGATCCGATCGGGGACCCCATTCTTATCAAAAGAGTAAGGTTGTCCGACACTTAAAATCCAGTCGTAACTGCCATCTTTTCTGCGCATTCTCAGTTCATGGCGCAAAATTTTATTGTCACTTTCAGCCAATGCTTGTTGCGGATTGGAGATCAAGTTTTGCTCATCTGGGTGGACTAAACCAATAAAAGTTTGCGCACCATTTATTAATGGCGCCCACTTATCATCCTCTTGACACAAGTCTGTCGGCGCATAACCTAGCATTTTAGAATACATACGGTTAACCACAACTCGCTGCTCGTTGGGATAAAAATCCCACATCCCCATTTGGGCACTTTCACTGGCGACTTCTAACTTTTCTTCTGATGCGAGCAACCGATTGGCAGCAATTTTTTGCTCGGTAATATCAAACACTATGCCATCAAAAAAACCTGATGTTTTACTGTCATCAAAGTCAAACTGAGCTATCATTTGTAAATAACGTAACTGACCAGATTGATTTACAATTCTAAAATCTGCAACCACTTTAGCTTGCTCTTTGATGGTTTGTTTTACCATCATTTTCAAATGTTCTACATCATCTTCATAGGCGATATCACCAAGGGTTCTAACCGGGTGCTCACCTATAAAATCCTCAACTTTATACCCTGTGATAGGTTCAATATTAGGGCTAATGTACTGCACCTGATAATGGTCAATGTCAAAATCGGTGACTTTATATCTAAATACTGCCCCATGAATATTCTCAACCAATGTTTGGTATTGCTGCTGATTTTGTAACATCTCAGCACGAACGGTTTCCTGCTCATTAATATCTAATAGTGATACTCGGATCTCGCTAAATTTACCCGCTACATCGGTTTCAATACGGGTCGACAATGAAACAATTAAGGTATGGCCCGAATGATTAACAAGCTCTACACGTGCATCAGACGTATCAATGCCTTGCAACGCTTGGCTAAAGATTTGCTCACCTTTAGCGTGCTTAGTGGCGAGTACGTCACGCCACGTTAACGACGAGAAGTCTTTGCGGTCATAACCAGTAATCTGTGCAAATTGTTTATTGTGTTTAGTGAAGCGGCCTTGAAGATCTAATGTGGCATAAGCTACTGCAGAGTTTTCATATAAATCCCATAAGCGCTCTTCACGCTCTTGTAAATCTTGGGTTCGTATTGAAATAGTTTTTTCTAGCCTTTCATTGTCAGCTTTAAAGCGCCGATGTACATGGCGACTCAGCCACCAACCACCAAATGTTAGAAGCAAGCAAGAAATGGCAATAATGCCAATCAGCATTACGACAATATTTCTAAAAAATAAATAGTTTCGGCTGGCTTCTTCAAGGGTCATTTCTGTCACAACACCAAAACCGTAGCGCTCATCCCATTTCCAGACACCGATAACATATTGACCCAAATAATTACGATAAGGCTGATAACTATAACCATCGTGTTTAAGGCTAATTTCTTTAGCTGCTAGGGTTAACGCTCCCTTGCCCCGACGGCCATTAGCAGGTTGCTTTTCTGACAGTAACCGTTGCGGATTAGTCACAGTCAAATTAAGTACTGATACCTGACCTGCTTCTAATAAACCCACTGACACTAAGTCATTTTCATAGCGACTGTGAGACAACATTCTTCCTTGGGCATCAATAAAGTAAGATTCACCAGTGTCACCCACCGCGCCACTTTGAGTCAGCTTGGCAAATTCAATGTAAGGGTCAATACGAAGTGACAATATGCCACTGATACTGCCATCATCTTGAGTAATGGGGCTTAAGGCAAACATGGTGAGTGTTTCAGCTTGCTTCAACCCAAATGGATTTGATAGCGCCACTTCTGATGGCATAGGTGGCGTAATAACAATATTACCGGCCAATACTTGATTAAATAGCATTGGATACTGTTGTTTAACGATATTGATTTGACCTAAATTGCTGTCACGACTTGAAGATATATTGACTCCATCAACTGAGATAACAAAAAAGCCTAAGGTGCCAAAGGCCTGACTATAACGCCCGTAAGCTTCGCGAGACCAAAGCACATGTTGATTTCCGACAAGTGGCGCTTTTTTTGAGTCTAACTTAGCTAACATTTCGGTGCGCTTAAGCAATAAAGGATTGGTAGCCACTGCACTCACTCGGTTTTGCCAGCCTAAAAACCAAGATGCCAAGGCTGCATCAGTGGTTTTAGACACCGACTCTAAGGCTAAGCCACTTTTTTGCAAGTCATGCTTATGAGCAACATTCAAACTAATTGCAGCGATAGATGAGATGAGCAGTAAGAAAGAAACAATGATGAGGCTAAAGTAAATCCTATTTTTATCGCCTTCAAAATAGCGGGCAATATCATGATTAACTTGCGCCTTTAAACGCCAAAAACACCAACCTAGTAATAGCAATAGCCCAACAATGGCGAGGCTTAATAGTAGATTCATGTTTATTGTTCCCCATACTGTTGCGCGAGACGGTTGACCTTGAATATTACGTAGCAATGAATGCTTTTGAGTAATAGTGAGTTGTGTAATCTCTCTGCTTTATTGCAGTTATCGCGATAAATATTGCCTACTGTTGATGATAAGTCACTCCAGGTTATTTCAGTTCGTGGTTGGACATTTTGGCCCCAACTAAACTAGCAACAATGATCGCCATATAAAACTGACCTGTAATCGCTTCAGAAAAAGCGAAAAAACGCGCCATTGGCACTGCTGGTGATATTTCACCATAACCGACTGTGGTCAAAGTGATGTAACTGTAATAAATCACAGTCGTTAAATTATCGGTCCAATTTTGGGCTTCAATACCATTGAAAGCCACACCAAAAATCTCAATCAACAATAGATAAATAAATGCCCAAATAAGCCCTAATAACAGAAATATACAAATAGAGCCGATAATTTGATTAGTTGAAATAACCCCGCTAAACAAGACCTGCTTAGCGGCGCGCCAGGTGGCCATGATAAAAAAAGTTAAAATGGTAAATAACGCGATAATATCAAGGTTCAACAATTCAAAAGCTGAGCCGATACTGGCTACCACTAAGATAGTAAACATCACCCCGAAACTTGAGCGAAACCAGTGTTTATTCGCGCCTAATCCAATCACTGAAATAGACAAACTCATCACAGTTGTCGAAACAACAATGAGCTGGCCCTGTTCAAAAAACTGTTCCACAAATGCTGAACTCAACAGCACTAACACCAACGACCCCAGTAGGTAGCTAAAGTTATCTTCTTCAGACATAGGTTTAACCATTGCAACAACTACCCTTGTGAGTTCTCTGAGTTCGGTAATACTTCATCAACTTCAGCCGTTTCAACCACTAGCCATGCTGAAAATAATTTATAACTTAACGCTAAAATCACCGCGCCAACAAACAAGCCAACAATACCCGAGAGGATCATCCCACCGATAGCACCTAACAAAATCACCAACATCGGTATATCAACGCCACGACCCATCAACATCGGTTTTAAAAATGCATCACTGGCACTCACTAAAATGCTCCAAATCATAAAAATAATCGCGGTGGTTGATGATTCAACAGAAAATACATACGCAATAATAGGACCTAAAACCAAAATCGGTGGCAATTGAATAATCGCGAGTATTAGCACCAGTAACATCCAAATCCCCGTTCCTGGCACCCCGACTAAAGCAAGCCCAACACCGGCTAATATTGATTGAATAAAGGCCACCCCAATAACCCCCTGAACCACACTTCTGACCGTTGCTACAGCTAACGTCGAAAATTCTTCACCATGTTTGCCAGCAAGCCTGACTGAGACTTTATGGAACATTTGGCTTGAACCAGATGCTTTACCCATAAATACGCCAGCAATGATGATCGAAATTAAAAATTGCAAAATCGTCATACCAAAACTACCAAAAGCACTGGCAGCCTTAGTCGAAAAACTTTTTATTTCATCTGCATAGGTTTTTACCACATGCTCGAGATCTGCAGAGAGGTCTGACCAAAAATCATAGAGTTTCTCACCAACAATCGGCAGTTCAGCTACAGCGCTTTTCGGCGCGGGGATAACTAAGGTGCCGTCATGTATTTCTGCGACAAAGTCCTGCGTACTTGAAACAATCGCACCAGAAAATAAGTAGGTAGGGACCAATAATATGGCTAAGGCCAGCAAGGTAATTAACAGGCTAGATTTACTCACCGACAATCGCAGCTTGCTACTGATAAATAGCACTACTGGATACAGCGCAATAGCGATAATACCGCCCCATAAAATCGGCATAATGAAAGGCTGAATAATCTTAAAACACCAAATGACCATGATAAAAATCAGGGCTATTTTAATCGCGGCATCCACTGCCGCATGAGTAAACTCTTTCGAGGTTGATATTGGTTTATCACTCATAACTTATCTATCCCTAATTAAATGCTGTTGCGTTTTAAAATAAAACCTTAGTTTATGTATTAACACCTTTATGAACATCGAACTTATTGCAGTAAATAGCCATCACAACAATGGGTGATTTTTCAGTAAACCTAGTTCAGAAACCTAGTCCAGTAACCCTAGCTCAATAACCTAGCTTTAATATACCTAGTATTGATAAACGAGCAAATTTAATTTCCGCCATTAAATCAACACTTAGCGTTCAATAAAATATAGCCTAGCGGCCACAAAAAAACCGCCTAATCATGATTAGTTTGTAAGAACTTCCAATTTCTGGTTTCTAAAAAAAACGAAGCCACAACCATATAAACACCGACAATAAATAACTGCGCAATACGAATATAAAAGTTGGTTGCGACATCGGCATCTGTTGACGAAGCCGTCGAGCCGACAACGACCAGCAAGGCTGAAAATATCCCCGCAAAAATTGGCGCTTTAGCAGGATCATCATAAATTTTTTGTGCAAAAAATAACGCGGTTATCATAGTGAGTCCGATATAAAACGCTAACTCAGGCACGATAACTAACATGTTATAAAAAATAATCGCCAGCGCACCACCTATGCCATTAGTGAGTAATAAAAACAAACTCACTTTAACGCTCTTTGTGCCGGCCGTTTGCAAAGATAAAATTGCAATAAATATCATGGTCAATAATGCGCCCGTCACCTCAAATAAAAAGAAAAAGGTGATCACCGGAAATGAAATAATTAATGCCCTAACGGACTCGTAAAGCCGCTCATCATTAGATAATTCTGACTCAGAATGAGTTTCTTTTTCTGGCGCTAAATCAGGCAACAAAATATGCAACAAAGTAAAAATCATGACCGCCACCACGCCCGAAAAGCTTAAGCCAACCCCAAAAAATATCGCCGCACCTGGATGTAAAATTCCTAAATAGGGTAATACTAATGTCGAGATAATTAAGATGGTGGCGAAAAAATTCCATTTGGGATCAGAAAACAAGTAATAAGCCCATAGCATCATTAATGCTAATAATGGCAGCAGCACAAATGGATATTGAACCGGCCCAAAACTCACCATCCACGCAATGGCAATCGTGACCACCATTGAAATAAGCAATTCGTAAATGGTTTGCACTGTTGGCGCCACTCGATCAACTAAAAACTTAGCCACAAACACCGGCAGTATGAACGCTAATTGCCAATCAAACACCGCAGCTATGGCCACTGCAATGCCTATGCCCAAAGTGAAGCGTAATACTCGACGGGTAAATATCGCCTCAGTAAATTGAGCATTCATAGCTTTAGAAGCGAGCTCGCTATCTGACATAGGAGAACCAGCTAACGACTCGGATCCAAAACTTGCCAAATAAGTTCATCAGTGAACTTTCTTCGGTATACACCATGACATCAGCTTGACCGCCGACACGTCGCAACCCTTTAGCCTCTTCGACATCAAAATGAATGGTTACAGGAAATCGCTGAGATTGTCTTAACCAACCTGTTTGACCTGTGGTTTGGGCCAGCTTACCGGTTTGTTCACTTTGCCCCCAATCCACACCATAATCGATATAGGCCACTTCGCCAGAAAAAACCTCACCCGGAGCATAATCCAGTGCAAACTCGACTTTATCGCCTGCTTGCATATTGCCTAGGCTATTTTCTCTAAAGTTAGCTTCAATCCACACATCTTCAGATGAAATAAAGGTCATTACCGGTTGACCTGCGTTAGCATAAAAGCCTTCTTTTAAACGAAAGTTGGATGCCACGCCATCAGTGGGCGCTTTAATTTCGGTGCGCGCAAGATTGAGCTCAGCTTGCTCTAAGGCCAATAAGGCTGATTTTACCGCGGTATTGTTTTCACCTTCTGAGCCCAATCTCTCTTCTGCTTTGGCTAAATCCGCTTTAGCGCTCGCGACACCCGCTTCTGCGCTAGCCAGTTCTGCTCTAGCATTATCGGCATCAGCCTCTGACATCACCTGCTGCTCAACCATGGTGAAAATACGCTTAGATTGTACTTTTGCATTAGTAAAATTTGCCTCCGCATTAACAACCTTTGCTTTTGCAGCGGTGACATTAGCGGTTAAAGCTCCCATATTTTGCCCAGCCTGAGTCACATTTTGCTCAGCGGTAAATAATGCAATCTCATAATCTCGTGGGTTAATTCTCGCAAGCACCTGCCCTTTACGTATCAAGGTATTTGGCGTGGTTAAAATTTCAATTACCTCCCCTGAGACTTGCGGGGTAATGGGGACCACAAAACCGCGCACACGACCGAGATCTGTTGAAGGAATATAGCGATCGGCAATAAGATGGAATACAAACAAAAAAGCGACCACTATCAGTATGATATTGGTCGCTTTTCTTATTTTCTGATTTTTGGACTTATCCGCTGTGCCATTAGCGTCATCAGAAGGCGTTGTTAAAACGGCTTGCTCCGCTGTATTTGCCGGTAATTCAGTGGATGAAATATCGTTATGCTTATCTGCCATACCCTTCCCTTGCATTGAATTCAATTGCATTACTTTTTAAATTAACGGCTTGCATGAGCTGATAATGTTAATAAATAGTAGAGTTGTTACATTAACTTCAGTATAGGATTATTTTTGCTCAAAACTCAACACTCTAGCTCAATTAACAAGCAAGACAGCTGTGTTTAAGCCCTTAACTTAAGTTATTGATTTAACATTTTGATTTTAACTAATGAATTGAAAGGCCGTTTGAGAAGGCCCTTTGCTGGGGGAATACCATTAAATTGCGATGTATATTGTTACCATTACTACTCAAGCATTTGTTTAAATTGAGTTTATCCTTTAAAAGCTTTTTGGCTTAAATTAGCTAATATTAAAAAAGCAAAGCAAGTAAAAAAAACAACTCAAACGTCATTTCTACAGAATGAAAAATACTAATTAGACAAATTAAGACCTTAATTTCACCACTAAAAATCTAACATCTTCAGCTGGTAATAGTCTGCCCATTTTCCACGCCACATAAAGGTTTAAAGCTTATAGATTAAGCCCTAGCCAGACTTTTCACTTTTTTGTATATCGCTCTTAATGGCTTAATTTTTGAAAATTGCATTCTAATCGTCTCGCCAAGGTATTTTTTATTTTTAAACCGCTTAAGACCAGTAGGCGCAATCATTTGATTTGTATCAACACAATAAACAAACTTGTTAGACCGATTAGCAATTTCAATTGCTTGCTGATAATCACTTTCGATAAATAACACATTTGGGCTTCGCTTAAAGTAGTCTGCCTTATGGGCAAAATAATCTACCTGAGCCCGTCTTGCGGCTTTTGACGGCAAATCTAACATCTCTAGTTTGTTATAGTTAACACCATGTTTTGCTAACCATTGCTCAGTATGTGGTCGAAATTTTTCTAACCTATTAGTTATCAGCACATCAACTTTCATGGTTGGAATAAATCGAGGAGTCGCTTCAGCGAGAAACTGAATATATTTCTCGCCATCATCATTTTGTTCCTCGGTAGGATCCTGACAAAGGACGCCATCAATATCGACACAAGCCTCTGTCACGATAGGATGATGAAATAAATTCCATTCAAAAACCCGTGGAAAGTCCACATGTTCAAAAAAGATATCGACTTTGTCACTGACAAGCGCAGTGGTATAAATCGCCGCTGTTGTCACCTTGCCTTGGAAATTACTAGGTATTTTGGCTAAGGCATCTATCATCGAACCGCCAGTAAGAATACTGTCATCGACAATTAAAATGTTGCTTGCTTCATGGGGAAAGTTCAAGGCTTTTTTAGCATCACGAGTAATGCCTTTACCTAACTTATCATTGCGAATAAAAGCAGGTAAATCGATACAATTAGCATTGAGCAATAACGCCACCATATATGCAGGTACCATTCCACTTCTGGGAATACCTACAATCAAATCGAAGTCTTGTTGATTGATTTTGTGAATATTATTTTTAATATCATCACTCAAATCACAAAAGGACTTATAATTCATAGCAACCTCCGATGTTTACAAATTATGGTCTAAGGCTTCAAAACATACACTTTGAAGGTTCAACCCTTAAATAACTAAGTTTTATAAAGGTTTTGATAAATTCTAGTCTAAAAAACCACCACAGACATTGGCCTGCCTTATTCAATCGACACCTAAGGAACTAGGCAGTTTTTAGGTCCATTTTTAGTAGCTATTCAAATTTTTAATTGAAAATTTACTTAGTTACCTTTAACCATGACAAGCTAAGTTTATTCAATTTATGTTTATTCAATTTAAGAGTATTTGATTGATAGCCACAGACGAATCAGACAGATACTAACCAGTATTAAAATAAGCCATAAAAATGACAAATTTAAGTCTAAGTCAGTTTCGGATATTCGCAAATCATCACATTTCATTGAACCAGGTTCAATATTAACCTAATTTTAACCAGGCTCGAATCCAACCTTAGGAGCAAAACCTGCCAAACATGAAATCGTCTCTCTATGTTAACTCAAGTCGCCCCTGCCAAAACTTTGGTAATTTTTTAGGGTTTATCTATATAAGTTAATATATTCAACAACTAAGTGACGGATTAAATTACCTAACAATACATGACAATTTAATTAGAGCAAAACAACAACGACAAATGAAAAATTTTTCCATCGAAAGTTGTAGAAAATCAAACATTTCAGATAGCCAAAAGCCTACTTTTAAAAGGATTTTAAGATACTGCAGTGATTAGATAGGAATAGATTAGGAATAGTAGAATTTAAAACGATTTTAACGACACATATAAACGAAAAAAGGCTCATCATTGCTGATGAGCCTTTCGTCTTGAATATGGCGGAGAGATAGGGATTTGAACCCTAGATGGGCTACAAACCCATGCCGGTTTTCAAGACCGGTGCATTCGACCACTCTGCCATCTCTCCGAACGCCGAGAATAATATAAGTATCAGGCCTCGTTGTAAACCGGAATTTTTAAAAAAATATTCAAATGCTCATCAAATAAGCTTTTAAGACATTTTTCCACCTTTGTTGGCTCATTTGCTAATCAGGTTAGTAAAAATCACCTTCTACACCACTGGTATTCACTCAGCTTTCTATCAACAAACACGCTTTTGGTGATGATATTTCGTTGCAAGGATTACACTAACCCCCAAATCAGAAGCAGCAATGGCCTTGAATAGAGCAATCCAGCGTCATATTTTTCCAGCAAGCCCATAGATAATCCGCAAAGCGTCGAACATTTCAATGATATGACGATAATATATGCTAAAATCGCTTTAACTATTTCTGATACTTAAAGCTATGACCACAACTTTAATTTCTACACCCAAACTTGCACCTCAGTTTACGTTACCTCAATCTTTACCTTCTACTGCTTATCTAAGCCATTTATTGTTGGGACAAGAGCGTTGTTTAGATGCATTTAATTTAATGACTAAACTTGCACACCAACATTTATTTGTCGCTGATTTTGCGGGTATTGAGCGTGAACTGTTTATTAAAGCCCTCGTGAGTCAGGCTGATACGCCATCAGATTCTTTTTTGGTTGCGACGAAAAGCCAAGATGAAAATCACAATTTTAATTTCCGCTGGCAGGCTGAGTTACCGGCAGAGAATGTTGGCACTGTTGCGCATCAAAAAAACCTTTACAGCTATGTTAGTGGCTCTATTCGCCGCGCTGATCTAGTCGGAAAAATGCACAAGACGGACAAGTCTAGTCAGTATAAAGCTGGCATTTTAGCCTCAAACCATTTCGTTTTTATTGATGCTAACTCTTTATGGAAACGTGAAGGCCTGTGGGATTTTGTCATGCAAATCCTCGAGCATAAACAATATAAAATTAGCAATGATATAGCGCCAATCCCACTCAATTGTAAAATTGTGCTGATGGGCTCAGCTAACTTGTTTACTCATTTAAGAGCTGATGACAGAGTTTTTTATAAAAACTTCCCACTGCTTGGCGAGGTAAACTCTGAAATTGATTTAACGAAATATAATGAAACTCAGTACCAGCAATGGCTAACTAGTTTGGCTGATGCCTATAAGATTCAATTAGAGCCATCAAGCTTAATGCCGCTATTTAATTACAGCGCCAAACTTACCGAGCATCAGCAACGATTGAGTTTATCCATGCTGCAAATAGCTCAGCTACTGACACAAGCTCAAGCATACTCTAATAGTGCTTCGCTCAATTCTACTGCCATAGCAAAAGCCCTTAGACAGTCAAAGTCACGCCATGACAGCTCTGAGGTTTATTCAGCACAAAACTTTGATGATAATTTCATTAACCTACAAACGAGCGGTGAAATAATCGGTCAAATTAATGGCTTAACTGTCATTGATACTGATGATTCAAGTTATGGCGAGCCAGCAAGGATCACCACATCTGTCCATTATGGTGACGGTGAAGTAATTGATATTGAGAGAAAGTCAGAGTTGGGCGGTAATATTCATACTAAAGGTATGATGATCCTTTCAGCTTCCTTGTACCGTATATTTGGCCGCGATGTACCTTTGCATTTAAATGCCAATATAGTATTTGAGCAGTCTTATCAAGAGATTGATGGCGATAGCGCCTCTTTAGCGGAGTACTGTTGCTTAATGTCTGCCATTGCTGAGAAGCCAATTAACCAAGCATTTGCCATTACCGGCGCACTTGATCAATTTGGCGCAGTGCAAGCCATTGGTGGCGTGAATGAAAAGCTCGAAGGCTTCTATCATTTATGTAAGCGACGTGGGCTAACAGGTGAGCACAGCGTTATTATTCCTAAATCGAATGTGCTACAACTAAACCTTGAAGCCGAAGTCATTGAAGCCGTTGAAAAAGGCTTGTTTCATATTCATGCAATTGAGCATATGGATCAAGCTATCGATTTATTAATGAAAGTTCCTGCAGGGGTCAGAAACGAAGACAATGATTTTCCTGCTGAATCAATTTATGGTCAGGTGCAAACCCGTTTAGAAAAAATGGCTGGCCACGATGATGAAGAGCTAGAATTAAGCTTTTTACAAAAAATATTAATGAAATTAAAGATATTATAGTGATCGGAGTTGTTTAGCTTACACGTGTTCGCTATCTTGTCAGCCTATTCGTAATAAAGTGGTAAATATTTAAATGAAAAGAGCTAACAGTTTCACTAAAGAAGAGCTGATCGCATGTGGCAATGGCAACCTTTTTGAGCCTAACTC
Organism: Shewanella sp. UCD-KL21; assembly: GCF_001957135.1. GTDB lineage: Bacteria > Pseudomonadota > Gammaproteobacteria > Enterobacterales > Shewanellaceae > Shewanella. The sequence continues at coordinate 97,208 of NZ_MPHK01000008.1, read as the reverse complement.
TCCACGTCTACCTGTCGATAATATGTTGATGATAGATAGGATCACGACAATTAATGCTGACGGTGGTGAATTTGGTAAAGGCGAAATAGTCGCTGAACTCGATATCACCCCTGATTTATGGTTTTTTGACTGCCACTTTAATGGCGATCCTGTGATGCCCGGTTGCTTAGGTTTAGATGCCATGTGGCAATTGGTTGGCTTTTATTTAGGCTGGGAAGGCGCTGAAGGTAAAGGGCGTGCACTTGGGGTTGGCGAAGTAAAGTTCACTGGGCAAGTATTACCCGAAGCAAAAAAAGTCACCTATAAGCTCACTTTAAAACGAAAGATTCACCGTAAGCTGGTTATGGGGATTGCTGATGCCACTATGGAAGTGGATGGCCGTGAGATTTACTCGGCTACTGATTTGAAAGTCGGTATTTTTAAGGATACCTCGACCTTTTAAGCATTTCACTGAATATGAATAGTAATCACTGTTAGCTAATGTTGCTTTTGGCTAACTTAGCTAAACGGCATTATTTTGCCCTCAATCAACACCCTGAGGGCAAAAATATTAATATGATGCCTTTTCATTTATTTATTAAACAAACCACTCATACGTCCATCTACGCCTTCTCTCCAACCACCTAGCCATTGAGATTTAGAATCTAAAGTTCCGTAAGGGCAAAGCTCCTTAGAGCGCCCTGCAATACCTGCCTGGAATCCCTTAGAAAAAGCTCTATCTAACTTATCTCTTTTTTGTCTTTTCATTAACACATCCTCATTTTGTTAATCAAGAAGCGTTCGCTTCAGCATTAGGAATAGGTGAAATTTCAGCCAAGATCAATGCTAAAATATGACAAAATTATGTGTTTTTGATTAAGATATTGAGATAAAAAGCAAAAAAAAATCGAGGAATAATCCTCGACTTTTAGTTCAAAAAATGCTCTCTACTTAAGCTTGCGACGACGTAACCAAAGTAACGGCAGAGCGAATAACCAAGCAAAGCTAGCCGCCCCTTTTCTGACATAGGGCTCATCTTCTACGTCATCACTTTCAGTACAGGCTTGTTCATTACCTGATACCGGTTTCATTACCACCATACGCGGTAAGTAAGATGTTACAGGGTCGCCATTACCATTTATTTCAAATAACGGTAGGTTAGTGTCTTCATCAAGAATCAAATTACCATCGGTATCAAATTGGTATAACGGTTTACGAATAAATGCTGTACCGACAATGGTGCCGTCTTCATTGATGTCATTGGCCTCAACCACATATATTTCACTGTCATAGCTTAAAATTGAGCCGTCACCATCAATAACTTCAACCGGATAACGAGTCCACTCGCCATCAGCATCTTGCTCATAGCCTTTTGACTCACAGGTTAAAGTCGCATTAAGGTTCACAAATTCATCATCAGCGATGTTATAAAGAAAACCTGCTTTTGGACGCGGCTTATCTTTATCGTAAGTGACCTCAATATTACCAACCACTTGACCAGCATTATTAATGGCTTTCGGGTAACTACTTAGCTCTGAAATACCTGAATCTTGAAAGTCACTAGGTACTACGATTTCAGCAGATGGGTTGTTAATATCGTAATAGAAGAACTTATCTCGTAAAAATCCACTGACATATTTATAAAAAGTACCGATGACGATGCCGTTGTCGTTAATATCACGAGCTATTGAACTATAAACATCATCTTTGAATATATCGGTATCAATCCACTGATACTCATATTCACCTTGGGCATTTTTCACCCAATAGGCAGCGTCTTGATAAAGGTCATCTTCTTTACCATTACGGTAAACGTGTGAGCGCCCTACCACTACATCATTGTTGTTAATACCTAAAGCCTGAGCGGTATACACTAAGGTTGAGTCTTCATCAGGGGTTAAACCTAACTCTAGCTCAATCACGTTTTCTGCAGGAATAGTATTATCATCAGCAATTTGCCATACATGGGCGCGGGTTTGATACTGAATGTTACGACGACCATTTGATGGGAATTGATCTGCCTGAACGCATATTTCAACTGGCGCAGGCGAATCTTCATCTGCGTCTAAATCAGCGTCAATACAACTATCAATACGATCTGAGCTGAATTCAATAATGTCAGTACTGGCATAACCTGCCACCAAATTATTATTGTTAATTGCCGCAGCCGCAGACCAGCCACCTAACTCAACTTCAAAACCATCATCTTCACGAATATAAGTTTCGTAAGATGGTACTAATTCAAGCTCTTCTCCGTCAGGCGTGACAGCGACACCACGAAGCTCAAAATCACGGTAGTACCAAAACTCTTGGTCTTCATCACTACCGACATAGTCGATCGTTTTTTCAGGCGCGGTATATGAACCAACTTTGTAATTGTTGTCATTCATACCATAGAAAAAGGTATCAACCGAGTTGATAATTAACTCGCCTTCATCATCAACATCGGTTGGTGCTGTAGTGCCATTAACACTAAAGAAGTTCGGATACCAAGCTGACTCAGCATCGTTTTCTTCTGCGGTGAAAGAAAAGTTGTTTGCCACAAGGGGCAAGAATACTGAATAAATAATGGTTTCTTCAGGTGCGATACCGTCTTCAACATCAATAACGTCATTGTCATCTTCGTCATCATCGACCGATAGTTTTTTCTTACCTTTAGAAACACCAACAAGTTCATTGTTGGCATTAACACCCATAGCGTAACCACTTCGGGTGCCGTCTACTGTGCCTTTAAGATCAAAATCTTCAATGTTTACAATTTCATATACTGGAGCGGCATGCACACTTCCGATAGCACCAAGCACACTCAAGGCAACGACAGATAATGCCTTATCAAACTTCGACTTCATTATAATTCCTATTATTATTATACGCTTACTTCAGTGATTCGAGTTCTTCCCAACGCTCGAAGCAAGTGTCCAATTCCTGTTCTTTTGTCGCCAATGCTTTAAGCACTGAGTTGACGGTATCTTGTGGTTGGCTATAAAAATCAGCTGAAGCCACAGTATTTTGTATTTCTTCTACTTCTTGTTCTAACTTTTCCATTTTACTCGGTAGTTGTTCGAGTTCACGTTGAAGTTTGAACGATAATTTTTTAGGTGCTGTACTGGCAGCTTTCGTCTGCTTTACAGGCTTAGTTTCTACTGGCGCAGGAGTTTGGACAACAGATGTTGCTGCTTGTTCCTCAGAATAAAATTTAGCGCCCTGAGAGACAGCATCATTGTATCCGCCAACATACTCATGCCAGTTACCATTACCGGCAAACCACCAACTACTGGTCACGGTATTATCAATAAATTCCCTGTCGTGACTTACAATCAATAAGGTCCCTGTAAAATCAGTTAGTAAGGACTCTAACAATTCTAGGGTCTCAATATCAAGGTCATTGGTTGGTTCATCGAGAATAATTAAGTTTGCAGGTCGCAATAACAAGCGTGCTAATAGCAATCTGTTCTTCTCACCACCTGATAACGCCTTAACAGGGGTACGTGCACGCATAGGTGAAAACAAGAAATCTTGTAAGTAACTTAATATATGGCGGTCTTGACCATTAATCGTAACGGTTTTCTTACCGTCGCCGACGTTTTCTTCAACAGTTTTTTCTGGATCTAACGCTTCACGGTATTGGTCAAAATAGGCAACTTCGAGTTTGGTACCAACTTTAACTTCACCTGATTGCGGCGTAAGCTGCTCAATTAATAGCTTAATTAATGTTGATTTACCACAACCGTTTGGCCCGATTAAGGCAATTCTGTCACCACGTATAACCGTTGAGCTGAAGTTTTTAACTAAATCTTTATCAGGTAAATTGTAATTAAGGTTATTAATATCAAATACTAACTTACCAGAACGCTCAGTATCACTGACGTTCATCTTGGCATTACCTTGACGATTCAGGCGCTCACTGCGTTCGTTTCTTAATGCTTTAAGGGCGCGCACTCGGCCTTCATTACGGGTACGTCTGGCTTTTACCCCTTGACGGATCCAAGTTTCTTCTTCTGCTAATTTTTTGTCAAAATGGGCATTTTGTTCCGCTTCAACGCGCAACCACTCTTGCTTACCTTCTAAATAAGCATGGTAATTACCCGGCCACGATGTCACTACGCCGCGATCTAAATCAACAATGCGTGTTGCCATACGATGAATAAAACCACGGTCATGACTGACAAACACGATAGCGCCTTTAAAGTTTAATAAAAACTCTTCAAGCCATTCAATGGTATCAATATCAAGGTGGTTGGTCGGTTCATCAAGCAATAATAAGTCCGGTTCGCTCACTAGGGCTCTTGCTAATGCCACTTTACGCTGCCAGCCACCTGATAACTCACTAAGGGGTTTATCGGGATCTAAGCCTAACAATTCACAATTTTGAATAATACGAGAATCTAAATGCCAGCCGTTATTATGATCTAATGACTCTTGCAAGCGCTGCATTTGATTGAGCATCTTGTTCATTTCATCAGGTTCAGCGGTAGCAACGTCATGTGAAAGCTTATGATAACGCTCTAGCATTTCACCAATTTCTTTTAATGCTAAAGAGATATATTTATAAACTGTGCCGGTTTCAGCTTTAGGCGGATCTTGCTGTAGTCGGCTGACATTCACATCAGAGGCAATATTAAATTCACCGTCATCAAGTAGTACATCACCTGACAGCACTTTCATTAAACTTGATTTACCCGCACCATTTCGGCCTACGATACACACTCGCTCACCAGGTAAAATAGTGAAATCAGCATTTTTCAATAACGGGGTATAGCCATAGGCTAAAGAGCCATTATTAATACGAACTAAACTCAAGCGACGCTCCTAATAAATTCTGTTAACTGCTGGGCATCAAAGGGCCAAAACAATTCTTTTTCATCCATAACTAACACTGGTATAGAAATGCCATAACGGCTTGCCAGTGTGTCATTATCGCAAATATCAATATGTTGATAGTCAATGCCTAATTGCTCAACTAACGCTTGAGCAATTTCACACAGATGACAACCATCTGTGTGATATAAAATTAGGCCTGCACTGTCTGTTGTTGGGTTAGCACTCATAGCTTTTGCCTTAAAGCTTATTTAGCGTAAGGAGACTTAGCATGGGTAATTAACCAGGTATTATGGATGTGCGGATTACGCTTATAATCCAATGGTAATGTTTGGTTATCGATATTTTTAATGTCCATTTTATATTGGCTTAAAAGCTCGATATCCATTTTAAATTTACGCTTATTATTTGAGAAAATAATTTCGCCATTAGGGCTTAATACTTTAATCAAATCAACCAGCATTGCCGCATGGTCACGTTGAACGTCCCAGCTATCTTCCATTCTTTTTGAATTAGAAAAAGTTGGCGGATCGATAAATATCAGGTCGAATTTCTCTTCACAATCTTTCACCCACTGAATACAGTTAGCTTGGATGAATTGATATTGCTTACCTGATAAGTTGTTTAAATCAAAATTCTCTTTTGCCCAAGCAAGGTATGTGTTTGACATATCGACTGTAGTGACCGATTTAGCCCCACCTAATGCCGCATGTACCGATGCAGAACCTGTGTATGAGAATAAATTCAGCACATTTTTACCCGCGGATTTTTCACCCACTAATTTACGGGTCAAACGATGATCTAAGAACAAACCCGTATCAAGGTAGCCGGTTAAATTTAACTTAAACTTAGCGCCATACTCTTGGGTAATGATCTCCAGCTTTTGTTGATCAAGCTTTTGATACTGATTGGTGCCCTTTTGCTTTTCACGGGTCTTTAATGTAACGCGCTCAGGATCCATGTTTAACGCAGCAGGCAATGAGAGTAATACATCGGTTAAACGACGCTTTGTCACCGCTTCAGGAATAGTCGCCGGCGCAGAGTATTCTTGAATAACCACGTAATCGACATATTTATCAACTGCTACATTGTATTCAGGTAAGTCAGCATCATAAATGCGGTAACTATCAATACCTTCTTTTTTAGCCCACTTGGTTAGTTGCTTCATATTCTTTTTAATACGATTAGCAAAAGCTGGTGAGATATCTGATATATCGACGCCTTCAGGCAACACTGGCATTTCACGGCGAGTGCTTTTAGCATGCAAAGTATATAAGTTAAAGCCACACTCTAGTGCGCCGTTAAACATCTTCATTTGCTTATCGGCTTTTAGCTTTAATGCTGAGAGCAATTCAATATCACTACACAACATAGCAATTTTCCAACCGCCAAAGTCTTTCTTAAACTTATCGCCAAGCTTGTAATACAGTTTCAATAATTCAGTGATGCTACCTAAACGCTCACCATATGGTGGGTTTGAGATTAAGAAACCAGCTTCTACTGGTGGGGTAACATCAAGTGCATCTGAAACACTAAATTCAATTAAATCAGCAACACCGGCGTTTTCTGCGTTTTGTTTAGCAAGCGCCACAAGGTGACCGTCAATATCAGAGGCAAAAAACTTCAATGCACAGCGAGTTTTACCAAGACTGGCTCGAGCTTTTGCTTCATTTAAAATCCCTTGCCATAGGCTATCGTCATGTTGATGCCAATGTTCAAAACCAAAACGGGCGCGCTTAAGAGCTGGGGCAATATCTGCAGCCATTAATGCCGCTTCAATAACAACGGTACCACTGCCACAAAATGGATCTAACAACGTAATAGGGTTTGCTTGCCAACCACTTCTGATAAGCATGTTAGCTGCTAAGTTTTCTTTCAGAGGCGCTTCACCGGTGATTGAGCGGTAGCCACGTTGGTGTAAAGAAGGGCCCGAAAAATTAACTGAAAGGGTTAATTGATTATTACGATAATGGGCATCAATTCTAAATTCAGCATTGACGCGTCCAACATCAGGTCTATCTAGACCATCATCGCGAAAACGATCCACTACCGCATCTTTGGTTTTTAAAGCGCCAAACTGGGTATTATTAATAAAGCCGCCAGTACCGTGAAAATCGATACTAAAGGTACTATCATTTGAAAAGTGAGACGGCCAATCAATACTGTAAGCTGCGTTATAAAGTTGCTCAGCAGATTCACAAGCCCCTTTATAGATAACCACAACAATGCGGCTAGCAAGTCGAGTCCACAATGTAATTCGATAGGCAAGTTCTAAGGGCGCAGAAAAATACACACCAGCGACGCTTTCCTTAACATCAGTAGCACCAAACTCTTTAAGCTCATTGGATAAGCTATATTCAAACCCCTTTGGGGCAGCAGCAAAAAAATTTAACATGGATAGACAGTCATCAACTCACAGATATAATTAAGCATGCATTATATACCTAAACCGATATTAGGTGTGAAAATGTCTGTTAATTGCCACATTTTATACAATTCATTGCCGATATAGCCCTGTATTGGTGAGTAAACTTTCATTTCTGTTTCAAAACTACGGCTATAACAGGGCTATCTGCCATATAAACCCGCTATTTTTTGCTATTGGTGCTCAGTAAGTCAGCAAGCAGTAATAAAGTTGTCATTATGACTTGCCAACAACATGATTGGCCGTTATAGTCTGCCCCGCTTAAACGGACGCGGGATGGAGCAGTTTGGTAGCTCGTCGGGCTCATAACCCGAAGGTCGTTGGTTCAAATCCAGCTCCCGCAACCATTTAATCTTAGTTAGCAGACAAATAGTCGGGCTCAGCTAATATAAACTGGCAAAGGTCGTTGGATAAAATCCAGCTCCCGCAACCATTTAATCTTAGTTAGCAGACAAATAGTCGGGCTCAGCTAATATAAACTGGCAAAGGTCGTTGGATAAAATCCAGCTCCCAAAACCAATTAATCTTGGTTGCAAAAGAAGTTTAAGCACGTTTGTTTTTATTCGGACGCGGGATGGAGCAGTTTGGTAGCTCGTCGGGCTCATAACCCGAAGGTCGTTGGTTCAAATCCAGCTCCCGCAACCAATAAATTAGCGAATTGATTAATTCAGTTAGTTAATGAAATTGAAGTATATTATTGACTCAAATCAGTATTCATAACCAATAAAAACAACAAACTATTAAGTACGGACGCGGGATGGAGCAGTTTGGTAGCTCGTCGGGCTCATAACCCGAAGGTCGTTGGTTCAAATCCAGCTCCCGCAACCAATTTATTTGATTAAGCTGACAATTCGTCGGGCTCAATTCATATAAATCGGCAAAGTTCATTGGCTCTAATAGAGCAAATGCAACCACTTGACTTAATAGAACTATATAATCGGACGCGGGATGGAGCAGTTTGGTAGCTCGTCGGGCTCATAACCCGAAGGTCGTTGGTTCAAATCCAGCTCCCGCAACCAATTAGTATTATAGTTATAGTCAATGTGTCATAGTAAAAATCATTAAAATCGGACGCGGGATGGAGCAGTTTGGTAGCTCGTCGGGCTCATAACCCGAAGGTCGTTGGTTCAAATCCAGCTCCCGCAACCAATTTTCACAATGACAAGTAAATAAAAATATTTAAATCGGACGCGGGATGGAGCAGTTTGGTAGCTCGTCGGGCTCATAACCCGAAGGTCGTTGGTTCAAATCCAGCTCCCGCAACCAATTTTCACAATGACAAGTAAATAAAATATTTAAATCGGACGCGGGATGGAGCAGTTTGGTAGCTCGTCGGGCTCATAACCCGAAGGTCGTTGGTTCAAATCCAGCTCCCGCAACCATTAAATAAACCTTTCAATTTTTTTACTCTTCTAAAATTTCAGAATTATATTTCAAACTTATTTTAACAAAAATGTTATTGCGTCTATTTTAAGATCCTCAGTTTCTCGAAACGCTGTTTGCCATTAAAAATCATAAAGCTTGTTCAATATCCATAATCAAATCTTCTACATTTTCTAACCCAACAGAAATTCGTAATAAATTATCGGTTATCCCCGCTTCTGCTCTCGCTTCGGGCGTATAGGGCGAATGGGTCATTGATGCAGGATGTTGAATAAGTGACTCCGCATCGCCCAAACTCACGGCTATCGTGAACAGTTTTAATTGATTTACAAAATTAATCGCATCTTGTTTGGAGCCTATTAATTCAAAGGCGATTACCCCACCCGCTCGGCGCATTTGTTTGCCGACATATTTAAAGCCTTGATGGCTTTCAAGTCCGGGATAAAAAACACGGCTCACTTCTTGATGTTGATTAAGATAATCAGCTAACTTTTCAGCATTGTCACAATGACGGCTTAATCTGACATCTAAGGTTTTTAACCCCCTTAAAATTAACCATGCATCATGGGGTGAAATAACGCCGCCAAAGTCTTTAAGAATTTGGTATTTTAATTGATGAATATGCGCTTCTGTTCCACAAACAATGCCTGCAATCACATCTCCATGACCATTTAAGTATTTGGTTGCACTGTGGATCACCATATCAATTCCTAAAGTCAGCGGTTGTTGCAATAAAGGCGTCATAAAGGTGTTATCAACAATACTTATCAAATTATTGCGCTTTGCAATAGCTGCTATCGCATTTAAATCAAATACTTGTAAATGCGGATTGACTGGGCTCTCACAAAATATCAGTTTAGTATTAGGTTGAATTGCCGCTTCAATTGCTAAGGGATCTGAAAAGTCTACAAATGTGGTATCCACGCTATACCGTTTTAACTGGGTACTCAACAAAGCAAAAGTGCAGCCATACACCGCATTTGATGAAATTAAATGATCGCCCGCTTCTAGATGAGTCATTAATGCCGCTGAAACTGCAGCCATGCCAGAGGCACATGCAGCGGCAGATTCAGCCCCCTCAAGTAAGGCCATTTTACGTTCTAACTCTGCGGTAGTTGGGTTACCAAGACGCGTATAAATATAGCCTTGCTCGTCACCAGCAAACCTAGCACCGCCCTGCTGGGCATTATCAAACACGAAGGTGGCACTTTGATAAAGTGGCGTGACTAATGCGCCAAAAGCTTCCTTTATATGGCCACCATGAATCGCTACTGTGGCAGGTTTCCATTGTTCTGGCATCTCGCTCTCCCAGGTCCACATATGAATTTAAATTATTTTTACTATGTGTGTGGACAGGAATTTAAGATAGCGCGCTGAAAATTTTAACCAATAGTTTAGCGATTATTCATATTGCTCACATTGTAAACACAATGTTACATCACAACAAAGCATGGGGCGCAAGAGGTTGTTTTTAAGGATTAAAGTAATAGATTATAACTGCGGTTATAAACAATGGCTCAACGAGGATTCTAGTGGTTATAGTGGTTATAGTGATTAGTGATTAGTGATTTACACAGCGATTTAATGATAATGACAGATAACATACAACTGATGTGGTGAAACAAGATCACCAGCAACAATATGTATACTGGTAATCCCGTTTGATAATTTAAATATCAACTTAAATTAGCGACTTAATTTAGCGACTTAATTTAGTGATGCTTTTAAGCGCAACATACCTTCGTCAATGCTGATCAGCGCTTCATAACCTAAATCGTTTTTAGCGGCGCTAATATCAAAATAATGACAGGTGGATAATTGTCTTGCGACAAACCTTGTCATAATCGGCTCTTGCTGTTTACCAAGTATTTTATAGATGGTTTCTAATACCACGCCTGCGCTATACGCCACACCTGTAGGTACTCGTTTCGTCACTGGAGCAATATCAACACAGGCTAAAATGTTATTGAGCATTGCCGCCATAGTGATAGGTTCATCGTTACTTAAAAAATATGCCTTACCTGCACTTTTGGCTTGTTGCGTTAAGTCTACTGCCGCAAGAATATGCGCATAAGCGGCATTATCAACATAAATGGTGTCAACTAGCTTATCTTGTTTACCCACCAGCTTTAGCTTGCCTATTTTCGCCCGCGCGATCACTCTTGGTACCAAGTGTGGATCTTCAGGCCCCCAAATTAAATGCGGTCTTAATGCGGTGGTTTTCAGCTGCGGCCCATTGGCTTCTAGCACCATTTTTTCAGCAATGGCTTTAGAATGGCCATAATAATTTAAAAAACTCGCGGCATAAGGATAAGACTCATCAATACCGGCTTCATCTTCACCCGCAAAGGTGACACTTGGGGTACTGGTGTAAACCACATGATTGATCTTTAATGCTTTACACGCACGCAGAATATTCGCGGTGCCATTAACGTTAGGGGCAAAATAGCTGTCTCTGTCGCCCCAAACCCCGGCTTTTGACGCCACATGAAACACTAAATCACAATCTTGCATCGCCGCTGCTAGCGCATCAGAATCGCTAATATCACCTTGATACATGTTAACGCCCATCACCGTTAATGCCGGGTATTGGCCACGAGCAAAACCATTAACTTCAATGCCTGCAGCTCGCAGGCGAGTACAAATCGCTTTACCTAAAAAACCACCTGCGCCAGTGACAAATACTTTGTTAACCCGACTTTTAAGCGCAGCTAAGGCTGCCTGTTCTGGCTTTAATAACATTTCGAGTTCAAGCATGTATTTACCTAATTGAGAACGCTAATAAAATTTGATTGTTGGCAAACATCTTACCAATGCTTTGCACTATTCTTTCCACTGTTTTTGAGCCCACACAGCTAATTTTTCTCGGAATATTTTCGCGTTGTGTCTGACATCCACAGGAAAATCCGGATGAATTAGAAAACGTGAAATACCCATTGTATGTGTATGTTTTTCAGCGATATCCAGTAACTCTTGGTATAGCGCTTTAGTGTTTGAGCAACTCATGGCTTTATCAAGTTCGACACATAACAGTGGTTCGATATTGCCATTAATGTCAATATTCACCAGTGCGGAACGCTTTACTTGCTTATGGGTATTAAATACCCGCTCACAGGGAATTGAAAAGTAGCGTTTACTTAGGCGACCTTTTGCCGTTTGATCAACTCGATGGGCCTTGCGGCCACACATCCATAATTGCCCTAAGTCATCCAAGTAACCGACATCGCCCATACGGTGTCGAATACCGTCAGCATCAGTAATTTTGGCCAGCTTAGTTGCACTATCGCGATGATAATACTCACGGCTTACCATAGGTCCTTTGACGACAATTTCACCAATCTTTGCTACAGGCAAAATATCAGCTTCATCCCAATGGCTGATAACTGACTCAGTAATATCGATAATGCTGATCTCAACACCATCAATGGCTTTGCCCACACAAATACCTTTACCCGCATCGGTTGCGGCTGTGGTGTTAAACAGTTCACTGCTTGGCATCATGCTGATCGGCAAAGACTCTGTCGCCCCATAAGAGTTGAGCACCTCAACTGCGCTTGCCAGCATTTTGCTAAAACGCTTTATTGATGAAATGGTTGCTGGTGCGCCAGCTGAAATGACTCGCTGAACACTCGGTAATGTAAATGCTTGGTTTTGGGCTGCGGTTTTAGTTTCAGCAGCGGCGCCTAAGCGCTCCAGCAATGCTGGATTGACAAACATATTGCTGCACTGATATTTCTCAATCGCTGCGAACAAATACTCAGGGTTAGCCGTTATCGGTTTACTGGCATCCATCGCGGGCACAATCGATGCCATACCCAGCGCTGGGCCAAATAATGAAAATAATGGAAAGGTTGCTAAGTCGCGCTCACCGGGCTTAATGCCGTAATCATGTTTAAGGGCGCTAATTTGCGCTTCAAACATGCCATGTGAATACACCACACCTTTTGGGGTGCCAGTACTGCCACTGGTAAATAAAATTGCCGCCATTTGATCATCACTTAGTTTGACCATGGGGTAAGTTTTACCCGCCGATGAATCAGGCTGCGGCAAGGCATCAATACTCACCGCGCCCGATAACCAACGCTGGATCTTACTGCCGCCCACATTTAAGCAAAGCTTAACCGACGATTTACCCCAGCCTAATATTCTTCTGGCAATATGGGCTTTAGGGATACCAATAAATACATCAGGTTGTGACTCTTCAAAGCATTGCTTTAAGTTTTTAACCCCCATACCAGGATCAACCAAAATAGGAATGACGCCCGCTTTAAATAACGCAAATGTCAGCACAAAAAAATCAATGCTTGGAGTCACCATCAACACAGCTTTCATGCCAGCTTGAAGGCCAAAGGCATTTAAACGATAGGCAATATCATCAGATTGTTGGTTTAGGGAGCCAAAATCGACGTCTTGATAAGTTAAAGCGTGAGTGGCTTGATTGGCAGATGTCGCTGTTTGCACCGCGACAGCTAATTGAGAAGGAAAGTTATTTGCAGCATCTTGTAAATGCCGACAGATGTTAGCCGTTTTTAATGTCATAAGCCTGATGTCATTGGTTTATAACTTGGGCGTGATTAATCAGTATCTCATCACGCCCAAGATCGCTGTTTAGCTTTGCTGGTTATTAGCCATAAAGTTCTGAATAAGCCCAATGACATCTTCGCTAGCATCTTCAAGAATATAATGACCACAGTCATCAAACTCTCTTACTTGCGCATGGGGCATATATTGACGCCACTTTGCTAAAAAGTGCTTATCAAATACAAAATCCTGTAGCCCCCAACAAATCAGCGTTGGCACTTCAGAGAACTTAGATAAACTATCAGCAATATTTGAAACTAACTCATAGTTACGATCTTCAGGTTTTAATGGAATATCCTGCACAAAACGTAAGGTCGAAATCCGGTTTTTCCAGCTATTAAATGGCGCAACGTAGGCTTCGCGCACTGCTTTGGCCATTGGCTGACGTTTTACACCCACATAAGATGCAATCGATGAAAAGGCATTAAAGCCTCTGACCAAAAACGTCCCTAAAATAGTTTCGCGGCAAACCCATAATGCCCAAGGAAAAGGCTTAGATTCAGGCAAGTGAAATGCTGCAGTGTTTAAAAATACTAAGCGCTTAATGCGCTCAGGATAACGGGCAGCATAGCCCATACCAATCATTCCGCCCCAGTCATGAACCACTAAGGTGATGTTTTCTTTGACATCTAAATGATCTAACAGCGCTTCTAAATCATCAATACGATTTGCTAATGTGTAGTCGTATTGTGGGTCATCAGGCTTATCCGATAAACCACAACCAATGTGATCAGGCACAATACACTGATAATTGGTGCTTAATGCGCTGACCAAGTTACGGTAGTAATAACTCCAGCTTGGATTACCATGAACCATAACCACTGGCTCACCTTGGCCTTCATTAACATAATGAAGTTTATTACCACTGCGGTCTAAATAATGGCTATCAAAAGGCAACAGATTTTCTAACATGATGCTTCCTACAATTTTTATAATACTTATTCTATAACCAGCGAAATGATTACCACTTGATGCCCAGCATCATACAGTTCAACCCGCTGCCTATGCCTAGAAAGCTCACTTGATCGCCTAATTTTAAAAAGCCTTGGTCGTGGGCCATCGCCGCTGTTACAGGCAGCGAAACCGTGCCCATATTGCCCAAGGTTTCATAAGTTGGAAATTCTTTTTCATGAGGAATATTGAGAGCATTTAACACTTGTTTGCGGTTTGATGCGCCCACTTGATGACAAATCACTTTATCAACTTGATCCACTAACCACTCACGCTGAGTTAAGAAGTGCTCCCAAGTATGCTTAGCCAGATCAACCCCTTCTTTAAGTAAGGTGACCGCATCGGTACGCATAAACTCACGATATAACTTTTGACTGGTTTCTTGTAGGCCCCACTGACATAACTCGTGATGCTCAGGCGCCGATAAGTGGCTGGCACCTAATAGCTGATGATTACGAGTATTTTTAAGCGGTAAGCTACCGTCAGTTAAGATAACCGCAATCGCGCCAGAGCCACCGGTTAAGGTCGCTAGCGATTGGGCAAAATTCTGCATTGTCGGTTCATTGAGCATATTGTCGATAGTGACTTCAACAATATCGCGCGCCGATTCACAAGACACCACCATACCGGCTTTAATTTGCCCAAGCTCAATACGGTTAGCGATATCTAAAATGCCAGAAAGCACGCCCAAACAAGCGTTACTGATATCATAAATCGCCGTATCTTTAGACACGCCAAGTTCGGCAGCAACGCGACACGCAGTTGCAGGCTCATGTTGATCACGGCACACGCCTGTGTAAACAACGGCCCCTAAATCACTGACATTGATGCCAGTTTCAGCAACCGCTTTACGGGCAGCACTGATAGCGCCGTCAGATAAACGATAACCTTTTGGCCACCAGCGACGTTCCTTAATACCGGTTAAAGCGGCTAATTGCCCCATTGGAATACGAAACTTTTGATAAAGCGGCGCAAGACGAGATTCTAGGTCAAGGCTAGACACCACTTGGGGTGCTAACTCATAGGCCATACTATTAATAAAAACGCGGGAATATTTCATGAAACCGTATCAATCGCTCACTTTAAGGTCGCCTTAGGCAACCGAATTTATTGGTATTTGCTACTAACCCGCCATTTGAACAAGAAAAGCTTCAATATTCAATACAAAACCACAATTAGCAGTATATAAATCTACCAAAGCCACAGTTTATTGCTGGCGTATTAACTGTATCACTAAAGGGGTTAATCAAGAGGGTTTAAAATAAAAACTATTTAACAGTACCTTAGGAAACTATTCGAACAGAATTATTTGATTAGGTTAATTTTTCAGCCTGAATAAGCCAATTTCGGGGGGTGATATCGTTTGCACAAAATTCAACCGCTGCAACTTGATAACCCTGCTCTTGCAAAAAGCACATTCTATCCAGTAATAACCACTGCTCTAAAGCGTGCCTAAATAGGTGCGCGACTAAATCAATGCGCTGAGTTAGCCTTTGTCTCGCGACCCCTTTAGCAAGATAGGCATCAAAGTCAGTTACGCCGTCAATATTGACTTGCTTTTGCGCCCCAGCCCAATAACAAAACTCGCTAAATGATGCCGATAACTGGCTTCGTTTAACACTGGGGATCGGCAGATAGCGATCTGTGCCGCTAATATCACGCTGCAAGCTATCAAAGCCTAAACGCCAAGCAATTTCTTGATGTCGTAATGCTTGCTGCTTGTCATTGGCAATCACACTTTGCTGCAGCGGCAACTGTAAATCATGTCGCGATAGCTTAAGGCCACTGCTTTTTGCAGCATGGGATAGCGGCTGATAGTAGTCAGCTTGAATAAGATGATAACAACAAGGTGAAAACGAGATTTGTTTGGTGTTTGCCTGCGCGGCTAACTCCAGCAGCCTTACATGTAAATCACCACAGGCATGTAAGGCAATGGCATGTTGCTCTGAACTTAGCGGGTTAGCCCCTAATGCACTACTGGCTAAGTTAAACACATCAACACAATGAAACTGCTGCGACAATTGCCACTTGTCTGCAAACTGCTGGCCTTGCTCACACAGGCTTTGTTGCCACTCTAAACTGCTAACCTTAACTTGATGGGTTTTAGCAATGTAACGCCCTAAATGGCCTTTACCTGCACACCATTCAACAATCGGGCTTCCTTTAGGGATATGCGCAGAAAAAGCAGTTATTTGCTGCCACTTTCGGCCTTTGATATGGGCGCTGAAATGGCTAAGCTCTGTGTCTGATAGGCCTATTTCGGCACAGTTTTTTCCAGACAATTTGGCTTCTGATGTCGTGAGTGATACATCACCATTTGCCGATGCACTTAACATCGTGGCTAAGCCATCAATGTTGATCCCTAAGAGCTGCATATCTTGCATTAATGACGGCAGTAACGCTGACACCAAGGCCCCTTGAGCCACATCTAATGCCTCTATATCAGTATCAGCTATGGCCCAAACCTTTGCGGCTAAGCAAGGAAACTGCTCGGCCCAAGGTAATTGCTGACAATCAAAGGCTTTAACTTGCCACAAACTATTTAGCTTTAATAAGCACTCGCTAAGCTGGGCTAGCTTGGCGCTATTGTCGCTACAATTGTTAGCGTCTGTCGCGCAGTTCATGGCAATCTGTGTGCTCATTGGCATCCTATGGTTTATTGATGTGATTGATGATTTACACCATCATCAATCACAGTAACTACTCACTCGCTGCGACTTTGATAGCTGATTTAGGGTTGGATTTAGGGTCATATTTAGGCTCAGACTTTCTAACCGCCATGCGTTTACCTAACCAAACACCTATCGCTAGGGGCGCAAAAAATATCGCAATTAAGAATAAAATGAAATACACAATCACGCTTTTAATGAGCTCAATCACTTGGGCAAACACTAATTCAACGGTTTTTTGGGTTAGTGCATCCAAATCTTGAATGGCAGCGCTGCGCTCATCAGCAATCATTTGCACCAAAGCTTCTCGCTCGTGAACAATAATCAAGGCGAGTGACTCACGCTCTTTTGATAACTGCTGTAGCTTATCATCTGTGACATCACTGAGTTGATCTAATAATGGCGCTAACTCTACGCGCATATCACTGGCGAGCATGGTCATCATTTCTGGGGTTTGCTGCATTAACTGCTGGAATTTTTTAGTGGTTTCACTGATATTTTTAAGGGCTAATTCAATATCTGCGGCGCTCACATCAGCATGCAGTGCATACAACTCTGCTTTCCAGCCAAGAATTTTTGGCATCTGCTCTGTGGTCATCGCCATGCGATCAGACATATCGCTCATCACCTCAGGCATTGAACCGAAAGTGGTAATGGCTTCAAACTCTGAAATATTGCTAAAAGCTAACCAGGCATTAAAGGCGGTAGTACGGGTAAAGGTAATGTCCTCAAGCGGGTTTTCTGCCACATATTGGCTCACAAATGCTTGGTTATTTTTGAATTTTTGGCTGCTAATAAAGCCTTTTACCGTTGATGCGAATTGAACTGCTAATTTATCACTGGTATCTATGGCTAACTGCTGTTGTTCACCAAATAACTCGCTGCCTGCACCGGTTTCATAAAATTGCTTCATCTGCTCGGTCAGCACCCAAGTATCTAACATTGCCGCGACAGGAGAGGCTTGGAATATCGCTCGCTGCAAGCTTTGCTCAGCGTAAATTTTCCACATTAAGGTGTTGGCTCTAATGTTGTCATCATCGCTATTAGCTGCAATGCGGTCTGCGGTGGCTTCAATTTCAGCATAAAAACTATAGCTAAATTCACGGCTAAACATACGCATGTTTATCTGCTCTTTAGGTAACGGCTCTACACCACTTTCAAGCTTCACTTCTAACAGCGAACATGCCGTTAAACTTAAAGATAACAAGCCGATACTCATAAGACTGAGCAGTTTTTTAGAGATGATAATAAGGGGTTGAGGCTGAGCCACCCAGCAATGACGACTCAGGCTAGCAAGATTTTTTACAGCTAAATTAAACCATGATTTCATGGTACTCTCCACGCAATAGCGACACAATAAAGCAGCAAGTTGGCTATTTATTATAGCAAAAAACCAACTAAACACTGACAACAAAGCCATAGTTACAACCAATTAAACTTACAAACAACCTAATAAATTCAATAAACTACAGCTAGTCTCAGCCTAGTTTTATTTAATTAATTTGTCTATATGGTTTAATCAATAAATGGCGAGATTTTAGACACGATAAAGGATTAACAATGCACTCACCTTGCGTCGCCAAATGCGGCTTAAATGAAGCAGATTACTGCATGGGCTGTTTTCGCCACATCAATGAAATTGTCGGCTGGGGACAAGCCAGTGAAGAGAAAAAACAAGCGGTATGGCAACAACTGCCACAGCGAAAGGCGCAAATGAAAGGCGGCAGTAATAGCCAGATCATTAGCCGTGAGAAGTGGTTAAAAGCCCAAGCGGAAATTGAACAGCCTTAAATTGAAAAGCTTTGAATTGTAAAGCGGAGCAATAAAGCTTTCAGCCAAGCACAAAAAAGCCCATAAATATGGGCTTTTCATTTGAATATCAGCAAACAACGCTACTTTTTCATCATTGCTTTTAAGTCAGCAAATGGATTATAGGTTGCCGCTTCTTGCTTGGTTTCAGTGGTATTGCCATAACGAATTAACTCTTCAAATCGAGAATGTTCATTATCGTGGCAATACAAGCATAACAATTCCCAGTTAGAGCCATCTGACGGGTTGTTATCATGGTTATGGTCAACATGGTGTACCGTCAGCTCAGATAAATTCTTATGGGTAAACTCACGCGTACAACGGCCACAAATCCAAGGATATAGTTTTAAGGCTTGTTCACGGTAGCCTTTTTCACGCGTGGCTTTGTAATCTCTGGCTTCTGCTAATACTTTATCTAATTTACTTTGAGTAGCTGACATCGACTTTCCAATTTACTTTCATTACAAAATTACCCCAAGGATAAGCGCTGTTATCGGTTGGGGCAATGTTTTCTATCACAATTACACTGCTTGAGTAATACTATCGCCGCTTAAAACAAGCTGTCGCTAGTAAGTCACTAACTCAGAGTTAGATAAATGCTGGTAGTGTAAATAGCGCTCATATTGATTAACGATATCTGCAATAATTTGCTCTTGGGTATAACCCATCACATCGTAATGCTGACCACCGTGCTCTAAGAATACTTCCACCCGATAATAATCTTGCTCACTAGCAAAGCCTTCGACATCGGCACCATTCATGGTAAATGCGCGAATACGCAGCCCATAAGCAAACTGCAGGGTTTCGTTATTACCAATCAATAAACGTACCCTTTCATCATCTTGGGTGATAACCGCTGGCATATTTTTGGCTAAAAATATTTGCCTGACTTGTTCAAGTCCGGGCTTAGCTATGTTATCCAAAAATCGCTGGGCATCTTCTTGACTGGGATGAGACACCAGTACATCAATACGATCTTCCCAGCTCATGTTGGCTTTAGCAAATTGCACACTGGTATTGTGTTGCTGCACGCTTTCTAATTTCAAGCGATCATCTTGTAAAGCTTTATACAAGCCAAGGCACATCAATAGCATCACAATCATGATTGGCATTGCACTGGCAATGGCTGCTGTTTGTAACGCTTGTAAGCCACCAGCGAGTAATAATACGCTCGCGACAACCCCTTGCAGTATCGCCCAAAAAACTCGCTGGCCTACTGGCGCTTGTTCATTGCCGCCTGAGGTCAAGTTATCAATCACTAATGAGCCAGAATCTGATGAAGTAACAAAAAATGTTACCACTAAGAATATGGCAATGATGGATAAGACTGATGAAAATGGCAGGTGCTCAAAAAATCGAAACAAGGCCACCGATACATCATTAGAAACCGCATCCGATAGATAACTCGCCCCATGATTTCTGATCATATCAATGGCGCTATTACCAAATACTGTCATCCACAGGAAAGTGATACCCGTTGGGAAAAATAACACCCCGACTAAGAACTCTCGAATAGTACGCCCACGGCTGACACGGGCAATAAAGGTACCCACAAATGGTGACCATGAGATCCACCAGCCCCAATACAATAATGTCCAGCCACCAAGCCAATCATCTTTTTGCTCGTAAGCGTATAAGTTAAAAGTTTTACCCACAATATCACTTAAATAACCACCGGTATTTTGTACAAATGCTTGCAGTAACAGCACCGTTGGTCCAAGAACTAAAACTGCCACAAGCAATAGCAGTGCTAACGCAAGGTTAAGCTCACTTAAACGTTTAACGCCTCTATCTAAGCCTGCAAAAACAGAAACCGTTGCAATGGCTGTTATCGCCATAATGATAATAATTTGCACGGTTATGTTATTTGGCAAACCATCGATTAAATAACTTAAGCCTGAATTGACCTGTAGCACCCCAAAGCCCAATGAGGTTGCTACGCCAAACATGGTACCGATCACCGCAAACGTATCAACAGCATGCCCTATAGGACCATAGATACGCTCGCCAATGAGTGGATATAAAGCAGATCGCGGCAGTAATGGCAGTTTATGGCGATATGAGAAGTACGCTAAGCTTAAGGCTACTACGGCATAGATTGACCAAATATGGATGCCATAATGGTAAAAAGTAATCTTCATGGCATCTTTTGCAGCCTCCAATGACTCAGGCGTTGCATCAGGAGGGGCTAAATAATGCATCACTGGCTCTGCCACGCCAAAGAACATTAATCCAATACCCATACCTGCTGAAAACAGCATAGATACCCAGCTTTTAAAGCTGTAATCAGGCACGGAATGATCTGGACCTAGTTTGATGTCACCAAAACGGCTCATCATGACAAAAATAATAAAGATGAGGAAAATAGCCACCCCAACAATATACAACCAGCCCGCTTTAACTTCTAACCAACTTTGAATGGCTTTAAAAAATTGGCTCGCTTCATTTGGCCAAACGGCACAAATAAATACCATGACAAAAATAAGCAATACTGATGGGAAGAAAACCGGAGGGTTAATACTCGCTTTCTTAAACATGATTGAGACCTGTAAATAGGATAATGAACACAGCTACATAGGTAACAATTGCGCTGACAATTGCATAAGTATAGGCTTGTTCTATTGGATTGCGTTTAACGTAATCATTAAGGGGTAAATTTGTACTCGCGCGCATTGGGATTTTAAAGCACTATTTCTTAGTTGCTGAAGTGCGATTATCTGACGCCAACGTTTCATTAGCTGACGCTTCATCGCTAGTCGCATTGCCGCTAGCATTCGTGTTGATATCAGTATTGCCGTTAGCGTTTGTATTAGTATTGCCGTTAGCAATCGAGATCCCCGCGGTTAAATTAAAGCGCATTGCATCTTCAAATGACCAATCAACTTCAATTAAGTCTTCACGCTTGACTAAACTCGTCACCCCAGCCATTTGGTAGCTAAGCTGAAACAATACTGGTACCCAATCACCTTCCGGTAGCGCATCAGTGAGCGGCTTAGGCGCCTGTTGATTCATGATAAAGCCAACCACATAACCGCCATTGGCTTGCTTGATTAATACGGTTTTTTGATTCTTTGGCTTACCGTCTCGTTTCATTAAGTTCGCAATATCACGAATACTGCCATAGACAGATTTAAACAGCGGAAACTTCATTAATTGACGTTCAAGCCAAGCGTATAACCAAGCAAATGGGCTAAATGAAAATAACAGTCCTGAAATAAACACTAGCACTGCCACCAAAATAAATCCGGCGCCAACAAAGCTGTTTTCTAAATCAACAATATCCAGCAATAAATGGCCTAAACCATCTAAAGAAATAAATAATGACCAGAATAACCACAGACTCAGTGCCATTGGCAATAAGTTAGTTAAACCGCGAGAAAGGGTGTTTTTCATTGAGCCTACAAAACGAGCGAGGAATTACAGAAATTTTAACACAGTTTGCTATTGATCCAGCCTATCTAGCCCCCTTGTTGAGCAAAGGCTAATTAACTTTTGTGAGTTGGCTCACAGCATTAGCACTAGCAGCATAAAAGTGACAGCAATAAAAAAGTCCCATTAATCATAATGAGACTGTTATTTTTTGCTTGCAGGTAAGCATAGCTTACATGTTTAGATCTTTTTCCATCTCTTCATAGGAAGTATGGCGAACATCTTTACCTTTAACGAAATAAATAATGTACTCACAGATATTCTTACAGCGATCGCCTACACGCTCAACCGCCCGCGCAGCCCAAAGTACATCTAATACCCCAGGGATTGAGCGAGGGTCTTCCATCATATAGGTCATTAACTGACGAATAATCCCTTCATACTCTTTGTCCAGTTTGGCATCTTCTTTGTGTAACTCTAAGGCATTATCAGCATCCATACGCGCAAGGGCGTCCAAGGTGGCATGCAAAGTACGAGTGGCATGGCGGCCCATGTTTTCGATACTCACCAATAATGGCTGCTGATTGTTCAAACGTTTATCTAACGCCGCTTTAGCAATACGCACGCAAGCATCGCCAATGCGTTCTAGATCGGTAATCGTTTTGGTGATGGTGATAATCAAACGTAAGTCACTTGCCGCAGGCTGACGTTTAGCAATAATGCGGGTGCATTCTTCATCAATTGACACTTCCATGCCATTTACGCGGTGATCGCCATCAATCACTTTTTGAGCAAGATCGGCATCTAAGCTACCAAGAGCATCAAGGGCTTGTTCAAGTTGGCGCTCAACTAAACCACCCATAGCCAAAACACGGTTACGAATATCTTCTAATTCAGCATTAAACTGTCCAGAAATATGCTTATTTAAACTTTTGTTTTCCATTACTTTATTACCTTAATTATCGCTAACTTTCGCACCAATGACTTGCCATAAGCGCCAGCTTACTCACTTCGTTATGATTAACCGTAACGACCTGTGATGTAATCTTCGGTTTTACGCTTTTGCGGCGTGGTGAAAATGGTATTGGTATCCGCATATTCAATCAACTCGCCCATGTACATAAAGGCGGTTTGATCAGAAACCCGCGCCGCTTGTTGCATGTTATGGGTTACTATCACTACAGTGTATTTCGATTTAAGCTCAGTGATCAGCTCTTCGATGGTTAAGGTTGAAATAGGATCCAGTGCTGATGTGGGTTCATCAAGCAATAACACTTCAGGCTCAATGGCAATAGCGCGGGCAATAACCAAACGTTGTTGCTGACCACCCGATAAGCCAAAAGCATTATCGTGTAAGCGATCTTTCACTTCATCCCAAATCGCAGCGCCACGTAATGACACTTCTGCAGCTTCGTCTAGCTCGCGGCGATTACTCACCCCTTGGAGGCGCAGGCCATAAACCACATTTTCATAAATTGATTTAGGAAATGGATTTGGGCGCTGGAATACCATACCGACATTTCGACGCAGCTGAGCGACATCGACTTTTTTGTCATAGATGTTTTGACCGTTCAGTAAGATTTCACCACTGATTTTACAGGTTTCAACCAAGTCATTCATGCGGTTAATACAACGCAGTAAGGTTGATTTACCACAACCACTTGGGCCAATAAAGGCTGTGACTTGTTTTTTAGGAATTTTCATTCCAACGTTATATAACGCCTGCTTATCACCATAACGTAAATCAAGGTTACGGATTTCTAGGGCAGTATCCTGTGCGGGTAAGTTTGCTAAATCAATAATGTCAGATTTAGTTGCGCGTTGATCAATTGAAATCATGTTTGTATTTTCCTCAGGATATCGCTAATTAATGTTCTAGCGAACGGAATTTTTCACGTAAGTGATTACGTACACTAATTGCTGTTAAGTTAAGTGTCACAATCACAGATACTAATAAGAATGAAGTCGCGTAAACCAATGGTCTCGCCGCTTCAACGTTAGGGCTTTGAAAGCCAACGTCATAAATATGGAACCCAAGATGCATAAACTTACGTTCTAAATGCACAAACGGGAAGTTCATATCAATCGGTAATGTCGGTGCGAGTTTTACCACGCCAACTAACATCAATGGTGCTACCTCACCTGCTGCGCGGGCGACGGCAAGAATAAGTCCGGTCATAATCGCAGGGCTTGCCATTGGAATAACAATGCGCCATAAGGTTTCAAATTTGGTTGCCCCTAAGGCTAAGCTGCCTTGACGCACGGCACTTGGAATACGGCTTAAGCCCTCTTCCGTAGATACAATCACCACAGGTAAAGTCAAAATAGCCAATGTTAAGGCTGACCAAATCACCCCTGGTGAACCAAACGTTGGCGCAGGCAATGCTTCAGGGTAAAACAGCTGATCTAACGAGCCACCAAGCATATACACAAAGAAGCCCAAACCAAATACACCATAAACGATTGATGGCACACCGGCTAAGTTAATCACCGCAATACGGATCATCTTAGTAATAGGCCCTTTTTTGGCGTATTCATGTAAATAAATTGCGGCGATTACGCCAAATGGGGTCACGATAACCGCCATCAGCATCACCATAAATACCGTACCAAAAATAGCAGGGAACACGCCGCCTTCGGTGTTAGCTTCACGTGGGTCTTGGCTAATAAAACGCCCCATGCCCACAAACCAATGACCGAGTTTATCAACGATATTCATGTGATTGACATAGCTAACATCAAGCACGCTATCAAGTTTTAAGGTGACCTCTTCACCGCGCATATCACGCACAACCACTGAATCTCGAGCCGCTTTGTCGCGCAGGGCAAATAAGTCTTTTTCCATGACTAAGTAGTCTTGGTTTAACTGCTCTGCTTGGGCGTCCATCTCAGCTTTAATGGCTGGGGTGAGTTTGCCATCCAGTTCATATTTACGCTCTTTTAGGCGTAAACGCTCTAAGGCATAGTTCACTGAGCCAATTTCAGACTTTTGCAGTGCCAGCGCCTCATCAGCAATATCGACTGCACGCTTGATATGAGCGACTAACGAAGTTTCAATGTCCTCGCCGGTAATATTTAAGCGCTTACCGTCTTCAATGACTGCAATTGGATACCCGTAAAAGTTACCATTTTTAGTCCTTTCGAGCATGGCCACATCAGCTGGCTTTTCACGGCTGACAATATCGGTGCCAAGGATCCAGCGAAAATCTAAGCCAACAAATTCACGGTTACCGGTTTTAACTAAGTAACGAGTCACAAACTCGCCAGGATGTTCGTCAAACTGATGACCCGCTGCAATTAAACGTTCAGTGGGCACTTCTTCACGGTCGTAGATTTCACCAATTAGGGTTGTTTTAACGCCATTATTGTCTTCTAGCTGCCATTGATAAATATCGGCAGGCCAGAAGTAACTTAAGCCGCGCCACGCGATCAATAACAACAAACCCAGTACTGCAATCAAACAAATGCTCACCGCACCGCCGGTCATCCAAATCCATGGAGAACCTGATTTAAACCACTTACCCATTGCACAAACCTCTCAAGGCGATTGGCGAAATATTAAAAACTCTGTTCATCTTCATTCCTTAAAGTGAGCTATAACGTTCACGTAGACGTTGGCGTACCACTTCAGCAATGGTGTTAAAGACAAAGGTGAATACAAACAACACAAATGCCGCAAGGAATAACACACGGTAATGGGAACTACCAATGGCAGACTCAGGCATCTCAACGGCGATATTTGCCGCTAAAGTACGCATCCCTTCAAACACACTCCACTCAAGGATTGCGGTGTTACCCGTTGCCATTAATACAATCATGGTCTCACCCACTGCGCGGCCTAAACCCATCATAATGGCAGAGAAAATACCCGGGCTTGCGGTAAGCAATACCACGCGGGTTAATGTCTGCCAGTTAGTCGCGCCCAGTGCCAGTGAACCATTTGATAAATGTCGTGGCACTGAGAAAATCGCATCTTCAGCAATAGAGAAAATCGTTGGAATAACCGCAAAGCCCATCGCAATGCCTACAACAAAGGCGTTACGTTGATCGAATGTAATGCCTAAATCATTGGTAATGAACTGGCGGGTATTACCATCAAAGAAAGCAATTTCGATTACTGGACTAATCTCAAATGAGAACCAACCCACAAACAAAATCACTGGAATTAACATGATCTCTTGATAGGTTTCAGGTAAGCGTTGCTTCCATTTCGCTGGCAATCGACTCCAAGTAAATGCGCTGACAAGAATACTCGTAGGCAGTAATGTGAGTAACACTAAAATGCCCGGCAAGTGATCTTCAATCAGTGGCGCTAACCAAAGTCCGGCTAAGAAGCCCAAAATGACCGTCGGCAGTGCTTCCATGATTTCAATGGTCGGCTTAACCACGCCGCGCACTTTTGGCGACATAAAGTAGGCAGTATAAATCGCTCCAGCAATGGCCAGTGGCACGGCAAATAACATTGCATAAAATGCCGCTTTCATGGTGCCAAAAGCTAATGGCATTAAGCTTAATTTTGCTTCAAAGTCATCTGAGCCCGAGGTTGACTGCCATACATATTGTGGCTCTGGGTAACCTTCGTACCAGACCTTTTCCCACAAAGCACTCCAAGACACTTCAGGGTGAGCATTATCAACCGCGAAAATGTTGAGCTTATTATTAGCTTCAACCACTAAGGCGTTTGAACGAGGACTAAATGCCATCGCGCCTGGGTTGGCGATATCAAATGTTTCAGTGAATAAGTTGCGCTGACTGGTGGTATAAAGCAGTGATAGCTCACCTTCAGGGCTGACTACCGCAAAACTTTTACGGTAAAACTCGGTCGTCATGGCTCCCACTTTAGCGTCATTATCAAAGTGTCTGATTTTTTGATACAAACGGCCACTGCGACCACTGACTTGGAAATACTGGTCAATTAAGCCATTATCATAACTGACTAAAATTGAACTAGCGCCTGCTAGCAGCATCACTTTAGACACCACTGACTTACCATTTTTCACATCGATAACTTGCAACAAGCTGGGTTCGTCACTGTCGCGAATATCATAAATAAACAGTTTATTCGATGTTGGCAGGATCAATTGACGATGATCGGGGGTCATTAATGCCGTAAAGGCATTATTGGGCGCATCTTTGATATAGGTTAAATCTGAGTACCATTCAATTTCTTCGGTCATCATGTTTTCTTCGCCTTCAAGACGACTGAGCTTCCACGAGCCATTGTCATCTTGATAAGCAAAACCAACACGATTATCGATATAATCAAAAACCAGATTATTAAGGGCTTGGCCTTCATCCACCATAATCGGTGTTTCACCCAGTGGATAACGTAATCTTGGGGTAATGGTGCGCTTGTTATCTGGGTAAGTGACTCCAAAATCCACCCCAACGATTAATGCTTCACCCGTGCTTAAGCCTAAGGCAAAACGTTGCTCGTTAGGTTTCGCTTTAGCGCTACTTACAACCGTTGCGCCCTTAGGAAGCTTAGGTTTAAAGCTGGTGATTAACTGACGCCCTGCAACTGAATAAAAATCAACTTGGCCATCGACTAATACCCGATAAGCAATTTCATTTTGCTCATCACTGCCTACCATTAAGGTCGCGACGTCAGTTTGTTGATAGCTGATAGTTGAAATAGGCTCAACATCGGCGCCATCAAATATAGGTTTAATCACATACAATAAATAAAAGAAAATCAGCAACAAAGCGACAAATACCATGGTGCCACCCACAGTTACACCCACTTCAGCTGCCTTATCCATAAACGCTCTACGACTGGTTTGTCTGTTTGCTAACAAACTCTTCGCCGCAGAACCAGGCTGACTTACCTGACTTTCCATTAAGAACCTCTATAATTAATCGTTAACGATATTTCGCTATGATTGTTTGATTCGCTGTGTTACTAACTAAACTGTGCTTTTTACTTAAGCGAACTGTTTTTTATTTAAGCAAATTGCCAGTTTAAAAACAGCTATTTAGCTTGTGTTCATGGCAGGCTATAAATGCCATATTTTATTGAGCTGAATTATATGACGTCTTTATGACAGTAGTGTTACAGCAGATTTATTTGTTAAAATTTTGGGAGTTTATTTTATGCTTCGTTACCTGATCACACTTCAAGCACCTGATAGAAAAGGATTAGTTGAACAAATCGCCAATGTAATAAGTCGTCATAACGGTAACTGGCTGGACTCAGAAATGCGCCATATTGATGGCATTTTTGCAGCAATATTACAGTTAGAAGTATCGGCCCTTAAATGGGACGCATTATTAGATGCTTTAGAATGCATTGACGGCCTAACCTGTAGCTTTAATAAAACCAGCCAAACCCCTGTACCAATAAAACGTCTCAGCTTCAATTTAGTCGCTTATGACCGTGAAGGCTTAGTGCTGGAAATCTCAAATAAGATCAATGCCCTTGGGATCAACATCGAGCAATTTAGTAGCAAACAAGAAACCGCTGGCCACACAGGCATCGCCTTGTTCAGAGCCACAATGGGCTTGGGGTTATCTGATCCATGCCAAGAAGAACAACTTACTGATTCTTTGTATGAATTAGGTGATGATGTGGTATTAGATAAGCTCAGTAAAAGCGCTTAATAATCAATATATTTCAAGGCATTTAAGCGGCATATTCATAAGTATTGAAAGCTGGAGATGCTAAATAATGAGTCATGGCCAAGTCCATGACTTTTTTATCCCCTGCTTGAGCGCATTTAATGAGTATTTCTCCCTAAAGCCAATCTAAAAAAGCGGTTAATCTAACGGGCATTCATCTGGTAGACTGCATTACATAATCAACAATAACACCACAATATAAGAGAATATCGATGTTAGGCACCTTATCAAAAATGCGCACTCACCTTAATGAACAAGATGAAGTGCAGTACGAACTGCCGGTTGGCGATAATAGCGTTGCGCTAAACCCATTAATTGGTAAAACCCTAACCCTTAGCCATACTGGCAATATTTTCTGTTGTAATTGCGGTAAAAAAACCAAGAAGAGTTACTCTCAGGGCCACTGCTATGTGTGCATGCAAAAGCTGGCGAGCTGTGATTTATGTATCATGAAACCTGAAACCTGCCATTTTGATCAAGGTACTTGCCGTGAGCCAGAATGGGCGCAAACTCATTGTTTTGTGCCTCACTTTGTTTACCTGTCAAATACGTCAGGGATCAAAGTCGGCATTACCCGTTACACCCAAATACCAACGCGTTGGATTGACCAAGGTGCCACCCAAGGGCTACCTATTTTCAAGGTATCAACTCGCCAATTATCAGGTTTAGTGGAAGTTGAGTTTGCTAAACTCATCAATGATAAAACTAATTGGCAAGCCATGTTAAAGGGCAATGCTGCCGATGTTGATTTGGTGGAAATGGCTGAGCAGTTAATCCCTGAAGTTGAACAGCGACTACTGGAGATCAAACAAGATAACCCAGACTTTATTATCGAAAGATTGGATAATGCAATTCAAAGTATTCGCTTCCCAATGAGCGAGTTTCCTAAAAAAGTAAAATCACATAACTTTGATAAAACCCCTGAGGTTAGCGGGACTCTACAAGGTATCAAAGGCCAATATTTAATCTTTGACACTGGGGTGATCAATATCCGTAAATTCTCATCTTACGAAGTTAATGTCACTGTATAGCGGATTCATTAAGCCAAGTAATTAATAAATAATCACTTATAGACAGTTAATAAAAAACCGCCAACATCACTGTTGGCGGTTTTTATTTTTTAGCCACTGATTGTTAACTGCGCTCATATCCAAAGCCATCATTTTACATGCATGAGTTTAATAGCTTGTGCGAGCAGGAATGGCGCTTAGCATCATAGTGGTTAATTTATCAAAACGTTGTTCTCGATTTTTAACCGGTTTATCTGTATCTGTAAACCCTTGGGCTAGCACTCGCCATATAGGCTGCTGACTCTGAGGGCTAAACACCGCAACTAACACTGAGCCTTTTTCGAATTCGTCATCAACACCTTCTGTTGATAACCCGGCGACTAAGCCCGCTTTTTCTAAAATTTCTTGGTCACTCATTTCTGATTCCAAGGTCATGCCAAAACCCACAACGATATTGGGAAATTGGCTTTCATCCACCAAAGAATAGCCTTTTTTATCCATAATTTTGGTAATTGACTGCCGCATATGGCGGATTAGTTCTTCATCATCTAGCTTATTATTGGTGTGAACTGTAAACATAGTTGGGTGCCAAGCAAAAGTTTTTGCATTGGCTGTTATTGTGGTTAAATCACCTGTGGTCACCATAGTAATGCTTGTTGGTGCATGAATATCAGGGGCTGGTTTACTGGTACAAGCCGCCAATAAAACTGCCAATACACTCACCCATAACAACAGTTGTTTCTTTATCATTTAAGCCTCAACTTTCTATTTAACTAGCCGACGAACCTACCAAGCTGCATAACAGAAATCCTGTTAATAATTATAAAACTAACATATAAACCATAACCTAACCTGACTGAAATTCAACGAGATCACAAGCTTAATAGCCAGTAATCACCACCAAAGCACTTATCAAATAAAACATAGGCGCAACGCCAGTGCCACCCAATCTCATCATTTAGTAAACCAATGTAACCAGCAAAAAAATACTGGCGCTGTCAATTGCATCATTCAGGGATTAATTTTCACTAGGTTACTGTTTAAATTAAGGCTAATATGCAGTTCAAAATCTTTTCTCTCATACTCCAAAACAAAACCATATATGGAATTAATTTTTACTATTGCATTATTCGCCTTTTCAGCCGGTATAACCCCTGGGCCAAACAATATTATGTTGATGACCTCTGGAGTGAACTTTGGCGTTAAACGCAGTATTCCCCACTTGATGGGTATTTCTTTGGGCTTTCCGACCATGATACTGGCCATTGGTCTGGGGTTAAGTAGCTTATTTCAAAGCTACCCCATCATGCACCAAATTATAAAAGTTGTTGGGATCACTTACTTACTTTACCTTTCTTGGCTAATTGCTAACAGCAACAGTAATTTAGAAGGTAAACAAACCAGTAAACCCTTTAGCTTTATACAAGCAGCAGCCTTTCAATGGGTCAATCCTAAAGGCTGGATTATTGCTATTGGTACCATTGCGACTTTCACTACCATTGAGCAACCGTTAACACCTCAAGTGCTCACTATTGCCATGGTATTTTTGTGTATCGCACTGCCCTGTGGCTCTGTGTGGCTAAGTTTTGGGGTTGGGCTGAAAAAGTTATTAAAAAATCAACGACAGCAACGCATTTTCAATGTCTCGATGGCAGTGTTATTAGTACTGTCGATCATTCCGATGATCCTACCCAATAGTTAACCCAAGTAGTAACAATAGGTTTATATGTCTGAAATTAACCAAGTCGAATTAGAAACTGCCAACTGGGTTTCTAAAGTGATCATGAAATACAATATTTGTCCTTTTGCCCGCCGTGAAATCGAACGCAATAGCATTCGCTATTTCACTTGTGAACAAACTAAAGTAAAGCAGGTAATGAAGGATTTTTTAACTGAATGTCAGTATTTGGATGAAAATCCACAAGCAGAAACCACACTGTTTATCTTGCCTCGTGGCTTTGAAGGGTTTTACAGCTATCTTGATATTGTTGACTTGGCCAATGACAAGTTACTTGAGCATGACTATGAAGGGGTATATCAGTTAGCGAGCTTTCACCCTGACTATTGTTTTGAGGGTGAGCCCCAAGACAGCGCAGCAAACTATACCAATCGTGCGCCTTATCCAACCATCCATATTATTCGCGAAGCCAGTATGGAAGCCGCCTTAGCCGAATATAACGAGCCTGAAACCATACCAGAGCGTAATATTGCTTTTGCAGAAAGAAAAGGCAGCGACTTTTTTGAAGCCTTATTAAAGCAGTGCAAACAGAGTTAGCACTGCTCAGCGCCGCTAGAAGGCTTCATTGACGTTAAAGTAAAAGCCGCTATCACCATCACCAAACGCTAAATCTAGGCGTAAATTGACTTTAGGCTTAACCTCTAAACGATAACCGACACCAATATTAGGCAGTAACTCATCAAAGGACAGTTCACCCACTTTGTCTGCAATACTGCCTGCGCCAACCCAATAAACCATGCCGTGTCTGCCAGTTAAATGTTGCCGATACTCCACCTGAGCCAGCAGCATTTGTTTGTCACGATAGCGACCCGTGGTGTAGCCCCGTAATGAATTACCACCACCGATTTTAGATAGCTGATCCCAAGGCACATCGCCGTGGGTAAAGCGTCCGCGTACTTGCCATGCTATGGTGTCATCATTAAGGATTGGATAATAGGCACTGTATAGAGCGTTATAGACTTCAAAGTCATGCTTGCCGCCAAAATCTTCGCGATACACGCCAATCTCAAACTGGCTAATGCTCCCCTGCTGCGGGTTAAGCACATGATCGCGGGTATCATAGTTAATTAATAAATTGACCCCAACATTGCGAGAAACTTCTTGTAAAGGGTCAACATCCACATCAATTGAGGCCACATCCACATCCGTGGCCTTTGCATAGATAAAATCAAAACCTGCTCCCACAAAGCTATGGGCGGATATGCGCTGTAGGAACATAGGGTTAACTTGAAATGTTTGACTATTAAATTCAACCCGATTTAAGTCTTGCTGGTTAAATTCATAACCTACGCCGTAATACACATCCGGTATGTCATACACATTGGCATTTAAATAAAGACGTTGGTTATCGCCATTAAAAAAGGTTTTATTTTCAATCCCGACCCCTAGCGCGCCATTGATTGAGGCTAAACCATTAATAACCAAAGAAGATAAATCACTGACCGTATCCTCTGGGTCGACTTGATATAGCCCAACCACAGATATCCCAACACCTAAACTCATTTCTGGGTTATAAAATGGCCCAGGTAAATAGCTAAAATCAATGCCCTTATCTGGATCAAACTCACCATCGGCACCGAGGTTAGTCAGTAGGTTTTCAAACCAGCCCTGATCTTCAGCTTCATCGGTTATGGTTTCAAGCTGATCAGCGCCAACCAATACCGCGTCTTCGCTGGCAGATTTTGGCGCTGACGTTTCAGGCTTTATTGTTGAATTTACTTGTGAGTTTACTTCTGAACTGGCAGCAATAGCAGCATTCGCCGCCGTTAACGGCGCTGCTACAGCGACATTAATGGCAAAAAAACTGGCACAATTTACAATCAGTAAGCGAGTGACAAACGGGCTAATTATTTTCATTTAACAGCGCACCTATTGCTGGTTCAATTGTGGCAGCATCATTAATAGCTGCACCAGTTTCTGCTGCATTACCTTGAGGCTCTGTTTGTTCGCGAGTGTCTGGTAAGTCAGCTAGCGGCGCTTGTTGATGGGTCAAATGAGGCTTTTCAGCTAAATGCTGCTTTAACAACTTATAATCCTCACGCTCATCATATTTAGCAATCTCTACAAACTGCAAATGGGTAAAGCCATCAAGCCATAATTCTTCTGGTACGTGGCTAAATGAGCCTGCAAACTTTTTATCTACACTAATGTGCTGCACTGCCACTTCATCGAAGTTAATCCCAAAAAGCTCAACGGCTAATGACAAGTGTTGCGCTGATGCTGGCGCGTCGTAAACTGCTGCAACCTTGTTCCATTGCTCACTTGCCTGAGCTTGCGCTTTACTGACCAAATAAGGTGATTGTTTGTCGCCGAGTAGGTAATGACGTTTAAGTAATACGAATTTATTTGGTAGTGGCTCGTTTGAGTCCCACCAGTCACCATCGATTGCCCTAAAGAGTGCATTGGTTTGTTCTTTAGATAAAGGCTCTAACCAAGCCAATGTTGCCGCTAACCAACCCGTCATATGATAATCATATTGCTGCTTGGTCATGGCTAAATTATTGGTCAGTATTGCTAACGCAATTTTGGCTCCCAGCATGTTTGAATATAAATCTTCTAACGAGTAAGCCGATACCGCTTCTGTCCATAAGGCAAAGCTGCGATAACCATGCCACTGGGATATTTCATGGGCTTCAGCCATAGTAAAGGCTAAGCGTACCGCCATGGCCGCCGCTAACTCCCAACGGTCATCTGCCGATAAATGGCTCACATCAAAAGCGGCGAGTTCAATGGTTCTATGGCCAATTTCTAATGGTAATTCAATAGACTGTGCCTGACCCAGTTTAGGCTGAATAAGATAAAACAGCGCAATTGCATTATCAGCGGTATCACGCACATGGGCTAAATCAATAAAGCCGCCTTTACGGGTATAAAGCATGCCATTGTTTTCCATGCTTTTACCGCTATCAGGTGAGCCTTTTTCATAACTAAATGTACCGGCATCAAATGCATGTGCGCCAATATCCTCAAGTGCTACTGTGTTAGCGTGACGATAAAAAGGGATCGGTAATAACCCCATAGCGACTTTTTGGTCAAAACCAAAAGCACAACAAGGTCTGACACTGGCGGGCATTGAAAGTGCTGCATTTTCAGGAAGGGTAATATCTCTGACTAACGCATTATCAGGTATATCATCTAAAGCGGCACTGACCGCAATATCTGTGGGTAATGCGCGCACTTGCCACTCATTACTGGAGCAAGCGCCTAAGGTCATAACTAAGCCTAAAAATGATATCGCTAGGGGAATTTTTATGATTTTCATTGAATAAAAGCCCTGATTTCTTTATTAATTTGTTTAGGAAAGTCATTACTCAATC
Source organism: Shewanella sp. UCD-KL21 (assembly GCF_001957135.1). Classification (GTDB taxonomy): domain Bacteria; phylum Pseudomonadota; class Gammaproteobacteria; order Enterobacterales; family Shewanellaceae; genus Shewanella. The sequence goes on along the minus strand of NZ_MPHK01000008.1, from coordinate 62,541 downwards.
CGTGAACACCGTTAGGTATAACTATGATAGGTGCATTTAAAAACTCAGCAAAACGACGCCCATTATCTAATGGGAACACCACGTCCTTTTCCCCCCAGATTAAAATGGTTGACGGTAAAGAGTCGGCAAATTCGTCGGGGTTTAATTGATCCCGATAAGCCGGCAAGGTGGTAATAAGAGATTCTTTTTGTGGCAAAGAGTCGGCAAAGTAATATTCATAAACCTGCTGATCAATGAACGCTGGCATCCATGGATAATCAACGAAAGTTTTTTCAAGTAAGCGTCTTACTTCAGGGCCATTTTTAGGCACAAACACCGCTTCAGGCGCATCGGCGCCAAAACGCTTAGTCATTGCTAGCATATCCTCATCTGAAAATATCAGTCCTGGACTTGCCAGCATCACCACCTGATTCACTTTGGGCTCGTGGATCATCAAATCAAAAGTCACAAAACCACCAAAGGAAATACCCACCAGATTAACGCTGCTCAATTCTAGTTGGCGGATTAATTCCTGCATGGCTTGGGTTTCACTGCTGATGTTAACGGGGGCAAAACTATATGAGTCTCCAAACCACAATAGATCTGGCACTATCACTTGATAGTCAGTGCTCAAGTCAAGCATCATTTCATACCAACTGGTCATGCCGTTACCGCCAAAACCGTGTAGCATTAATAATGTGGGCTTAGATGCATCTCCCCCTTGCCAGTAATGTAACTCGCCTCCCTCAGTCAATGACATTTGATGACGCTCAAAACCGTTTTTGAGCAAATTGTTTTGTTGGTGATCATCTACCATGGCAACAATGCTGCAGCCACTAAGCAATAGCGCAAAAAAACTGAGGGTTATGAGTCTCATCAATATTAAAACCTATATCCAATACCGGCCATAAAACTAGTACGGGTACCAATACCGCCCTCAAGCAGTAAATCAAAGCCTTTACCCAACTCGATTTGACCACCAATTAAGCCATTCCATTTATCGGCTAAATGCTGGTTAACTTCAAATTTAGCACCAGCAATAGGCACGCCAATATCTTGTAAAAAACCACTGAAGGTTTGCTCAACATTTTGATACATACCACCAATCCAAACTTGAGTGTCGTGACCACGGATATCAAAACGGTAGCCAACTCTCGGTGAAACCACAATTGAACTGATTTCACCTTCTAAAATATCTAAATCGGTATTGGTGTAGTTAACATCAAGTAAGGCAAACCAATTACCTATGCCGCCAACAATGGTGCCACCGGCGCCATAGGTTAAGCCTTCAAAATTTAACGCGAAGTCAAAAGGAGCTGTTTCCACGGGCTTAAAAGGAGGTGGAAGATCTAAGTTGACCGTGACATTGGCAATACTACTGCCTGAGGTTTTACCAATAATGCCGTATAAATTTAAAAAAGGTAGCACCCACATATCAGCACGAAAGGTAATTGTTTCTGACTCTTGAATCGCTTCACTGCCTTTAATTGAGACAATTTCATCAAGCAGATCTAATCCCGAAAAACTGACATTTTCTACCACTAATGGCTGATCCATATTCATATAGGTCACCCCTATGCCATACGGCTTAGGTAACTCATAGCCTAAATCAATGGCATCTTGTGCCCAAATAGGAAAAACGCGGTCATATTTAGGCTGAATTTCGATAGCTTCATCCGTAGACTCTTTAACCGACTCATTTGCTGACTCATTAACGTTTGCTTGAGTGGCAAAAGCGGTAATACCTAAAAAAATTCCTGATAAAACTCTTAACATCATGTAGGGATATCCTTAAATGACCATGATTCATTAATAGTCTATAAACTGAATAAATTCAACTTTAGCTATTATAGTGTATTGACAATAAAGCGTTGATATTTTGTACAAAAAATAGCAAGCTGCGCATAGTAGAGACGAAAACTGAAATTTATATTAAAAAAACTCAATATAAAAATAAATTCATTTAAAGATAAGCACTTAATACGCAATTTCTCCATCAGGTTTACAGTCATAATGTTTTTGAACATAGAAACAAACAAACCTGTAACAAACCTAATAACCTTGTTGAGACGCGATGGTTAGAAATGGCTATTAATTAACGCTGCAACTCATTGTCGTAGCCTCTGAAATTGTAATTACCACCCTTTTATGAATTTCAAAATTAGTAATATAACCGCACTCACCCGCGATGATCTCGCCACTATCAAACTCAATGTGATAGCGATATGCGCCATCTAACTGCGCTAAATCATAATACAGGGTGTTAGTATGCATCGCGGCAATGTCACCAAAGTCTAAGCGGCTATGGGGAAGTTTTACCACTGCGGATTCAACACCTTGAGCTGATTGATTACTGATGGTCAAACTGGGACTGAGATATAAGTACGACCAATATATTAATAAAATAAGCCCGCATAATAATATCGACACTTTGGCAAATAGTGCCCTCCATCCAGTAACGACCTTAAGTTTATTACCCTTTGCAAAAACCATTTAGACTTTGGTTCCTTTCACTGTAAACACTAACGGCACTGAGTTACCTTTAACAATAGAATGAAACTGATTAGGCGCTTGCTCTATCAAATTTTCAAAGCAGTTATAGGGGCTAAATGGATACTCGTTAAGACTATCAATTCTGATCCCTGCTTTGATTAGCGCATTAATAACATCACTTAATGAATGCGGCCAAGTCAGCATAGTTTGTGGTGTCGAAGCTGTTGATTGCGGTGAAGATGCAGACGCGGAATTACCGTGTGATTCGGTATAACTGCCCTCAACCACGACGTCAGCCTCTGCTTTATGGAAATATGAATAGCCCTCTAAAACATCCTGTAGCGGATGAAATTCAGCCATATAAAAACAGCCACCCTGCTTTAAACTCTTGGCAATGATATTTGCCCAACGATCGAGACAAGGCAGCCAACAAATGGTGCCGTATGAGGTAAATATAATTTCAAAATCAGTGACCTGCTTATCGGTAAATTGAGGTAAACTTTGATCGCCAAATTGATACACATCGGCGCAAATAAACTCGGTTTTTAGCTCACATTGCAATGCCAGCTCATTAGCTTTAGCAATGGCAACATCCGATAAATCAACTGCTGTAACTATGGCGCCTTTACGGGCCCAAGATAAGCTATCAAGACCAAAATGACATTGAAGATGCAGCAATGTCTTACCGTCAACATCGGTAAGCTCTGCAGTTTCAATTTCGGTTAATGACGACTTCCCCGCCAAAAAACCGGCCACATCATAAAATGACGAATCAAAATGCACTTTTGCTCTTTCATTCCAAGCATGCTTATTAACTGAAACATAATCCATTACTAAAGCCTTGTAAGTCATTATTAATATTGTGTATTTTATAAATATACAATTTTATAATTAGCGCCTGCTTAACCTACAACCAAATAGGCCACAGTTAGCAAACAAATGATAAACATTATGCCTAAAAATGTATCTTGCGGATATAAAAAAAAAAAAAAAGCCGACAATAAAAATTGTCGGCTTGTTTAAATAACGATATCGATAAAAATGGAGTTACATTGCTAACAGCAAATGCAGAACATTAATTATCCTTCAACACCTTTACTCGCAAGGAACTCATCATAAGTACCTTTAAAGTCATTGATGCCATCAGCAGTAATTTCAATGATGCGTGTTGCTAGTGACGATACAAATGCACGGTCATGAGAAACAAACATTAATGTACCTTCGTACAATTCTAATGCATTGTTTAATGACTCGATTGATTCCATATCCATGTGGTTAGTTGGTTCATCAAGCAATAAGATGTTTGGCTTTTGCATGATGAGCTTACCAAAGTACATACGCCCTTTTTCACCACCAGATAACACTTTAACTGATTTTTTAATGTCATCTGAACCAAATAACATACGGCCTAAGATGCCACGAACTGATTGATCGTCATCTTCTGGCTTACGCCATTGGCTCATCCAGTCAAATAAGGTCATGTCATTGGCAAAATCAGCTTCATGATCCTGCGCGTAATAACCAATGTTACTATTTTCAGACCATTGAACAGTACCCGCATCTTGTGGAATGTCATGTACTAAGGTACGTAATAAGGTGGTTTTACCCACACCGTTATCACCTAAGATAGCAACACGCTCGCCAACTTCAACCATCAGGTCAAGTTTGCTGAATAATGGCTTATCAAAGCCTTTCGCTAATTGCTCAACCACTAAGGCATTACGGAATAATTTCTTTTCTTGCTCAAAACGAATGAACGGGTTCACACGGCTTGAAGCCTTGATATCATCAAGCTTAATCTTGTCAATTTGCTTGGCACGTGATGTTGCTTGCTTAGCTTTTGAAGCGTTAGCAGAGAAACGAGCAACGAAACCTTGTAGCTCAGCAATTTGAGCTTTTTTCTTAGCATTATCAGACTGTAAACGCTCACGAGCTTGCTGCGCTGCCATCATGTATTCATCGTAGTTACCAGGGTAAACACGTAGTTCACCGTAATCGATGTCAGCCATATGAGTACAAACTGAGTTCAAGAAGTAACGGTCATGGGAAATAATTACCATGGTACTGTTACGTTGGTTAAGCATTTCTTGTAACCAACGAATGGTGTCGATGTCCAAGTTGTTGGTTGGTTCGTCAAGTAGCAAAATATCTGGATCAGAGAACAAGGCTTGAGCCAAAAGTACACGCAGTTTAAAACCTGGTGCGATTTCACTCATTAGGCCAAAGTGCTGGTCTACACCAATACCTACGCCCATTAATAAATCACCCGCGCGAGATTCAGCGGTATAACCGTCCATCTCAGCAAATTCCATTTCAAGCTCAGCGACTTTAATGCCGTCTTCTTCACTCATTTCTGCGAGTGAATAAATGCGGTCACGTTCTTGCTTCACTTCCCACAACTCTTTGTGGCCCATGATAACGGTATCAACCACTGAGAACTCTTCATAAGCAAATTGATCTTGATTCAATTTACCAAAACGTTCACCCGGATCAATTGATACATTGCCGCTTGTTGGCTCAAGATCGCCTGTAAGGATCTTCATGAAGGTTGACTTACCACAACCGTTTGCACCAATTAGACCGTAACGATTACCGCCACCGAATTTGACAGAGATATTTTCAAATAACGGCTTGCTGCCGAACTGCATGGTGATGTTGTTGCTGTATATCACGTAGGAGATTCCATTAGTTTTTGGACGAAAAATTGTCGCGATTATACATTATTCGACTCAAGCTTTACAGCCAGAATATTGATTGGTTTATTTTTGCTTATTTGTCAGATTGTTGCAGTAACTATACCCATGATTAACTCAAGATATAATCAAAACTGAGCTAACGTTAGCCTTTCACAATTTCAATTAATCTTGTAATAAACAACTTAACTGATTCTGCCGTTTCAAACTTAAAAGCTAAACCATAATGGCTTTCTTTTAAGCTTTTATGGCGACGAGTCGGGAAACGGGTCATTTGCGCATTATGATGGTAGTCATATTGTGCATGTACCCCGTCTAAGGTGGCAAGCTCACCTGAGAACACTTCAAAAGCCGGGCGAATAATCAGCACCGGCGTGTTATTTTCAATGTGCAAATACAGTGCTTCTTTAAGCTTAGGCAACATGTATTCGGTGACATTACTAATGGTAAAATTGGTGCGACACTCTAATTCATTTAACGCCGTACGCATGTCATCTTGGCTTATATTCATTGTTTCACTCGGTTGTAAGGGTCATTATGTTAACTGTAATGCCAAATAAACAAAAAGCCCCGAAGTTTCGTTCGAGGCTTAGATATAAATCACTGACTTAGATTAAGTTTAACTGGGTTAATATATAATCCAACCCACCAGTAATCGCCGCCACTTGGGCATCGTTACATTCTTGGTCATTGACCAATGGGCTATCAGGATACACTTCAGTGGTGGTGTTATAGTGATTGTTTGTCATACCCGCGCACAAGCCAAGCTTTTTGGTTGGGTAGTTAATGACCCCAAACTGCTCAATATCAACGCCAATTAACTGACCGTCATCGTCTGGGGCAATATGGGTCACTTTAGCCACCGACTCAATAATCGCCTTTTGAAAATCAGGGGTTGGGTTGTCACTATCACCCACTAAATAAAACCCATCAGGTATGACCCCTTTTTCATAATCTTTGCCATCTCGGGCTGATAATGCGGGGCGAAATTCTAGCTCGTCAGTATCTGTGGTTTCATGCAAATCGATGTGAGCATAGACTTCACCAAGACTTGCAACAAATGCCATTACCGCTGCGGCTTCATTGGCTGGGCTGTCAGCATAGAAAGAGCGATTAGGGTCTACCGCATAAGGATTCCAACGATTAATGGTTTCATAACCCCATGGGCTCACACACGGCGCTACCGCAATATTAAAATATTGGCTGTAATGCTCTGCTTTGGTCGCTAAAAATTGAATCGCGCCATGTACGCCACTGGTTTCGTAACCATGAACGCCGCCAGTCACTAAGATCGTTTTTTTACTGCTGTCCCAGTGTTTAGTTTTAAATGCAAATAGCGGATATTTGTCAGCATCATAAGCTAAAGCGCCATATTGCACTTGCTCAAAGCGTGAGGCTAAAGGCGCTAATTTAGTTAGTACTTCTTGTTGGTAACTACGTTTAATGGTCACTTGGGCAAGCCACTGCGCTTTTTCTTGTGTATTCCAAGGTTGGCCTGGGGTGCCAATGGGGAAAGTTGACATAAAAATACCTTATTTGCTGTCTTTCTCTTATTAATTGTTTCGAATCCTACCGCAACGCTAGTGTAATTTCTATCTAAGCGATGGTTCATTTGTGGATAACAGGATGTTCGCAGCTAGGTAAATGATAGCCGTAAACGTCAGTAACAAAAAACTGCCATTAGGGCTAAATACCCAACGTCGCCGCTAAAATCAGACATCTACCTGTTGCGGTTATAAATCGAGGAGTTATTTACTGGTAAAGGTAAATTTGTTTTTAAGCCAACTAAGACTGGCAATTTGCTGTGTTTGGGTTAGGCCAAAGTAAATACAAACCCATGGGCAAATTAATAAAAACCAAGGTAATGCTGCTGTTGGTACGCCACTAAAAAAGAAATACAAAAAGCCGCCATACATGACGATAACCCCAATAATGCCCACCACTAACATGACTTTTTTCATCAAACTTTCTAAGCGTACAATATTCACAACTATCCTTACTGTCATTAAGCACTGCCGAGGTGCAACTTTATTTCGATTGAAATAAACTAAGGCAAAAATATAACCACAGGGTAACATTATTACTCACCCAGAAAAACTTATCCCTTTGCTTTTGTGCTCGCCTAAGCTGTAACGCCCCGCCTAGATTAACCAATATAAATAAACGCTTATAATCTTGTGTGCGTATATTTGCGATTCAAAGACAAAAAATCCCTACCGGAAAACCAGTAGGGATTAATACTATTAATGAGCCAATATTATCATCGCTAGTGCGACTAATATTGTTATTGCTAATACGACTTAAAGGCGAATGCCGCCATCAATTTCAAACACACGGCCATTAACGTAATCATTCTCAACGATAAATTTAACCGTTGATGCGATTTCTTCAGCTTGACCTAAACGCCCAACTGGCACCATTTTCTCCATTCGCTCTAAGGCTTCAGGTTTCATCGCTGCGGTCATTTCGGTTGCTATTACACCAGGTGCTACCGCTGCGCTACGAATATTATAACGAGCTAGCTCTTTCGCCCAACCTACACTCATGGCAGCCACACCCGCTTTAGAAGCTGAGTAGTTAGACTGACCCATGTTGCCAGCTTTAGCGACACTTGAGATATTAATAATCACCCCAGGCTGCGCGGTTTCAATCATCACAGCCGCGGCTTCACGACCACATAGGAAGGTACCGGTTAAGTTGACATTGATAACTGACTGGAATTGCTCATATGACATACGGTCAGTAACCTTGCCATCTTTTGCCTTAACCATTAAACCATCACGCAAGATACCTGCGTTGTTGATAAGAATATTAACCTGACCAAAATCTTCACGGATGAAATTAAACCCTGCCACCACATCTTCTTCATCGGTGATATCTAAGGCATAGCCTTGAACTTCAGTACTTGCACCTAAATCAGCACAAGCACGTTCTAGTTTTTCTTGATCAACATCGATAAGTGCTAATCTTGCGCCTTGGGCGGCGAACTCTTGCGCCATAGCCAGACCTAACCCACCTGCACCGCCAGTAATGACAACAACTTTATCTTTAATTTCCATTAACTGGATCCTTTCTTTATTTATTTAGTGTTCAGCCATGCTCAATCTAAGCCCCAGCTGAATATCATTCAGCCAACCTTCAAGCTGCTGCTATTTATCTTCATCTGCTTTAGCAAACTGTTCAAAAATACTCGAAAAATCACGGCGACCATTGCCTTGACGGGCGTGGTTAACATATAAACTGCGTGCTAATGCGCCCATTGGCGTACTGGAGTTCGATGCTAGCGATGCTTGCTGTGACAAGCCTAAATCTTTTACCATCAAATCAACCATAAACCCGCCCTGATAATCATTTGAAGCTGGCACATTATCCATCACATCAGGACACGGGTTGTATTTTTCGAGGGTCCAGTTGCCGCCGCTACTGACTTTCATGATATCAGATAACACTTTAGGGTCTAAACCATTATCAATACCTAACTGCAAAGATTCACTGGTGCCCACCATTAATACGGATAACAGCATATTATTACAGATTTTGGCAATTTGACCGGCACCAGTCGCGCCTGCATGGAATATATTTGCCCCCATAACCGTTAATACGGTTTGCGCTTTCTCAAAGGCGTTGTCACTGCCACCACAAATAAAGGTCAGCGTGCCTGCTGCAGCGCCCGCTGTGCCGCCCGACACTGGCGCATCCATAAACTCAATGCCTTTGGCTGCAGCTTGTGCCCCAACCGTTTGCGCCGTGCCAGCATCTATGGTGGAGCAATCAATTAAGATGGCATCTTTAGCGACCACATCCAGCAAGCCTTTGTTGTCATCATCGCCAATATACAAACTATGTACATGCTTACCTGCAGGCAACATGGTAATCACATAATCTGCTGCTGCCGCTGCGCCGCAAGCGGTTTTTGCGCTTAACGCGCCTTGCTTAGTTAATGCCTCGACCGCCGCGGGTACTAAATCAAATACCGTGACTGTCATGCCTGCTTTAATTAAATTGGCTGCCATTGGGCCGCCCATATTACCTAAACCAATAAATGCTACTGTTGCCATGATAAGTTCCTTTTAGATGTCTGTTTGCTAGATGCCATTTAGCTAGATGCCTTTTAGTTAAATGCCTTTTAACGGATGCTCATCAGCTTGCCAAGGTGATGTCAGCAATTGAGTCACAGCTTCTGCGGTCACTTCACTGGCATGACTAAATCGCCATTGTGGATTACGATCTTTATCAATGAGTAACGCCCTTACCCCTTCACAGAAATCACCATAGGAGCAGCAATTGACGCTAATGCCTAGCTCCCACTTAAAGCACTCTGCTAATGTTTTATTCGTACCTAAATTGGCTTGGGCAAAAATTAAAAACCAACTTAATGGGCTGCCTTTTAAAGCCGTTTTTTGCGCCCGTTTAAGCCAATCTAATTCAGTATCTAAACTGCTAAGTTGATAATGCACCTCTTCAATTTCACCCGCCATTAATTGGTCAATCTCAGTTTGAAATTGCATAAGTGGGCTTTGAGCTATTTCAGCGGTGGTATTGTGTTGTAGGGTGTTTAACACCGAAGTTAACTGCTGATGATTTAACTCAGTATCATCACTCCAACTCACATCTGCAAGGGCATCAAATAACGGCTGTTTATCATCACTTGCTAAAAAGTGATTACCCAGTCCAACATGCAAAGCATCGGCGGCGTTCATGTTATAAGCGGTTAAGCCTAAAAATAGCCCTAATTTACCCGGCATACGATTTAAGAAATAACTGCCGCCTACATCAGGGTACAAACCTATGGAAATTTCAGGCATGGCAATGCGGCTTCGCTCAGTCACCACTCGGTGACTGCCACCCGCCATAAGCCCTAAACCGCCGCCCATAACAATGCCATCGCCCCACACCAGCACAGGTTTACCATACTGATGTAGTAAATAATCCAATTGATACTCTTGGGTGAAAAAATCGCACGCTTCTGCTGTCATGGTATTAGGATTAGCAACTGATGCATGGTAAATCGCCCTGACATCACCACCGGCGCAAAAGGCTTTATCCCCAGCGCCATCTAGCACAACAAAAGCAATATCATCATTTTGCTGCCAAGCAAGCAGCTGCTTGGTCATGGCCTTGACCATGTCCAAATTCAAGGCATTTAGGGCCTTTTCAATGTTAAGGGTGACCACCCCAATTGATTTACCAGACAGGGTCCCTAAGGTTTGAAATATTACATCTTGAGTCATTCGCCATTATTCCAATTCAGTTTATTGTTTTTAAAGCTTATTAAGGCTTTATTACAGGTAATCCAAGCTATCATTGCGACTAGGGGGATGCCCAAGCGGCTAACTTAATTAGCCAGCTTGAAGACCTCACCTAATGACAGTTACAAAATAGCGTGCGCATTTTCATCCAGCAAACGACGCGCAATGATTAAGCGCATAATTTCATTCGTGCCTTCAAGAATTTGATGCACCCGTACATCTCTAAAATGACGCTCTAATGGGTATTCACGAATATAGCCATAACCGCCGTGAAGTTGCAGCGCGTTATCACATACTTGAAAACCAATATCGGTGGCAAATCGTTTTGCCATGGCGCAATAAGCAGTGGCTTCAGGATCTTTTGAATCTAATTTGAAAGCAGCCAAGCGCACTAACTGCCTTGCAGCGACTAACTCAGTCGCCATATCGGCTAGCTTAAACTGTAAACCTTGAAAAGCCGCAATGGGCTTACCAAATTGCTTACGCTCATTCAAGTATTCTGTGGCGCGGGTTAGCGCGGCTTGCGCGGTACCGATAGAACAAGTGGCGATATTAATACGACCGCCATCAAGACCCTTCATGGCAAAAGTGAAACCTTGGCCTTCTTCACCGAGCAAATTAGCCACGGGTACGCGGACATTTTCAAAGGTTATTGAACGAGTTGGCTGGGCATTCCAGCCCATTTTATCTTCCGCTTTTCCGTAGCTTACACCGGCAGTATCAGCTGGAATAGCAATGGCTGAAATACCTTTTGCGCCCGCTTCGCCGGTACGGCACATCACCACTAATAGCTCAGTTTCACCCGCACCAGAAATAAACATTTTTGAGCCATTAATGATGTAATCATCACCATCACGTACCGCTTTAGTCGCAAGTGATGCCGCGTCGCTGCCAGCACCCGGTTCAGTTAAGCAATATGATGCTAATAATCGACCTGTGGTTAGACCTTCAGACCACTGCTGGCGCAATGTTTCACTGCCCCAAGTGGTGACCATCCATGTGGCCATATTATGAATAGTTAACATGGCGGTAGTGGCAGTGCAGCCTTGTGATAACTCTTCAAAAATAATCGACGAATCTAATCGGCTTAGCCCCATGCCACCTTCTGACTCAGGCGAATACAAAGAGCAAAAACCCAGCTCGCCAGCCTTGTGAATAACATCTTTTGGAAAGTGATGCTCTTCATCCCATTTTGCGGCAAAGGGTGCCAGCTCATCTGCGGCAAATTGACGGGCTAATTCTGCGAATTGGCGTTGGTCTTCAGTTAAATTAAAGTCCATGGTGTTAATCCTTTTTACTATGACTCTTAAGGTCATTTTATGGCTAAATAATCCTGCGCGTTTATGTAAGCGTGTTTGCAAAAGCTGAGTGACTTTTGCAAGCTGATTTTTACTAAACGCTTATAGCTAACCGCACCTTAGTTAAACGCTATTTGGTTCCACGCTACCTGGTTACACGCACAGTGATCATTAAGTGAGTCTTGTTGTTTGTCTAAATAATTAACTGGCCTTCTCCCATCAGAAGACCAGTAGATTTATTTGAGGTTGATGCTCATATTCGGGCCACTTACCACTTCGTCATCAAACCATCGTGAAGTGATGGTTTTCGTTTCAGTGTAAAAACGCACCGCTTGTTTACCATAAGCGTGTTGATCACCATAAAAACTGCCTTTCCAACCGGTAAACGAGAAAAACGGTAATGGCACAGGGATCGGCACGTTAATGCCCACTTGGCCCACTTCGATGTGGTGTTGATACTTACGCGCTGCGCCGCCTGATGCGGTAAAGATTGACGTGCCGTTGCCATAAGGACTGTTATTGACTAACTCAATGGCGTCGTCAAGGTTGTCAGCTTCCATGCAGCACAAAACAGGGCCGAAGATCTCTTCTTTATAAATGCTCATATCGGTGGTGACTTTGTCGAACATGGTTGGACCAATCCAGTTGCCTGACTCATAGCCTTCAACCGTAAAGTCACTACCATCGAGTAAACAGTCAGCGCCTTCAGCTTTACCTTGGGCAATAAGCTTAAGCACTCGCTCTTTAGCAGCGGGGCTAATAACTGGGCCATAGGCGGCATTGTCATCATTCCATAAACCTGGGCGCACTTTTGCTAGTGCTTCTTTAAGCTCAGGGATCCACTCTTTCGCCGCGCCAACAAACACTGCAACCGAAATCGCCATACAACGTTGTCCTGCTGCGCCTACTGATGCACCCACCATGTTATTGATCACTTGTTGCTTGTTAGCATCAGGCATGATCACGCAGTGGTTTTTAGCGCCAGCAAAAGCTTGTACACGCTTTAAGTTATCAGTGCCGGTTTTGTAAATGTATTGCCCAACAGCGACTGAGCCCACAAATGAAATCGCTTTAATGGCAGGATCTGCCAATAAAATATCCACTGCGGTTTTATCACCATGAATAAGCTGCAGCACGCCTTTGGGAGCGCCCGCTTCAACAAACAATTCAACTAGACGCTGCGGCGTCATAGGATCTTGCTCTGAAGGCTTTAAAATAAAGGTATTACCGCAAGCAATCGCTAACGGGAACATCCATAACGGGATCATCGCCGGGAAGTTAAACGGGGTAATACCCGCACATACACCTAATGGCTGGGTGTAGCTGTAGGTATCAATATTACGCGCCACATTCTCAACCGTTTCGCCCATTAACATTGAAGCGATATTACAAGCATGCTCTGCCACTTCAATACCACGCCAAACATCACCTTTTGCATCTTCAAAGGTTTTACCGGTTTCTTGAGCAAGAATGGTGGCGATTTCATCGTGATGTTCTTTCAAAAGGTGCTGATAACGGAGCATTACGCGAGCACGTTCTGACACTGGTACTTCTTTCCAAGTGGTGAATGCTTGTTTTGCACTGTCGATGGCTTGATTAACTTCAGCAACTGTAGCGGCATTAATATTCGCAATAACACTGTTATTAGCAGGGTTAGTGACGTCGATATTTTGTGTACCTGTACCTTCGCTAAACTCACCAGCAATATAATGTTTAACTTGTATGGTCATCTTGCTTCCTAAATCCTGTTACAGATTATTGTTGAGCCCCAAAGCTCTTGAGTAATAATAAGCACCAGCCAAGCTGTTATTATTGGCTTCACTCTAAGGTGATTATTTGCCATAGCCTTTACTGGTGCTTATTTGTTGTTAATCCATCGAATAAAGTGACGTAATTAACAACGAGTCTTGTTAAATCTTAATCAATTACCGCGAGATTAAACTTCAATCGCCATTGCAGTCGCTTCGCCGCCGCCAATACATAATGACGCCACACCTTTTGCTGTGCCTTTAGCCAAACCTTTGGCTTGTAGCGCATGGATAAGGGTCACTAATACACGGGCGCCAGAACAACCGATTGGATGACCTAATGCACACGCACCGCCATAAATGTTCACTTTATTGGCATCAAGTTGCAGCTCTTGGATGGCTAACATGGTCACCATGGCAAAGGCTTCATTGATTTCAAATAAATCAACATCTGCTTTTGCCCAGTTAACCTTATCGAATAATTTGTTCATCGCGCCCACTGGCGCTGTGGTAAACATTGATGGCTCTTGTGAGTGAGTGCTATGGCCTTTAATTGTCGCCATAACCTCTAAGCCAAGTGACGCTGCTTTTTCACGGGTCATTAGCATTAATGCCGCAGCGCCATCAGAAATCGAGCTTGAGTTGGCAGCGGTAATGGTGCCGTCTTTAGTAAATGCAGGGCGCAATGTCGGGATTTTTTCAGGGCGGGCATTGCCCGGTTGCTCATCGGTATCAATAGTCACATCACCACGGCGATTAGCAATGGTAACTGGCACAATTTCCGCTTTAAACGCACCTGAATCAATGGCTTTGTTGGCTTTTTCAAGTGAGCTTAAGGCAAAGTTATCCATCTGCTCGCGGGTGAGACCGAAATCATCTGCAGTTTTTTGTGCAAATGTGCCCATAGCGCCGCCAGTGTAGGCATCTTCTAATCCATCAAGAAACATATGATCTAACACTTTGCCATGGCCCATACGCATGCCGCCGCGAGCTTTGTCTAATAAGTATGGCGCTTGGCTCATGCTTTCCATACCACCAGCAATAACCACTTCGCTGCTGCCAGACTTAATTGCATCATGAGCCAGCATCACAGTTTTCATGCCTGAGCCACACACCTTGTTGACAGTTGTTGCGCCAACACTTAAAGGCAAGTCAGCACCCAATGTCGCTTGCCTTGCTGGTGCTTGTCCTAAGCCTGCCGGTAATACACAGCCCATTAGCACTTCATCAATTAAATCTGTATTGATTTGAGTTTGATTCACTAAGCCTTTAATTGCACTGGCTGCTAAAGTTGGCGATGCCACGGCTGATAATGCGCCTTGAAAGCCACCCATTGGGGTACGTTTAGCAGCAACAATAACAATATCTTGGGGTGATTGGTCTGTACTCATAACTTCTCCGGTCTAAACTGCTGGTAAATAAGCCGACAAAATCCACAAAAATGTGATCAAGCTCAACTATAAAATAATAGTTACACTCTGACGTTTACGCTAACGTAAAGCAAGTAGTTTGAATGTGATTATCAATTGTGAATAGTTTATGAGTGTCAGTGAAGATTTACATCAAGCGTAAAGTCATGATTTTAAATAGCTAAAATGTAATAAATTCCACTAAAAAAGTTATAGCTAGCGTTAAATTATCAAGCTATTTATGAAGAAATTTGCCATAAAAAAGGGCGATATCGAAAACGATATCGCCCTGTTTATTATTACTGGTAGCATGATGTTTGGCTGAATTTACGCCATATTTGCTTAAAACACCTTAATCAATCTGTGATTAACTTTTCAGTTCCCACGGCGTTCGTGCGCTCATATCGGATAAATCATAAGGCGTAAGCTGGTAAACATAGTAGTTAAGCCAATTACTGACTAATAAGCTGCCATGACTGTGCCAGCGAGCAATGGCCTCTTGGCTTGGATCATCATTTCGATAATAGTTTTGCGGCACATCAGGGTTTAAGTTTTGCGCTAAATCCCGCTGATACTCGTCATTAAGGGTCGATTTTTGATATTCAGGATGACCCATCACAAATAAGTTTCTGTTATTACGGCTAAGGACAATATAGGCCCCTGCCTCGGCAGATTCTGCTAACACTTCTAAGTCAGGGTGCTGCTTAATTAACTCAACATCCATTTCAGCAAAGCGTGAATGGGGCGCATAAAATTCGTCATCAAAGCCCCTAAGTAGCGGATGCGGCGTTAATGAGCGGCTATGTTTGAACACCCCAGAGCGTTTTTTGGCTAATAGTTTTCGGTGTAAATCATAAAGATGAAATAACCCCGCGTGACCTGCCCAGCACAAAAATAACACTGAGGTGACATGGCGCTGAGACCAATCAATAATTTCTTTAATGTGCTCCCAATACACCACATCTTCAAAATCAAGCTGTCCAAGTGGCGCACCGGTAATAATTAATCCATCATAATTGTTCGTTTTAACCGCTTCAAAATCCCGATAAAAAGCATTCATATGATCCACAGAAGTATGCTTAGATGCTTTGTCATGAATACGCAATAGGTCAACATCCACTTGCAGCGGAGTATTACCTAATAAGCGCAATAGCTGGGTTTCAGTTTCAATTTTATTGGGCATTAAATTTAATATTAATACCCGCATAGGTCGAATATCTTGATTTGCAGCGCGAGTTTCTGACATTACAAAGATATTTTCAGACTCTAAGATTTCAGCTGCAGGTAAATCATCTGGAATTCTAACCGGCATAGGAGCACCTTTTTAATACAAAATAACCCAGTGCATAGCCATGAAACGACTAGCCACCGACTTTATTAACAATCACATTTATGGGCTGTGTCTCATTGACATCAATGCTATACGCTTGCGTATTGATAAACCACAGCTTGCCATTTACTTCTATTCGCGCCCCAATTGAGTAGCGATGACCAGCAATAAACTGATCCCCTGCTATTTGAAACTCAAAAGACTGCGGCGTGTTCACTTGTTGGTACACTTTTTCAGCGACAACAATCGCTTTGGTATCTTGTAATGACACATCCTTCACTTGCACTGTGAGCCTGGCGTTATCTGGTAATGCTATGCGCTCGCGATAACTCACGTCACCGCTGATGGTCACTAATTGATCTACTGAAGCGCAGCCCATTAACCCGCCTAACAGCATTAATGAAATACATGCTTTGCTGATAAATGCTTTGATAGTGATGTTCATATATTCTGTCCTTATAATACATTAAGACTTCTAGAAGTCTATACGTCTCATGTTGAATAATATTCTTGCTTGTTATCCCCCGCAGTTGTTTTTATCATAGGCCATCACTTCGTCGTCTAAAAGCACATGACTACAGCAAACGCAATAATAGTGGGCGCTAGCTCACACCTTAGTAAAGAAATCGCACGCCAATTAGCCGAACAGAAAGTTTCTCTAGTGCTATTTGTACAAGATCCCGATGCCATGGCCGAGTTTGCCGCAAGCTTACCAACAAAAGTTGATGTGCTACCGTTAGATATTGAAAATCCAACAGCCATTATCAGCCAGCTTGAAAAAGTATGGTTAAGCCTTGAAGGCGCGCATTTAGTGTTAGTGAACACTGGACTGAATGGCTACAGTGAAGCACTGCCTTGGGAAATCGAACAAGATATCATTGACGTCAATGTGCGTGGTTTTGCCGCAATTTGTAATACCACCTTCCGATTAATGCGCGAGCAAGGCTATGGTCAAATTGCCGCAATCAACTCTATTGCCGGTTTACGTGGCGGCCCGAGTGTGGCCTATCATGCATCAAAAGCCTTTGCCGAAAATTATCTTGAAGGCTTAAGCATGCATGCACAACGTTTAAAGTTACCAATCACCATTACCGATATCCAATTAGGCCTATTGGATAAAGCGGCAATGCAGAAAAGTAAGCTGTGGTTACCGCCATTGCCAAAAGTAGCTAAACAAATTGTCTGCGCGATGCAAAAAGGTAAACGTAAAGTCTATGTCACTAAACGCTGGCGCTTAGTGGCTTGGTTAACCTTACTTTTACCTGAGTTTATTTATAACACTCGCCATTGGAAGACTAAAAAGAAAAAATAGTCTGTCATTTTCAAGTTATTTAACGTTACCCATAAAAAAACAGGAGCAGAGCTCCTGTTTTTTTGCTCTAAATTTTATTCAAATATTAGAAGGTGTAACCAATGCTGACCATGTATACCCATGGGTCAATATCTGTTTCAACTGAAACAGCATTTTCACCTAAATTGAATTTAACATCCGTTGAGATATCTGCGTACCAAACCGATGCATTCACTAACCAGTTATCATTAAACTGATAATCAAGCCCCACTTGAGCCGCTAAGCCCCATGAGTTACTCATGCTTAAATCAGTTAATGCACCGTCTAAGTCATTGGTAAATTCATTATCAAAAAAGTTAGTAAAGTTAACACCAACACCAATGTAAGGACGTAATTTAGATTGGCTATTACCAAAGTAATACTGCGCCACTAAGGTTGGTGGTAAATGCTTAGTTTCAGCAATTTTACCTAACTCACCTAGAGAAACATCATGACTAAAAGGTGTCGCAGCCAATAATTCTAAACCCCAATTATCAGTTAGCATGTAACCGAAATTTAAGCCGACTTGTGTATTATCATCGACTGTAAACTCTGCAACATCTGCAACAACTGGACTAGACTCATTTGGCACAACCGCTACCGCACCAACACGAAAGATAAAATCACCAGCTTGATGAGCAACCGCAGTTGAAGAAACACCTGCAGATAATAAACTGGCAGCAACTAGGCTAAGGGCTATTTTTTTATTCATTATGACAACTCCATGTGTACAACATAATTAGCGCTTTCGATAAACACTTTTAACAATTGCCGCCACACTGCCAGATAAAACCCTTAACAATCTTGATCCAGATCAACAAAGCTATTTATATCAAACTAGGTATAACGCTTTATTGACTTAGATCACGTTTAGCTTGGACTTTGTCGACTAAGGAGCTTTTAAAATGCCAGTTTAACTAATGAAAACGTTGATTTTTTAACCAGACACTTTCATGAGTAAAGCATCAGCCTGATATTCACTAAGTAATGATTTTTTTACCTTTTTATAACATTCAATGGCGGTGTTACTTGATAAGCAATCCTATAAAAAGCCTGTCTATAACAGCCTGCCTATGAAAGCCTGTCTATAAAAAGCCTGTCTATAAAAAGCCTCATAAAATAAACGCCGCTGCCAATGATTAAAAGATAACCCCCCTTATTTGTCCTTACAAAGGTGTTACCCTTGAGTGAAATACCTTTACCTTTGTTTATAGGCTGTAATTATTTTTCAATGACACCAATATGGATAACATCATTCTTTAGCTTCATGCTATTTATCGCAGCTGATTTAACGGCATCAGAGCACAATGGTATTGTTAACCCCAAATCTGTTACACCCAAATCTGAGATTCAGCCCATAAGCGACAATAAAGCGCCTTTAAATGAACCCCTGCCAGATGATGAAGTCGAGCCATCAGCTTGTTATAGCCGTTCGCAAACTGATGAAAAAATTGATAAGGCTTTTGACTATCTCAACAGCAAATTTTGCCAACCTGCCATTTGGTTTGACAGCTTTTTTGTCGATGATCGGATTGAAGATGATGCCAGAGCAGGCACAGTTGTCCGTTGGTATAATGATTTTTCTTATTATGAAAAAGAAGGTTTTAAATACCATGCCAACGTCAATGCACGAGTAAACTTACCTGGGATCACTAAAAAACTAAAACTCATTTTTGATTCAACTGGAGAAGATGATCCATTTTCATTTATACGCAGCCCTGACGATAACAACGACAGGGAATTTAGCTTACGCTATGACTGGCTAGCTCGAAATAGAAGTAGTTTTAATATAAAGCTCAGTTTTAAGCCTAAAATCGAAGCTCGTTATCGCTATACCTATCCTATTTCAGAAAATACCATCAGCCGTATCACCCAAAAACTGTATCAAGAGAAAAATCTCACTGGTGAGTCCACTGAATTCGATATTGAACACTCTTTTAACGATGATTTTTTATTGCGCTGGAGTGCTGCATTCCAATATGAGACTAACGATAACGGTTGGGAACTAGGCTCAGGTCTGCAGTTATATCAATATATCAGCGATAAACAAGCCATTAGTTATCAAGCCCACATACACGGCGTCGACCAGCCCTATAAATATATTGATAGTGCAAAAATTGGCTTAACTTACCGACAAAACTTTATTCGAGATTGGTTGTTTTTTGCCATCACGCCAGAATACACTTGGACTAAAGAGAATGATGAAGCGCGCATCAATCAAGTGGTGCTAACCTTTACCATAGAGTTTTTATTTCAAAATATTTAACTCTATGCCTATTAGCTAAACCACTGCTAAGAGGACAAAATGATGAAGGAAAAATTTATAAAATTTGATGTTTTTGGTAAGTCTTTGTCAATTAAGCGCCAAGATGGACAAAGTGATCAGCCCCAATGGTTACTGTTTCGTGATTCAGGCTCCGGGCTTAGATCGCGCATCCATGAAGTCATCATTCCAGCTGAGCTTAAAGAAACAG
Organism: Shewanella sp. UCD-KL21; assembly: GCF_001957135.1. Lineage (GTDB taxonomy): Bacteria > Pseudomonadota > Gammaproteobacteria > Enterobacterales > Shewanellaceae > Shewanella. Next base: position 42,538 of record NZ_MPHK01000008.1, on the reverse strand, counting down.
AACTTGCAGGTTATCTTGATGATATTTTCCATGAAAATGCCACTGCAAAACATTCACAAGTGTTAAAGCTGACATAAAGGCACTGTTAACCTATTGAATTTATTTAATCTAGCATCTATTGCATATAAAACCACGCAAGCCACAATCAATTAATTCTGAATGCTTCAAATCAGCAATTGTTACTACAAGCTGCATAGCTTAATCACCACTAACTAGTATTAAATACGCTCGGCTAACCATTTGTAGAGTAACGGGATAAATTAAATAGAACTTGATAAATTTCCAATAAAGCTCAACCATTGGCTGAGCTTTATAGCATCATGCTTTCGGTAATGTCTAAACCTTAAAAGATGAAATATCTGCTTCCATTGTTACCGCGAGTTTTGCTAAATCAGATGTTGCAACACTACTTTGATTAGCGCCCTCTGCAGTTTGATCTGAAATGTCACTAATATTTGTAATATTAATATTAATTTCCTCCGTTACCGCACTTTGTTCTTCTGAAGCTGTAGCGATTTGAGCATTAAGGTTATTTATATCTTCTATGCTGGTCATTATTTCATTTAATGCAGCACGAACCTGTGTTGATTTATCAACACTTAACCCGGCTTGATTAACCCCACTTTGCATCATTTTCATTGATTCTTGCGCACCGCCCTGAACGCGCTGAATCATTTCCAGAATCTCTTTAGTCGAATCTTGAGTACGTTTAGCTAGCGTTCTAACTTCGTCAGCAACAACCGCAAAGCCTCGGCCTTGCTCACCTGCTCTTGCTGCTTCAATAGCTGCATTCAAGGCCAGTAGGTTTGTTTGCTCTGAGATTGATTGTATTACGTCTATCACGGACCCTATTTCATCTGAAGATTTTGCAAGATCGGTCATCGCTTCGCTAGCATTGGTTAAATCAGTCGCTAATGACTCGATTACATCAATGCTTTCATTTACGATCCGCTGGGCTGCGTGAGCTGAAGTATTTGCTGTGTCAGACACATTAGCCGCAAGTGAAGCATTTTGTGCAACTTCACGGACAGTTACAGTAAATTGATGAATAGCTGTAGCAATTAATTGTGTTTGTTCTTGTTGTTGTAGTACGTTTTGCTGAGTTTGATGAGTAATAACCGCATTTTCTTCCGCAGACGATGACAGTCGAGCTGTAGAGTCGTGAGTGCTAGATACTGCTTTTTGAAAATTACTAACGATGTCATTAACATATTCGGAAATATGTGTAAATTCGTCATTACCTTCGAGTTGAATACGCTTCGTAAGATCGCCTTTGGCAATATCAACAGAAGTCGTTTCTAGTTGAAGCAATGAATGGCTAACCCTTCTGATCAACACGCTCGACCAGATACTTATCAGGATTACACTGAGTGTAGAAAATACCGATACAATCCAAATCAAGGAGTTAGAATTATCTTGCGCCACATCATAAGACGATCGAGCGTGATTTAATTCATAAGTTAAAAACTCGACTGCGGTTTCATTAATATCGGTAAACGCCGGATTAATATGGGTTAGTAAAATTTCATTTGATTTAAGATAGTCACCACGATTTAGAGCATCAATCGATGGGGTGAAACCATGCTTATTTACATTATCGATTAGGGCTCTAAGGTGGTTGATAGTTATCTGTTCATGACTATCAAGATGCGTGTCATTTAATTCATCAGATAAAATAGTATTGATTCGATTTAAACTGTTTTGCGTCGCTTTTACGTGGAAACTCAGGTGGTGATCATGTAAGTCAGAAAACGGACTTGTGGGATCGTGTTGAAAACCCAACAACAAACCACTGCGAGCCTTTTCTAATTCATGAAGTAGGTCACCAGTGGCAATACTCTGCTGTAAACTACCTTGATAGAGCTCAGCAATTGAGGTCTCAGATTCTAACGCACCACTCACCCCTTTATAGCGATAAAACTGAACGAAACTACAATAATAAACATGGCAAGTTTTAGCTGCAATCGAATTGATTTTAGACGGTCAAAAGTACCTGTAGAATTATTATTCATTGTTTTCACCATTTGTTGTTTTTATAAAGATTCGTTTTTATAGCGGCATTGAAGCTAGAAACTCAATGCCGCTATAAAGTTAATTGATAAATCTTCTTAAGAAATGGGATCTATAACAAACTAATAAAATTTAGATGACATTTATCTATAAAGTTAACGTTCACTTAAGCTATGTACAGGCAGAAATTAAGTAAAAATAGAAGTTAGACTCACTTTGCAGCTTGATTTGAGTCTTGGTAATCATCAGTTTAATTGAAAGTAACCACCAGTAAATACGGCTTGAGTCATCGCAGATGATTAACAAGGACGGAGCAATCTTAATTGCAATTATTTTGCTTTGTTGTAATCAAAGCTCTGCGCCCCTCCTTTTTCGCAACATTAGCGCCAACATTAACGACAGCATTACTAACAAGATGTACTTAATTTACTTTGATATTTCAGCAACTCATGAACAGTCAACAAACGGGAAGTGTCTTCCCCGTATTACTAGACTCGGTGTTTCAGCATTTTTATTGACGCGTACAAGGTATAGATTAACGATTAGCACTCAAGGGATAGCTTGGGATATAACGTAAACCAGGGTTTACTGGCAACTCGCGCCATAAACACCTGTTTATCGGCATTAGGGTTATAGCTCACTGTTAGGCTAAATAAGTTTTCATAGCCAAATAATACTTGTAGGACTAGTTCACCATTATTATCTAGCTTCACTGCTACCGCCGTTTGTTGCTCAGGCCAATAAGACATCGCATCAAGGGTTGATGTATAGGCTGGGTGATGATTCCTTTTATGCATTCTGGCTTGGTTTTTCACTGACCAAGGTAGCTTTATTTGCTCTAATAATGCCTTTTCGATTAACTTATCACGATAGGCACTGGTTTGTTTGCTGCAATAATAAATCACATCAATGTCAGTTAACGGGCTTGGCGCTATTTGATGCTGTTTATCCCACACTAAATTACGCACAAACCCTGCAGCAATGTACCAATCTGTAATATTGAGCTCAGTAAAAAGCGCTGCAACTTGCTGCAAGGCAGTCATGCGCATCTTGTCTGCTACAATCCAACTTTTTAACTGAGCTTCATAGTCCATATTTTACTCGAGCTTATCTAAAAAATGCTGGTTTAACTGGCATCATCTTGCTGCTCAGGCGCAGCTGCAGCAAAGGCTGGGTGAGCCTGACATGTGTGCCAAATTCGCACAATATTAGGGTATGCAGATAAATCTACGTTGAAACGATAGGCATTGTAAATCTGAGGGATAAGACAAATATCTGCCAAGCTTGGGCTGTCGCCAAAACTAAATTTACCTGAGTGAACAGCTAATTGCTTTTCTAGCGCCGCAAAACCTAAATGGATCCAATGATGATACCATTTCATTTTATCTTCTTCAGATACTGCCATGTCTTTAACCAGATATTGTAATACCCGTAAGTTGTCTAAAGGGTGGACTTCACAAGCGATCAATTGCGCCATGGCTCTGACTATGGCTCTATTTTTAGCCCCTTGTGGCAATAAACTATATTGCGGATATTGCTCTTCTAAATACTCAATAATTGCCAATGACTGGGTTAAATTAAACGCTCCATGGTCATCTTCATCAACCAATGCCGGAACCAAATGCTGTGGGTTCAATTGGGCAAACATATCACTATGCTGCTCGCCGCCATTTTTGACTAAATGCACTGAAATTTGCTCTGCATCCAGTTGCTTAAGATTAAGCGCGATACGCACCCGATACGCCGCACTGGAGCGCCAATAACCATATAATTTCATTGTATATCCTTATCAAATTAACTGAGTTAGCATTGATGATATAAAAAAAGCAATAACGTTAGACGCTATTGCTTTTTATCACAGCAAACACTTATTTAAGCTTTGTATTCAACCACTTTTTGATCGATAGAACCAAAGATTGAGTTATCTTGATCATCAAACATTTCAATTCTTACTGTATCGCCAAAACGCATAAATGGCGTTGAAGCTTTACCATCTGCAATGATTTCTAGCATGCGTTTTTCAGCTAAACAGCTAGAACCTGCACTGCGATCATAATTTGAAATAGTGCCAGAGCCAATCACAGCGCCAGCCGCCAATGGGCGGGTCTTAGCCACATGAGCGACCAATTGACTAAAGTTAAAGGTCATATCTACGCCTGCATTAGGACGTCCAAATAAATCACCATTTAAATGAGTCACTAAGGGTAAGTGCACTTTGCTATCTTGCCATCTGTCGCCCAATTCATCAGGGGTAATCGCCACTGGCGAAAACGCACTTGAAGGCTTTGATTGGAAAAAACCAAACCCTTTCGCTAACTCACCAGGAATAAGATTACGTAACGATACGTCATTGACTAGCATCAATAATTTGATGTGCTGGGCAGCGTTATCTGCATCTACGCCCATTTTAACGTCGTCAGTAACCACAGCGATTTCTGACTCAAAATCAATACCGTATTCTTCACTGGCCATTTCGATATCGGCTTTGGGCGCAATAAAGCAATCTGAGCCACCTTGATATACTAATGGATCAGTCCAAAACGTTGCCGGCATTTCTGCGCCGCGCGCTTTACGAACCAATTCAACGTGGTTGACGTATGCACTGCCATCAGCCCATTGATATGCACGAGGCAATGGCGATAAACATTTAGCTTCATCAAAATCAACGGCGTTGTCCATCATACCGGCATTTAATGCTTCATATAATTCTTGTAATTGCGGGTTTAATAAATCCCAAGCATCTAATAATTGCTGCATAGTATGCGCAATTGCAGGTACGGCAACGGCTTTAGTTAAATCTTTACTAACCAACATCAGTTGGCCATCACGGCGACCGTTGTTATAACTTGCAAGTTTCATTTTGACTCCTAGATGGGTACAAATAATGTTGCTACTACTCAAGAAAATTTGATTACAAGACGTGCTAACAGCTTTGGCCATTCGATAAAATCAAATATGCCAACGGTAAGGCGTCTATGTTGAGCAATAACAACTAAAATAGCGTTGTTAACGATACAAATACCCTAAGCTTAACCGAATTAATATAGCGTGAGATAAATCACATTTTGTTAGCCTGAGGGTTAAATTGTAAAGCTTTCAATACAGAATGAGATCCCAGTGTCATAATGCGGATCTCAGGCTGGTAAACCTCAAAATGCCAGTGGTTTACTGACATTTTGATGGCATGAAATCGTTACACTAAAAATAACAGTTACGATTAATTAGCGTTTTTTAGATATCTTGTAGTCGCGAAGCTTGTTAGCAATAGCTGTGTGAGAAACCCCCAGCTTTTTAGCTAATTGACGGGTACTTGGATAAGCTGGATATAAACGCCTTAATAAGCTCGCCTCATATTCTTTCATTGCTTGATCTAAGCTGCCTTCAAACTCTTCATCAAAGTAACCAAAGCCTTCAGCATAAGAAGGTAACTTAAGTTGCTCAACGGTCAGTTCTGCTGAGCCATCCCACATCGATACCGCTCTAAAAATAGCGTTTTTAAGCTGACGCACATTACCTGGCCACGCATAGGTGAACAAGTAGTCCCGACATGATGCTGAAATACGTCGTAATGGACTCGATAACTGCTGACTATAATGCTCTAAAAACATTTCAGTAAGCGGAATAACATCCACTTTACGCTCTCGTAGCGACGGCATGTGATAACTGAGTACATGAATGCGGTAATAAAGGTCTTCTCTAAATTCACCTGATTGGCACAGCTCAGCTAAGTTCTTTTGGGTAGAACAAATGATACGTACATCGGCGCGCACTTCTTCATCGCCGCCAATGCGTCTAAAAGTGCCATCTTGCAGTAAACGCAATAGTTTTACTTGGGCCGCTTTTGACATTTCGGCAATTTCATCTAAGAAAACCGTGCCGCCTTTGGCCTCTTCAAATAAGCCACGTTTTACCACTTGGCCATTTGACACAAAGCCAAACAATTCTTCTTCTGCCACGCTATCGGGTAATGCAGCGCAGTTAATGGCAATAAAGGCGTGCTCTCGGCGCATACTGGCATCATGGCTGGCTTTGGCCATTAATTCTTTACCAGTGCCTGTCTCGCCGGTAATTAATAACGGTGCGTCAAGTTGCGCCATGCGCTTAGCTTGTTTAAGCACATCTTTCATTTTATCGCTAACGGCCAACACATTATCAAAGCCTGTGGTTTGATTTTGCAGCGCATTAAATTGCTTACCGACACGGGCTGGTGATTTAAGTGATACCACTGCGCCCGCTAAAATACTGGCATTGTTTTCATCAGGTAAATAGATAGGCAGCATTTCGGCTAAATATTCATTACTGCCAATTTGCACCCGAGTGGCTTGCGCTAATACTGGGGCTTCAGTTAGCCAGCGAGAAAAGTTAAATCCTTGCACCCAATGATTAAGCGATTCATCAATGACTTCATGCTCTTGCATATTAAGGGTTAATAACGCGGATTCATTAACAATACGAATGCGCCCTTTAGCATTAATTGAAAAAACGGAGTCTGGCAGGGTTTGTAATAAGGTTTTGAGCGCGTAATGTTCTTGCTCAGAGGGCATAAACGATACGGTACGAACATCATGGACGCTTTCTACTTTGCGAATTAAAGGCATTAATTCACTTAAGGTTTCAAAGCCAATTTCGGCAAACTGTAGGTACAAAAAGCCTCTATTGCTGGCATCAATTGCAATTAAATTAATGCCATAGTTTTCTAACACTTCTAGAATATCTTTCGCAAGGCCGATACGATCTAAACAACTGACTTCCAAACGCATAAACAACTATTCCCTATTATATTGTTTTCTGGAATATCCGAGGACTCGATTCTGACCATGTCAGGGTGCCCTTCTTAATTTGTGAGCGATACGTTAAAAGGTTATCGAGCGCGTGGCAAGTGTTGTTTACAGCATAATTGTAACAGAGGACGTACTAAAGCAGGTTACGTTAACGTAACCTGCTGATATGATTAACTAAGATTTTAGTTAATTAACTGGTTGGTTTTCGCCGCCATAATGAAATCATTCTTGTGAAGACCTTTAATGGAATGTGACCACCAAGTCACTGTCACTTTGCCCCATTCAGTTAAAATGCCTGGATGGTGAAAATCAGCTTCAGCAACGTCAGCGAGTTTATTAGTAAATTCCATCGCCAGTTTGAAGTTTTTAAACTTAAAAACTCGCTCTAATTGATTAATACCATCACGGTTTTCAACGGTCCACTGGGGTACCATTTGACTAAATTCAACTAGCTCTTGCTCGGTTACTTTTGGGGCATCTATTTGGCAAGCCTCACATTTTAGTTCGGATAAATCTGACATAACAGCTCCTGTATCATCACACTAGTTTACTCTAGCGTTTATATTATTAATGTATAAATGAATGACTAATTTTAACGAGTCCCTAAACGGCTATTGGTCTGGGTTTTGGGGCAAATTTAGCCGCAAACAAACCTAGCTGCCGTGCTTTCGTGACTTCAGCCATAATATCCATTCGAGTGATTTCATCTAAAAAGTCGATATTGTCGATAACGTAATAAATCGGCTGCATAATATCTATTCGATATGGGGTTCTCAGCACATCCAGTAGCTCAAAAGGCTTACGCTCTGGTTTATCACTTAATGCGTATAAGGTTTCACCCGGCGAGCTTAATATACCGCCACCATAGATATTAAGTTGATCATCCTTGGCTTTCATTAAACCAAACTCGACCGTAAACCAATATAATCTCGCTAAAAACACCCGTTCTTCTTTAGATGCCGCCAAACCTAATTGGCCATAAATATGCGAAAAATGTGCAAATGACGGATTGGTCAATAACGGGCAATGGCCAAATATTTCATGAAAAATATCAGGCTCTTGCAGGTAATCGAATTCTTCTTTTGAGCGAATAAAGGTCGCCACTGGAAACTGCTTATTGGCCAACAATTCAAAAAATTTACCGAATGAAATGAGTGCCGGTACACCTGAAGTTTTCCAGCCTGTAGATGCGAGTAATACCTTATCGATTTCTTTTAATTGCGGGACCCGATTCGTGGGCATAGCTAAAGCATCAAGGCCATGCATATATGCCTCGCAAGCTCTGCCTGGCATATTGTTCACTTGGCGCTGATATAACTGATGCCAAATGTCATGCTCTTCATCAGTATATTGAATATAGCCCTGACTATCAGGGATCTTTGCGGTGTAATTTGTTGCTTTGCTCATAAGTGCCACTTTACGTAAACTTCACTCCCTTCATAGTGTGCTAAGGATCACATTTTGTTAACTGCTTGGGGTTTTATTCTTCAGTGATGTGACAGTACAATTCGTAAACAAAACGCTACATTAGCAATTTATGTTAAACTTAACTTAATAAAATCAATCATATAAACTGCATACTTTAAATGACAAAGTAGTCAACATTTCATCTCCCTATGGCGTTTTAAGTTAATAGATAGCACTTTTAAGCTTTCAACAGATTAAAGCTAAATAACCGTTTTAATGCGCTTGATAACTTAAGTGCAATAAAATCCAAGCAATTAACTCGCTTTAGTTTGACGTTATACTTAAACTTTTAAGCAGGCGGTCATCTTTGCATTCAATTTTAGTTCTACCACTGATAAGGACATTTCATGGCAATTTTAGTCACTGGCGGAGCCGGATATATAGGAAGCCACACGGTTGTTGAGCTGTTAAATGCTAATCAGCAGGTTATCATCGTCGACAATTTATCCAACGCCAATGTCATCGCCTTATCGCGCATTGAAAAAATCACCGCTAAAAGCTGCATTTTTTATCAAGGTAGTGTGCTAAATAAAGCGCTATTACATAAAATATTTACTGATCATGCCATTGAAGCAGTGATTCATTTGGCTGGTTTAAAAGCAGAAGCAGATTCAGTGTGTAAGCCATTGCAGTATTATGAAACCAATGTCACCGGCACAATAATTTTGTGCCAAGTCATGGCGGAACATCAGGTGAAAAAGTTAGTTTTTAGCTCTTCAGCCACTGTGTACGGCGTCCCCGATGGACTGCCTATTAAAGAAACCGATTCAACTGGAGCCACGACCCCTTATGGGCAGTCAAAACTGATGGTAGAACAACTATTGGCTGACTTACATACTGCTGATAATCAATGGGATATCACTATTTTACGCTACTTCAACCCTGTGGGTGCCCACCCAAGCGGACTGATCGGTGAAGACCCTTGTGACATTCCGAATAACCTTATGGCTTATATTTGCCAAGTCGCTGTGGGCAAGCTGAAAGAGTTACAGGTTTTTGGTAATGATTATCTTACTCCTGACGGCACAGGCGTGCGAGATTACATCCATGTGGTTGATTTAGCCCAAGGCCACCTTAAAGCATTAGCTAAGCTCAGCAGTAATTCTGCTATTGCCACCTACAATTTGGGCACTGGCCGTGGTTACAGCGTTATCGAAATTATTAATACCTTTGAGCAAATAACCGGTAAAGCCATTCCTTATCGCTTCAGTGCTCGTAGAGATGGCGATCTTGCGGCATACTTTGCCGACGTTTCTCACGCGAAAACGGCATTAGATTGGCACGCGGAGCTGTCCCTTGAAACCATGATTGAATCGAGTTGGCATTGGCAGTCTAAAAACCCTAACGGCTATCGAAACTAAGTCGATATATACGGGCTAGTCGCAGCTTCATCAATGTCAGTCCTTATGACAGTTAACCTCATTAATGTTAGCCTTGTTATTGTTAGTCCCAAATAGTGGAAGAAGTATGAGTCAGTCAGTCAATCACAGCCGCAGAAACCTGTTTCGCAGACGTAAACTTGATGCCCAAAGACCTCCTTGGGTTAAGTCTGATATTGAGTTCACTGACGAATGTAGTCGCTGTAATGCCTGCATCGATGCCTGCGAGACTAACGTACTTATTAAAGGTGATGGGGGGTTTCCTGAAATATCATTCACAAACAACGAGTGCACATTCTGTCAGCAATGCGCCACCGTATGCAAAGAGCCCATTTTTGATCTTTCTCAACTCACGCCTTGGGACATAAAAGCCAGTGTCAATGACAGCTGTTTAACCTATCAAGGTGTATGGTGTCAAAGTTGTAAAGATGCCTGCGATCCCGCTGCGATTAGCTTTAAAATGGCCATTGGCCAAGTACCTAAACCTATGATTGATATTGAGGCTTGTACCGGCTGCGGCGCTTGTGTAGCCCCCTGCCCATCGGCTTCTATCAGTGTCATTGAGCTTAATGTTACCGATTAATGCTGTTTTAGCTAAGCTGTATCAAAAAGCTGTGTTAAAAAGTCGGGGTAGTCAAAAAAGTCTTAATAGTCAAAATTTAATTGTTTTTTTTGCGATTAATTGTCGCTATATTAAATGTTAAATACTAACAACAAAATAAATTTAACCGCATAATTATCTTGGTAATTACGGTAAAAATGTAAAAGAGAGCGAATATGTTTAGTAAAAAAAGTCCCACAAGTAACCTGAGTTTTATTGCCAATGATTGTGAATTAAGTGGAAATATCAAAGTTAACGGCGACGTACTTATTGCAGGGAAAGTTGATGGCGAAATTCGCGCTTCTGGTAACATTACTGTTGAAGCTACTGGGGTTGTCACCGGTGGTGTTGTTTGTGTTGAAGCGACCGTTTCTGGCTTAATGACTGGTCATATTAATTGCGAAAAACTCACCATTACCAATACTGGAACTTTTGATGGTGAAGTGTACAGTAAGCGTATGGAAATTTTAGATAACGGCCAGTTCCTTGGCTATCGAAAAGCTTACGATAAACAAAGCAAAGCATTAGAAAATAATGAAAAATTGGTTTCCACTGTTGAAACTGACAAAGAAAATCCTCAACTCACCGCCGCTGTATCGGCATAGTTAATTTCAACTCTTAGCTAATCCTTCCCGAATACCTAAAACGAATGCCAAACATCGACGTTTGGCATTCGTTTAATCAATTATTATTCAATAATTAAACACATCTCTTTTTGTAAGCACTGTTGACTCACACTGTTGATTGGCACTTTTAATTAGCGCTTTGGCTATATATTTCGCAATATCTGCAAATAGTCGCTTTAGGGTTTATAGATTGCTACCGCCATTGTCGCAGTAAGCTGACAAATTCTGTTGGCGCTCTATCTAAGCTATCAATAGATAAATACAGGTGAAACCCTAGTTGAGAATCTAGGGTTTAATAGATTGCTGCTGCCATTGGCGCAGTAAGCTGACAAACTCTGTTGGCGCTCTATCTAGGCTATCAATAGATAAATACAGGTGAAACCCTAGTTGAGAATCTAGGGTTTGGCAGCGATGGCCAAACATGGCTAATACACCGCGATATCGCTCACCATTAACCACTAGTGGGGTAAATTCAGCGCCGACATAGGTTTCAAGGCTTTGTAAGTCTTCATCTTGAGTCGCGGCTGTCATAAGTAACGGCCGCTGCTCAGTCAATAACCCAGTGGCTAACCTTGGGGAGATACAATCTAAAATCGGACTAATGTGTTTGAGTTTAATGCCAATATACGGCAGTTCAATTAACTCAAGGTTTTGGGTCACCCGTGATACATCAATACGCTGCACATTATCCCAAGCTACGTGCACTGTGCCGCGGCCATGATAATAATCAAACCCCACTGCAGATAATTTAAAACTGGCCTTGGGCTGATTCATTTTGGCAACCCCGAGTACCAGCCCAACACTGCCAACGGCAAAAAACACCATTCCGACACCAAATAAGCTTTTGCTGTTGATAAATAGTATCAAGCTGATAAATACCGCTATGCCACCAGCAATGGTCAAACTGATGCCGTTCCGCTTATTGTGCGGCGCGATAAATAATGGCTCTGAGCGCTCATGTTGGCTGGGTTCAGACATCGGTTAATAATCCTTTTACGGTTAGCCATAACATGCCCACATATTCGTGAATTGCACGTTGGGATATATACAGATTTTCAGCACTAAAGCGCCACCAATAACCCGGCGAGCTGATAAAATTAGTCGGCGCGGCGATGGGGGTTAAATCAAGTGTGGTAAAAATCTTTATTGATCGCGGCATATGGGTCGCTGAGGTGACCAATATAAAAGGCTTATTGGCAATTAACTCAGCCATAGATTTAGCTTCTTCAATGGTATCTAGCGCATCAGGAAAGGTCACTATTTGCCTTGTTGGTACGCCCAACTCAATGGCCGCTTGCTGCATAATTTCAGCATGGGGGGTTGGCGTTAAGCCGCCACTCCAACCACTGACCACCAACTGGCAACGATTATCTGCAAGTTTTAGCTGCCTAACGCCCTCAGATAATCTTGCTAATGCTGTCGATGATAACTGCTGCACTGCAGTTCGATGAGCATTTTCAGTATGCCCCGAACCCAGCACCATCACATAACAGGCTTGCTGCGCATTAGGGACTGCACCCGATTGATAAACTTGGGTTAACGGGGAGTTATTCACTGGGTGTTGGGACTCTAAACTGGCTGCTAACCCTGCACTAAATTGCGAATTACTCAGTAACAGTAAAATAGCAAAAGCCGCAATTAAGCCGCTTTGCCCTAAGGTTTTAAGTCGCTGTGATTGGCTGCGGCACATCAATATCGCTATTAGCAGCAATAATAACGTCAGCGGAATAGGCATAACCAATTGAGATAAGATTTTTTTAAGCCAAAACATCGAGATACCCAGTTTTAAATGAAACGATATTTTAACTTGTCGCAGCCAAGATTACTATTTGAAGTGCAAGTAAGCTGCAATTAAGCCAGCGTGTTGGCTTAAGGGATGTCGCCTTACATTAAAGTTTGAAACTTTTATCGACTTAAAACTGCATTAACTTGTAACTCAGTAAGGCCGCAAAACACAATAAAGATTTAAATTTTTGCTTTACCGCATGACGCCACAGCGAACAAACGAGACAATAAAGACCGAAATTCATTTTTGGACAGAAATGAGCTAGGAGTTAAGTCCTAGCTTGACGATGAGAGATTAGAAAAAGTATCTTGAAACCTTAAGCGCTTGTTATATTGAGAAGCTACTTTTGACTAAGGGATTTAACAAGCCTCTCCAATTCTTCAACTCTAATTTCAAGCTCCTCAACTTTTGAGCTTGAACCTTTTAAAGACCTAATATCTTCAATTAGCTTCTTGGGCTCCATCCAGTAATTTAAGATAAGCATGAACACACCCATAGCCAACATAAATGAAACAAGTTCCCACATAGTAATATTCCTTAATTTTTAATATGTATTTAGGTATCGAAAAGTAAGAAAAACCTAGTCGGTTTCGAAAATTTAACATCGAAATATAACAGCTTATTATATAGTTGCTCGATAATGTTCCTGTTAAAATTCAACTTAGTAGCAACGATACCAAGCCAAGCGACTGTTTAGTAAAGATACAATGAAAATGTAAGACCTGTTTTATTAATATCAAGCCCGCAAAAGTGAGCGCTTTGATGTAGAGGTCTCTACAACCTTTTATCAATAACTTTATATTCAACAACTTATCAAAAAACTAGAAGTTTATCGAGCATAAATCACCCGATTTTTTGCTCACTATACTCACAATTCATCTGCGTACAATTATAACTGTATATCTATCTAGTACTTCAAAGTCAGATATAGTGCGCAATACATTAGAAAATATAAGGGGATATTTCTGTTCTCCGCCACAAGAGTTACTCTTGCTAGCTCGTTATGGGGCATAAATGTGTTACGAGCACTAACTTTATACTTCATTTAAATTGGCTCAGTTACAGCAGGCCATGACTTCAATCTAACCCATTGCCTGCCGCAGGCTTATGTGCAAGCACGACTGTGACACGCTGCAAGTTCATCCCTGAAAGCTCGGCCATGACGTCCATGTCATGGACGGTCACAGCCGCGCTTACACCGGAATTTTCATATCTTCGATTTGACTGTATTTGTGACAATTAAAATAAAGCTAAAAAGACCAAGAATCTAATCTGCTAAAAGGCTCAATTTGAATTGAGGACGTTGAAGAAAATAGCGTGAGCCTGACAGGACGTCAGGCTAGCTTTCGCGGTGCATGGATGCACCATCGGAAGCGTTAGCATTTTCACTCTTTATAATAAACAGGGGCCGAAGTTAGCGACATACGAAGTTAAAAGCTGGATCGATCCCCATCGAAAATTATGCGCTTTTCAGCATTTTTCGTTAGGGGCGGCAGGGCCTAATTCTTTAACAAGGAATATAGAGGGTATTGCTGTTGATACCCTTTTGGTTTGGTGTGGGCGAAGCGCCACGACTTTGATTTGTTCAAAATGGCAATCTAGATTTGGGGCATAAATGTGTTACGACCACTAACTTTACACTTCATTTAAATTGGCTGAGTTACAGTAGGCCATGACTTCAATCCAACCAATTGCCTGCCGCAGGTGCTGTATAGGATATACGAATGTCGTGATCACATGGATGTGAAAGAGCGACCTTATGTGCAGATGCATCCAAGACACGCCGTGAACACATCCCTGTGGGCTCTGCGAAAACGTCCCTGTTTTCGAAGGTCTTGAACGCATCTACACCGGAATTTTCATCCCTTCGATTTAGCCTTATATATTGCAACAAGTAAAAGCCAAATATCAAAAGCTAGACAATCTATAAATCTAAGAAAGTAAAAGTCTAAAAGGCTCAATTTGAATTGAGGTCATCGAGAAAAGACCGTGAGCTTGGCATGGATGCCAAGCTAGCTTTCGTTAGGCCACGGATGGCCTATCAGAAGCGTTAGGGCTTTTCGACAATGACCGAAGACGGATACAAACGAAGTTAAAAGCTGGATCAATCACCATCGAAAATCATGCGCTTTTCTGCATTTTTCGTTAGGGGTGGCAGGGCCTAATTCTTTAACAAGGAATATAGAGGGTATTGCTGTTGATACCCTTTTGGCCGGGTGTGGGTGGAAAACCCACGATGTTAATCCAAACGGAGTTTGGAAATGCAGTGTGAAATCCATATGTCTAAAACTAATATTAGATAAGCACCACGACTTTGATTTGTTCAAACTGGCAAACTAGCTTTGGGTCACAAAATCGTTAGAGAAGTTTGCCTTGTGAGTTTTACTAACCTAAACGACTCATGACG
Organism: Shewanella sp. UCD-KL21; assembly: GCF_001957135.1. GTDB lineage: Bacteria > Pseudomonadota > Gammaproteobacteria > Enterobacterales > Shewanellaceae > Shewanella. Next base: position 27,481 of record NZ_MPHK01000008.1, on the reverse strand, counting down.
TTTCGAACTTTGTTGCCTTAGTTTCAATCTTTATTGTCTAGTTTCAGACTTTAATGTACATCCACATGGAAATGAATAACACCCTGCACGCTTTTGCAAATAAGAGCCTTGGTTTGGGATTATCCGCAGTCTCCCTACTTCACCATACAATGCAGGTAAATGTTCACCCATTGCTGGTAAGTGAGCTCAATACTCTCGTGACTTTTAATTGCAATTTCACTGTCAATTTCACTGTCACAACAGTAAGCGTCGTCCTTTGGACACATCTTTTCGGTGATATCAGTTAATTGCTCGGTAACACAGCCAGATACAAATGCGTTATTTACAACAATATGCTTAAGTTGTTGGCGCTGCGCAGGGGCTAAAGCGAGCGAATCTTGCGGCGCAACTACGCAATCTGACGATGCAAAAGAGAGTAACGCAGCTGTGATGAGTCCTTTCATAATAGCTCCAGTTTATTTAAATCAATTATAAGATAATCATTGTAACCACAGCGCTGCAATATTTTATTCTAATTAACTGATTATATCCTTTGCGCTAATCGAAAATTACTATAGTGTGGTTATTAAATTGTTTCGTCATTTATATTTTTGTAGATATTTGGCTTAGCTTTAGCTACCCCAACTAGGACAAATAATGACGACCCCTGTACGCGTTCGCTATCACACCATTGAAATTGGTGACAACGATATTCACTTATGTACCCTTCGAGATAAACAGCAATTTAGTGACGATAACGACACAGCTAAAGACTTAGGTATTTCTTCGGCGCTATGGCCCATTTTTGGGGTGGTCTGGCCTTCCAGTATGGTACTGGCAAACCACATGCTCGATTATCAAACACAAGGTAAACGAATATTAGAAATTGGTTGTGGGATAGCCCTTTCAAGCTTACTGTTAAACCAAAGAGCCGATGATATTACCGCCACCGATTACCACCCTGAGGTTGAAGGATTTCTGTTAAGAAATACCCAGTTAAATAACGACAAATCGATAAACTTTGAACGTGTAGACTGGGCCGATGACAACAGTGATTTAGGCCAGTTTGATTTAATCATCGGCAGTGATTTATTGTATGAAGATGAACATATTGCCCTGCTGGCATACTTTATTCAAAGCCATGCCAACCGCCAATGCGAAATCATTATCGTCGATCCCGGTCGAGGCCGAAAAAACAAACTGACCAACAAAATGGATGAATATGGCTTTAGTCATAATCATATAAAACCCATTCACACTGATTATTTAGAACAAAAATTTAAAGGCCATATTTTGCGCTTTTCAAGAGAGAGTTAGTACAGTTAAATTTCGCTTAGCTATCTAGCAAATACTCATAAAAAATCACGCTCTGCTCTGTAATGGCTTGCTGGGTAAAGCCCAGCTTTAAAAGTAACTTAGTTGATGCTTGGTTGTTTATGTCTACCCCAGCGATTAATTTGCGCCATTGAAGTTGATCGCGGGCAAATTCAATCACTCCTGTGAGTAACTCGCTTCCATAACCTTTTTTCCAATACTGTTCACCCAGTAAATAGCCGATATGGGCAGTTTGATCATCTGCAATATACATAAAGACGAGTCCCATCATTAAGCCTGTATCAGTCGCATCAACCCGACATACACGGCTTTGAGTTAGCATTTCATCAAGCCAGTGCTCGGCGGCCGCTAGTGAGTTTAGCTGCTGGAAATTAGCAGGAAGATGGTTAACCACTGCAGGTGTCAACAACGCCATAAGCTGTATCAAGAATGCTGATGACTCTGATGTTAATTCTGATGCTGGATCTGACAAGGTCATATCAGAAGATATTTCCTTTATTAGCAGCCTCGATGTTTGAAAATTTATCTTCACCTGTTGACTCCTATTTATGGCCATTAACAAAATCCAAACCATTTAAAACACTGGATAATTGCAGGCTATCTTATCATTTAACGCGATTAAAATTTGCTTTAGTGAGTACCAAAGTAACCGCTAGCCGTCATCAAGCTGCAATAATATGACATTAACTCAGCCAATCGCTACCATCCTTTGCCTAAGTAAGGTATAACGGCGCCATGAAAACTCCTAAACGAATACAACCCCTGCTCAATGATGGCCTGATTGACGAAGTCATTAGCCAATTAATGAGTGGCAAAGAAGCCACCGTTTACATGGTCCGTAGCGGTAATGAAATCCGCTGTGCGAAAGTGTACAAAGAGGCAAATAAGCGTAGCTTTAAAAAAGCAGCGCAATATCAAGAAGGCAGAAAAAGTCGCAATAGCCGTCGCAGCCGAGCAATGGAAAAAGGCTCCAGCTACGGCCGTGAGCAGCAAGAAAATGCCTGGCAAAATGCCGAAGTCGATGCCCTGTATAAGTGTGCAGATGCCGCTATTCGTGTGCCCATTCCTTATGGCTGCTTTGAGGGCGTGTTGCTGATGGAACTGATCACTGATGGTCAAGGTGATGTGGCTCCGCGTTTAAATGATATTGTGTTAAGCGCACAGCAAGCGCTACAAGATCACGCCACCATGATGGGCTATGTCACTCGTATGTTATGTGCCGGCATCGTCCATGGTGACTTATCAGAATTTAACGTACTGCAAGATGACCATGGTCCTGTGATTATCGATCTGCCTCAAGCGGTCGATGCCTCAGCCAATAATAATGCCAAAGTCATGCTAGAACGTGACGTTAACAATATGACTCGCTATTACTCGCAGTTTGCACCTGAGCTTGCTTTAACCAAGTACGCTAAGGAAATGTGGAGCTTATACGAGAAAGGCGACTTACTGCCTGATACCGAGCTTAGCGGTGAGTTTGAAGAGGATACCAGCGCTGCAGATGTCAATTCAGTGCTAGAAGAAATCCAAGCGGCCTTTGAAGAAGAACAAGAGCGCCGCGAACGTATTAGTGAGCCAGATGAGGTTTAACGTCCTCACGCTCGATTTGAAAAAAAAAACGGCGCTGATAGCGCCGTTGTTATACTCAAGGCTTAACTCATCGACCTAGTGGTCGTTTTTACCCCACAGCCATGCTGCGCCGCGCACCCCAGATGATGCGCCATATTCGTTTTTAACCACCAAGGTGTCACATTCGCGGCCAACCACATACTTAGGTAATACTTTTGGCAATTCAGTGTATATCGCATCAATATTAGACACGCCGCCACCTAAAACAATCACATCAGGGTCGAGCATATTAATCAAGTGTGCCAATGAGCGCGCTAAACGATCGATAAAGCGCACAAACGCTTGGGTCGCTAACGGATGGCCTTCTGCCATCATTTGCGAAATTTGAATACCACTGTCAGCTTCACCACCAGCACGGCGGAAATCACGTACAAAGCCTGTGCCTGAAATAAAGGTCTCGATGCAATCTTTATTGCCACAAAAACACGATGTAGAATTAAATTCATCCGAAGTCATCCACGGCAATGGATTATGACCCCATTCACCACCAATGCCATTTCCGCCGCCATGAACTTTACCATTTATCGCTAAACCGCCACCGCAACCAGTACCAATAATCACCCCAAAAACCACGCCTTTGCCTGCGGCTGCGCCATCAACGGCTTCTGATACTGCAAAACAGTTGGCATCGTTTGCCACCCGCACTTCTCTATCAAGACGAGCACTTAAATCTTTATCAAGTGGATGGCCATTAATCCAAGTTGAGTTGGAATTTTTAACCAAGCCCGTTAATGGTGATACCACCCCAGGAATACCCACACCCACACTGCCTGTTTGCTTAGTTTCGGCTTCAGCATCATTAACTAAACCTACTATGGCATCAAGGGTTTCAGGGTAGTTTTTGGGTGTTGGAATACGTTTACGAAATAGCTCTGAACTATCTTGGGCTAGCGCCACCACTTCAATCTTTGTCCCGCCAAGGTCAATACCCATGCGCATCATAGTAACTCTCTCCATATCGTTAGAATCTGTTATTCACCAACATGAGCTTGTAGCAATAGCTATTATTGAGCTAATAAAAGGCTACCAGTTTAAAGTTAGACGCTTTTGCGAATACTCGTTTATATAGCTACCTTGCAAACCATGCTGGTGACGCCGCAATAAAATACGGATTTAAAATATTTTCTTTTTGGTTGTAATCAAGGGGCGTAAGCTCAGGGTATCGCACCACCTTACCTCCTGCGCCTTCAACTACCGCTTGCGCTGCTGCAGTATCCCACTCACTGGTTAATCCCAGTCTTGGGTACACATCGGCGATGCCTTCTGCCACCATACAAAACTTTAAGGAGCTACCAACGCTTTGCATTTGGTGCTCGCCCACATCTTGAAGGTACTGCTCAAGCCCAGGGCTTATATGGGAGCGACTGCCTACAACAACAGGCACTTCTCGAACCGCTTGCGTTGTTATATTTAACAACTGCTGTTGCCCTTGGTGCTCAAGCCATGCGCCTTGACCCACAATGGCGGAATAACATTTGTTTAATACTGGCGCATATACCACTCCAACAATGGCGCGGCCTTGATGAACTAAGGCGATATTGACGGTAAATTCACCGTTGCGCTTAATAAACTCTTTGGTGCCATCTAGTGGGTCAATTAACCAATAGCTTTGCCATTGTTTACGTTCTAACCATGGGATATCAGCGGCTTCTTCGCTCATGATCTTAATGCCAGCAAATTGCTGAGCTAATGCGTTAACAATCACATTATGACTGGCAATATCCGCAGCGGTCACTGGGCTATCATCTTGTTTTTGCGTTACTTGCAAGTCGGTGTCTGCATACACTTGCATAATTGCATCACCAGCTAACTTGGCAATCTCAACCACTTGGGTCAGATGTTGCTGGGTAAACAGCTGCTGGGTTAAATCATCTGCCGTTGAAAAACTAAATACCTTCAAGGTTCATCCTTATGAATACGTTAACCTGCGGTTAACTCAAATCACTTAGCGCTATTATGCCAGTTGCTCGCAAGATGATTTATAACTATTTAGTTTGTCTTAGAAATAACAATGTTAGTTAACTTTTCAGCACCATAAATATCAACATAGCTCTGGCAGGTCTGTAAGTTGATTTTTGCTACTAATATGCAACATCATTTACAGATAGTAAGCCAAGAGCCCTTTGCATAAAAGGCACAATGGCTTAGCTGCATTCGTATTCAAACTGATTTAAAACAATGTTATTTAGTTAGCTGCACATTATCCACTTGCATAACCACCCCATTTTGATTGCCCCAAGCCGGAAAAATCACTAATGGGGTATCAACTTGGGTTAAATCTAAACTTGAGCCTGCATGGCTAACAAGGTCTGCAAGCGCTAACTTATAATGGGTCCAAGTGGCGATATCGGGCGTAGTAATGGCAAAGTCACCTGAGCTACAGGGATGACCACAATCGACCTTGATATTAAACTCACGCTGACTTCGTGGATCTGTCAGCACATTGAGATCAAATTCAACAAAGCTAAATTGGCTAACATCTTGCGCTAACCCTGTGCTTTGGTAATACACCACGGCTTCATCGGTATTAAAACTAAATTGAGTCACAGTGCCATAATCACCACCAGCCTCAACCTCAGTGATATCAACCGCGCCCGATGCAGCATAATGCCCCAAGCTATATGGCGCTTTTACTTCATCATCATAAATAACCAGTTCATCAACTTCTGTAAGTTGATATTCATAGCGCACATTATCAATTTGCAGGCTGATGTCACCTAGCGCTTCAATCACAAATGGGTTCACTACTGCAGCTAAGTTAGCCACGCTGCCGGGCGAGAATCGATTGCCACTGGCGACTAATGCTGCGATAGATATTTTGACTTCAGTCCAAGTATTAAGCTCTGGCAGTGTGACGTTAATATCACTGACATTTGGCCAACCACTGTCAATTTTAACCAGCAGCTCGACATTGTCGTCGATAGATAACAGGTTAATATCAAAAACTAAATAGCCATTATTGGCCCAGTGAGACAAATCTGCTGTGGGAGGGTAAGAGAAATAAGCATTACCCGTCGCGCCGGCTTTATCCATTTGCAGCACCTCACCGCGACCTGCGACTGTCAGCGTCTGCAAGGTAATACTGCCATCGGGGTTATAGCTATCAAGCGCTAACCCTTGGGCTAGTGCATCGTCAAACATGATAAATTCTGGCCCTGCGCCAATATCAGTGCTGGGGGTCGTGATCGCTGGCGGCTGATGGCCTTCGACCACTTCTGCAGCTTCATCAATAGTGGCACAACCACTACCTGTTGTTGGCGCGACGCTGCATTCATACACGCGAACATAATCTACTTCCATGGTTTGTGGAAAGACCGACTCATCCACCCCACTGTTGTTGACATTACCCGCCCAAGTACCGCCTACGGCAAAGTTGAGGATCATATGAAATGCTTGATTGTAAGGTGCATCTTCAGGGGCTTGTTGTAATGACCCATCAGCATCTGTGTATTGACTGTACCAAGCCGTTGAGCGCTGAGTAGCATAATGCACACCATCCACATACCAGCGAATTTCATCTTGCTCCCATTCAAGGGCATAGACATGAAAATCATCAGCAGGGTTTGCGCCTTGTGGCAAACTGTACTCAGCGCCGGAATAGACATTGCCTGGCCAGGCTTTACCATAATGCAAAGTGCCATGAATCCGGCTTTCAGGTGTCTGCGACTCATCGCCATTGGTGATCACTTTCAGATTAACCGCTTCCATAATATCGATTTCGCCAGAGCCTGCCCAAGGACCATAAACCCAGTCAGTGGGCAACATCCAAATGGCCGGCCAAGTGCCCTGACCTTGTGGCATTTTGGCTTTGATTTCAAAGCGGCCATATTTCCAATCGCCTTTATGGGTCGAATCTAACCGCGCCGAAGTGTAAGGCTGCTGTTTTGAAGTATCGTTGGCATCGTAATTAGGATCGCCCAATGCTAGCGCTGGGCCATTAAAGTCCTCCCGTAAAGCGGTAATCACTAACTTACCATCAACCACTTGGCTGTTATCAGGGCGCTGGGTATAACATTGTAATTCTTGGTTGCCGCCGCCATAACAGTTATGGGCTAAATTCCATTTAGTGGCATCAATCTCAGCGCCATCAAATTCATCACTCCATACCAATGACCAGCTTGCGTTTTCTTGCCCTGAACCCGTGTCTGAATCAGTATCTGAATTAGAGCCTGCATCAGAGTCAGAGTCTACTGGCGCTTGTTCAACTTCAGGCTCAGTTTCAGTCTCACTCTCTGAGCCGCAGCCTATTAGCAGCAGCGCAGTTAAACTCGCAGCACTAATCACTTTCGCAGCTGAAAAAGCCTGGTTTGATGTCAGATTTAACGGTATTTTTCTATTGAACATTCTTGATCCCCAAATCGCAAAATATCTAAAAAATGCCAGCAAAATGCCCTACAAACTTAATTGTAAGCTCAACGTCATTGGTGGATTAACATGCCCGCTAAGAGAACCTTAGCGGGTCAACTCATTCAGGTTTAATAAATACTTAAACTTGAATACTACTGCCGCTAACGATGACTATTCGTTAGTGGCACATGAAATAGTGGCTTGTTCAGCGCCATTTGGCACTATAACTAAATCACTAAAACTCACTTCTGCTGCACCTATAGTTGACAGGTAAAACGGTGTATTTATTTTACCAAAGTCCAGTTGCTGCTCTTTAAAACATTGCAAATCAACACTGATGGTTTGCCAAGTATCAATGGCGACGCTATTAAGCTGCTCGGTAATATCTACATCTGCACGGCAATCTCTATCACATGCCATACCCAGTAATAATGGCTGCTCAAGTTTGCTTGCGGTTTTAATCATTACGCTCAGCGCGGCATTGCTATTCGAGTAAGCGCGTAAATCCCGCGGGAAGTTACTAATTAAGCCCACAAAGCCTAAACCAGAGCCATTAAAGCTAATTAAGCGAGCATCTTCTTGAACTTGCTTATCAAAGGTGCGCAGGGTCACCACATCGTTAGACTGAATACTGCTACTCACTGTGTCCATTGATGTTTCTGTGCCCATCATCAAGCGCCAAGGCGCTTTAACCGCACGTTCAAATAATGGTAATGCTTCAAGCTTATCCTCGGTAGCAAAGTTATCTTCAGATAAGGTGTTAGCAACCACATTACTCGGCACCTCAGCTTTCATGTCAGCGCCATAGCGCAAACCATAGCCATAGCTAAATAAAGGCGCGTAGTCTTTATCAAACACATTCACTTTGGTTTGCTGCGGGCGAGTCGGCCAAGAGAAAGATAATTTACCAGCAAAGTTTTCATTAACCTCGCCGTTGGCTTGGCTCAATAACACTTGAGCCACGCCGTCACCTTCAGTACCAGGAAGCCAAGCAGCTACAAACGCATCGGATGCATTTAACTCAGCATTGACCCACATTGGGCGGCCACTGATAAACACAGCTACCACAGGAATACCTTGGGCTTTAAGCGACTTTAGTAAGGCTAAATCACGTTTATCGCCGCGCTGATATTCAAGGTTATCAATATCACCATTGCCTTCGGCATAAGGCTCTTCACCAAATACCACAATCGCTACATCGGGCTTATTCGCCGCCTCAAATGTGCCATCAACACTTAACCAAGTTTGACCGCCTGCAGCTTTAACCGTTTGCTCAATACCAGCATAAATGGAAGTGGCACCGGGAAAGTCTTCATTTAAGTTATCTGTGCCCTGCCAAGTAATACTCCAGCCACCAGATTGCTTACCGATGTTATCTGCCGCATCACCTGCCACTAAGATTTTGGCACTAGGCGCGATAGGTAAAATGTTATTATTGTTTTTCAACAACACTAAGGATTCACGCACTGCCTGTCTGGCCACGTCGCGATGCGCTTTTGCGCCAATCAACTCAGTTTTACCTGAAATGGCACGATTCGCAGGGCTTGGTTTTTCAAATAAACCGGCGCGGATTTTTACCCGTAAAATACGGCGCACCGCATCATCGATACGTGACTGGGCAATCACGCCGTCTTTGACTTGGGCAATGGTATTTTCATACAAAGACTTCCAAGCACTGGTTGGTACCATGTACACATCTAAGCCTGCATTCACCGCTTGCGCGCAAGACTCATTGGTACAACCTGCCACTTGTCCGTGACCATTCCAGTCACCAACCACAAAACCATCAAAGCCCATTTTGTCTTTTAATACATCGTTTAATAGATATTTATCGCCATGGATTTTGGTGCCATGCCAACTATTAAATGATGCCATAACCGTTTGTGCACCAGCAGTTAAGCCGCCGACATAGCCTTGGGCATGAATGTCAAATAACGCTTGCTCAGTAGCTAGGTTATCGCCTTGGTCAATGCCTTTTTCTGTGCCGCCATCGCCAAGGAAATGCTTCACCGTTGAAATAACATGTTGATCTGATAAGAAGTCATCGCCAACGGCGCCCTGCAGGCCTTCAACAATTGAATGGGAGTATGATTTTACGATTTGTGGGTCTTCAGAATAACCTTCATAAGTTCGGCCCCAGCGGTCATCCCTGACAACCGCCACAGTCGGGGCAAATACCCAATCAATACCCGTTACCATCACTTCTTTAGCGGTAATAGCGGCAATTTGCTTAATTAACTCAGGGTTATTGGCTGCGCCTAAACCAATATTGTGCGGGAATAAAGTCGCGCCAATGACATTGTTGTGGCCATGGACCGCATCTGTGCCCCACATTGTCGGAATGGCAATGCCATCGAGACTGTCATCCATCGACGCTTGGTACATAGATTCTGCCAGCTCAATCCAATCTGCTGGCGTGGCATGTTTATCATTATTTGGGTAACCACCGCCGCCGTTTAAATAAGAGCCGAAACCGTATTTACGCATATCTTCAACAGTAATATCGCGAATTTCAGGCTGGATCATTTGCGCGACTTTTTGCTCTAAGGTCATGGTCGCCATCAGCTTATCGATACGCGATTCAAGGGCAACATCTTTAGCAAATGGAATAGCAAGTGTTGGCCAAATATCAATATTGGTTGCCGAAGTTTCTTTTGTGATAGAAACTTGTGCCACAGTTTCCGCTGCGCTAGTAACTTCGCTGTTAGACTCTGTCGTTACGGGTTTGGCTTCATCTTGACCACACGCACTTAAACCAACCAACACCGCCAATACTTGGGCTGGTAGCGTTAATCGCTTAAATGTATTCATTGGGTTTACTGTTCTCATAATCACGCCTTTTAAAATCGTTTTTTATGTAAGTTTTATATAAGTTTTTTAATACAAATTAGGCAGTTCTAAAATCAAACGCTTTGTGGTCGTTTAGCCTTGCTGCCCACTAAGCCGTAATAAGCAATAAATGCATAACAAATTAACGGCAATGCAAATGCTAATTGAATACCTAAGCTGTCAGCCATAATGCCCTGCAGTAATGGCACTATCGCGCCGCCGACAATAGCAAGACACAACACCCCTGAGCCTTGGCTGGTATATTGCTTTAAATCTTGTAGCGCTAAGCTAAAGATGGTTGGGAACATAATCGAGTTACATAAACCTACCAATAACAAGGCCCACATTGCCGTGGTGCCTTCTGCAAACATGGCCACGGCCACCAATAACACGGCGCAAGTGGCATTAAAGGCCAGCACTTTACCGGCAGAGACTTTTTGCATTACCAGTGCGCCAATAAAGCGTCCCACCATAGCGCCGCCAAAATAGTAAGCAATATAGTTAGCCGCTTCAGCTTCAGTAAAACCGCCAATATCTGGCTGAGTTAAAAAGTTAATTAAAAAGCTGCCAATACCCACTTCTGCGCCGACATAAACAAAAATACCCACAGCTCCCAAAACTAAATGAGGATACTTCCACGCACTGCCGCTACTTGTCCCTGAGGTGTTGACGGGTTTAATACCTAAAACCGGCAATTTTAAAATCATAAAAATAACTGCTAACACACATAAGGCGCCCGCTAACATCAAGTAAGGCACCTGAACGGTGCTGGCATGATGCACTGCTTCAACGGCTGGATCGCTATTGTGAGTTAAGCTACTTAAAATTAACCAACTACCAAAAAATGGCGCCACTGTAGTACCAAGCGAGTTAAAGGCTTGAGTCATGGTTAAACGTGATGAGGCGGTTTCAGCAGGGCCTAAAGCGCTCACATAAGGGTTGGCTGCAACCTGTAAAATGGTAATGCCTGACGCTAACACGAAAAAGGCAGTTAAAAACATCCAGTAAGATGCATAACTTGCTGAAGGGTAAAACATTAAACAGCCGATACAAGCAATCGTTAAGCCGGTAACAATGCCTTTTTGATAACCAATTTTACCCACCAGATGCCCTGCGGGAATTGAGACAATAAAATAGGCGCCGAAGAAACAAAACTGCACCAACATGGCTTGGGTGTAGTTAAGCTCGAACATATCTTTCAGATAAGGAATGAGAATATCATTGAGGCAAGTTAAAAAGCCCCACATAAAAAATAATGACGTTAATGCCACCAGCGCAAAACGAAAATTTCCAGTTTGATGAACACTGCCAATATCACTATTGATTGGTTCAGCAACCCCATTTGAAGGTGCACTCGCCATAACCTTTCCTCATTTATTGTTATTTATTTTAGGTAAATCGCTATCAATTAGCTTAACGCTTTCACTGATTGACACATTGAAGATTATGTAAATCAATTATTGACCTTTTGTTAATTAATCACTAACCTCGATGTAAGCGCTTTCATTTTTAACATACCGATAACGAATGTCAACGATTTTTCGCAGTAAAAATCGGATTTTAATCTGCTAAGCACACTGAGACTCGCACGCTTTAGTCAGTTAATTCTAAACACGCGAACAACTTATTAAGCGAATGAAAAATATGAAAATATCTTTACCATCAAGTTCTAAAATGCACACCAAAGAGTTCACTTTTGGGGTGGCAACCGCCTCTTTTCAAATTGAAGGGGCAGCTGATAGCCGCCTCCCATGTATATGGGATACCTTCTGTGCAACGGCCGGTAAAATTCGTGATGGTTCAGACGGAAAGCAAGCTTGTGAGCATGTGGCATTATGGAAAGATGATGTGCAATTAATCGAATCTTTAGGCGTTGATGCCTATCGATTATCAATTTCTTGGCCGCGAGTCATTAAGCAAGATGGTAGCCTCAATCAACAAGGTGTCGACTTTTATGTCAATTTGATTGATGAGCTAAATAGCCGCGGTATAAAGGTCTACGCCACCTTGTATCATTGGGACTTACCACAGCATATTGAAGATCAAGGTGGCTGGCTCAACCGACAAACCGCGTATTTATTTGCTGATTACGCTGATAAAATCACCCAAGCGTTAGGTGATAAAGTCTATTCTTATGCCACCTTAAACGAGCCTTTTTGTAGCTCGTATCTTGGTTATGAAGTAGGCATACATGCGCCGGGGCTTGCCAGCAAAGCATTTGGCCGTCAATCAGCCCACCATTTATTACTGGCCCATGGCTTGGCTTTAAAGGTCATTCAAAAAAATTGCCCTAATGCGTTAAACGGTATCGTGCTTAATTTCACCCCTTGCTATCCATTAACGGCAACAGATGCCGATATAAAAGCCGCTCAAATCGCCGATGATTATTTTAACCAGTGGTATATGAAGCCAATAATGGATGGCGAATACCCTGCAATTATTCATGATTTTGCTGAGGCCGATAAACCTGACATTCAAGCCGGTGACATGGAGATCATTAACCAGCCACTGGACTTTTTAGGGATTAACTTTTATACCCGCGCAGTCTATAGCGCCTGCGATAACAATGAGTTTTTTCAAGTTGATATGAAAGATGCCCCTAAAACCGATATCGGTTGGGAGATTTACCCAAGTGCATTTACTGATCTGCTTACGAGTTTAAATAACACCTATACATTACCGCCTGTGTACATCACCGAAAACGGCGCTGCCATGGACGATAAACTAGTTAATAACCAAGTTGATGATTTAGATCGCCTTGAGTATTACCAAGCTCATTTAAATGCGGTGAATGATGCTATCAACCAAGGCGTTAATGTCGTCGGTTATTTCGCTTGGAGTTTAATGGATAATTTTGAGTGGGCAGAAGGCTATTTAAAACGCTTTGGAATCGTGTATGTTGATTATCAAACTCAGCAGCGCACCATTAAAAGAAGTGGCTTAGCTTATCGAGACTTTATCAGTCAACGTCAATAATAACTGTGGGTTAACTTTAAACCTCATCTAAGTTAACTAGAACAATATTTAAAGCCGATGACTAAAGACAGCATAACCATAATAATGACCCGGAAGAGGTTCGCATGATTAGCGTTAAAGAAAAAATAGCCTATGGATTAGGTGATACCGCCAGCAATATTGTGTTTCAAACAGTAATGCTATTTTTAACTTTTTTCTATACTGATATTTTTGGCATTTCACCGGCCTTTGTCGGCACCATGTTCCTTGCGGTTAGGGTTATCGATGCGATTACTGACCCTTTGATGGGCGCCTTAACCGACAGAACCCATACCCGCTGGGGCAAATTTAGACCTTATCTATTATGGTTTGCACTGCCCTTTGGCTTAATCAGTGTGCTAGCGTTTACCACCCCTGATTTAGCTGAAGAAGGTAAAATGATCTATGCCTTCATCACTTACACTGCGTTAATGATGGTCTACACCGCCATTAATATCCCCTACTGCGCTTTAGGCGGAGTGTTAACTGCCGATCCTAAAGAGCGTGTGTCAGTACAATCTTATCGTTTTGTTTTTGCCATGCTAGGCGGCTTAATGGTGTCAGGATTGACGCTACCATTAGTGGAGTTTTTCGGCCAAGGCGATCAAGCCAAGGGTTATCAGCTGACCATTGCCGCCATGAGCTTTTTAGGGGTGATCATGTTCTTACTGTGCTTTGTCGGCACTAAAGAGCGCTTACATCCTCCGCAAGATCAAAATTCTACGTTTAAAGCAGATTTCAAAAACCTGTTAAAAAATGACCAATGGCGCGTGCTTTCTGTGGCGGCAATTTGCTTATTATCTGGCATGGTTTTAAAAACCAGTTTAGCTATTTATTACGTTAAGTATTACCTCAACTTACCTGACATGATCACCTGGTTTATTACCTTAGGCATGATTGGTAATATTTTCGGCTGTATTTTGGCGCAACCACTGGCGAAAAGAGTGTGTAAAGTAAAAGCCTATATCACCATTCAAATCATTGCCGCCATTTTGTGTGTCGCCGCGTATTTTGTCTCAAGTGAGCAAGTGGAACTCGCCTTTGCGCTTTATATCCTATGGGGCTTTACCTTTAATATGGGGACCCCACTACTGTGGGCCAAAATGGCTGATGCGGTTGATTATGGTCAATTCAAAACTGGGGTAAGAATTACCGGGATGATTTATTCATCGGTGATATTCTTCATCAAATTAGGGGTGGCCATTGGCGGCGCTGCTGCGGGTTGGTTACTGGCAATGTATGGCTATCAAGCTGATGTTGAATTAACCGAAACCACTAAACAGGGTATTTTAATCTCATTTACCTTATACCCTGCTATTGGCTCAATTATCGTGGCTGTGGTTATGCGCTGGTACACTCTTGATAATCAACAAGTTGAAAGAGTACATTTAGCCATAACTAAATAGCTAGCTAATATAATGCCAGAAGAAGTAGTTAACTAATTAACTACTTCGAGATATTGAAAATCGTTAATCGGTTCTTGATAATGATAAATACAATTATCAATATAAAATCCGTATTGCTGAAGGTTTAACGCCTTAATGCCACATAAAATAAACAATTCAGTGCCAAATAAAGGTTTTTTTAGTGATTATACTAAATAGTTCATGTTAGGCTAATCGCCGCTTAAATGATTATCTAATACGGAAAGCTTAAATAGGGATGTATGGCAACAATATATGATGTATCTGTCTTGGCGGGTGTTTCACTTGCGACTGTGTCGCGAGTGATGAATAACAACACCAAAGTCAGCGACAAGACCAAACAGAAAGTATTAAGCGCAATGGAGCAATTGGGTTATCGACCTAATTCTATCGCGCAGTCATTAGCATCTAACCGCTCAAACAGTATTGGGGTATTAGTTTCCCAACTAGATGGCCCCTATTACGGCCCTATGATGACCGAAATTGAAACCGCTCTACGAGCTGGTAATAAACATGTCATTATTGCTGCAGGCCACAGTGATGAAAACCAAGAAAGAGACGGTGTTGATTTTTTAATTAGCCGTGGTTGTGATGCGTTAATTCTTGATGTTGAAGCTGTGGACGATGAATATTTAATAAAACTCCACCAAGGTAATACGCCTATTGTTCTTATCAACCGTTATATTGATGAAATAAGTGAACGCTGTGTTTATCTTGATAATGAACTTGGTGGTTACCTCGCAACTAAACATATTCTAACTCATGGCCATAAAGATCTAGCCTACATTTCTGGCCCACTGTTTAAGCTTGACTCCCAAGATCGTTTACTCGGTCATAAGCGCGCTTTAGCAGAATTTGACATTGAATTTGATCAACAGCTTTTTTATGAAGGAAACTATAAAGAACTGGGTGGCAGCGAAGCCATGAATGCTTTTTTTAGTGCAAATAAGCCGTTTACAGCAGTGGTGTGTGCCAATGATCAAATGGCATCAGGGGCAATTGCAGTTTGTCTTGAAAAAGGTATGAAAATTCCTGAACAACTTTCATTTGTTGGTTACGATAATATTCCTTTCCCACAGTATATCTCGCCAAAGCTCACCACGGTTAATAACCCAATCCATGAGATGGGTAAAATGGCAGCATTTTGGGTGCTTAAACATGTTTATAACGACCCCAAACCATTAGTCGAAAATACCTTTACACCTCAATTGATTGTTAGAGACTCAGCCACAGAGCCTTTTAAGCAGTAATAATTACCTAGTTAACAATAAGCAGCTATATAATTAATCTAACCGCTATTATTAATTTAATAGCGGTTTTATATTACCTATTTCGACAAGCGTTAGCTAAGAAACTCCTCACTGAGGTAACCGTTCAGATAGCTGACTTGGGTCTGATATTCTATTCATTGCAGCAATAATCGAGCTCTACCGTTTATTCAATCAACAAATAACCCAATAGTCGTCTTCCTTCTGAAGACCAATTTCATATTTCTTCCATGAAACATTCAGGTGAAAAACTCAGCCTAGTTTTCTTTAATAAAGATGTTAATTAACTATCTGAATCCTCGTTCATTTGTCATACAAAACCAATAAAAACTGACATGTAACATGATGAAACTGTCCATCAAATAAAATCAGCTTTCTCAATCAGCAACAACACACCTTCCTAGCGCAAAAATTTTAAAAAAAATGTAAGCGCTATCACAAAAATATTTCATTTTTTATTTTTATTTAATAAACAGAAATAAAGTTTATTAACTTTTTAAATCAGCAACTTAAAATCACTCCCATTGTTTTCAACTCAAAACAAGGTTAATGAATTGTAATTATTTGCAGTAATTATTGTTGACGCTGTTAACAAATTAATCTAGTTTTATGTAAGCGCTTACATTAACTTTTACATAAAGGCTTTTAAAAGCGTTTACAAATGATGAATAAAACACATTACGTGAAAACGTAATCCGAATAAAAAAATCAGAGAGTAGTAGCCTGAGATCTAGTCGAGGGGAGACTTAGATGAAATTTAGAACATTCAAAAAAACCAGAATTGCCACTAGTTTGTCGGTAGTACTGAGTGCAAGTACCATGATGCCAGCAATTGCAGCAGACGAAGTTGCAGCAGATGAAAACATCGAGGTACTACAAGTTACTGGTATCCGCGGAAGCTTAATTAAATCTATGGATTTAAAACGTAGCTCTGACGGTATCGTTGATGCCATTAACGCTGAAGACATTGGTAAGTTCCCGGACAGTAACCTAGCAGAATCACTGCAACGTATTACAGGTGTATCAATCGACAGACAAAATGGTGAAGGTAGCCGTGTATCTGTTCGTGGTTTCGGTCCTGACCAGAACTTGGTTATGCTCAACAACCGTCAAATGCCAGTAACAACCGGTTCTCGTTCTTTTGACTTTGCCAATATCGCTTCTGAGGCGATTAGTGCTGTTGAAGTTGAAAAAACCAGTCAAGCGAAAAATTCAACTGGTGGTATCGGTGCAACCATTAATGTTCTTACTCATCGCCCATTAAGCTCTCCTGGCCTTAAGGCCAGTTTTGGAGTCAAAGCTGTTGATGATCAATCAACTGATGAAGGCTCTGTCACACCAGAATTATCAGGCTTATACTCAAATACCTTTGCTGATGGCAAGTTTGGTATTTCTATTTCAGCAAGTTACCAAGAACGTGAAAGTGGTAACCAGCAAGCACAAGTCGGCACCGGCTGGCGTAGTTTCCCAGGTATCGTTGACCAAGACTGGGGCGGCGATAATGCAGAATGGGGTGGTGTTCCAAAAGATGACAACCAAATTAACCGCGCAGGTGAAGGTGATATTTACTCTGTACCACAAACCACAGTTTACCGTTTTGAAGAGCAGCAACGTACCCGTACTAACGGTCAGTTAGTATTGCAATACGAGCCAATTGACTCGTTACGTGCAACTTTAGATTACACCTACATGCAAAATGATGTTGATACCCAGTCGCATGATGTATCAGCATGGTTTAACTTTGTGCCAACTCAAGAAAGCACTTGGTCTGATGGCCCTGTATCTTCTCCGCTTGTTTATTCAGAAACCTACCCTGGCGGTGGCGCTGATTTATCAATGGCTGCGGGCGATTACGGTACCCGTGATGAAAGTGGGTCATTAGGTTTTAACTTAGAATGGGATGCGACAGATAACTTATTCTTATCATTGGATTACCATACTTCAGAAGCTGAGCGTTCACCAAATAGCCCAAATGGTAGTAGCAGTAATTTAAGTACAGCAGCATTTATTCGTACGAGTGCAGCAACCGACTTCACTGGCGATGTACCAGTATTAGCTGTAGGTGGTGGTAATGCTGTTCGTCCAGAAGACATGCGAGTAACCGGTTCTGTATTTGGTAATTCACGCAATAAATCTGAAATCGAGCAACTACAAATCAATGGTACTTACGTCTTTGAAGAAGCAGGCAGCATTGACTTTGGTATCGCAGCAACTGACGTAAACAATCACTCTCAATCAGTTAATGTTCAACGCAATGACTGGGGTGGTGTGGGTGCTGAAGGCGACTTTGACCCTTCTTGGTTCCCTGCTGGTAGCGTTCAAGATAAATTTGACGGTTCACAAGGTGACTTCTCAGATTACGAAGGTTCTGCCTCTATTGACCCACAAGATGTAATTTTCCTTTGGGACTTTGAAGCTGTTCGTTCTGCAGCCGCTGGCCTATATTCTTCAAGTGCATTAGCTGGAGACTGTGGAAATGCTTTCTGCCCGTCAACTGATTATTCACGTGATACCGATAGATTTACGCAAGAAGAGTCTCAATCTGCCTACATTCAATACAACTACGAAGGTGATATAGGCAATATGCCATTTGACGTTCACTTCGGCGTACGTTATGAAAAAACTGATGTAGAATCAACGTCAGTTGTATCTGGTTATGATACTGCGACTTGGATTGCAGAAACAGAAGTGGCTTTAACTAGTTCGCTCGGTAATGATAATCGTGTTTATCAAACGCAAACTGGTGAATACGATTATTTCTTACCAAGCTTTAATTTTAATATTGAAGTAGTAGACAGCGTATATGTGCGTGCAGCTTACAGCCAAACCATTGGTCGTCCTGACTACACCTCAATTCAAGGTGGTACCACTGTCGGAACTCTCGCAAACCGAGGTGGAGGAAGTGGCAATACAGGTAACCCAAGCTTATTACCCTTAGAATCATCAAACTACGACTTATCTACCGAGTGGTATTACGATGACGCAAGTTATGTTTCTGTCGGCTATTTCCGTAAAGATGTTGAAAACTTTATTAATAGTAACCCTGTAAATTCAAATATATATAACATTGCAGACCCAACCCAAGGTGCCTATGCCCAAGCTGCTATTGATGCTGGCATTGTAGGTGACCAAGAGCAACGTGATTGGATTTACGCTCAATATGGAGCAACTGACCCCAATGTATATAAAGATGATAATGGTTTCGTTCAAATTCAAGGTAATCCGGCAACCGACCCAGATTTAATCTTTAATATTAGTACACCATCAAACAGCAGTGAAAGCTCAGTAATTGATGGTTGGGAATTTGCAGTTCAGCACTTCTTTGGTGAAACAGGTTTTGGTCTACAAGCGAACTACACCTTAGTAAATGCAGGTGACAGTTTCGATAATACCAATTTGGGTCGTGCAGCAACTGATAATCGCCCTGCAGATGCAGAGCAAGATGTACTAACCAATATCAGTGATACTGCAAACATTGTCGCTATCTATGAAAACTACGGTTTCTCGGCGCGTCTCGCATGGAACTGGCGTGATGAGTTCTTAAACTCTACAGGTAACGATACTGGTGCTAACCCAACTTATACCGAAGAGTACTCACAAGTTGACTTTAATATTGGTTATGACATCGCTGCAGTTGAAGGCCTAACGGTATTCTTCGAAGGGTTAAATATTACTGAAGAAAATACTCGTACTCATGGTCGTTCGTATTCTGAAGTCCTTAACTATACCCAAACAGGAGCCCGTTACAGCTTAGGTGCTCGTTACACATTCTAATGTGTGTTGAGTACCTTGCTTAAACTAAGGTCGTTTGAGGTGATCGTTTTGGTCACCTCTTTTTTATTAAGCTACATCCGTTTGCAACAAGGACGTTGCACCTTTTTTTATGAATTCACATTTTGATTTCATTAATACAAATTATTACTTACAAACACTTGTAAGCGATTGAAAAATATTCAATGCTAGTTAAACATTCGCTAGCGTAGTCTTATCTACTTTACGAAAACTAGCCTTTACTAAAAATAAAAAATAGGCGTCATATGGCACAAGCGATACGAAATATTATTATTGTTGGCGGCGGCACTGCAGGTTGGTTAACTGCAGGTATTTTGGCTGCACAGCACAACGCTGATAATGGTAAACTATCGCCCTCTCCTAAGCTCAATATAACCTTAATAGAATCACCTGATGTGCCCACCATTGGTGTCGGCGAAGGTACATGGCCTTCAATGCGCACCACGTTACAAAATATCGGCATTAGTGAAACTGAATTTTTACTGAGCTGCGATGCAAGTTTCAAACAAGGCTCGCGTTTTTTTAATTGGACTCATAATCCAAAAGCCAAACAAGATTGCTCTTCTGATAACTATCTCCACCCGTTTAGCTTACCAATTGGGACTAATGACTTAGATCTTTGTCCATTCTGGTTGCCTCACAGAGAGCAAGTGAGCTTTGCTGATGCCGTAGGCCAACAAAATCAATTAAGTGAATTCAGTTTAGCGCCAAAGCAAATCACTACTGGTGAGTATCAATTTCAAAATAATTATGGATATCACCTTAACGCAGGTAAGTTCAGCCAGTTATTACAACAGCATTGCACAAATAAGCTCGGTGTTACCCATATCCAAGACCACGTCACAGGAATACACAAAACTGAAGATGGCGATATTAGCCATTTATCGACTAAGTTTTCGGGTGAATTAAAAGCTGACTTTTTTGTTGATTGCACCGGAGTTAAATCGTTATTGCTGGGTGAGCAGTTAGACGTGCCATTTATTTGTCAAAAATCAGTGTTGTTTAATGACTCAGCTTTAGCTGTTCAAGTCCCTTACCCACAAGCTGATACAGAAATTGCTTCTTGCACTCATTCAACCGCACAAACAAATGGTTGGATTTGGGATATTGGCTTGCCTACAAGGCGTGGAGTTGGTCATGTTTACTCATCTAGCCATACTGACCAAAGTCAAGCTGAGCAACAATTGATTGAGTACCTAAAACCCACTGTCAATATTGATGTGGATAACCTCGAAATCAGAAAGCTTGCTATCGCTCCAGGGCATCGCCAAGTATGTTGGAAGAATAATTGTATGGCCATTGGGATGGCATCAGGCTTTATAGAGCCGCTTGAAGCATCTGCGTTAGCCTTAGTTGAGTGGAGCGCCAATACCTTAGCGCAGCAACTGCCAGCAAACAGAGACGTCATGGATATTGTTTCTGCTCGAGTGAACCAAAGATTTAGCCAGCATTGGCAACAAATCATAAGCTTTTTAAAACTGCATTATGTGCTCAGTAAAAGAACTGATAGTGACTATTGGCACGACCATCGTGAATCATCAACGATTCCTGATTCACTGCAACAGCAAATTGAATTATGGCGAACTCAAACGCCCAGTAAGCATGATATTCAATATACCGATGTGCTATTTCCAGCGGCAAGCTTTCAATTTGTGCTTTATGGCATGGAATTTCAAACCATGAATCCAAGTCATGTTAAGCCATCACAACAAAATAAAGCACAACAATTGTTTAGTGAAAACATAAAACGCACACAAGGTTTAAAACAGCTTTTACCGACCAACCGTGAGTTGTTAGCAAAAATAGCCCAGTACGGATTACCTAAAATATAGCTCCAACACAATAATAAGCACCAATAACACTAGAAAAATAACACAGCTAAAGCTGTACTTGATTAGGATGTCAGCATGAACAAACCAGTATTACTTAATAGTGTCGATCATAAAGACTTAAAAATTATCACCGAACGTTCTGAAAAATACGGTGACAACCTTTGGTACACGGTGACTTTTCCGGCCGAATTTAGAAGTGTACAAGCTCATTATCCAATCTTTTTTCAAAAAGACAGCAATACAGGCCAATTTTATTCTATTGCAATGTTTGGCTTTCAGCATAAAGAAAACCTATTTCTTCAAGAGGGTAAATGGCAGGCTGCCTATATCCCTCTAACTGTCCGTCGTCAGCCTTTTTTAATCGGTCAGCAAACGGTTCAAGAAGATGGTGTTGAACAAATTCAACGTGTTATCCATTTAGATCCAAAACATCCAAGGATCAATGAAGCTAAAGGTGAGCCGTTATTTTTTCCATATGGTGGTAATACTCCCTACCTTGATGAAGTCGGTGAAATGCTAGAAGTGATTCACCATGGATTGATCGATAGTAAGAACTTTATCGATACCTTAATCAAGCTTGAGTTGCTTGAATCCTTCACTTTAGATATTGAATTAGATAATGGCGAAAAGCATCAAATGATTGGTTTCTATACCATCAATGAAGAAACACTTGCCGCCCTTCCTGCTGAAACACTTGCTGAATTACATCAACATGGTTATCTCAACGCAATTTATATGACACTGGCATCCCATTCTAATATCAGGCAATTATTAAACTTCAAAAATGCGCAATAAACATTGCCTTAAAAATGAAGTAAATAATTAATGGTATAAGTGGAAACGCAGTAAACAAGGTCGTTGTAATGGAACATATTCAGTCAGTTAAGGTAATAGATAATTGCCCTTTATCAGAGATACCCTCAATGATAGAGCAAACTGACGAGCCTATTATTTTTAAAGGGGCTTGTCTGAATTGGCCTATAGTACAAGCAGGGTTAGATTCGGCAAAAACTGCAGCTGATTACCTGCTGACGTTCTATAAAAACACACCAGTTACGGCTTACTACGTTGAGCCTAAACACAAAGGCAGAGTGTTTTATAACGAACAAGTTAACGGCTTTAATTATCAAGCAGCTCAGCTCAATCTGAATCAAGTGATTGATAAGTTATTTATTCATAAAGACGATAAGTTGCCACCTAGTATCTATATGGGCTCAACTGAAATTAATCAATTTCTTCCGGGTTTAGCTGATGAAAACAGTTTAAAAATTGAACCTATTAGACCGTTAACCAGTGTTTGGTTAGGTAATCAATCGCGCATTGCTGCGCATTTTGATTTTCCACAAAACCTCGCTTGTAATGTTGTCGGAAAACGAACCTTTACACTATTCCCGCCAGCACAAGTGAGTAATTTGTATATCGGCCCGATGGAATTTGCCCCTGGCGGCCAGGAAATCAGTATGGTCGATTTTGATAATCCTGATTTTGAAAAGTATCCGAAATATAAAGATGCTTTGGCAGCAGCGAAAAAAGCAGAGCTAGAACCTGGTGATGTGCTTTATGTTCCGAGTATGTGGTGGCATCAAGTCAGTGGTATTGAGGCTTTTAATGTATTGATAACCCACTGGTGGCGAGATACGCCAGCCTACCTAGGCAGACCTAATAATGCGCTATCAATGGCCATGTTAAGCCTTCGTTCATTGCCCAAAGCGCAAAGACAAGCTTGGAAAGCCATGTTCGATCATTATGTTTTTGATCATGATGAAGATGACGTGAGTCATATCCCAATAGAAGCTCAAGGGATGCAAACTAAGCCGCTAGATGAATTGAATGCTAGAAAATTAAGAGCTGATTTAATTAATAAACTAAAACGATAGTGTCACGTGAACACCTTGTTCATTGATGATTCAAGATACGAATAACAACGTTAATCACGATACTGTGAAATGATGTAAGGAATTTCAGTTATGCAAAAGCAAGCATCGAGTACAGCCAATGCTACAAACAAGCCAATCAAAAAAGTCGTCATCGCTGGCGGTGGCACCGCAGGTTGGATGGCTGCTGCTGCATTAACAAAACTACTAGGTAAAAACTTAGAAGTCGTTTTAGTTGAATCAGATGAAATAGGTACGGTTGGTGTAGGTGAAGCCACTATCCCTACCTTACATATTTTTCATCGTTTATTAGGCATCAAAGAACAAGATGTCATGGCAGCCACCAACGCCACGTTTAAACTGGGCATTTCTTTTGAAAACTGGCATGACGTCGGCAAGGATTATATTCACTCATTTGGTTTTTTAGGCAAAGATTGCTGGGCTTGTGGTTTCCAGCATTTTTGGCTTAAAGGTCAGCAGCGCGGTATTGTCAGTGAAATTGGTGATTATTGCACTGAGCATTTAGCGGCTCGTGAAGGTCGCTTTGCCGTGTTACCTAATCAAGACTACAACCATGCCTATCATATGGATGCCAGCTTATACGCTAAGTTCTTGCGGGTTATTGCAGAGCAGCACGGTATTAAGCGTATTGAAGGCAAAATATCAGATGTGCAGCAGAACCATGAAAATGGCCACATCAGCGCTTTAACACTGATGTCAGGTGAAGTGATTGAAGGTGACTTATTTATTGATTGCACTGGTTTTAAGGCCTTATTAATCGAGCAAACCCTTAATGCCGGCTTTGATGACTGGAGCCATTGGTTACCTTGTGATAGCGCCATTGCTGTGCAAACAAAAACCACCAGCAAGCCCATTCCCTATACTCGTTCAATTGCCCGAGAATCGGGCTGGCAGTGGCGCATCCCGCTACAAAGCCGTACCGGCAATGGTATTGTTTTTTGCAGTAAATACATCAGTGATGATGAAGCAAAAGCTACGTTAATGGAAAACATTGAAGGTGAGCCATTAACTGAACCACGAGTGATAAAGTTCCGCACCGGTAGTCGCCGTAAAACTTGGGATAAAAACTGCGTTGCCATCGGTCTTTCATCTGGCTTTTTAGAGCCATTAGAATCCACCAGCATTCATTTAATTCAGCGCGGCATTGTACGTTTACTGCAAATGTTCCCCTCACAAGGCATTGTTGAAGAAGATATCAATGAGTTTAACCAACAGACTCGCACAGAAACCGAAAACATTCGTGACTTCATTATCTTGCATTATAAAGTCACTGACAGAGTCGATACCCGTTTTTGGCGTCATTGTAAAAGTATGAGTGTGCCTGAGTCATTGCAACACCGCATCGATATGTTTGATGCTTCAGGTAAAGTCTACAAACATGGTAATGAACTCTTTGGCGAAAGCTCGTGGATCCAAGTGATGATGGGTCAAGGCTTAGTGCCGAAACAATATCACCCGATTGTGGATATGATGGAAGATGCAGAGCTTGAAAGCTTTTTAGGTAATATCAAAGCAAAAGTGAAACACAAAGTGGCTAATTTGCCTGATCATTATGAGTTTGTGCAGCATTACTGCAAATCAAAAATGCTTTAACTCATACTAATCGCTTGATAGCTATAGATAACGGATCCGCACATTATGGTCGATGTAACATCAGCAGCACCTAAACCAGATAAGCATATGCCAGATAAACATAAGTCAGCTGGCAGTAATACCTTAAATGCGATGGTGCTGGTCAAAAAGCCCCTCAAACCACAAGTGGTGTATATCGGTGAGTTAAAAACGCCGGTGATTGTGATTGATGACTTTACTGCTGATGTATCTGAGCTTCAGGCCTGTGCTCGCCAAATCGATTTCAATCTCGATATGGGGTCTTACTACCCTGGTGTGCGGGCCAAATTACCTAAAGACTATGTTATTGAAGTGCTTAATCATGTATTTCAGCTAATTTATGATGTGTACAAGGTGCCAACCAATTTACGCATTAAGCCTCAAGCCACCTATTTTTCGCTAATAAACCGTCAACCAGAAAGCTTAACCACCTTGCAGCGTATCCCCCATTTTGATACTCCTGCGCCCTACTATTTTGCCATTTTGCAATATTTGAACGACCAGCCCCACGGCGCCACGGCTTTTTTTAACCATAAACCCAGTGGTTTTGAACGTATTACTCAACAAAATATGCAGCAATATTTCAATGCAGCCGAGCCCTATTTACAACAAATAGCACCTGAGCCTGCCAAGTATTTTGTTGAAAGTAATGACTATTATCAGCAGCATCATCAAATTGAATACAAACAGCATAGACTAGTGATTTACCCTGGTAACCTATTACACTCGACCTTGGTAAACCTTGATACTGACATTGACAGTAATCCTGATACAGGTCGACTAACCGCCAATATTTTTATCAATATTGACTAGCCAGCTTAGCGCGATAATTTAGCTACCTTTATCAAATCATTGTTGAATGACCTTATGATAACGACCCTAAGGCTAACAAATTAGCGGTTTTATGAGGATTTTAATTTAAGTTGCTGCATCAGTAGCGCCATAATCTTATCAGCTAAATCCTGCTCTCCAATCTTATTGAGTATTTCAATCGCACATTCTGCAGTGCATAAACCACCTTCGACTTGATTACGCCTTAATTGATATAAAGATGCATGTTTAGGCGTTAAGCTGACTTTTTCAAGCGCCTGTAAATAAGGGCTGCGGTTATACATTTTGCGGGCTTCTTGCCAAGTGGCATCGATAATAATTAATGCATCAAACTGAGATAACGCTGTCGGTGTAGGTTTAGCAGGTGAAGGAGTAGCTGCAGCCGTAGGCAATTTTTCTGAAACAGCCTCATCAACCTTTAACGGGTTTGGTTCATCTTCAGATGGGAACACTAAAGCCACTTTTTCTGAAGCGATCATTTGCAATAATTCATCACTTGGGGATTTACGTTGCCAAGTGATCACCGGCGCAGCATCAGCTAAGACTTGGGTAACCCATTGGCCAGTATTGGTTGCTCTGGTTAACTCTCGCTCATGGGTTAATAACACTATTTTCATATATAAGGTTTCACAGTTTTCAAAATATCGAATCTCTGCCACGCATGGACGATTATATTAAGGTTTGATAAGAAATTATGGTTGAAATGAAGGATAACAGCGCAATAGTTTGTAATTTATCTGAGGAAGTATGCCATTTTCTGATAATAAAGTTTGATCATTTTTAAACTCACTTTTGGACAGAAGCTTGTTGGATTTGAAGTTCTTAAAGTGATGAGTTCTATTAGGAAATGTATGGCAAGTGTATATATCGTAACGCCGCAAATAAACGGCAAAAAATAGTTGGCTACAATTTGTGAGGCACGAACAAAGCCAACTGTTTTTTGTCCGCCGTTTTTAATTTGCCTTGTTATACAGCAATTAACGCCGATTTTTCAATCGTTTAATTAAAAACCAGACAGTTACAAAAATAATACCAGCAAGAACCGAATACAAAGGCATTTCAAAAAACAACATATTCATCGTACGCTGGCCGTCATGTTCAGTTTTTGATGCCCTGTACAGACCGATAAAACAAAGAACTAACCAAGGTACTGTAGAAACGAATAAGCGCAAGACGAAATGGCCAAGTGCAAACTTGAATTGAAACCAAATAGCAACTGCAGGGATTACTAAAAGTCCACCAAACCAAAACAAAAAACCACCAAACCCAAAATGGTAAGCGCATAAAATCGCTATCGATGAAACGGCTAGATTGATGCTATTTTGCCTGAATATTTCGCTCATAGTTCCTTGCTGTATAACGCCCGCAACAAACGCGAGCGGAGCGAGTCGAGGGCGATAGCCCGTTTTGATTGCGTTTGTGTACGCCCAGCATGGGCATGAACTAATGAGGTGAAAGTCCTCTGTAGGAAGGTCACCGTTACTCTTTCTTAAAGAGAATAACATACTGTTATTAAACGTTAACTACTAGCGAATGGCAAGGGCTTATCCGCGAGGTTTTGTCCAGAGGAAGCCGCTAGCAAATTTGCGAGCTGATGAACAAGAACATCATATGAGGCGTAGGCTAGAGGTGAGTTGGCACAAGACGACGAAACCACGTGATCTAATGGCCACCGTAAATGATGCAGCAGTGCAAAGAAAGTTCATGTTCTTATC
>NZ_MPHK01000069.1 GCF_001957135.1 Shewanella sp. UCD-KL21 | reverse complement strand
GCTTGACCATTATCAAGCATCGCTTGGGTCACGAGACCGTTAAACAATTCGTTGCCGTTACCATCAGTGATGATCAGCGTGTCACCAATTGCGGTGCCCGCGGCTAAGGTCACGGTGGCGGTGACGGTGCCATCCGCGCCAATTTCATCGCTGCTGTAAATACCGTCATCACCCATGCCTTCAAACTCAACGTTTGGAGTAGGTGCATCAGTGTTATCAACGTCTTGCTTATCAGTGGCGATAGCCGATGGGTTACCGGCAGCATCAATAACCTGCGCGGTGACATCCACTTGGGTTTGACCATCGACCACCGCGACTTCAATGGCTTGGCCATTGGTGAGCATTTCGCCGGTGACCAGACCGTTAAACAATTCGTTGCCGTTACCATCAGTGATGATCAGCGTGTCACCRATKKYGGTGCCCGCGGCTAAGGTCACGGTGGCGGTGACGGTGCCATCCGCGCCAATTTCATCGCTGCTGTAAATACCGTCATCACCCATGCCTTCAAACTCAACGTTTGGAGTAGGTGCATCAGTGTTATCAACGTCTTGCTTATCAGTGGCGATAGCCGATGGGTTACCGGCGGCATCAATGACTTGTGCATCAACATTGACCTGGGTATCGCCTGCAGCGACAGGGACTTCCACGGCTTGACCATTATCAAGCATCGCTTGGGTTACGAGGCCGTTGAACAATTCGTTGCCGTTGCCATCAGTGATGATCAGCGTGTCACCAATTGCGGTGCCGGCGGCTAAGGTCACGGTGGCGGTCCAATTGCGGTGCCGGCGGCTAAGGTCACGGTGGCGGT
>NZ_MPHK01000068.1 GCF_001957135.1 Shewanella sp. UCD-KL21 | reverse complement strand
GCAGTGGCGCCGTCATCGTCGATAACCACTACATCAAGACTGATGTCACCGTTGAAGTTCTCATTCGGGAAGAAAGTAACCGAGCCATCAAGATTATTCGTTAATATGCCGTCGGTGCCTGAGTAAGACACTGAGTCTAGACTGACAGTGCCATCCACATCACTGCTGTTTGCCAGTAACTGCTCAGCGCTAATGGTGATTTGGCCATCTTCGTTGACTGTGTAACTTGTGCTGCCTGCAACCGGCGCATCGTTGACATCGGCAACTGCGATATCAATGTTTGCTGGGGTCACAACGGTGCCATCGCTAACACCAAATTCTAATTGCACATCGCCATTGAAGTTTTCGTTTGGCGCAAAGCTATGGGTGCCATCACCATTGTCGGTCAGTACCCCGTCGGWGCCGGTGTAAGTGACTGAATCAATTGATAGGTCATCACCATCGATATCGGTAGCGCCAGCCAGTAGCTGCTCATCGGTAATGATGATAATGCCGTCTTCATTCATCTCGAATGCGACATCAGGTGCGACTGCGGCATCGTTGATTGGGTTAACGGTTAAATCAACACCTGTTGCTACTGTGGTAGTGCCATCAGAGACATCAAAGCTTAAGTCTAAATCGCCATTAAAGTCCGCATCTGGGGTGATGGTGAAGCTGCCATCGGGGTTAGCCACCACGGTGGCATTATCGCCGACGCTGAGGTTTTCAGCGCTTAGGCTGTCACCATCGATGTCAGATGCATTAGCCAGTAATTGCTCTTGGCTTAGGGTAATTGAGCCATCTTCGTCTACCGAGTAAGCGACATTACCATC
>NZ_MPHK01000067.1 GCF_001957135.1 Shewanella sp. UCD-KL21 | reverse complement strand
CGACATCAGGTGCGACTGCGGCATCGTTGATTGGGTTAACGGTTAAATCAACACCTGTTGCTACTGTGGTAGTGCCATCAGAGACATCAAAGCTTAAGTCTAAATCGCCATTAAAGTCCGCATCTGGGGTGATGGTGAAGCTGCCATCGGGGTTAGCCACCACGGTGGCATTATCGCCGACGCTGAGGTTTTCAGCGCTTAGGCTGTCACCATCGATGTCAGATGCATTAGCCAGTAATTGCTCTTGGCTTAGGGTAATTGAGCCATCTTCGTCTACCGAGTAAGCGACATTACCATCAACTACTGGGGTATCGTTTACCGCCAGTGTAGTGATGCCCGCAGTAGTTTCTGCAGTGGCGCCATCATCATCGATAACCACTACATCAAGACTAATATCACCGTTGAAGTTCTCGTTTGGTGAGAAGGTCACTGAGCCATCTTCATTGGTGATTAATACACCGTCGGTACCTGAGTAGCTCACACTATCAAGTGAAACCGTGCCGTCCACATCACTAGAGTTGGCCAGCAATTGCTCAGCGCTAATGGTGATTTGGCCATCCTCGTTGACTGTGTAACTTGTGCTGCCTGCAACCGGCGCATCGTTGACATCGGCAACTGCGATATCAATGTTTGCTGGGGTCACAACGGTGCCATCGCTAACACCAAATTCTAATTGCACATCGCCATTGAAGTTTTCGTTTGGCGCAAAGCTATGGGTGCCATCACCATTGTCGGTCAGTACCCCGTCGGTGCCGGTGTAAGTGACTGAATCAATTGATAGGTCATCACCATCGATATCGGTAGCGCCAGCCAGTAGCTGCTCATCGGTAATGATGATAAYGCCGTCTTCATTCATCTCGAATGCGACATCAGGTGCGACTGCGGCATCGTTGATTGGGTTAACGGTTAAATCAA
>NZ_MPHK01000066.1 GCF_001957135.1 Shewanella sp. UCD-KL21 | reverse complement strand
AATTTCATCGCTGCTGTAAATACCGTCATCACCCATGCCTTCAAACTCAACGTTTGGAGTAGGTGCATCAGTGTTATCAACGTCTTGCTTATCAGTGGCGATAGCCGATGGGTTACCGGCRGCATCAATGACTTGTGCATCAACATTGACCTGGGTATCGCCTGCAGCGACAGGGACTTCCACGGCTTGACCAKTATCAAGCATCGCTTGGGTCACGAGGCCGTTGAACAATTCGTTGCCGTTRCCATCAGTGATGATCAGCGTGTCACCRATKKYGGTGCCCGCGGCTAAGGTCACGGTGGCGGTGACGGTACCATCMGCGCCAATTTCATCGCTGCTGTAAATACCGTCATCACCCATGCCTTCAAACTCAACGTTTGGAGTAGGTGCATCAGTGTTATCAACGTCTTGGTTGTCAGTGGCGATAGCCGATGGGTTACCGGCAGCATCAATAACCTGCGCGGTGACATCCACTTGGGTTTGACCATCGACCACCGCGACTTCAATGGCTTGGCCATTGGTGAGCATTTCGCCGGTGACCAGACCGTTAAACAATTCATTGCCGTTACCATCAGTGATGATCAGCGTGTCACCAATTGCGGTGCCAGCGGCTAAGGTCACGGTGGCGGTGACGGTGCCATCCGCGCCAATTTCATCGCTGCTGTAAATACCGTCATCACCCATGCCTTCAAACTCAACGTTTGGAGTAGGTGCATCAGTGTTATCAACGTCTTGCTTATCAGTGGCGATAGCCGATGGGTTACCGGCAGCATCAATGACTTGTGCATCAACATTGACCTGGGTATCGCCTGCAGCGACAGGGACTTCCACGGCTTGACCAGTATCAAGCATCGCTTGGGTCACGAGGCCGTTGAACAATTCGTTGCCGTTACCATCAGTGATGATCAGCGTGTCACCCACC
>NZ_MPHK01000065.1 GCF_001957135.1 Shewanella sp. UCD-KL21 | reverse complement strand
AACGGCCTCGTAACCCAAGCGATGCTTGATACTGGTCAAGCCGTGGAAGTCCCTGTCGCTGCAGGCGATACCCAGGTCAATGTTGATGCACAAGTCATTGATGCTGCCGGTAACCCATCGGCTATCGCCACTGATAAGCAAGACGTTGATAACACTGATGCACCTACTCCAAACGTTGAGTTTGAAGGCATGGGTGATGACGGTATTTACAGCAGCGATGAAATTGGCGCGGATGGCACCGTCACCGCCACCGTGACCTTAGCCGCKGGCACCGCAATTGGTGACACGCTGATCATCACWGATGGYAACGGCAAYGAATTGTTTAACGGTCTGGTCACCGGCGAAATGCTCACCAATGGCCAAGCCATTGAAGTCGCGGTGGTCGATGGTCAAACCCAAGTGGATGTCACCGCGCAGGTTATTGATGCTGCCGGTAACCCATCGGCTATCGCCACTGACAAGCAAGACGTTGATAACACTGATGCACCTACTCCAAACGTTGAGTTTGAAGGCATGGGTGATGACGGTATTTACAGCAGCGATGAAATTGGCGCTGATGGTACCGTCACCGCCACCGTGACCTTAGCCGCGGGCACCAACATCGGTGACACGCTGATCATCACAGATGGCAACGGCAACGAATTGTTCAACGGCCTCGTAACCCAAGCGATGCTTGATACTGGTCAAGCCGTGGAAGTCCCTGTCGCTGCAGGCGATACCCAGGTCAATGTTGATGCACAAGTCATTGATGCTGCCGGTAACCCATCGGCTATCGCCACTGATAAGCAAGACGTTGATAACACTGATGCACCTACTCCAAACGTTGAGTTTGAAGGCATGGGTGATGACGGTATTTACAGCAGCGATGAAATTGGCGCGGATGGCACCGTCACCGCCACCGTGACCTTAGCCGCGGGCACCGCACGCA
>NZ_MPHK01000064.1 GCF_001957135.1 Shewanella sp. UCD-KL21 | reverse complement strand
AACTCTTTAACGGTCTCGTGACCCAAGCGATGCTTGATAATGGTCAAGCCGTGGAAGTCCCTGTCGCTGCAGGCGATACCCAGGTCAATGTTGATGCACAAGTCATTGATGCCGCCGGTAACCCATCGGCTATCGCCACTGACAACCAAGACGTTGATAACACTGATGCACCTACTCCAAACGTTGAGTTTGAAGGCATGGGTGATGACGGTATTTACAGCAGCGATGAAATTGGCGCGGATGGCACCGTCACCGCCACCGTGACCTTAGCCGCTGGCACCAACATCGGTGACACGCTGATCATCACTGATGGTAACGGCAACGAACTCTTTAACGGTCTCGTGACCCAAGCGATGCTTGATAATGGCCAAGCCATTGAAGTCCCTGTCGCTGCAGGCGATACCCAGGTCAATGTTGATGCACAAGTCATTGATGCTGCCGGTAATGCTTCCGGCATCGCCACTGACAACCAAGACGTTGATAACACTGATGCACCTACTCCAAACGTTGAGTTTGAAGGCATGGGTGATGACGGTATTTACAGCAGCGATGAAATTGGCGCGGATGGCACCGTCACCGCCACCGTGACCTTAGCCGCGGGCACCAACATCGGTGACACGCTGATCATCACTGATGGCAACGGCAATGAATTGTTCAACGGTCTCGTGACCCAAGCGATGCTTGATAATGGCCAAGCCATTGAAGTCCCTGTCGCTGCAGGCGATACCCAGGTCAATGTTGATGCACAAGTCATTGATGCCGCCGGTAACCCATCGGCTATCGCCACTGATAAGCAAGACGTTGATAACACTGATGCACCTACTCCAAACGTTGAGTTTGAAGGCATGGGTGATGACGGTATTTACAGCAGCGATGAAATTGGCGCGGATGGCACCGTCACCGCCACCGTGACCTTAGCCGCGGGCACCAACATCGGTGACACGCTGATC
>NZ_MPHK01000063.1 GCF_001957135.1 Shewanella sp. UCD-KL21 | reverse complement strand
GCGAGTCAGGATTTGAACGCCAAGGCAGCAATGGTTACGACTATCACGGCACCTATGGCGATCTAATCTTACTCACCGATGGCACCTGGCATTACCATGCCGATGCTGGGCATCTATCAGGTATAGGTGCTAGACCCACAACGCGTGGTACCGCGATTGACCAGCTTGGTGAAGGCCAAAGCTTAACCGATACGATTACAGTCCATTCAAAAGATGGTACAACACACGATATTGTCATCACCATTCACGGCAGTAACGACAGACCTTACTGTTCATCTGAAGTTGTGCTTGCAAATGGCAGTGAAGATACACGCCAAACCTTAACCACTGCGCAATTATTAGCGAATACCGTCGATGTCGATAAAAACGATGCCGGTAAACTAACCATTGAAAACCTACACGCCGACCATGGTTCCATTCTAAACAATGGCGATGGCACCTTCACCTTTACCCCAGAAAAAGACTATAACGGCGATGTCCATTTTAGCTATGACGTCAAAGATGCCCACGGTGGTGTGACCCACACTGGCGCATCAACGACTCTCTCGGCTGTTGGCGATAAAGCCCAAATCGCTGGCGTTGATACTGGTTCAATAACCGAAAGCAGCGCGGGTGTCGACATGTCACCTGACTATGCTCACTCAGGCATAGCCACACTCGGCAATACAACACTCTATGCGGATGGCAAGCTGACCATCACAGACCCCGATGTAGGCGAGTCAGGATTTGAACGCCAAGGCAGCAATGGTTACGACTATCACGGCACCTATGGCGATCTAATCTTACTCACCGATGGCACCTGGCATTACCATGCCGATGCTGGGCATCTATCAGGTATAGGTGCTAGACCCACAACGCGTGGTACCGCGATTGACCAGCTTGGTGAAGGCCAAAGCTTAACCGATACGATTACAGTCCATTCAAAAGATGGTACAACACACGATATTGTCATC
>NZ_MPHK01000062.1 GCF_001957135.1 Shewanella sp. UCD-KL21 | reverse complement strand
GGTTCCCACTGGTTGGCAAGAAAATGCCAAGCCCTCGGTCATGAGGTTAAACTTATTCCCCCGCAGTACGTTAAGCCTTATGTTAAAACCAATAAAAATGATTACATCGATGCCGATGCGATAGCAGAAGCATGCACAAGACCATCGATGCGCTTTGTTGGTGTTAAAACAGAATCAGCACAAGTCATTAGTGTTATTCAGCGAGTTCGCTCAAGTTATATCAAAGAGCGGACCGCGTGTATGTCACGAATTGGGGCAATTTTACTGGAGTTTGGCATGAGCTTTCCTAGAGGGCATGGCAAGATGAAAGTATTATTTCAATGGCTCGCTGATAACGGTGAACCGCTTCCTGCCATGTTGATGCAAGAATTGATAGAACATCATGAGTACTATTTACAGCTTAATGAGCGTATCGCAGGGCAAGATAAAAAGCTGAAACAGCTTGTCGAGCAAAATGCAGATGCGCAATTGCTGAAGTCTATCCCTGGTGTGGGGGATTTAACGGCAAGTCAGTGTTTAGCCGATATCTCTGATGCGGGTAACTTTAAAAACGGACGACAGTTAGCAGCGTGGATAGGATTAGTGCCGCATCAATACTCCACAGGCGGTAAAACCACGTTGTTGGGGATAAGTAAGCGGGGTAACAAAGCGTTAAGGAMCTTGTTTATCCATGGAGCACGGTCAATTTTATCGAGGCCAGACGTTGCGGTTGCGATGTTTGGTGAATGGATACTTGAGCTTAGAGCGAGAAAGCCATTTAATGTCGCAGTCGTGGCCTTAGCGAATAAATTGGTACGAATAGCGTGGTCGGTGTTATCGACCAAGCGAGCATTTGAAATTAGAGTTTAACCCGAGTTTGCAGATGATAGAGAAGATGACAGAACGGTCAGACCACTAGATTGAAGACCTGACAATAAAAACAGCAACGCAGTATGCTTTTGGCTTTTTGAGGACAAT
>NZ_MPHK01000061.1 GCF_001957135.1 Shewanella sp. UCD-KL21 | reverse complement strand
CACCAAAAAGCTATTTTAAATAGCAAATGGTATGTTCTTTGAAAACTAGATAACAGTGTAGCTCATATTTTTTAATTTTTAGTTTGGTTAAGTTAGAAAGGGCGCACGGTGGATGCCTTGACACTAGGAGTCGATGAAGGACGGGACTAACGCCGATATGCTTCGGGGAGCTGTAAGTAAGCTTTGATCCGAAGATTTCCGAATGGGGAAACCCACTATACGTAATGGTATGGTATCCTTATCTGAATACATAGGGTAWGGAAGACAGACCCAGGGAACTGAAACATCTAAGTACCTGGAGGAAGAGAAAGCAAATGCGATTTCCTGAGTAGCGGCGAGCGAAACGGAACATAGCCCAAACCAAGAGGCTTGCCTCTTGGGGTTGTAGGACATTCTATACGGAGTTACAAAGGAACGAGGTAGACGAAGCGACCTGGAAAGGTCCGTCGTAGAGGGTAACAACCCCGTAGTCGAAACTTCGTTCTCTCTTGAATGTATCCTGAGTACGGCGGAACACGTGAAATTCCGTCGGAATCTGGGAGGACCATCTCCCAAGGCTAAATACTCCCTAGTGATCGATAGTGAACCAGTACCGTGAGGGAAAGGTGAAAAGCACCCCGGAAGGGGAGTGAAAGAGATCCTGAAACCGTGTGCCTACAAATAGTCAGAGCCCGTTAACGGGTGATGGCGTGCCTTTTGTAGAATGAACCGGCGAGTTACGATCCCGTGCGAGGTTAAGCTGAAGAGGCGGAGCCGCAGCGAAAGCGAGTCTGAATAGGGCGTTTAGTACGTGGTCGTAGACCCGAAACCAGGTGATCTACCCATGTCCAGGGTGAAGTTCAGGTAACACTGAATGGAGGCCCGAACCCACGCACGTTGAAAAGTGCGGGGATGAGGTGTGGGTAGCGGAGAAATTCCAATCGAACCTGGAGATAGCTGGTTCTCCCCGAAATAGCTTTAGGGCTAGCCTTAAGTGTA
>NZ_MPHK01000060.1 GCF_001957135.1 Shewanella sp. UCD-KL21 | reverse complement strand
CTGCTTTGTAAAAGACTTAAACTCTTCCACTTAAATCTCAATGCGGCATTCAATTTTAGTTCAACATGGTGAAATAATCGAAAAATAAACCACATTATTTTAAGAGCTGGCGCCTTAATACTCATAGCAATCACTGTCAGGCTTAAAAACACCAATCTGAAACAGCCTACTGGCCAACTAACGCTAAAGTTGTTAGCAATAAGCCTATTATATTTTGACCAGGAACATAGAGAATTGATCGCAGAAAGTAATCCAATCGGAAAAGAGTAGAAAACATCAAGCCTGCTGGTTTATGGCCCTGACCTTACGTTCGAAAGCCTTAGTTGGCCGCTAAATAAAGGTATCCAGCAAAAACATCAAAATATTTCAGCTTATATTGCGTCGCATGATCTCATCTGTTTTATAAAGAGCGTAATCGAAAATGGCCAGTCACATTAGTTACTTGTTATCAGAACTCACCAAAACAGACATCACAGCTTTCTGTCACTGGATGCAGATCTAAAATCTAATACGAAAAAAACCCTGACTATTAAGTCAGGGCTTTATCGACTCTCTATCGAGAAATATTAGTCACTTGGCGTTGTTCAGCTGCGGATAAATCCTCCGCGCCGCATGTCGGTATAAAGCGTTGCTTTATAAACACTGACATTGCAGCCTACTTTCACATGACTTTCACATGGTATATGACGCTCAAATGACAAACACAAAAAAGCCCGTTACATCAGTAACGGGCTATCTGCTCTCTTTAAAAGAGAAATTAGGCGCTTGGCGATGACCTACTTTCACATGGGGAGACCCCACACTATCATCGGCGCGATTGCGTTTCACTACTGAGTTCGGGATGGGATCAGGTGGTACCACAATGCTATTGTCACCAAGCAAATTTGGTTGTTAACCGCAAAAGCGATTAACTAAATTCGGAAAGCTGTTTCTTTCTTTGAGTTCGCACTTCATTAAGCGCTATATATTCTTCACTAAGTCTTACCTTTAACAGTAAGTAATAAATCTAGTTACCATCATCTCAGATAAAAACTCATCTGGGTTGTATGGTTAAGCCTCACTGTATGGTTAAGCCTCAC
>NZ_MPHK01000007.1 GCF_001957135.1 Shewanella sp. UCD-KL21 | reverse complement strand
GCAGACTTCTTTTATGGATTGATTACGGATTAATCCCATCCACAGCACGAGCCAGACGGCTTGCTGCGCAGGCAAACGACGATTACGGATACTTGCCTTGTTGGCTGAAAGTAATGATTGTTCTATCCACTGTGAATCGATAGCCTCCATTACAGAAGCATAATCTCCACTTTCTTCTACTGACTCATGAACTAACTCAAGCTCTTGCGCAAACATAAAAAAATCCCTACCAGAATACTGGTAGGGATTATCATTCATCTGCAGGATCGTTCAAGTGTTCTTAACCGATCGGCATTACCTTAAACAAGGCGTGTTTTTCAAAATCCAAACATCAACTATTCGTCTACAAATTGCACTAAATCATCTAAAACGCGCTTTTTAATTTCAAGTTGTGCATCTGAATCTAACCCGTATCGCTGGGCTAATAAGACGTAATCATCTTGGCTTAACGACACGGTTAATCTGGGTCTTTTAGGGCGCTTAGTGACGCTTAAACCAAGTATTGAGCGTATTTGATCTGAAGGGCTGACCCCTGCATCAAGGGCGGCTTTTCGGATCTGGTACTGAAACTTTTCATCTAAATCAAACGCGACTTGGGTTGCTTTGGCCGCTTGCTGATTCTTTATCCAGGTTTCTGGTAACGATTTACCTTTACTCATGGTTGGTTTAACTCCCTAAAACCGCTATGACTTAGCTTGCCGGCCAAAACTCGCGAATATCCGTTAATGGACGATATAGCGTCAACATGACTTCAGTATCACCGCCTTCATAAACTTCAATATCCACAGCGTGGCTTTCATCGCTATCAACTAAAGAGTAGCTTTCAAAGCCATCGCCTCGTTGCTGATTATTATCATCTTGAGGTGGCTTCTGGCCGCGGTAATCTTGACGATGAAAATAGCCAAAAGCGGCAAACTCGACTTGATGATAAGCATCACTTAACCAGCGAGCATATTCACTGTCTAATTCATTTGAAAGCGGTAGTGTTTTGAGCTCTGCATTACCGGGCTCTTCAAATAACTGTGAGAATTCATCGAGATCAAAAATTTGCTCAACGATAGAGCGATTGATCTTGAGAGAGAAACTTAAGTAAGCTTCATCTTCTTCAATGTAAGACATGAAAATAGCGGTGCCACTGTGACCGCGAAGTAACCACTCACATTGTTGTGAACGTTCATATTCATAAGTATGAATCGCTTCAACTTTAAGTTGCTGCCCACGTAGTTGCTCAGGTAAGGCAAAACTATCATCAAGGGAGATCATATCTCCCTTGAGTAGCTTGTTCACATGGTCAAGCTGACGTTTAGGGGCTTCTTTCTTGCCAAATAGGCCACGCAGAAATCCCATAGTCAATTAACCTTTTTTCGCTTTAAGACGCTCTAAAACGGCATTCGCACTAGACTTTTGCTCACCAATACCGGCTTCTGCCAGTTTAGCGTGTAAAGACTTGTCGCTATTCTCTTCAGCTAAGGTTTCTGATGCTTGTAGGCGATCATCAAACTGTTGCTGGCGAGCTTTAATACGCTCTAGTGAATCTTTTGCATTCATTAACTTTGAGTTACTTGATGCAAATGAATCGGTAATAGTCGCGGTGGCTTTTTGTACGCTTTCAGTGGTTTTAACCATGCTTAACTGACGTTGATAATCAGTTAATTGACGCTCGGTTTTCTTCACTAATTCTTTTAAGCGTAAAGCATGTGCAGAATAGCTGCTGTTCGCTGTTTCGTGTTCTGCTAGCTCTTGATCTAACTGAGCGATTTTTTCAGCAACTTCAATTGCTAACGCTTCGTTATCTTTTTCAAGTGCTTGAGTCGCATAACCTTCGTGTTCAGTGATGCTGCGTTTCAGGCGATCGATTTCGCGGCTTGCTTGCATTTCTTTCGCCATAACGTCAGTTAACTCACGTTTTGCTTTAGTTAAATGCTTTTCTGCGTCACGGATTTCTTGTTCAAAAATACGAGTAGAGTTTGCATCAACAATCGTTTGGCCGACTTCATTTGCGCCGCCACGAAATGCCGTTAAAATTTTATTTAAAATGCCCATGATATGGCTCCTTACTTCAAAAATTCGACAAGTTCGTCGATGACTTCTAAACAGTTATCAGACAATACTGATAATTCCTGTTCGATCTCTTCCATGCTTGAGGTGACTGATAACGCCCCGTAAACCACATATTTATCATCAATTTTTGCAAAAGATGACAAAGGCATTGGAATGTTTAGTTCAAGCATGGTTTCAAACATTTGGGTGCGAGTTTCAGTTTTTACTTCGCTCTCATCCCATAAATAACTGATACATAAGATTTGATTGTCAGTTACCGATACAAATACCGGTAATTCTTCACGGCCAGCAACGTTGACTTGTAATACTTCAACATCACCATCAATTGGAAAACAATCAAACTTCAAACCGGTATGGCTAAGGTCGCCAAGTTCTGTCAAATGGTTAGCAATCTTATGGATATTCATATTTGTCCTTATTGACATATTATGTCTTAGGTTTCAAAGATAGCACTTCGACATATTATGTCAAGACTATTTTTGAGTCGGTTAAAAAAGATTCATCCCTTGGTTGTCAGACCAAGATGCTAAGTGGTAATGGTACAGCTGTAATGAGCCAATTCGATTCACTTTGATAGTGTCAGCATCATTATAAAATGTGCCAGGAAACTCAAATGCGCCATGAATAAGCCCAGGCGTTAGCCATTGCTCATCAATAGGTAATTTCTCATTATGGGCTAGGCGTTGCTTGGCATTTTGTCCCGATAAGGTGGCAATAGACCAACCCCATTCACCAAAGCTTGGTACATTATGATGATATTGCTTAACATAAAAACCTGCAGATTCAATGGTTTTACCCACAGAAATAAAGGCATTTTGGGCATGATAAGGCGAAGTCGACTGTACCGTCATTGCCCCATCAGCGCTCAATAGCTCGACCAGTTTTCT
This sequence comes from Shewanella sp. UCD-KL21, assembly GCF_001957135.1. Lineage (GTDB taxonomy): Bacteria > Pseudomonadota > Gammaproteobacteria > Enterobacterales > Shewanellaceae > Shewanella. Next base: position 213,226 of record NZ_MPHK01000007.1, on the reverse strand, counting down.
ATAAAATAAATCAGAATAAAGCTTATTTAAATCAGGGTGGCTCGGATCTGGCAAATCCACAATAATGGCATCAAACTTTTGGTTGTCAGCAATCAGTTTATCTATGCCATTAAAGGCGTCATCATAAATAAGCTTAACTCGAGGATCATTTAGTGCATCGCCATTAAGGGCTAACATGGCATTGCTAACATGCTCAGGCATGTTCTCATGGGGCTCTCTAAATAAATCGACGAGCTGTTCATCTAAATCCATCAAGGTGACTGATTTAGGATCCCACTTGAAAACTTGCTTCAGGCCTAAGCCATCGCCGCCGCCAATAATTAGCACATTATTCTGCCTTGCACTGGCAGCAAGTGTCGGGTGAACTAAAAAACTATGATAGATGTGTTCATCAATACTGGAGAACTGTAATCGACCATTAATGTATAACGAATACACTGGTGCTTGACCTTTGCCTCGCAGCCGCTCTGTAAAGGTTAACTGTTGAAAGCGGGTGGCTTCTGAATACACCACTTTGTCTTTATACAGTAGATTATTGAAGTTTTGCTCCCAACTGGGGCCGTGCAGTGCCAGCAGTACCAATACCCCTGTGGCGATGAAGTGTCCTGCGAGGATCAGTTTAGCCCAGCGAATTTGCTGCCAAAAGCGCCAGATAAACACAAAGCCTGCGAGTAAGTTCACACTGGCGGTGAGCGCGGCAGCTAGCTGAATATCTAACGACAGCATAAATAGCACCCAAATAGCCGCGCCAGCTCCCGCACCGACATAATCAGCGCCATAAATGGTGCCTGCATTATGCAGTAAGTGCTCTTCAGATAGGGATTGACGTACGCGGGCAATCAGCGGGATCTCCATGCCGATCATCAAACCTAGAATAACACCCCAGACATAGGGTAAATATTCACTAAGATTTTGTAATGCGCCAATAAAACCGCCGTCAGGTAAATGATCTGGTGGTAGGCCTAAGGTGTTGGCAATAATTAACGGTAATTGCTGGCCAAATCCAATCACGGCGGCAGTAATTAAAATAGCTAATGAACCACAAAATGCCACGATAAGTTCAAGCATCGCAAAGCCGGTGAAGGCGCAGCGAATTTTACGGGCAGCAAAGGCGCCAATGCCCATAGACACAATCATAATGCCTATCATGGTGTAAATAGCAGCCTCTAAGGCGCCAAGAATGCGGCCTGCATAATGAGACAGCAGGTATTCGTAAATAAGACCACAGCCCGCGAGTAAGGCCATAATGCCCAATAGTAGGGCATCATCAAACCAAGCAAGGCTGCGTTTATTAGCTGGAGGCAAGGTGCCTGTTTGAGAAGGGCTACTTTGCTTGTCGCAGCCCTCCTGGCTCTGTTCAAGCAAAGTATTATTCATCTATTTATGCCATTAACGCCGCTAAAATGAGTGCAACAGCAACACTAATTGCTAGTTCAACTGCAGCCACACCGACGTTGTGTTGCTTCTCAACTTCGTCAGTAAGGTTGATTTGAGCTAAGACCAGCTTTTTAACCACTGCAAGTAATAGCGATAACACTACCAGCATGATTATCGAGAAGGTTAACCAGCCGACGATATTCATAAAGTACGCTGTTGGGTCGTAAATAATAAAGTGACTGGCCGCTTTAAAGGTAAATGCCATGGCAATCATGTAACCGCTGTGACGAATCGCAACGGCTATTTGGCCTTGCTCTAGTGCTTTTTGCATTGAGGCATCTTGATTACGTTTAGCGTATTGGTGCTCACGAAAGCGAGTTAATAACACTAACATTAATTGCGAGATTAAGAAGGCGGTAAAGATAGCAATGAAAGTATCTAAGGTAATATCTTCTGCCCACATTAATACCGAGCGAATGATAATGGCTGTGGCAACAGCTGCGGCAGCATCAACGATGGCAACTGACATATTACCATTGATAATTTGGCTGTTTTTGTCGATTTCATTTAAGGCAATTTTGTCGTGGAGAATGCGGCCAAACTTGATTAAAAGTAAGCCAAATAACCCATAAGCTGTCATGCCAATGGCTTCAACAATATACGAATCAGCCGCTTCACCCGTAATTGCCCCTGAAAGCACAATCCCTAATGCCAGAACGGCGCCCGCGGTACTAACCCCAAACGCAAAGTTATCACGCTCTGCGAGTTCAGCGCGGCTATTTACTCTCACGCTCCAGCCTTGTAAGTAGCGCATTAGCGCCAGTAAGATCACCGCGATAGTCAGGTCAATCGCTAAAATGATTGCTAAATCTTGGGTGAGTCCGAAGTCATTTAAAAATGTCATGGTTAGTCCTTATTTGCCTCGGCGTACACCGCGTGTGGTGCGGCTAGTTGAATTACGGAAACTGCTGTCTTTGGAATAATTTGAGCGGAACTTACTTGTGCTACGTGCTGTTTTAGTTCCGGCGGTACTGGCTTTAGGTGTTGCAGTACTTTGTCTTGATAAGCTGGTTGAGCCTGTACGCGATTTAGCATACGGACTATTAAATTGCTTACCTTGAGAATTAAAGGTTTTCTTGGTGTTTTCATAGGTACGATTTTGCGCGCTAGCTTGCTTAGGCGAGGTATAGCGGTAGCGGCCGACATCATTGTAGTAGCTGTATCCACGGTTGTTTGACCAGCGGTCATAGCGTACCGGGTTCATGATATTTGAGAACATAGAATACATGCCGTACCAGGCCCAAAATGACATACCGCTTGAGTTAGTTTGCCAGCCACCATAAGCGGGGTTACCCACTAACTGGCTGCCTGCGCCAAAATCTTCACTACCGTTGGCCATTGCTGCGGCTTCACGGCTGATGGCGTTCACCCTTGCCAGTTGTCCAGCTGATAAATCAGCCACCACATTAACCGGATCGGAAAGCATATCATTAAACAAACTCGGATCAGCTGCTTGATAAATATTTTGCGCTTCTTCGAGCTGCTGATCTAAATCAACGAAGTTAGCAGAATCATTTAGTTCACTGGTTCTGCGCTTTAATGACTGGTACATAGGGCCACTTGAGGTCGCATCGCGCGCGAGTTCATCAAGTAGTGGCACCAGATCAGGCTTACTGTTTTTAAGTAAGCTGGTGTATTGTGTCAGTAAGGTGGCATTACGCAGCTCACCCGCTTTTAGCATTGAATCGAGTTGAGTCAATCGTTGCTGTGACAACTGTTGATATTGCGTAATTTTTTCAGGTCTGTCATCACCACAACCTGCTAAGGTTACGCACAAAATCAGCGCTGAAAATACTGCAAGGACACGAGGAAGCATGCCAGCCATGTGTTCTCCAAATAGTATAAAATACATATATAAATATAGTATCAAATCGCATAATTATATGCTTGAAACTGACTAAATATTTACATGGTTCGGTATTACTGTTGCAAAGGATATAGTAGTCTTAATCGAAGATACAATGTCGACTACCTATTTATGCGATCGTTGATTTTATTGTATAACACACCTTGACATAATATGTCGAATTGAAATGTGTAAGTCTTAGTAATTTGCCAAAGGGATCGGATAAACATGCGAAACCAAAGTAACAACGCCTTGTCTGCAGAGCTTAATGAAATCGCAGCACGTTACTGGTTAAGGCTCTGTGAAACATGGCCTGAAGTCACTGAAAAACTAATCCAGCCACAACAAGCAGAATTAAAATTGGTATTAGGCTTGAGTGATTATATTGCCGAGCAATTGTGCCGTAATCCTCAGTGGATTGAATTATTGTTTGATGGTCAGTTAACTCAGCTTGATAGACAATCTTTTACTGGTGAATTACACACCAATTTAGCCTCATCAACCTCAGAAGAGCAGGTTAAAAAGCAGCTACGGCAATTTCGAAACTTCCAAATGGTACGTATCGCCTGGCGAGATTTTTTAAATTATTGCGATATTGAAGAGTCACTACTGGATTTGTCTAGCTTAGCCGAAGCTTTGGTAATAGGTGCTCGCGATTGGCTCTACACTGAAATGTGCCAGCAAATCGGCACCCCAACAGATGAAGAGGGCAATCCACAGCCGTTACTTATTTTGGGTATGGGTAAGCTTGGTGGCCGTGAACTGAACTTTTCCTCTGATATCGATCTGATTTTTACCTTTCCTGAACATGGTGAAACCGTCGGCGGTCGCCGCGCTCAAGCTAACCAGCAATTTTTTATCAAAATGGGCCAGCGACTGATCAGTTTATTAGATCAAATCACCGTTGATGGCTTTGTGTTTCGGGTCGATATGCGCCTGCGGCCATACGGTGAAAGTGGTCCGTTAGTGGTCAGTTTCAGTGGGCTTGAAGATTACTACCAAGAGCAAGGCCGTGATTGGGAGCGTTACGCCATGGTTAAGGCGCGAGTGCTTGGGCCTTGGACCCAATATAGTGATGACTTACATGATTTATTAAGGCCATTTATTTATCGGCGTTATATCGATTTTTCAGCCATTGATTCACTGCGGAAAATGAAACGACTGATTGCCCAAGAAGTTAGACGCAGACAACTCACAGACAATATCAAATTAGGGGCAGGCGGGATCCGCGAAGTTGAATTCGTAGTGCAAAGTTTTCAGCTGATACGCGGCGGACGAGAACCGTCACTGCGGCAGCAAAGTTTGTTTGGCGCAATTGATACCTTATATAACCTCGGTCAGTTAGAGTACTTGGCCGTTGATGAGCTAAAGCACAGCTACATTTTACTGCGCCGAGTTGAAAACCTACTTCAAGCCCTTGATGATAAACAAACCCAAACATTGCCCGACAATGCTACTGATTGGCAGCGACTATGTTATGCCATGGGCGAGAGCGATGAGCAAAGCTTACGGGAAAAAATTGCCAATGCCATGGGCAACATTCATCGCCACTTTAAAGATACTGTCGGTGGCGAAGATGCACAGGACTCAAGCGAGCATTGGACTTGCCAGTTATGGCACATTCATGATCAGGAAAATGCCTTAGCGTTACTTGAAGAGCACGATGTTGAAGATGATAGTTTATGGCCAAGCTTAGATGACTGGCGCAGCAATGTATTAAAACGCTCAATAGGCCCAAGGGGACGTGAAACTCTTGAAAAATTAATGCCTAAATTGTTGGATGAATTATTAGAGCAACCAGTTCCGAGCGTGGCATTAAAAGCGGTATCTGGGGTGTTAGATAAAATTTTAACCCGTACCACTTATCTTGAATTATTGTGTGAGAATCCCGGCGCCCGTCAGCAGCTCATTAGTCTTTGTTGTGCTAGCCCTTGGATTGCCGAAGAGCTAGCTAATTTTCCTATGCTACTGGATGAGCTTATCGATCCGGCTCAGCTGTACGATACAACCCCACTGGATGACTACCCAAGTGAGTTAAGGCAGTACCTATTGCGCGTTCCAGAAGATGACATGGAACAACAAATGGAGGCGCTGCGCCAATTTAAGCTGTCACAACAGTTAAAAATTGCCGCTGCGGATATCACAGGCGTGCTACCTGTGATGGAGGTGAGCGATCACTTAAGCTACCTTGCAGAAGCCATCATTGAGCAAGTGGTATTTCAAGCCTGGCATCAAGTTGCCTCAAGGCACGGCATACCTGCAGGCACCAGTGCTGAGAAAATGGGCTTTGCGATTATTGGTTATGGCAAATTAGGTGGCATTGAGCTGGGGTATGGCTCTGACTTAGATCTGGTTTTTTTACATAATCATCAAGGTGCAGGCGCTACAGATGGTAAAAGACCGATTGATAATGGCCATTTTTATTTAAAACTTGCCCAGCGGATTGTGCATTTATTTGCGACTCGCACCACCTCTGGTGAACTCTATGAAGTGGATATGCGCTTAAGACCCTCAGGTGCTTCAGGTTTGCTGGTTAGCGAGATTGAACAATATCGTCAATACCAGCGAGATGAGGCCTGGACATGGGAACATCAAGCTTTGGTGCGCTCACGTTTTGTTTATGGCGATCATCGTTTAGCGGCACGTTTTAGTGAAATTCGCACCGAGGTTTTATCCCATCAGCGTCAGTTACCTGAGCTTGCGAAACAAGTTCGCGATATGCGCACTAAAATGCGCGAGCATTTATTGAAAGCATCAAGCGGTAAATTCGATTTAAAACAAAGTGCGGGTGGCATTGCCGATATTGAGTTTATGGCTCAATACTTAGTGTTAGCTTACGCTCACGCTAATAAAGAGTTGTCGATATGGTCTGATAATGTGCGTATTTTTCAGCTATTAGCTGAGCTGGAGATTTTACCTGTGATGACGGCTCAATATCTGACTCAAACCTACTGTTGGCTAAGGGATGAAAGTCATCGCCTGACTCTACAGCGCGCTAAAGGCGAAATCGATGTGGATAAAGCCAATAACAAGGTCAGCGAAATTATTAATATTTATCAGCACATTTTAGCTGAAGAGTAATAAGCTCTTATTTAAAGTCGTATATTTTGGGTTTTGTTAGCTAACGGTGCGGGTAAATAGTTACCTGCACCGCTTTATATAAATAAAAGCGGTGCAGCACAGCACTCACCGATTCAATTTGATACACCATCATCATATAAAATTTGCCTTTCTCTGCGCTAACTCACGGTCTTGTTACTGCATTATTTTACACTGATTGTTTTGAACCATCTTAAGCGCGCATTCGTATTGATTGCTTTGTCTATTAGGTGTTTAGTGAACAGGTTTTCTTTGTAGGGATGTAGTGATGAAAAATGCCATTGATATATATGAAGCGCTAAAAGTATTTAATAAGATAACCGACATGGGGCAAAAGCTGACCGCTGCAGATGGTGACAACTCAAGCTATGAACTATGTGGCTTAAATGCGCAAACAGGCTTTGATGGCTACACTATTATTCTTAGTGACGGCCGAACCTCTTTAACGATTTATTTCCACAATAAATATCAATTTGATTACCCTGATAACGCTGCGTTTGATAATTTTATGGCGCGTTTTGCTGAGGTAATGAAGTACTCAGCATAACAGCACTATGCCATCAAAAATTTTTCAGATTTAGTTGCGCTTTACAGGTTTACAGCACGCTAAAGCTTACCTAATTGCAGTTAATGTTATTTTCAGTAGTTAATTAGCACAGCTGTTAACTCGCAGAATTTAATAGCTAGCGTTACAAATCAACATTGACCTAATCATATACATTTAAATTTTTAAACTTGTGCAAAGGCGTAAGAAAGCTGCCCACGGCTGGATATTTTGGTTTTTTTGAAAATATTCTGCATATGCATTTTCACTGTATTGACAGAGATCCCTAAATTAGTAGCTATTTCATCATTGGTTAACCCTTGGCAAACTAACGTTAATACTCGCTGTTCTTTTTTGGTAGTTAATGACAATAACTCTATTTGACGCTGGGTATTAGGTTGGCGTTTTCTCGATTGAATATAACGTGACATGGCATCATGGCTGAAATATAGCCTGTTATTGTTGACACTTTTAAGTGCTTCAATGATTTCTATTTCGCAGGCATCTAAGGTGAGTACGCCATGAAAACCATTGGATATCAATAAGGTTTCACATTCAATATCAAGATTAGGGCAAAAAACTAAATGCTTACCTGTAGTAAGAATATCCGCTGAAATTAAATAGGCGTGTTTATGAGGGTCTTCTAAATAGTGTATAAGAATTTTAGGCCTATTATCGGCAGCTTTGCAGGCGAAGTTTAGTGGGTCATTAAAGGCGGTTTCAATATTGAGTAATCCAGCGATTTTAGATACTTGCTGGGCCAGCGGCTCTGGAAGTTGTTTAAAAATCACATCTGAAAAAATCATTTCGGCTACATCCTTGTTATTTAAGCGACTATTGAAAATCCGTTCAATAGCTAATTTATATATTAATGACAGGCGCTTTGGCTAATAATCGATACATTAAACTATTAAGTTTTACTTTTAAAGCGAATAGCTCGAAATTAACCTGTAATTTATGTAAATGGAATGTTATTTGTTGTTTCAATAAAGTTAGTTTAGTATATGTCGAAAATTAATAATAAAGGAAACTGATTGGTATGAATAACAAAGGAAATGGGGTTACTTTTATTGGTCCCGATACTTCATTGGATGGAGATATGGCTGTACAGGGACCAGCTTTGGTTGCCGGTAAAGTTAAAGGTGTTATTCGTTCAACAGACCAAGTTAAAATTGAAGTTGGTGGCGAGATTGACGGTGAGCTTTTTTGTCAAGAATTAAGAGTTTGTGGTGTATTTAAAGGTACTTTACATTGCAACAGTTTAGTGATTGTAAGCTCTGGTGTAGTTGAAGGTGATGTATCTAGCCATAAAATGGAAATTTATGATGGTGGTCAATTTTTAGGTGCCAGAACTAAGGGCCCTGAAGAAGGCGTATTACCCCAAGCAACTGTTGAAGATAAGCCAGAAGCACAAGTCACAGAAGCCTATGCTTTCCCAAAGACTGAAGCGCCTGTTGCAGAGGCGCCGATAGCTCAAGCTGCAAACAAGGGACATTTTAACAATCTTAAGCCAGAGCCTGTAGTAAAAACTACCGAAGCGGTTCAGGTGAAAGCAGATGTTATTAAAGCAGATGTTAATACAGCCGAACCTAACAAAGTCGATGTTAAGGCTGAAGCTGTAGCTGCCATGACTCAGATCAAACCACAGACTCTTGCTGAAATTAATTCACAGACCAGTGCTAGCAGCGCTGCAACGGTAAACTCTCGAGTGGAGCCTCAAGTAAATACAGATGCTCATAATAACCCGAAGCCAGTTGCAGAATCTAAGCCTAAGTCAAAGCTTGAGATCAAGCCGCAACCTAACCCTCAAGCTCAACTTGCTGCTGCAGAAGCGGCGAGAAAAGCTCAAGAAAAATCATCAGGTTCTGGTGCTAAGCTATTTGTAGCGGCTATCGCTTTTGCTGCAATTGCTGGCGCGGTTTATAAAAAAGATGAATTGACTCAGTTGATTGAATCAAAGCCTGTTACGGCTGCTGTGGTGAAACCAGCAACGACGGTTACTGATATTAAGCCACAGCAAATACAGCCAGCAGATAATCAAATTGAACTTGCTAAGGCTGATGAAGTACTTGAGCCTTCAGCGAGTGTTGCGCTTACCGCTGATATTGACGAGTCTGAAGTTGTGGCTGCTGCAAATGATGCTGCTGACTCGGCAATTGAAATGCAAGCAACTGCATCAGCTGAAACAGAAGCAGTACTTGAAGTGACAGAAACAGCTTTAGCTGATGAAACTGAAGACTTGCTTGCCAGCGCGAATGAGGCTTTAGTAACAGTTGAAGATGAAGAGGTCAGTCAGCCTCAAGTTGATAGCTTAATGGCAGATCTACTGGCTGAAGAGGCGACTGATGAGGTTGCAAGTTCAGCAGAAGCAACTGACACAGTTGGCAGCTTATAAATTTTTAAAAGCTAATCTGCAAACAATACAATTAAGGCCTTCATTAGAAGGCCTTTTTTTATTTATGCTTTCTTAATATGTTTATTTTTCTATCAGTAACATCCCCCTTTCGCGCAGCTTTTTTTGGTTCGCTTTGACACTTTTTTAACTGCGTAATTCTAATTATCAAGTATTTAAATAGTTATAAACGCTTCGCTCTAATGTTGTGCGCGCTAAACTAAAGCTGCACCTTATTGGTGCATAAAAAGACTTTTTTATTTAACTTATATTTTAAAATATCTTTACTATCAACACCTTACGTGGTTGGCCTGATGATTGAATTGTATTTGTAAACAATTTTATAACAATCACACTTTTGGAGGTCGAGATGAAACTCGTCAGCGCTATCATCAAGCCATTTAAATTGGATGATGTCCGTGAAGCTATTGCAAGCATGGGCATTGAAGGAATGACTGTTACCGAAGTAAAAGGTTTCGGTCGTCAAAAAGGTCACACTGAGCTATATCGTGGCGCAGAATACCAAGTCGACTTTCTTCCTAAAGTGAAGTTGGAAATTGCTACTAAAGCAGAAAACTTAGATATGTTAATTGAAGCCATTACGACAGCGGCTCATACCGGCAAGATTGGCGATGGCAAAATCTTTGTTACTGATCTTGAGCAAGCTATCCGTATCCGTACGGGTGAGCTAGATAACGAAGCACTATAAGGGGAATGTAATGGAAGAGTTAGCAACGTTAGGCACAACAGTCACTGAATTACGTTTCGCATTAGATACGTTTTACTTTCTAATATCAGGTGCGTTTGTCATGTGGATGGCAGCAGGTTTTGCAATGCTTGAGGCGGGCTTAGTTCGCTCAAAAAATACCACAGAAATTTTAACTAAAAATGTATGTTTATATTCAATCGCCTGTGTGATGTTCCTGTTAGTGGGTTACAACATCATGTATGTCGATAACACTGAAGGTGGCTGGTTACCATCATTTGGTTCATTAATTGGCTCACAAGCCGCTGATGCAGATCATGCGCTTGAGTCTGACTTCTTCTTCCAAGTTGTGTTTGTTGCAACGGCAATGTCAATTGTGTCAGGTGCTGTTGCAGAGCGAATGAAGCTTTGGTCTTTCTTAATCTTTGCAGTGGTATTAACCGCAGTTATCTACCCAATTGAAGGTTACTGGACTTGGGGCGGCGGCTTCCTTTCTGCTGCTGGTTTCGTTGACTTCGCTGGTAGTGGTATTGTACATATGGCCGGTGCTGCAGCCGCTATCTCAGGAGTACTATTACTGGGTGCTCGTAAAGGTAAGTATGGTGCAAATGGTGAAGTTCATCCTATCCCAGGTTCTAACTTGCCAATGGCGACATTAGGTATGTTTATCTTATGGATGGGTTGGTTTGGCTTTAACGGTGGTTCACAATTATTAGTCTCAGACGCTGAAAATGCTTCAGCAGTGGCTAAGATTTTTGTAAACACTAACTCAGCAGCCGCTTTCGGTGCAGTTTCAGCATTATTAGTTTGTAAAATTGTCTGGGGTAAAGCTGACTTAACCATGATTTTAAATGGTGCATTAGCGGGCTTAGTGGCTATTACAGCAGACCCATTATCACCTTCACTATTAATGTCAGGTGTCATTGGTATCGTCGCTGGTGGTGTGGTTATCTTCTCAATTGTTGCCTTTGACCGCATTAAAATTGATGATCCAGTAGGTGCTATCTCAGTACATGGTGTTGCCGGTTTCTTAGGTCTTATGCTAGTACCATTATCAAATGCTGATGCAAACTTTGGTGCTCAGTTATATGGCGCAGCAGTTATCTTTGCTTGGGTATTCTCAGCTTCATTCGTAGTATGGTTTATCCTTAAAGCGACAGTGGGTATCCGTGTTACTGAAGAAGAAGAGTACAACGGTATGGATGCATCTGACTGTGGTGTTGATGCTTACCCAGAGTTTGTATCAATCAAATCAGCTGGATAATAGATTGCTTTAAACACTGAGCATGTTAAAACTAAAAGCAGAACCTTAGGGTTCTGCTTTTTTGTTACTTTTAAAAAGCGAACAAGTGTGACAAGTGAATAATTGTAATGAGGTTTAACATGGTTAACTGCTTTCAAGTATTGATGATTGCTTTACTTATCAGTATCAGCTTTTTCGCCACTGCAGGAAAAGTGGTTGTGAGAAAGACATCTGAACCATTTGACGCTTTTGCAATACGAGATCAAGTCCAGCAGGACCATCAATGGCAGCAAATGCTCAAAATGCAGCAGCAAATTAATATTTTACAAGCTCTGCCGAATGGCTGTTTGCTATTCGCTGCGCCATACCGTTATTTTAATTGCGCCGGTAATTCCTACCGACCATACAGCTATCAAAATCAAGAGGTGTTTATTCAAATTGACCCGCCAGTTGCCAAGCAATAATGAAATTCAAATATTCGCCACTGGCTTAAGCTTTTTGCATTCATCTTTTGTAACTTTTTCAAAATCGCAATTCTGCCACTAACTTCTATGCTTAATGATAGGCTTTTATGTGGGGTAGAATTATGTTGCATCATGATGACGTTTCTTCGAAAAATTCATTAATAATTCAATCTTTTGGTTTTTTACGCCTTAATCTCTGTTTTTATTTACTAATATTGATTTTTATTTCAGGCTGCTCAAGCGCGCCGAGTATCAATAAAGCCAAGGTTAATGTCAGTGGCTTATTTAACGATAGCTATTTTAATGAGGTCGATATTCCTGCTACAGCAGAGATTTACAATTTACCTGATGAGATAGTTACGGAAATACAGCGTGATTTTGCTCGCTCAGGTGGCGTTAACGGCCTTAAAATACCGGTGAACCTTTGGCTTGCTGAATACATCAATGCCCAAGAGGGGGGCTTTGAGTATCGAGATCATTATACCCGAATGGCCAGTGTGACAGCCCTTGAGCGGGCAGGTAACTGCATGTCGCTAGTGGTACTGACAACGGCTATCGCACAGGTACTTGATGTACCTGTAAAGTTTCAAGAGATTGATGTAGAACCCATATGGGATAGAAGGGGAGGTTTTTACCTCGTAAATGGTCACGTAAATATGAAACTACTGCACCGTGACGCTCCCAATAGTATTAGCCTTCGCGGTTCGGACATATTAGTGGACTTTTTACCTGAGCGCTCAATACGCTCATACCGTGTTAAGCAAATTAATAAACAAACCTTATCGGGAATGTACTTTAATAATGTTGCAGCAGAAGCATTAGTGCGCGGTGACTACGACTTAGCCTATGCATTGGTAAAACGGGCCATTGAATTAGACCCGTATTACGTCAACAGTATTAACACTCTGGCGGTGATTTATCGTCATAAAGGATTAGATGAGCCGGCAGAAAAAGCCTATCGCTATGTGCTTCATTTAGAGCCTAAAAATATCACTACCCTGTTTAATCTTGCATTAATATTAGGTGAGCAAGATCGACTTGAAGAGTGGAAACAGGTTCATAAAATTCTTGAATTAGCCCGTATTAATAACCCGTTCTATTACTTTGATATGGCCCAAGAGGCGTATTTTGAAAAGCAATATCAAGAAGCTTTAGTGTGGTACAAACGTGCGGTTGAACGGGCGGATTACCGCCATGAGTTTTATTTTGGTTTGTCCCGTGCCTACTGGGCCACAGGCGATCAAAGACGAGCCAAGAAAACCATGAAAAAGGCGCTAGATCTTAGCCATGATGAAACCAATCAAGATCGTTACAAAGGCAAGTTGCAAGCTATGATGCGCCATTAATATTATAAGCCCAAGTTACTTTAGCCACTTACAGCGTGTTAGCTGCAAGTGGCTTTTTATTGCTTGGTATATTATCGCAATAATCAAACGAACAGACCCAAGATTAAAACGAATGCAATTGAAGATAATCTTAGAAATTAATGAATTTATTAGATATTTTTTATTTTGAATATGAAAGCTATTTAATAACAGTAATTTAAATTGAATAATTTGATAAAACCGTAGATTGGATGTTTTATTGTATGCTAGTGTTTGAAATATAAAGCTGTCCGTAATGCTTTACTGCTCAACGTTTAAAGTTGGCATAAATAACTGTTTGCTGGAGTTGTATAAACTATGTATTACAAAAATGATGACGTTAGAATTGATAAGATAAAAGAACTATTGCCTCCTATCGCTATTTTAGAGCGATTTCCGGCGTCAGAAGCGGCATCAGCAACAGTGTTTAATGCTCGAGACAGTATTCACCGAATTTTAAATAAACAAGATGACCGTTTATTGGTTGTTATCGGTCCATGCTCGATCCACGATCCCGTTGCCGCGTTAGACTACGGCAAGCGTTTAATTGCCCTACGTGAGCAATTTAAAGATCAACTAGAAATTGTGATGCGAGTGTATTTTGAGAAACCTCGCACGACCGTGGGCTGGAAAGGCTTGATTAACGACCCTTACATGGACAATAGCTTTAAGCTTAATGACGGCCTGCGCACAGCGCGTAAATTACTGGTCGATTTGAATGAATCTGGCATCCCAGCCGCGGGTGAGTTTCTTGATATGATCACGCCGCAATATGTGGCAGATATGATGTGTTGGGGAGCCATCGGTGCCCGTACTACAGAGTCACAAGTGCACCGTGAGCTTGCTTCAGGTTTATCGAGTCCGGTAGGCTTTAAAAATGGTACTGATGGCACCATTAAAGTGGCGATTGATGCCATTGGCGCAGCAAGTGCTCCGCACCACTTTTTGTCGGTTACAAAGTTTGGTCACTCAGCTATTGTATCGACTAAAGGTAATCCAGACTGCCATATTATTCTGCGCGGCGGTAAAGAGCCTAATTATAGCCAACCTCATGTTAGCGCTATTGAAACCCAATTAGAGAATGCCAAATTACCTGCTAACATTATGATTGATTTTAGCCACGCTAACAGCAGTAAAGACTTTAATAAACAGATGCTAGTGGCTGAAGATGTTGCTGGGCAAATTAGCCAAGGCAATCACAATATCTTTGGGGTGATGGTTGAAAGCAACCTTGAAGAAGGCCGCCAAGATCTCGTGGTCGGCAAGGAGCTGTGTTACGGCCAAAGCATAACTGATGCATGTATTGGCTGGAGTGATACTGAAAAGCTATTAGCCACGTTAAATCAAAGCGTATTAAATCGCCGCGGCTAACAGTACTGCTTGTTACATATAATTAAGGCGCTATTAGGCGCCTTAATTATTGCTATTAGCTAAATATTCATTGGCTTTTGCAAGGCTACCAAAAGCAGAAATAAGATTATTTCTTCCCTTATCCTGAAGCTCAGGGTTACCAGACTCAATCATCATCCACACCCAAGTTTGAATTAATTGCATTGGTGGAGCCTGCGTTTTTGCTGCGTCTAACATATTGCTTCCTTTGAACTGGGAATAAAGGTGAATGATTAATGGAAATCGCCAACAAGTACCGAGTAAAGAGTAGCAAATTCTTTTTCGTTGCAGAACTGTAAACCAAGCTGATTTTGCATTTTTTTGTGTTTTTTTGCTAAAAAATAACCTTTGATACTAGCAATCGGCAAGTTTTGTCAGCCTTAAGTGCTACTAGTGTCGATGTAAAACGCTATAATGATTAAATTTTGTTAGCCTAAAGCCGTTTTCTGCCTTAGTTAAATTAACTCGCACTACATTTTTGGTTAAGTGTTAACTTATTGTGGTAGCAAAAGTTAGCTTTATTTGTGAAACAAGCATCTTTAAATTTTATAATTGGTGGTAATAAATGAGACCGTCGGCGTATTTTGATGGACCGGTAGGTAAGCTTAATTGGAAAGTCGTTGGCTTATTACTGCCTTATTTATTTGAGTTTAAAGGTCGCATCTTTTTGGCGATGTTGTGTTTGGTCATTGCCAAACTTGCTAGTGTTGGTTTGCCATTTATTTTAAAAGACTTAGTCGACAGTTTAGATGGCCAACGCACAGCCGCTATTGTTGCTGTGCCTATTGCATTAGTACTTGCCTATGGCGGGGTGCGCTTTTTAAATGTCGTCATTGGCGAAATTCGTGACACCTTGTTTGGTCGGGTGACCGAAAGAGCCATTCGCCGGTTAGGCTTAAGCGTATTTGAGCATTTGCACCGCCTGGATCTTGATTTTCATTTAGACAGACGAACCGGCGGATTATCAAGGGATATCGAGCGCGGCACCAGTGGCGTGAGTTTTCTGATGCGCTTTATGGTGTTCAATATTGTGCCGACATTACTAGAAATTGCTTTAGTGGTTGGCATTTTTCTCTATAACTACGGTGTTGGCTTTGCGCTTATTACCTTGGTTGCCGTAGTTGCTTATATTGGTTATTCAATCGTGGCCACAGAGTGGCGCACTGGCTATGTTAGGGATGCTGCAAGGGCTGACTCTTTATCGAATACTCGCGCCATCGACAGCTTATTAAATTATGAAACGGTTAAATATTTTAATAATGAGCAATATGAGTCAAATCGCTATGATTCCGCACTCGAGCAGTGGGAAATCGCAAAACGTAAAAACCGCCTATCATTATTTGCTTTAAATGCCGGCCAAGCGCTAATCATCGCGGTGGCGATGACGGCGATGATGTGGCTAGCCGCTTCAGAAGTTACCACAGGTAATATGAGCTTAGGTGACTTTGTATTAATTAATGCTTTTATGATGCAGCTGTTTATTCCGTTAAATTTCTTGGGTTTTGTGTATCGTGAAATACGCGGGGCACTGGCTAATATTGAGCGGATGTTTGATTTATTGGATAAAGTGCCAAGCATTAATGATAAAGCGAATGCCACAGATATCTCGCCAACGATTGGCGCGCTGTCATTTAATGAGGTGAACTTTAATTACGATCAAAGGCCCATTCTTAAAGGGGTGAGCTTTACTGTACCAGCGGGACAAAAGGTCGCGGTGGTAGGTGAAAGTGGCGCCGGAAAATCCACTTTAATAAAACTGTTGTTTCGCTTTTATGATGTAAACTCAGGCGCTATTAGTATTGATGGCACTGATGTTAGAGGCCTCTCGCAACAAGCGCTGCGGCAATCTATTGCAATTGTGCCTCAAGATACTGTGCTGTTTAACGACACCATTTTTCAAAATATCCAATATGGTCGCCCTGATGCCACTGAAGCTGAAGTTAAAAGTGCGGTAGCGCTGGCGAATTTAACTGAGTTTATTGAGTCATTACCACAGCGCTGGGATACTAAAGTCGGCGAGCGTGGTCTTAAACTGTCTGGTGGAGAAAAGCAGCGCGTTTCAATTGCCAGAGCAATATTAAAAGCGGCGCCGATACTGGTCTTTGATGAAGCGACATCATCTTTGGACAGTAAATCAGAGCAAGCAATATTAACGGCGTTAAAAGATGCTGCTAAAGGTCATACGAGTTTGGTGGTGGCACATCGATTATCCACCATTATTGATGCGGATAAAATTGTGGTACTCAAAGATGGAATGGTGGCTGAACAAGGAACCCATAACACCTTGTTAGCGCTAAATGGGGTCTATGCCAAACTATGGAAAATTCAAAATGAGCAGGCGCTCACCCTCTGATAAGTGGCTGGTAGCAGTTTTATCTCTTTGATAGGGGCGTTTTTGTGTATAATTAGTAATAATTGCCTTGAAAGGATTGAGATCGTTTAGGTAAGTAGGAAGTTAGTGGGTAATTAAATCTAGGTATGGAGGTCGTTGGTGCAAAACATTTCTTTAATAGCAGCCTTAGAAGGTACACAACATAAAGTGACTACTGATTGGTTTGCAATTATGGCAACGCTTGAAAATCGAGAAATGAATCAAGATGAACTACAAACTGTTTATGATGAGTTGTGTGCAGGATTGATTGTTACCACTCGCGGTTTAACCTTGGCTAAAATCAATGACAATAACAGTGAAGATAGTTTACTAAAAGCCGATGATAGCGCCGAAGATATTTTTATTTAAATCACCGACTAGCCATGCTTAGTTGCTGGATCTAGTAGCTAAATAGCCATCAAGCTTAAATTGCCACAAGTTTCCTTCCCTGAAAAAAGCAATCTAATTGCTTTTTTCTGCTATCTATAATCTGTTATTGGCCTTTGGTAATAGATTTGCCGTTTTAAAGGAATGCTTTTAGCGCTCACCACAGTTATAGCCAAGACTTTTACAGTGCAATGTATTAGCGTCTGACTAAGCGTTTTTAGACCAACTATTACAAACCATTTTAATGATAGACTCTGCGCTAGTATCAAAGGTTAATCGACTGATTTCGCCTTGGTTAAAACAGATTTTCTCACCTTCAATTTCCGACATCCTTTCGCAGTTATTACAGGTTAATGATATTGTCTTGGCAGACATCATTGGCGTCATTAATGAATGTGATACTTTCAAATGTAAACCCTTTTGATAAAAGCTTGCTCTAGGTCACGATTTTACACCTAAATGCAGCATAGTTCAAAATTAGATGTGGCTAATTAATTAGCGATAAGTCTAATAGCGATAATGCGGCTAATGGTATAAGTGCTACGAAACATGTGCGTCAAAATCAGTATTGCCGATAAAACTTATCTAATGAGATAGATACGCCACTTTCTGTAACTATCCTGGCATGGTGGCGGGTTAATTGTCTTGGCTCACTCACTCCACAAGAATGAGCAATAACCTTTAAATCATAATGCAGTGAGCGATTGTAGCTTGCCACTCTTGCCGACTTATTGCGCGGATCTAAGCCTTGCTGTAATTTTTTGTTATGGGTAGTGATGCCCGTCGGGCAGGTGTCTTTATTGCATTGCAATGCTTGAATGCAGCCTAAAGCAAACATATTACCTCTCGCTGAGGCAATAAAGTCTGCCCCTGTTGCTAGTGCCCATGCGACTTGCGAGGGCAGCACCATTTTTCCGCTAGCAATAATTTTTATGCGTTGTTGAAGGCCTTTTTGCTTTAACAGGTTAACTAAAATTGGCAGGCTTTCTTTAAGCGGTAAACCCACATGATCCATTAACGCCTGTGGCGCAGCGCCAGTCCCGCCTTCTGAGCTATCTAAGGTAAAAAAATCCGGCGCATGTTCAATGCCTCGTAGCAGTATTTCGTCACATAAATCGATGAGCCATTGCTCGTCTCCAACGACGGCTTTAATGCCTGTGGGCTTACCGGTGACATTACGAATATGGGCGACCATATCCACAATATCGCCGACCTGATTAAATTCAGCATGGCCATTGGGGCTTATGGAGTCTTCCCCTACAGGAATGCCCCTAATAGCGGCGATCTCGCTGGTGACTTTAACGCCAGGAAGAATGCCGCCTTTACCGGGTTTTGCACCTTGGCTTAATTTAATCTCAAACATTTTTACCTGATCATGGGCAGCGATTTCGGCAAGCTTTTGATCATCTAATTGCCCTTGCTCATTACGCACACCATATTTGGCGGTACCAATTTGAAATACTAAGTCACAGTTACCTTTAAGGTGATGTTCACTTAATCCACCTTCGCCAGTATTTAACCAGCAACCGGCTTGGGCCGCCCCATGGGATAGCGCAGTAATCGCTGGGCGCGAGAGCGCACCAAAACTCATCGCAGATATATGACACACTTTGGTTGTCGCATATGGATAAGTGCAGTTTGTCCCAATGGTGATGACAGCGTCATTATGTTTATCAGAATCGTATTTAGGAAAGGCCGCATTTAAAAACATAATGTTGCCAGTTTTATCGTGGCTTTGGGTTGAGCCAAAGGCAATGGTGCGGTTTATGCCTTTGGCGGCGCGATAAATCCAACTGCGCTCGGCGCGATTAAAGGGCAACTCTTCTCGATCTTGAGCAAAGAAATACTGCCTGAAAAATTCACCCTGTTTTTCAAATAAGTATCTAAATCTGCCAATCACTGGATAGTTATGCCTAATCGCTTGCTTGGTTTGTAATTTATCTGCGAGATACATATAAATTATCGCGATAAAAAACAGTGCGATAAACGCAATAAATAATCCCGTAAAAACTTCTAATCCCCAAATAAACCAATTCTTCTGCATTTTTGTTCCTTAAAAATGATCTGTCTGATACTAATTCGACGCTAGCCTGTGATTATCTGCATTTATTTTAACCAGATATGCAGATTTATGACTATCCTCAGTATGGCTGATGGGTGATATTTATGACAAAAATTTTGACCTTATTCTGGCTAAATATAAGTAAGCGATAGAGTTTGATTGCTATTAAAACAGTTTCACCTAGCTATTGCCGAAGGCGTTGATCAAACCTATAGTTTAATACAGTAAGGTCTGGTCAAATGTTATTTAAAGACCCTGCCAGTAGACAAATAACTGACCTAAACTCAAGGAATTACCCTATGTGGACAACTGGTACTGTAATTGAACGTATAGATTGGAATGACAAGTTGTTTTCGCTGCGTATTCGCGCTGATGTTGAGCCATTTATTGCTGGTCAGTTTATTAAACTGAGTCAGATGCGTGACGATAAGCGCATTGCTAGAGCCTACTCTATCGTTAACCCACCGGGTAAAGATTATGTCGAAGTGCTGGCAGTCGCCGTTGAAGATGGTCAGTTATCTCCAGATCTACAGGCTCTTAAAATTGGCGATAACATCGAAGTAACCACCAAGGCATCAGGCTTTATGACCTTAGATGAAATCCCCTCTGGGGCACTTCAAGGCCCTGATCTATGGTTTTTGGCAACGGGCACTGCCGTGGGGCCGTTTATTTCGATTATGGAAACAGCTGAGCCGTGGCAACGGTTTGAAAAAGTGGTGCTGGTGTACGGTGTGCGGATGATTGCAGACTTGGCTTATTTACCCCAATTACAAGCGCTGCAGCAACAATATCCCGAGCAATTTGTACTGATAGTTATGGTCACCCGTGAAGAATATAAAGACGGCTTATCCTGTCGTATTCCTGATGGGCTAAGTAGCGGTCTCATTGAACAAGCGGCTGGCGTTACCTTGTCGCAAGATAACTCACAAGTGCTTATTTGTGGTAATCCAGGAATGATTTCTGATGCGCAAACGGTACTAACAGAAAAGGGCTTAGTGAAAAATCTACGTCGAGCGCCTGGGCAAATTACCGTCGAAAAATATTGGTAGCCAGCTGTTAAATAGACTTTAGTTAGCCAGTAACTAGCGGGCTGTAACTGGCTAGTATTTCGGTAGTAACATTGCTAATACGCGCATTATCAATGGCTAAACTGTTTATTCGCTTGCTGCGAAAAGCGCTGATGCTGTAACTAATCCAGTACATTAAAAAAACATATTTTAACCTTAGTTAGCTTATATCCTTAAACAATACTTGCTCCTTAGATAGTGATCTATTATCCTTATCGCAATTGATAATTGTTATCATTTCCATAAGCAGTTACTTGTTAGCATCATGAAAACAGTCCTTATATGGGCAGTTATGGCGTTAATACAGAGGTAACGCAACCTCAAGGAGATATTTGGAATGAAGTCGTTTAAGCGTCTGGCATTGTTAGGATTAGCAGCAGTATCGTCACTAAGTTCAATTTCAGCAACTGCAGCTGAAGATCTTACTATCTACTCTTATCGTCAAGCTTTTCTAGTTGAGCCGATTTTAGCGCAATTTACCGAAGATACTGGCATTAAGGTGAATGTGGTTTTTGCCAAAGATGGCATCGCTGAGCGTATTGCTCGTGAAGGGCGCTTATCTCCTGCTGATCTCGTGTTAACCTCTGACTTTTCTCGCTTAATGGAACTCGTTGATAAAAACTTAGTTGTTGATGTGAATAGCGAGACTTTACACAACAATATCCCAGCCCAATATCGCTCACCGAGTAACGATTGGTATGCATTAACCATGCGCGTACGTAATGTTTATTCTTCAAAAGACCGTTTAGGTAAGCTAGATATTAATTATGAAGATTTAGCCTCTGAGCAATATAAAGGCAAAATCTGTACTCGCAGTTTCAAGCACCCTTATAACATAGCCCTGGTTGCTTCAATGATTGCCCATCATGGTGAAGCTGAAACCAAAACGTGGTTAGAAGGGGTTAAAGCCAATTTAGCCCGTAAACCGCAAGGCAATGATCGCGCGCAAGTTAAAGCGGTAAACGAAGGTTTATGTGATATCGCCTTAGGCAACAGCTATTACTTTGGTAAGATGATTAAGGACCCTAAGCAAAAAAGCTGGGCAGAATCTGTTGAAATCAACTTCCCTAACCAAGATAACCGCGGTGCCCATATAAATGTTTCTGGTATGGCACTAGCTAGGTTTGCTCCAAACAAAGATAATGCTATAAAATTGATGGAATTTTTGTCATCTAATGTAGCTCAAAGTCTTTACGCAGAAGTCAACATGGAATATCCGGTAAAAGCCGATGTTGCCCCTTCTGACATGGTAGCCTCTTGGGGGGACTTCAATGCAGATAGTCTTCCAATCTTTAAGCTAGCAGAAAACCATCAAGCGGCAGTGAAGCTAATTGATGAAGTAAAATTTGATCTGTAAGGATGCTTTATTTCGCCGCGTTAACCGATAACGCGGCATAGACTGGAAAGTATTTATGATCTTAGGCTTAACCAGAGGCTGGTCGTTCGCTGGTTATGCAATTGCGGTAATATTAATTTTGCCGCTTTTTGCACTTTTAGTACAAGCTACACTCCCTGACAAAGCTGTTTTTAGTCACTTAATGGCAACCGTGTTACCGACCTATATTAGTAACAGCCTGTTGCTGATGCTAAAGGTGTGTATCGGTTCTTTAGTGATTGCAGTGCCAGCCGCTTGGTTGGTAGCCCGCTGTCATTTCCCTGCCAGACGATACTTCCAATGGGCGCTGCTATTGCCATTGGCAATGCCTGCTTATATTGTGGCGTATGTGTATACCGACATGCTTGATTACGCCGGCCCAGTGCAAAAGTTGTTAAGGCAAGTCTTTGGCTGGACGTCCCCGCAAGATTACTATTTCCCTGATATTCGCAGTTTAACGGGTGCAGCAATTATGCTGTCATTGGTGTTATTTCCTTATATCTATTTATTGGCCAGAACTGCATTTATGGAGCAATCTTCCAGTCTGTTGCATGCCTCAAGAATTATGGGCTGTAGCCCGTGGAAAAGCTTTTGGCGTTTAGGGCTGCCAATGGCAAGGCCGGCGCTAGCAGTGGGTATGGCATTAGTGGCCATGGAAACCGCCGCCGATTTTGCTACTGTTAGTTATTTTGCGGTGCCGACTTTAACGACCGCTGTTTATGATACTTGGCTGGGCTATGGCAGCTTATCGGCTGCGGCAAAATTATCCGCCATTATGCTGCTGGTGATTTTTGCCATGGTGGGTTTTGAGCGATTCGCCAGACGCAAACAAGAATTATATCAAAAGCAGTCTAGGTTAACTGAATCAGACAGATACCAGCTAAAAGGTGTTAAAGCTTGGCTCGCCTTTGGCTATTGTAGCCTGCTGATTGGCCTCGCGTTTTTATTACCTTTTATGGTATTAAGCGGCTACGCCATCGATTATTTTGACCAGAGCTGGAACAGCCAGTTTTGGCAATACAGTTTCAACAGTTTGTATATTGCCTTAGTGGTGAGCTTTATATGTGTGCTACTGGCATTAGTATTGATGTTTGTAAGGCGCGTAAGCCCTCGCCGGGCTGATGTATTACCTTCACGATTAAGTAGCACTGGCTATGCCATCCCGGGCACAGTAATGGCCATTGGCGTGTTAGTGCCATTAACGTATTTAGATTTTGCTATTAATGATGTCTACGACTATTTTGGTGCTCGCGGCCCTGGATTGTTATTTACCGGTAGCGTTATCGCGCTAATTTTTGCCTTTTGTGTTCGCTTTGTAGCGATATCTATCGGCAGCATTGAAAACAGTTATAAACGCATTTCACCGTCATTGGATATGGCCAGTATCACCATGGGGCAAAAGCCCACTAAGCTATTGTGGCGGGTGCATTTACCGCTGCTACGTAAAGGGATTTTTGCTGGGGCATTATTAGTGTTTATTGAAAGCATGAAAGAGCTACCCGCTGCGCTATTGTTAAGACCCATTGGTTTTGAAAACCTCGCCACTTATGTATTCCAGTTTGTCTCCGATGAACAACTCGAACAGGGCGCTTTGGCTGCTATCGTGATTGTGTTAGTTGGGTTAGTGCCATTGATTTATCTAAACCGTTCATTGGAGCAAGAGAGCTAATATGTCCACATTGACCATTCAAAATGTAAAAAGCGACTACCAAGGACAGGTGATCCTTAAGGGGCTTGATCTCACTTTAGAGCAAGGTGAAATTGTTGCATTGCTTGGCCCAAGTGGCTGCGGTAAAACCACCTTATTGCGCGCAATTGCAGGGTTACAGGCCATCAGTCAGGGCAGTATTTCCATTAATGGTGAGTGTTTAAGTGGTGACAACACTTTTGTTGCCAGCGAGCATCGCGGCATTGGGATGATTTTCCAAGACTATGCTTTATTTCCTCACTTAACCGTCAGTGACAATGTGCTATTTGGGGTAAAAGGGCTGGATAACACTCAACGTAAAGCGCGGCTTGAAGAAATGCTGCAACTGGTCAAGCTGGAAGGGCTAGAGTCGCGTTATCCCCATGAGTTATCAGGTGGGCAACAGCAGCGGGTATCCATTGCTCGCGCATTAGCCTATGAGCCTGAATTATTATTATTAGATGAGCCGTTTTCTAACATTGATGCCCAAGTGCGAAATGAAATGATGTTAGAGATCAGGCAAATATTAAAACAGCGTAATGTCAGTGCGGTGTTTGTGACCCACAGTAAAGATGAGGCCTTTGTATTTGCTGACAAGTTGGCATTATTTAAAGATGGCGCCATTGTACAACACGGCTTAGCTGAAACCCTCTATGCTCACCCCAAAGAGCCTTATGTTGCTGATTTTCTTGGTGCGGGTAATTATTTATCTGTGATGGTGAAAAATCAGCAGCAAGTGTCATCTATTCTGGGATTAATTGAAAGTACCTCAGAGTTATCTCAAGCTGCTAACTATCAAGGCCAGTTGCTACTTAGACCGCAACAGATTGATCTACAACCAGCTTCTCAAGGCCATGGTGAAATTATTGAGCGTCGTTTTCTAGGTACAATTTGTCATTATTGGGTTAAGGTAGGACAACAAACGCTCGAAGTTAGAAGCCAATTAACTGAACTGACCTTAGGTCTGAAAGTCAATTTATCAATCTCGCCACATTCACTGGTTATTTTTTAGTGATGCGTATCAAAGTTGTTAAAAAATTGAGCTTGAGCACAAGGAATTAATTGCTCAATTACCTTACAATTATGCTCTCTTATATTTGATAAAGGTGATTGATTCCAACATGGAAAATCAGAATATGCCTCGCGAACAGTTAGGGGTTTGTGCCGAAGGTAATTTGCATAGCGTCTATTTGATGTTTAATGCAAATGACGCTGTTGAAGCTCAACTACGCCCTTGTTTAGCCAATGTTGCTCAGTATATCTATGAGCTCACTGATCAATATGCAGATAGTGCTTTTAATGGCTTTGTCGCTATTGGCGCTAACTATTGGGATGCACTGTATAGTGAACAACGTCCTAAGCATTTGCGTCCTTTCCCTGCAATGCATGAAGGCAATCGTGATGCGCCAGCCATTGAATATGATTTATTTGTGCATATTCGTTGCGATCGTTATGACATCCTTCATTTAGTGGCCAATGAAATCAACCAAATGTTTGAAGGCTTAGTTGAGCTGATTGAAGAAGAGCGTGGTTTCCGCTTTATGGATAGCCGTGACTTAACTGGTTTTGTTGATGGCACCGAAAACCCGAAAGGGCGTAATCGTCAGCAAGTGGCTTTAGTGGCTGATGATGATATTAGCTTTAAAGGCGGCAGTTATGTTCATGTGCAGAAATATGCCCATAACTTAAGTAAATGGAATCGTTTACCTAATAAAAAACAAGAAGATATTATCGGCCGTACCAAGCAAGATGATATCGAATACGCTTCTGAAGATAAGCCGCTAACCAGTCATATTAAGCGAGTTAATTTAAAAGATGCCCAAGGTAACTCAATGGAGATATTGCGTCAGAGCATGCCATTTGGGTCGCTTAAAGAGCAGGGGTTAATGTTTATTTCAACCTGTCGCACGCCGACCAACTTTGAAGAAATGCTTCGCAGTATGGTGCATGGTGACGGCCATGGTAATCATGATCATTTGATGCAATTTACCAAAGCATTAACCGGCTCGTCATTCTTTGCGCCTTCGTTAGATTTTTTAGCCAAGTTTGCTAATGATTAAAGGCTAATAGCAAATTAACCCGCTGTAGCAGCAGGTTAATGACTAATAAAAAAAGCAATGCCATGGCATTGCTTTTTTTTTCAGCTGCGCTTAGAACGCGGTGCGTTTGTAACGGCGATACTCAGGCTCCCAGAAATTACTTTCAATTTGCTGTTGCAGTAATTCATCTGGGCAAGGTAGGGCTAATTCTTGCTCGATTGCTTTTTTAGCCACTGCAAAAGCAATATATTTGCTCACTTGCTGAATGTCTTCCAGTCTAGGCAGTAATGAGCCGGTGCCATTTTGCCCAAGGGGCGAGCACTCTGCCAGCGCACGACTTGATGCCATCAGCATTTCATCAGATACGCGGGTGGCGCCACAGGCTAAGACCCCTAAACCAATCCCGGGGAAGATAAAGCTATTATTACATTGAGCAATTTCAAAGGTTTGCTCGTCAATCACTACCGGTTCGAATGGACTGCCGGTGGCCACAAGTGCTTGACCATTAGTCCAATGCAGCACGTCTTTAGGCGTTACTTCAACGCGGCTAGTTGGATTCGATAGCGGGAATACAATCGGGCGCTTGCAATGGCTGTGCATGGCTTTGATAATTTCTTCGGTAAATAAGCCCGGCGCACCAGATACACCAATAAGCACAGTTGGCTTGGCATTATTAACCACATTCAATAATGAAATGTGATCGCTAAATCCGTCCCAGCTTTCGATGTTAGCGGTTTTTTGTGCCAGCTTTTGCTGGAAGCCTAACAGGGTTGGCATGTTATCAAGTAACAGTCCCCAGCGGTCGACCATAAACACTTGTGAGCGGGCTTGCTCATCACTAATACCTTCAGCAACCATTTGCGCCACAATCGCTTCAGCAATACCACAGCCGGCACTACCAGCGCCTAAAAAGGCCACTCGTTGCTGACTTAATTGCGTATTGGCGGCTTTAGAAGCGGCCAGTAATGAACCCACAGTCACTGCAGCAGTACCTTGAATATCATCATTAAAGGTACAGAATCTATCTTTATAGCGCTCAAGTAATGGCATGGCATTTTTTTGCGCAAAATCTTCAAACTGGATTAATGCTTCAGGCCAGCGGCGATTAACCGCTTGCATAAATTCTTCGACAAATTCAGCGTATTCTTCACCCCCAATACGCTGGTGACGCCAGCCCATATACATAGGGTCTTCTAGTAAATGAGGGTTGTCGGTACCAACATCTAAGGTGATCGCCAAGCAGTACGCCGGACTGATCCCGCCACAACTGGTATATAAAGATAATTTACCAATGGGGATCCCCATGCCACCAATACCTTGATCGCCTAAGCCTAAAATGCGCTCGCCATCGGTTACCACAATGACTTTTACTTTATGACGGGTCGAGTTATTGAGGATGTCATCAATACGGTCTTTATTGGAATACGAGATAAACAGACCACGATTACGGCGATAGTTTTTAGAAAAACGCTCACAAGCTAAGCCTACCGTTGGGGTGTAGATGATCGGCATCATTTCGCTGATGTGATTACGTACTAAACGATAAAAAAGGGTTTCGTTGGTATCTTGAATATTACGCAGGTAAATATGCTTATCGAGATCGTTAGTAAAGTTTTTATATTGATCATAAGCGCGCGATGCTTGCTCATCGATAGTTTCAACCACCCAAGGGATAAGCCCTTCAAGGTTAAAGTAAATGCGTTCTTCTTCGCTAAAAGCAGTGCCTTTATTGAGCATAGGAGATTCAAGAATCGCTGGACCTGCGAAAGGAAGATAGAGAGGGCGTTTATTCTCGTCCATTGGAAACCTTATTGTCAGTGACGTAATGCAGTTATTTTTTATCTACAGTTAGTTAATTTATATCTAATAAATAGAATTTTATTGTTAATCGTAGACGTATCTTGTTATCGGTGCAGGTTATCACATCTTGATTTTTTTGTGGTCTGTTAAGTGAGGCTAATCACAGATTTTTGTTGATGTTTTTTTAGCCATTGGCTATTGGCCTTTATGGTAAAGGCTTAAAAGTCATGTGGGTGGGTTTACGAGGTTTTAGATAATCCACACTATCAGCTGTGATTTTGATAAAGTTGGTTACATTTTTAGCGGCGTAATTTAGCGCGGTTCTGCCATGATGATTTTAGGGTGTTTTACATACTGAGGTGTTATGGCAGTTCCTTTTATCTTGATAGGCAGCGCAGCAATCACTGCAATGCTGGTGGCTGACGAGCATAAAAAGCGACAATCGCTCCATAGACAACGCTATTTAGGCCGTGCGCCAGCTGTGCCTGATGACAACAATATCAGCCCATTACAGCCTAGTATATTGCATCATAATAAGGTCAAGGTCAGCCCCGCTCCTGGTGCCATTGTGTGCTGCTTTGTATTTGGGGTTATCGAACATACAGGTGTGTGGCTTGGGGATAATAGTTTGGTGGAGTTACATGGCAGCGGCCTCGTGAGACCTATTTCGTCGGCGCGCTTTTTAAAAAGCCGCAGCGGCAGCCGGATTTTTCAAGCCTGTAATCATCTTCATCAACCCCTTGTTGCTCCTGAGGCGCTAGCAAGGGCGCAGCAATCTTTATTTCAATACCGAAACTATGAGCTATTTAATAATAACTGTCATCGGTTTGTATGGTCTTGTATTAGCGGTCAAGAATTGCCGATTTCAAACTTTGATAAGCTTAATCAGCGTTTAGCTGAGCATTTTAAGCAAGCTATTTATTGGGATGAGCTGGCGTTGCCAGATAAACCTTACTAGCAGGCATAAAAATGCACAGCCTGAGCTGTGCATTAATAAGGAAGCTTAAACGCTCAGGGAAATATTACATTCCGCGATGTTTAAGTGATAAACCTTTAAGGAAGTTACGTAAAATCTGATCGCCACAGGTTTTGTAGTTTTTATGGCTAGGATTACGGAATAACGCGCCTAATTCAGACTTACCAATGGCCAAGTCAGCAGAACCAATCAGCTCAATAATGTCATCTTCACGAAGTTCTAATGCGATACGTAATTTTTTGAAAATTAAGTTGTTGGTTAGATCTTTAAGCGGTGCAGGCACTTCACTACCTTCACGTAAACCACGTTTTTCGATGATAAAGCCATCTAAAAACTGACACATTAATTTGTCATTACAAGCTTTATAACCTTCTTCCTCTTCTTTCTTTAATAAGCTAATGATTTCGTCATTGCTGACTTCAACATTTGCTTGAGCGAAGATTTTAGTCATTTTGGCATTTGAGTAATCAAACACAAAACGAAGGCGGCGAAGGATGTCATTGTTAATCATAAAGGTCTCTGGGCGCGGCTGCGCTGTATAGTAAATGCTTATGTAAGAGGGTCGCTTAGGCTATTAGAAAACAGCTTACAGCAACAACTAAAACAAATTTGAACCGTGATTATACCTGACTGAGGGCGATTAGGTCAGTTTATCTACTGATAAATATATTCTGCCCGAGTGGCTATTGTCAGCTATCGGCTAATAACCTAAAAGCTTATTATTCTAAGTGATTATATTAGCTGTTAAAAATCACGACATGAATAACTTCCAGTAGATAAATACTGCGGCAAAGCTAAGCAAATAGGCTAGGCCAAACCAAGATAAAATCTTCATTTTTATTCCATAGCGGTGCTTTGGGGCTAAGGAGTCACTGGTCATCAAGCGATAATTAAGCCAAGCAAAAATAACCGTAGTCATAAACGCTAGGGTCATAACAAACTCAAGCAGTGGTAATAGGGCGCCTTTAAAGAACCAAATTAATGCCATTGCGAAGCCGGAAACCAGCAACATCACTCGGGTTAATCGTGCCGAGCAGTCTTGTTTATGGGTTAAAAGCTGCCAGCCAATATCTAAGGTTCTACTGTAACCATCAATCACGGTTACTGTGGTACTGAAAATACATAAAAAAGCGACAAGGGCAATCAGATAACGACTTTCTTGGCCCATAACATCGCTGTATAAATCGATTAGCTGGCTGGCAAATTTAGCCCCAGAGCTGGCAAACTGCTCACCACTGCCATGCATGACCAGCGCCCCTAGCGCAAGAAACACAATCGCTAAAATAGCGGTGACAATAAAGCCTAAGTTAAAGTCAAAAATGGCTTGTTTACTGGTAACGGTTTGTGTTTTTTTCTTCTCGATTAACCATAATGAATTCCACGCACTGACTTCAATTGGCGCAGGCATCCAGCCCATCATTGCCACTAAAAAACCCACATAAGCCCATTGCCAAGGTGATTCACTGGTCACAGTTGCAACTGTTGCCGCAGAGTGTTTAAAAGCTAATGTCACAGCAATTAGCGTGGTTAAGGTCAGGGCTAGCATGATGACTTTAGTGAACTTATCGAGTAACTGATAATGACCGAGGGTCAATAATGCCAGCGAGCTGACTAATACCAAAAAAGCCAGTACATCAATGGGCAGTGGCACAAACTGGGTTAGCATTGCTGCGGTTAACATGCACACACCGGCAGTACTGGCGATAGCGGCAATGGTATTTAAACTGGTAAACATCAGCAGGTAGCCACGGCCTTGTTTTAAATAGCCATGAAGTAAACTTTCGTTGGTGGCGGCGGTATAACGAGCGCCTGCGGCAAAAAAAGGATATTTGAGCAAGTTAACTGCCAACACAACCCAAGCTAATTGCCAACCAAACTCGGCGCCCGCACGAGTTGACGCCACTAAGTGAGATGCGCCGATGGCCGCCGCAGCCATTAAAATCCCCGGCCCTAGGCTCGCAAAGAGGGTAGTAAATCGACTAGTGCTGCTTGCTGCAGGAGGGGCTGTTGTCATCATTTATCTCGTTATTTTTTGTGCAGTAGCACTGACATGAAATAGCTGCTTAGCACACTATCTCATTGTTTAAATTGATAATGACTATGGCACATTTTATCAATATTTGAATATAGCAAATTAATGGCTTGCTGGTACGATTTGTTACATTTGTCCAAAAAACAATCGTTGACATCCTGTGGGAATTACATAGGTTAGTGTATTGCGAAGTACTAATGTACGGCGCGTTATTAGAAACTCAATCGAAAGAGTTCAGCTAAACCAGACTTAAAAATGATGTTGAGTCTAACCAATTAAATATTTTAAATTAGGGATAATTATGTCACGACCTCAATTCTGGCGGAGCGCTTGCGCTACTGCTGTATCACTTATGCTCACCCCAACGCTTTTAACCCAGACCGCTTTTGCAGCCGAACCCGAAGTCGAACGCATTGAAGTCACTGGTACCCATATTAAACGCACCGATCTTGAAGGCGCCTCACCGATGACGGTGTTAAGTGCTGAAGATATTGCCCGTTCTGGGGCGCAAGATATTTCTCAGCTACTGAGTAAATTACCGGTATCCGGTAGTGGTACTTTCTCAACCCAAGGTAATAACTCAGATGATACTGCCAATGGTGGCGCTGCAGTATCACTGCGCGGTTTAGGCGCTGATGCCACCTTGGTATTGTTAAATGGCCGCCGTATTGCGGTATCGTCATTTGCAAAATCCATTGATACTGCCTTTGTTGATATTAACTCAATCCCGATTTCAGCAGTTAAGCGAATTGATATTGTTAAAGATGGCGCTTCTGCAACCTATGGCTCTGACGCGATTGCTGGTGTGATTAACATCATCATGAAAAAAGACTTCGAAGGCTTTGAGGTTAACGGCAAGATTGCTGAAACCGTTGAAGATGGCGGCGGTCAGCAAGCAGGCTCCATTTTGTGGGGCACAGAAGCGGCTAATGGTAAGTCTCATACCACAGTAATTTTTGATTATTTTAAAGAGCGTGAAACCTTATTTGCCGATCGTGATTATTCACGTTCAGCAGATCAAACCGCTAATGGCGGCAGTGATTTTAGATCGTCTGCGGGTAACCCAGGTTCATACATTCCTGCGACCATAGGCATGGACGGCTCAATCACCCCTAAATCAGACTTGTTTGGCTGGACCCCAGATGTAAATTGTCCTGCTGATAGCGTTAAAGGCAGTTACTGCCGCTATGATTACGCGCCAGAAATGACCTCAGTGCCAGAGTCGAGCCGCATGGGCTTATCAGTATTTCAAAACTATGAATTTAATGATGATTTAAGTCTATTTGCTGAGCTTATGTATCAGCATAATGAAAGTGTGATTAAAGGCGCCGCTAGCCCATCTTTTGGTGAGTTTTACATGCTCAACGATAACCCACTGTTTACCAGTGGCGCTGCTATTAATCCATTCCCCGGTGAAGACTTAACTATGCGCCGCCGTTTAACTGAAACTGGGCCGCGACAAAAATCATCAGAATCAGATAGCGCCCGTGTGGTGTTAGGCTTAAATGGTATGTTGTCAGACTGGGAATGGGAATTAGCTTATACCTATTCTTATAACCGTAACCTTGAGTTTGGTGAGCAAGGTTTTGTGTGGACGCCGCGTTTACAAGAGGCCATTAACTCAGGCGCGTTTAACCCGTTAGCGACGACTCAGCAAGGCACTGTGATTGATGATATCAGTGTTAATACTACTCGTAGTGGTAAATCAACCACCAATGCTTTTGACGGTAAAATCAGTGGCGACTTAATGGAGATGCCTGCGGGCAGTTTAGCCATGGCGGTCGGTTTTGAGTACCGTGAAGAGTCATTGTCAGATAACCCTGATGAGCTGTTTAAGCGTGGTGAAATTTTTGGTACTGAAGCCACAGAAGCGGCAGGCGAGCGCGATCAAACTTCATTGTTCATTGAGTTAGCCGTACCGATTTTTGAGCGTTTAGAAGCGCAATTAGCGCTGCGTTATGAAGATTACAGCGACTTTGGTGATACCACTAACCCTAAAATAGCGCTGCGTTATACGCCGTTAGATAACCTCACACTACGCGCCAGTTGGGGCGAAGCGTTTAGAGCGCCATCATTGGTGCAATTAGGTTTGGGTCCTTCTCAGGAGTCACCGGGTTTAGTGGATACAACACGTTGTCCATTAACAGGCTTAGAAGAAGATTGTACCGCCCAAGAGCGTACGGTGATATTTTCTGGTAACCCTAATTTACAACCTGAAGAGTCGACTTCATATAACGTGGGCGGTGTTTGGGAGATCACTGATGGCTTAAGTGTCGGGGTGGATTACTGGAATTACGATCAAGATGGTTTGATCACCTCTGATACCCAATACTTAGTCGATACCCAAGGTGATAATGCCAGTGTGGTTAAGCGTGAACCTTCATCGACGAATGTCCCTGGGCGCATCATTGAAATTTATGACCAATTTGGCAACTTAGGTAGTCAATCTACAGACGGTGTCGATTTTGATGTCAAATATGTATTGAATACCGACTCTGCTGGTGAGTTTGGCTTTAGCTATAACCTGACTTGGGTTAATAGCTTTGATCAAGTTCGTGAAGACGGTTCAACGCGTGAGTTAGCGGGCGAGTATCAACATCCTGAATATCGCTGGATTGGTGGTATGGATTGGGGTTATACCGACTGGCAAACCAGCGCGCGCTTAAACTACATTGGTGAGTACACTGATAATGTTGATGCAGGTGCCACAGGTCAAATTGATTCAATGCTTACCTTGGATTTAAATGTCACTTATATTGGCTTTGACCATTGGTCACTGACTGTGGGTGCTAATAACGTGTTTAATGAAGAGCCACCATTTAGTGCTGCTGATTTCATGGGTTACGATCAAGCAACTCATTCAGCCATTGGCGCCTTATGGTACGGTAAAGTTAGCTACCAGTTTTAATAAAACTAGGCTAATGTTTACAGCATAAATAGCAAGCGGCGCAAGCCGCTTTTTTATGGCAGTTATTAGCTTACTTTATCAAGCAGGGACAGATTATGATTACTTTGTATGGCACGCCCCAAAGCAGGGCACTGCGGGTTTCATGGCTATTGGAAGAATTAGCCATTGAGTGGCAGTTTTCCTTTGTGGATTTTTCAAAAGGCGATAACCGCGCTGAAGCCTATTTGGCCTTAAATCCCAGTGGCAAAATGCCCGTGATTACCGATGGCGAGTTGGTATTAACTGAGTCAGCCGCTATTTTACAATATTTGGCTGAAAAGTACGGTAATGGCCGATTTTTACCTGTGCCTGGCAGCGCTGCGTCAGCAAAACACCATCAATGGGTTAGCTTTATCATATGTGAATTAGAGCAGCCTTTATGGAGTATGGGTAAGCACCGCTTTGCTTTACCAGAAGATCAGCGTTTAGGTGCCATGTTGCCAGTGGCAAAGTTTGAGTTTAATCGTGCTGCCGCTATTGCTGAATTATGGGTACCAGGATCAGGCTACCTTTGTGGCAGCGAGTTAACCATTGCCGATATTTTATTGGCGCAAACGTTATTGTGGGCCACTATGTTTGAGCAAACCATTCCGCCTAAACTCGCCGCTTATCGTGATCGTTTACAACAAAGCCCGAGTTTAGCAGCAGCACTTAAAAAGTCAGCAGCGGCCAAAGCGGCGGCCCAAAGTGAGTAACACTTGAGCGTGTTGATTGAGCGAGTTGATTGAGTGAGTTGATTGAGTGAGCTTGGTTGAATAGTTTTATTTAATTAGCTTGATGTCACTATCGCAACACCGATAAAACGGGCGCTAAAAGTCACCAATAAAAAGGGAAGCCAGAGGCTTCCCATTTTAATGCAGATAAAGTGCTCGAATAAGCACTTAAAGTTGAGCTGCTGCCCATTTTGCGCGGCTCTCACGGCTTTCACTCATGCCTTTGTCAGCACGGAATGATTTGTAACTTTCCACTTCTAAGGCCACTAAGCTGACTTCAACATCAAGTACGATTTGGCATTCTTTTTTGATGCGCCACGCCGCAGTATTATAAAGCTCAGTGTAAGGCAGTGAGCTTAAAAACTCAGGATTGTACTGAGTGTAAATAGCTTGAGTTGGGTAAACCACAAAGGCTAAACGGCGCTTAGGCTCAGTTTTAAATAGCGCTTCGATACCGTCAGTGGTGTTAAGCACTTGCATTTCAATGGTGTCTTCAATTTCAAGCAATTTCTTTTGTGCAACCACTGGCGCTTCAGTTTCGCCGGCTTCCCAAGCGATGACCGCTTCAGGGGTGCTTTTAGTTAACTCAGCAATTTGCTCAACCGTTAACCCTAAAGATAACCGTAAACACTGCATTTCAATTGCGTTTAAGTTGTTTGATTTAGCCATGATGTTTCCTAATTTTCTAATACTGTAACGGTATGCGTTTACTGTGTACGTTGATGATGTCAGTGGTTCAAGCTTAGGCTATTTTCGTTTCAGCCAAATGTCTTGGATCCAGTCCCACAATGATTCCCACATAATGTCGACCATGCGGCCTTTATAGAAGTGACGCACATTGCCTTCTTGGTCGATACAATAAAAGTTATCGCCTTGCTGGCAGATAGCAATATATTCTCTTGGCATGCCGATAGACCAGGCATAGCTGGTCACTTCAGGTAAATAAGTGTGTGAATACGGATCTGATGCCGTGACCATTTCAATGGAGCCATAAATGACATCACTGGCAAATAATAGGTATTCTTTTAAATCATTTGGCAGTGAAATTAAAATTTGTTCTTCCACTTCTACCAGTTGCTCGAATGTCGGTAATTCGAGTGGTACTGGTACCGTTTCACTCAAGTCTTGTAGCATTTCAATGATGTCATTCATCAGTGTATCCAGTCATCGGGCAATAATGGCGGCAGTATAGCCTGAATGGCGCTTTTAACCAATTCAGATTTTATTTTAGGCAAAAAAAGACACCTTTAAAAAAGGTGTCAAAGGTAGGCAAACAACAAGGCGTTACCAGTGCAAAGGTTAGACGAGTGAGTGCTTCAGTGGGCGCTTATGCCGCTTGCAGTTCAGCCAAACTCTGACGTTTATAGCTTAGCCACGCTTTGTGATACAGCTTGTGTGACTCTTGACGCAGTTTCACAATTTGCATTAATTCAAGCTCACTGACGGGTCTATGTTGGCGTTGAGCTTCTAATTCGATGTGTTGAATTTGCTCGTAGACCTGATGCTCTGGGCCGCTTTTAATCTCAGCAATCTTGTTAAGGTGTAATTGCACTTCAGCAACCATTTGGCTTTGAGGCAGTTTAACCAGCAGGTTTAAATCGCGGTAACCAGATGCTTTAGGTGTGGCAAAGCGGTTCTTAACTTGTACGACTTCAGCGTGTGCGACAATGGCTTTATAAGCGCTCATTAAGCTGGCAACATCATTCGTGACAATGGTTGCTCTGGCAATATCGGTGAGGTAGCTGGCATCACCGTCAAATTTGAGCGCCATTTTTTGCTGGGCTCTTTGGTAGCTTTTGATTTTAGGAATAATCGTGTAAGCCTGATTTTGCTGGCTAATTTTAGTCACTAAATTGCTTAGCTCCGACTGTGCGTTTGGGGCACGTTCAAACAAGGCATCTAAATCATGGCTAAATTGTTGCGGCGCTGCTCCGAGAGTATTTTGTAATGCTAATAGGCTGTCGAGATCGTTACTAACAATTTGCCTAAAGTCGTAACTGGGTTTAACGGGCTTGGTGTCCACCGTTAAGGCCATGGCATTACGGCTTGTCAGCAATAATAAAAAGATAATAAAGGTTCTAAAAATTCGACTCATTGAGCATTCACCTTAGTTCAACATCTGCGTGAAATTGATGGGGCTAGATTAGCGTGAATTAGCTGAATAACACCTGAATACCATGGCTGTTTATGGTGCGGTTAAAGGTTATGTCTTAACGCTGCGCTCAAGGAGGCAATGGGATAGGAATGGGCAGATTGTTGAAGCTAATGCTTTTAAGGCGCAAATATGTACTTTATCCAGCAAAATAAAAAGGGCATCAAATGATGCCCTTATTGATTTTTCACTCAAGCTAGTGATTTAAGCCATTTACTCAAGCTAGTAACTTAAGTCATTCACTCAAGCTAATGACGTTAAGCTAGTGATTACCAGATTTTTACCCGCTCGTCAGTGGCGATAAACATCTTGTCACCTTCTTTTACGCCATAAGTTTGGTAAAACTCAGGCATATTAGACAATGCGCCTAATGCACGGAAGTGACCTGGTGAATGCGGATCAGTCGCAACGCGGTTACGCAGTGCTTCTTCTTTCATTTTTACGCGCCAAATTTGGCTAAAGCCCATAAAGAAGCGCTCGTCACCGGTTAAGCCGTCAATGATCGGTGCTTCTTCACCGTTCAATGACATTTTGTAGGCTTTATAAGCGATGGTTACACCAGATAAGTCACCGATGTTCTCACCTAAAGTTAGCTCGCCATTAACGTGTAAATCATCAAATACTTGATAACCATTGTACTGAGTTATTAATGCTTTACCCTTAGCGGTAAAGGCTTTTAAATCAGCCTCAGTCCACCAATCACGCATGTTACCTTCGCCATCAAATTTAGCGCCTTGATCATCAAATCCGTGGCCCATTTCGTGGCCAATGACTGCGCCAATGCCGCCGTAGTTTACCGCGTCATCCGCTTCAAGATTGAAAAATGGTGGCTGTAAAATAGCTGCAGGGAAGACAATCTCGTTCATGGTTGGATTGTAATAAGCATTAACGGTTTGCGGCGTCATGTGCCACTCGCCTTTATCAATGGGCTGACCGAGTTTAGCGATATCTTTGTTATGGGAAACAACCGCGGCACGTTTAATGTTGCCGTGTAAATCATCGGCAGCAATGGTGAGCTTGCTGTAGTCTTCCCACTTATCTGGGTAACCGATTTTAGGGTTAAATTTAGCTAACTTGTCTTTAGCGGCCACTTTAGTGTCTTCGCTCATCCAATCCAATGATTCAATGCTAGTGCCGTAAGCGCCACGTAAATTTTCAACCAATTGGCTCATACGGGTTTTCGCTTCAGGTACAAAGTGACGTTTCACATACACTTTACCGACAACTTCACCTAAGGTGCCACTGACTGTGCTAACGCCGCGCTTCCAGCGAGGTTGTTGCTCTTCTTGGCCATTGAGTGTTTTCGAGAAAAACTCGAAGTTTTCATTATCAAGGGCTTCAGATAAATGACTGGCATTATGGGTCAGCGCCATCCAAGTCATGTAGGTTTTCCAAGTATTAAGATCATTGTCTTTAATCACTTGGTTGATGCCTTCAATAAAGCTTGGTTGGTTAATGATGATGTCAGCTTGAGCATTACCGCCAAGGGCTGCTAAATAGCCATCCCAGTTAATGTCTGGTGCTAAGGTGGCTAAATCTTTAACTTGATAAAGGTTATAGGTTTTAGTGCTGTCGCGGGTTTCAACCACATCCCAATGTTGCTCAGCGATAGCGGTTTCTAATGCTAAAACGGTTTGCGCTGCTTGCTTGCCATTTTCAAGGCCGGCAAGGTCAAACATTTTTTCGATATGCTCAACGTACTTGCTACGGATATTAACGAAGCGTTCTTCTTCATTGAAGTAGTAATCTTTTTCAGGAAGGCTTAGACCATATTGCCAAATATGGGTGGCGTAACGGCTAGAGTCTTTAGCATCAACATTGACATAAAACGCTAATGGCGTGCCGCCACCATTAACTTGGCTCTCGCCAAAATAAGCGGTTAATTCATTCTTATCTTTCAGTGCAGCAATTTGGGCAAATTCAGCTTGGATTGGGCTAACACCGAGTTTATTTAGGGTTTCAACGTCCATAAATGAACGGTAAAGGTCGGCCACTTTTTGCTCATCAGTACCCATTTTAAGATCTGGGTTTGCACTGACATCTTCGATGATGGCTTTAACGTCGTCACGGGCATTTTCGCGCAAGTCGTAAAATGCGCCAATATTGGTGCGATCACCAGGGATTTCCGCTGTCTTTAACCAGCCGCCATTTACGTAGAGGTAAAAATCATCTTGTGGGCGAACTGACTTGTCCATATTGTCAAAGCTAATACCTGAGGTAAGGGCTTTTTCAACGGCTACTGCGGTTTCTGTTTTAGCGACTTCTGGTGCTGCGGATTCAGTGACGGCTTGATCTGAGTTACAGGCACTAAGGCCTGCGATAAGTGAGGCGCAAAGCCCACCGATAACTAGCTTTTTCATGTTGTTTCCCTATGCATTGAAGAATGAAGCCTTTTTATCGGCCTTAGTTTTGAGTTGTTATTATTATTCGACTGCCTTAAGGCAGTTTTATGTGACAAACATGTTAAGTCTTAATGGGGGCGTTTAACAAGGGCTATGGCTAGGCATTTAGCGATAAATGCTTCAAAAACTAGCAGTCTTGTGTAACTAAAAATTACCAAGATGTTACCAGCGCCATTTATCGTTTTCTATTTGCTGGCCAACAGCTCATAATAGCGACCAATTAGTTTTCACTTGGTTTTATATATGCGTTTAGACAAATTTATCTGCGAGAGCACTGAGCTGACTCGTTCATTAGCAAAAAGAGTTATCAAGTCAGGTGAAGTGACCTGTAATGGTGTGGTGGTTAAAGACGCGAGCTTTAAAGTGAAAGATGATACTGAAGTGTGTATCGAAGGTCGTCAAATTAAGATAGTGGGCGAGCGCTATATCATGCTGCATAAACCAGTAGACACCATTTGCTCAACCATTGATGAAGAATATCAATCGGTGTTGGGATTAATGGATATTGAAAAAGTCGATACGCTGCATATTGCCGGGCGTTTAGATGTGGACACCACAGGTTTGGTGCTGATCACCAGCGATGGTCAATGGTCACATAAAATCACCTCGCCTAAAAAAGATTGCGGTAAACGTTACCTTATCGAAGCTGCTGCATCACTTGATCCTGCATTGGTGGAAACCTTTGCCGAAGGGATCCAATTAAAAAGTGAAGATGGCTTAACTAAACCGGCGCTGCTAGAGATCATTGATGAATACCATGCCAGATTAACCATCAGCGAAGGTAAGTATCATCAAGTGAAGCGTATGTTTGCTGCAGTTGGTAATCGGGTGGTGAATTTACATCGTGAAGCTGTGGGTGAAATTGAACTTGATGCTGATTTAGAAGAAGGTGAATGGCGTTTTCTCACTGATGCTGAAATCGCCTCAATTTAACGCTTACACACTGTTAAAACCCAAAAAAGCAGCCTAAGGCTGCTTTTTTATGGCTCAATGAAGCTTGAATATGCTATTCACTATAACCAAACAGTGACTTTACTGTTTCTAAGGTATCATCAATGGTTTTGATACTTGAAGGACAAATAAAGATAGTGTCATCACCAGCAATGGTTCCCAAAATCCCTTCAGGCTTGCCTATCGAGTCTAATAATCGCGCAATAAGCTGCGCTGCACCGGGGCTGGTTCTGACTACGATCATCGCTTGGTTATGATCCACATCCAATACCAGATTTTTAACTGGGCTACCTGCCGTTGGCACACCTAACTCAGCGGGTAAGCAATATACCATTTCTTGCTTAGCATTACGGGTACGTACAGCACCAAACTTACTTAGCATACGGGAAACTTTTGACTGGTTAATATTGCCAAAACCTTCTGCTTGCAATGCGATTACGATTTCACTTTGGCTACCAAAGCGCTCTTCCTTTAATATCGACTTAAACGTCTTTACGAGTTCATCCTGATTCTTAGTCGCTGGCATATTTTTTTCGTCTTATAGTAATTTTTAAAAAGAATAGATTTTATTCAAAAAAGTAGCTTATTCTGAATAGATAAACGCATCAAGTCAAGAAATAAGCTAAATTGGTGAATAAAAATTCATTTTAGCTGTTGTTGGCTAAATTAGTCATTATTTATATACATATCATAGAATAAGTAAATTAGTGTGATCTACTAAGGGATAATTGAAATCCTCGCTGTGATCCAGTAATGTGACGCCACAAGAAAACATGATCTGTGTCACAGACCAGACTGAAGTCAATCACTAGAACGTAATTGGAGATCATCATGAAAGTAGCTGTACTTGGTGCTGCTGGCGGTATCGGCCAGGCCTTAGCTTTACTATTAAAAACTCAACTTCCTGCAGGTTCAGAGTTGTCTCTATATGACATCGCTCCTGTTACTCCAGGTGTTGCTGTTGACTTAAGCCACATCCCTACAGATGTAAAAGTGGCTGGTTTTGCTGGTGAAGACCCAACTCCTGCGCTAGTTGGCGCTGATGTTGTTCTTATCTCTGCGGGTGTTGCGCGTAAGCCTGGTATGGATCGCTCAGATCTATTTAACATCAATGCGGGTATCGTAAGAAACCTTATTGAAAAAGTGGCGGCAACTTGCCCTAAAGCATTAATTGGCGTTATCACTAACCCAGTAAATACTACCGTTGCTATTGCAGCTGAAGTACTTAAAAAAGCAGGTGTTTACGATAAGAACCGTTTATTCGGTGTGACGACACTTGATGTTATCCGCTCTGAAACCTTCATCGCTGACCTTAAAGGTCTAAACGTTGCTGATGTAAACATCAACGTTATTGGTGGCCACAGTGGTGTGACTATTCTGCCACTACTTTCACAAGTTGAAGGCGTAAGCTTTACTGATGAAGAAGTTGCAGCGCTAACGACACGTATCCAGAATGCGGGTACTGAAGTTGTTGAAGCTAAAGCGGGTGGCGGTAGTGCGACTCTGTCTATGGGTCAAGCGGCATGTCGCTTTGGTCTATCTTTAGTTCGCGGCCTACAAGGCGAAGCTAACGTGGTTGAATGTGCTTATGTTGATGGCGGCAGTGAACATGCTGACTTCTTCGCACAACCTGTGTTACTGGGTAAAAACGGTGTAGAGCAAGTTTTACCATACGGCGAAGTTAGTGCATTTGAAGCTAATGCCCGTGATGCAATGCTTGATACATTAAACGGCGACATCAAACTTGGTGTTGAATTCGTTAAGTAAATTTAAGCTTATCAATTTTTGATAACTTGATTTACCGCTAAAAATGCGAAGCCTTGGGCTTCGCATTTTTGTTGCTGACAAGCTAAAGTTGCACACAGCCTAAAAGAGCTAAGCTTTACCAACTAATCTGTTTACCTTGCCAATCAATAAAGCTTGCTTGGCCATCAAAGCTGATGGGCGCAGTCATTTCAGGGCTCTCTACTGGGTTTGTCGCTGTATCGGCTAGCACAATGGCGTTATTGATTTGCAGTAATTGCGCTGCAACAAACGCTGGAGTGAATAATTTTCCTTCTGCGACATTGGCCTGAAACGGTTTTGATAATGGGGTGTCAGTGGTGCCGGGATGAAAAGCAATGAGCTTTACGTTGTTGGCTCGCCGAGCATATTCAATCGCCGCGGTTTTAATCAGCATGTTTAGCGCCGCTTTTGAGGCGCGATAGCTATACCATCCTCCCAAGCGGTTATCGCTAATACTGCCGACTCGGGCGCTAAGCAGATTAATAATACAGCCCTGTTTACCTGCCACCAGTTTAACTAAATGCTGCAGCCACAACATCGGGGTAATGGTATTTGATTCAAACAAAGCCTGCATAGCCTCAGGGTCAACATCTTCTAAACGCTTTTCAGGGGTTATTGTGGTTGCAGTGTCACTCATTTGATGCTGATTGTGTAATCTGCCATTACAAATAAATACCCGAGTAATTTGACCTTTCAACGGCTGCAATTGCTGGCACAGTGTGGCAATGGCGCCTGCTGAATAATCGCAGCTAATGTGTTGATGAATTATGGCTTTATCACTGTCATTTGCCAATTTCGTCTCAGAAGTTGTGATTGGCGGGGTTATTGCTGATTGGCTGATACTGATAATGTGCTTTATGTCAGTGGCCGTTGCTGCATCTTGCTGAATCAGCGCAGCAATAATGGCTTTTGCAATCCCAGAAGATGCGCCAATGATTAATGCAACTGAGCCTGAATGTGCAGTGAATGATTGGCTCAAGTAAATCTCCTTAGATTGACGGCTGATTGTAGCCATAGCTATAAGCTATTAACTCACTATTTGATGCTACAGCTACCGTCTTCACAGCGCTGCTTACCGGTTAACAGGTAGGATAATTTGTAGCGGTGTTTGGCGAAGCCAAGATAAGCCACATCGGCTAATGGTTTGATGCAAGGTAAGCGCAACAACTGCAGCCATTGATGTTTTCCGGTGAGTGCCCAAGCTTTTGCGGTCACATCCAGTCCCAGTAATATTTCGCCATGGTTGGTTTCTGCATGCAAAATTTTGTTGGCTTTTTCTAAGTCGATATGGGGATACTTTTCGGCAAAACCGTCTTGGTTTAAATCAGCCAGCTCAATTTTGTGCAAGCGGTCATGTTGCTTTAATTGTTGCATTTCATTGCTGCATAAGGGGCAGGCACTGTCGTAAAAAATCCGTAATTCCATTTCGATACCTCTATGGTTAATTACTGAGTTATAAATTAACTCAATAAGTTACTACACTTAATCTTACGTCAAATGTGCTTGTTTAGATCTTTGTTGGTGGCTTATAGTCGCTATTATTGTAAGTTTTTGAATGTTATTATCCAGTTAACTAAAATGTTTCGGAGCAAAAAATGAAGAAGCCCTGTAAATTTTCTTCTTTACTCGTGTTCTCCTTGGTGGCTTTATCCAGTCCCTTTCTCGCGCATTCTACTGCTGCTGACGAGACAACAGCAGCATCAGTTGAAATCCCCAGACCCGTTAAAGTCCAGCAAATTGATGTGGGCAGTGATTTTCGTGAACGTTTTTTACCCGGTGAAGTAAAAGCCTCTGAAAAAGCCGCTTTATCTTTTCGGGTTGCTGGTGAAATTGCTGACATTTTTGTGCGCCCCGGCGATGCCGTAGAGCCCGGCCAACTGCTTGCACAGCTTGATGGCGCTATTTATATACAGCAATTGGCTGTCGCTCAGGCGCAATTTGAATTAGCTAAAGTTCTGTTTGAGCGTAATGCATCTTTGGTTGAGCAAGGGGTGGTTTCGCGTAATGATTACGACCAAACCAAAAGCGATTACACCATTGCCCAAGCCGCTTTAGATAAAGCCAAAGCGGATGTGACTTACACCAAATTATTGGCGCCATATAAAGGCATCATTTCTAAACGCAGCAAGCGTGCTTTTGAATATGTTCAAGCCCAAGAAGAAGTGATGGGAATTCGGATCGAATCAGCCATTGATATTAGTTTTCAGTTACCAGAGCAGTTTATTGGCGCGATTCAAA
This sequence comes from Shewanella sp. UCD-KL21, assembly GCF_001957135.1. Lineage (GTDB taxonomy): Bacteria > Pseudomonadota > Gammaproteobacteria > Enterobacterales > Shewanellaceae > Shewanella. Next base: position 169,758 of record NZ_MPHK01000007.1, on the reverse strand, counting down.
AAGCCGGTTCAAGCTTTGATAATATGCAAAACGTTGAGGTGAAGTTTGACAGTCGCGATCGTTGGTATGCTGCCAGTTTAAAAGAGCTCAATACCATTGCCGACTCAACCACGGGTAGTTATACCATCATTTTAACCTTGCCAATGCCTGAGCAACTTAATGTGCTACCGGGGATGTCGGCCCAAGTAAAAGTCAAACTGCCTGCCAGAACCGCAGATGCTCACCCTAAAATTCCTGCTGGTGCGGTGATTACTGAAAATGAAACTGACTTTGTTTTTATCTGGTCGCCAAAGGCGTTAACCCTTGAAAAAGTGCCAGTAAAATTAAAAGGCAATCGCTTAGTATCTGGCCTTGAAGATGGTGACTGGTTAGTCGTTGCAGGAGCATCTGAGCTTAAAGATGGCCAAGCTGCGGTGCAATGGATTAAAGAGCGAGGCTTATAAATATGAACAGTAATTTTATCTATAGCATGCTTAAAAGTGCTGGCCTGCTGCTGGCGGTTATGACACTGAGTGGCTGTGACAAAAGCCCCGATATTGAGCCCAATGTTACCAGAGTGACGACTTACGCTTTACCGATTGTAGATAACTCGGTGATCCGTGAGTTTAATGGTGTTGCTAGAGCGCAGGACTTAACTAACCTTTCTTTTCGTGTTGGCGGCCGTATCGCGCAAATTCCAGCCAGCAAAGGCAAACAGGTCGAAAAGGGAGATTTACTGGCGATATTAGAAAAAACTGACTTTGAGATTGCTTTAAGCGATCGAACTGCACGTATGGAGGTTAATTTTAAACAATCTGAACGCGGTAAACAGTTGGTGGCTAAGCAGTTAATGGCGCAATCTGATTATGATCAAATGAATGCCCAGTACTTAGTGGCAAAAGCCGAGGCAAGGCAAGCAGAGCTTAACCTGCAATACACTGAGCTAAGAGCGCCGTTCTCAGGGGTGATCAGTGATGTATTTTTAGAGTCTTTTGAAAACGTGCAGCCGGGCGTACCAGTGGTGAGTATTCAAAAGATTGAGCGCATCGAAGTGGACGTACAAATCCCTGACATGTTGATAGCGGTGTCAAAGAAGGCTAAGGACAGAAGTGTAGGCGCATTATTAGAGGTCAGTTTTGAAGCCTTTCCTAATGCCAGATTTGACGGCCATTTACTGGAAGTTAACACCGAAAAAGATCCTGCTACCTCAACCTATATTGCCACTATCGCAGTTGATTTAGACCCTAAATATAAAGTACTTGAAGGTATGCCTGCTAAGGTAAAAGTTGACTTAAGCCACCTTACTTACACCTACAACCGTCAGTTCATGGTCCCTATTGAAGCTGTGATTATGCAAGATGGCAGTGACATCGAAATACAAGACAGTGGTGTTTGGTTGTTTGATAAAACTGATCAATCCATTCAGTATCAGCACGTGACTTTAGGGGTGATTGTTGGCGACAGAATTGAAGTTATTGATGGCCTAAAAGATGGCCAAGTGATTATTCAAACGGGCGCTTCACGTTTAGTGGCCGGTCAAAAAGTACAAGTAGTAGGGGGAGTGTAGGCTGATGATTGTATTGTTAATAAACCCATTACTCACAATCGTTCCAGCTAACACAAAGGAAAGTGTCATATGAATATTGCAGGCTACTTTGTCAAAAACACCGTCATTAGCTGGATGTTTACCCTGATCTTATTGATTGGCGGCTTAATGTCATTTACCGGCCTTGGTCAGTTAGAAGATCCGCCGTTTACCATTAAAGATGCGGTAGTGGTCACCCTGTATCCGGGGGCGACCTCAACGGAAGTTGAGGAAGAAGTGACTTATCCTATTGAAAAGGCCATTCAAGAATTGCCTTATATCGATACCCTCAAGTCATTGAGTACATCGGGAATGTCGCAAATTACTGTGACCATGAAAAATAACTATGGTCCTGATGAACTCCCACAAATTTGGGATGAGCTGCGCCGTAAAGTCAATGATATGTCGGCCAGTTTACCGCCAGGGGTTCAGGCCCCTATGGTCAATGATGACTTTGGTGATGTTTACGGGGTGATGCTAATGGTCAGTGGTAGTGATTACAGCTACCGCGATATTTTAGATTATGTTGATTACGTTAAACGTGAATTAGAGCTCGTGCCAGGTGTAGGTAAAGTGTCATTGGCTGGCAATCAGCAAGAACAAGTTTTTGTTGAAATGTCATTGAACAAAGCTGCCAGTTCTAATATCGACCCATCTTTAGTAAGTAACCTGCTTAACTCACAAAATATGGTGTCTGATGCCGGTAACATTCAGGTTGCCGGTGACAACTTAAAAATCCGTACCAGTGGGGGCTTTAAGTCTGTTAGCGAGCTAGAAGGGCTGATTATTCCGGGCACCCAAGGCGATAAGCTTATTTACTTAAAAGATGTCGCCACAGTATCGCGGGGCTTTCAAAATATTCCCACTAATCTACTGACCTTTAATCAGCACAATGCGATTAACATTGGCATCGCCTTTTCAACTGGCGTGAACGTGGTTGAAGTGGGTAAAGCCATTGACGCCAAGCTTGCCAGTATTGAAAGTGTCCGTCCTGCGGGCATGATGATTGAAACCATGTATAACCAGCCTAATGAAGTCGATGCTTCAGTGGGCAGCTTTGTGTGGAACTTAATTGCCGCTGTGGTGATCGTTATCGGCGTGCTACTGGTCTTTATGGGCATTAAGTCAGGCATTTTAATTGGGTTAATTTTGTTTTTAACCTGTTTAGGCACCTTCATGTTGATGCTGCAAGCAGAGATTGAGCTGCAGCGAATATCTTTAGGGGCGTTAATTATTGCCTTAGGGATGCTGGTGGATAACGCCATTGTGATCGTCGAAGGCATTTTAATCGGCAGGCAGCGGGGCCAAACCACCTTAGAAGCAGCTCAAGGCATTGTAAAACAAACCATGTGGCCATTACTTGGTGCGACAGTGATTGCTATTACTGCCTTTGCGCCAATCGGTTTATCACCTGATGCTACCGGTGAATTTGCTGGGTCTTTATTCTGGGTATTGCTGTTTTCACTGTTTTTATCTTGGATTACCGCCATTACCATCACGCCATTTTTTGCACAGCTATTTTTTGGAAAAGATGCTGAAAAAGTGGAAGGTGAGCTTAAAGATCCCTACGGTGGCGCCTTCTTTGTGTTTTACAAAGTGTTACTCGATTGGTGTATGAAGCATCGCTGGGTCAGTGTTATCGCCGTGGTGATGGCATTTTGTATTTCGATTTATGGCTTTGCTTACGTTAAGCAGTCGTTTTTCCCACCTTCTACCACGCCGATTTTCTTAGTGGATGCCTGGATGCCAGAAGGCACAGATATTCGTGAAACTCAGGGCATTGTTGAAGGTATGGAATCCATCGCCATGGAGCTTGATAATGTTGAGTTTGTCGGCTCAACCATAGGTAAGGGCTTTCCGCGTTTTCTACTGACTTACTCGCCAGAGAAAAACTACGCATCTTATGCGCAAATGGCTATTCGCACCGCCGATTTTGAATCCCTTAGCGGGGTAATGAGTGAATTTAGAGCTAAAGTAGAAGCCAAATACCCACAGACGCAGTTTAAGTTTAAGCGCTTAGAAATCGGCCCTTCAACGGACGCTAAAATTGAAGCGCGTATTAGCGGCGCAGACCCTGATGTATTAAGAAGCATTGCCGCGCAGGTGATGGAGATATTCCATGCCACACCGGCCACCGTTAACGTGCGTCATGACTGGCGTGAACGGGTGAAATACATTGCGCCTCGCTTTAATGAAACCCAAGCAAGACGTTTAGGAATCGTAAAAAGTGAAGTGGATGAAGCGATTAAGTTTTCGTTTACAGGGTTACAAATAGGGGTGTACCGCGAAGGGACAACCTTATTGCCTATCATTGGCCGTTTACCAGAAGATGAGCGTATTGATATCGACTCACTTGAAAGTGTTCGTATTTGGAGCCCTGCGCTGTCTGCCTTTGTACCGCTGCAGCAAGTGGTCGATGGGTTTGAGGTGAAGTTTGAAGATCCCATTATTCAACGCCGTGATCGCAAACGTACCTTAACGGTATTTGCCGATACGGATTTTGAATATGACATTTTACCGGCGCAATTGTTTGCTCAAATTAAGCCACAAATTGAAGCGCTAGAATTACCTGTGGGTTATGAGCTGCAGTGGGGCGGTGAGTTTGAATCATCAAATGATGCCCAAGAGTCATTATTTGCCACCTTGCCATTGGGCTTTTTATTCATGTTCTTAATTACGGTATTCTTGTTTAACTCAGTGAGAAAACCTTTAGTGATTTGGGCGTGTGTGCCGCTGGCCATTATTGGTATTACCTCAGGCTTATTGATTTTAGATAAACCCTTTAGCTTTATGGCGCTGCTGGGAATGTTAAGTTTATCGGGCATGCTACTTAAAAACGGTATTGTCTTGCTGGATCAAATTAACACTGACATTAATGACGGCGTCGAAACCTTTGAAGCGGTATTTAACTCAACCGTTAGCCGTGTGAGACCGGTTTGTATGGCAGCAATCACCACCATTTTAGGGGTATTACCGCTATTAACCGATGCATTTTTTGAGTCATTAGCGGCAGTAGTGATGTTTGGTCTTGGGGTTGCAACCATACTGACATTAATTATAGTGCCGGTGTTTTATCTTATTTTCTTTAAGGTAAGCTACAGAAATTACAAAGAGTTTTAATGAGTAATTTACTTAAGGTTAATCTTAGTGCCAATGTGGTATTTGATTTTCCTTAAGGTAAGTGACAGAAATTACAAAGAGTTTTAATGAGTAAGCGATTTAAAGTGATTCAGAGTAACAGTGTAATATTGGCTTAACTACAAGCTTGATTATTAGGCTAAGTTACACAAACTAATAAGCATTTTAGTTCGCATAATCGTTTTTTTATCGCTATAAATAGGAGAGTCAGCAGAGTTTAGCTTGGCTCTTTGTTATTTGATCTTTATTCGATGTATTCACGTATTGCGCATTGGTATACAAAAACAGTATCCAAAAACGCGTATTCAAAATGAGGCTTTCTATGTCAATTAGCCAAGCAATTATTAAAGTTACTAATTTACGTTTACGTACTTTCATCGGCTTTAACCCTGATGAACGAGAAAAGCAGCAAGATGTTGTTATCAATATTGAAATTCAGTACCCAGCCGATAAGTCGTTTCAAACAGATGATGTTGCTGATGCGCTGAACTACAAGATAATCACCAAGAAAGTGATCCAACATGTTGAAGAAGGCCGATTTTTATTACTGGAAAAATTAGTTGCTGATGTGCTGGCAATTTGCAGTGAACATCCTTCCATTACCATGTCGCGGGTGACAATCGACAAACCACACGCATTACGTTTTGCCGACTCTGTTTCATTATCATTAGAGCAGCGAAAATAAAGTGAGTTTTAATTTGGCACGAGTTGCCATAAGGAAAACACATGATTTCTGAAGAAGCACGTAAAGTACAGCAAGTACTGATTGAGCGAGGTCTAGAAACCCCAGTCGTTGAAAATGACATGACTAATGAGCAAAAAGTGGCTCGTATACAAGGATTGATGACAGAAGTTATCTCCACCCTTGGACTTGATTTAACCGATGACAGCTTATGTGAAACCCCTCATCGAATCGCCAAAATGTATGTTAATGAAATCTTCTCAGGGCTTGATTACAACCACTTCCCCAAAGTCACCCAAATTGACAACAAAATGGGCGTCGATGAAATGGTTAAAGTCAGTGATATTAGCGTGGTGAGTACCTGCGAACATCACTTTATTACCATCGATGGTGTCGCCAATGTTGCTTATGTACCGGGGCGAAAAATCATTGGTTTATCTAAAATTAACCGCATTGTGAAATTCTTTGCCCAGCGACCTCAAGTACAAGAGCGACTTACCCAGCAAGTGCTGGTGGCGCTACAAACCTTGCTTGAAACCGACGATGTTGCCATTAGTATCAATGCCACCCATTACTGCGTTAAATCCCGAGGCATTATGGATACTCAATCCTATACCAAAACCTCCGCACTAGGCGGCTGCTTTAAAGCTAATCCTGCCTCAAGAGCTGAATTCTTTGCTAAGAGTTAAGCGGCTGTAGCTAACACCATACTTAAAGGTCATTAATTTCGAGTCAATGAGGCTATTATTAATTGCTTATGATTAATTGCTAATGATTAATTGCAATGATAAACGACTGGATTAATGACCTGTTTTAACACTGCTTATTTTCAATAAAAATCATCATAAGAGAACTGCAATGAAGCAAACTATTTTCATTACTGGCGTCGGCAAACGTATTGGTTACGCCTTGGCAAAGGATTTTCTCGCTAAAGGTATGCATGTCATTGGCACCTTTAGAACCCATTATCCTGCAATTGATGAATTAGCCGAATTAGGTGCCGACCTTTATCAGTGTGATTTGTGCATTCCTGCTGAAATAGACGATATGTTAGTGCGCATTAATGCCACCCATGACGAGCTTCACAGCATTATTCATAATGCATCTGACTGGCATAACGATAAAACCAAGCCGGGTATGAGCGCTGCCGATATTATGAATCGAATGATGAACATACATGTGAGTGCGCCGTATCAAATTAATCTGGCACTGGCCGACAAATTAATCGCCTCGGCGAATGAGCAAATTGGTGCGGTTAATATCATTCATATCACCGACTATGTGGCAGAAAAGGGCAGTAAAAAGCATATCGCTTATGCGGCCAGTAAAGCGGCAATGCACAATTTAACCCTGTCATTTGCGAGTAAACTTGCGCCTATGGTGAAAGTCAATTCCATTGCCCCTGCGATGATCTTGTTTAATGAAGGTGATGATGAGGCCTACAAAGTTAAAGCGCTAGCCAAAGCCATACTGCCTAAAGAGGCCGGTAACCCTGAGATCATTGAATTAGTTGATTACCTCACAAGCAGCCAATACGTCACAGGTCGCAGCTTTGCGGTGGATGGTGGCAGGCACTTAGCCTAACTTTTTTTGCTATTGAGTTTATATAAGGGAGCCGCGGCTCCCTTTTTTGATGGCTGAATATTTTAAATAGACATCTAGACGTCTTATTGTTAGGGTGGAATTAAGCTGTTTTTGGGTGATTTTTTAATGGCTGCGCATGTTATTGGATAATTTAACTATTTAAACAATCTATTAGAAAATCTATCGATTTGAACAACCTAGTCGAGCAATCTAGTCGAACAATGGATACGAACAATCTATCTAGGCAAAAAATAAGGTAAGGAAGGTATTATGTCTGCAGAAAATATGAAGCTTGAATCATTAGCATTACATTACGGTTATGAGTCAGAGGCCACCACCAAAGCCGCTGCCGTGCCCATCTACCAAACGACCTCTTATACCTTTGATGATACCCAGCATGGGGCCGATCTATTCGATTTAAAAGTGGCCGGTAACATCTATACCCGCATCATGAACCCAACCACTAACGTGCTTGAGCAGCGCTTAGCCGCCATCGAAGGCGGTATTGGCGCCTTAGCTGTCGCATCAGGCATGGCTGCCATCACCTATGCGATACAGGCGCTCACCCAAGTAGGCGATAACATTGTCAGTACTAGCCAGTTATATGGCGGTACTTATAACTTATTTGCCCATACTTTGCCGCGCCAAGGGGTTGATGTGCGTATGGCGGCCTATGATGATTTTGACGGCCTTGATGCCTTAATCGATGACAACACCAAAGCGCTGTTTTGTGAATCCATCGGCAACCCCGCTGGCAACGTGGTCGATTTACAACGCTTAGCTGACATTGCCCATAAACATGGGGTGCCGTTAATTGTCGATAATACTGTGGCAACGCCAGTGCTGTGCCGCGCTTTTGATCATGGCGCAGATATCGTCATCCATTCGCTGACAAAATACATTGGCGGCCATGGCACCACCATAGGCGGGGTCATCATTGATTCAGGTAAATTTGACTGGGTAGCCAATAAAGAACGCTTTGGGATTTTAAATCAACCTGATCCGTCTTATCACGGCGTGGTGTACACCGAAGCCTTTGGCCCCGCTGCCTATATTGGCCGTTGCCGGGTCGTGCCACTTCGTAATACTGGCGCAGCGTTAGCGCCGCAAAGTGCGTTTTTATTACTCCAAGGGCTAGAAACTTTAAGCCTGCGTATGGAGCGCCATTGCAGTAATGCCCTCGCCTTAGCCGAGTATTTACAGCAACACCCCAGTGTTAGTTGGGTTAACTATGCGGCATTAGCTGATAGCCCATTTAACGCGACATGTAAAAAAATCACTGGCGGTAAAGCGTCTGGCATCATCAGCTTTGGCATTAAAGCGGCCGATGCACAGGCGGGTAAAGTGGCTGGCGGTAAATTTATTGATGCACTGCAAATGGTGCTGCGATTAGTTAATATTGGCGATGCCAAGTCACTGGCATGTCACCCTGCCAGTACCACGCACCGTCAGTTAGACAGCGCAGAATTGGCCAAAGCAGGGGTGTCAGAAGACTTAGTGCGTATTTCGGTGGGCATAGAACATATCGATGACATTATTGCCGATATCAGCCAAGCGTTAGATAAAGCGGTGAGTTAAAGCCAGTGCTTTAATGCGTTATTATAACCTCTAAGGCTAATATTAAGCCCATCATGATGTTGTCGTGATGGGCTTTTTGCAGGTTAAATCGCCGACAGATTAATGATTTAGATGCAGGATATACGTCTTGTGGGGGTGATAATTATCGGTAACGGCACATCCCAATATTCGATGGGAAGTTGGCTCACTTGCTGGCAGTCATGGGCAAACCCGACCGCTAATGGTTTGCCATCAACCACTTGGCATAAGGTGCGATCGTAATAGCCACCGCCCATGCCCATGCGATTGCCTTTGTCATCAAACGCAACCAGTGGCGTGACAATCATATCCAGTTTATCTACTGGGATAATATCTTGCACCGACAGCGCAGGCTCTGAGATACCATATTGATTGATAACCATTTTTGAATTTGCATGGTAATGCAAAAACACTAAGTTACCTTTGCTAAACGGGTGAATGCGAGGTAAGTAAGTTTTTACCCCTATGTGCCACAGGGCTTCTATCAATTTTTGTGTTGCCAGCTCACCGTCATGGCTGATGTACAGAGCCACTGTTTGTGCATTTTTTTGCTGTATTTCTGCCAGCATATGGCGACAGGCAATTAACGACAGCTGGTGTTGTTCTGCTTGGGTGTAACTGTTACGTTCTTGACGAATATGCCGGCGAATAAAGTCTCGGTTCATACCTTGGCTATCAAATAAGGCGTAACGTTCTTGATCGCTCAGCTCAAAACCTTGGTCTTGATGGCTAAGGTTATCAATATCAAGATGTTGATTATCATCTGCCACAATACTCAGAGTTTGATGCGCACTAATATGGTGTTTATTGGTTTGCGCTATGGTGTTTGCAGGCTTATTGATGGAAGAGAAATAAGTGATACTGACAGTAGGAGTGCGAGAAGGTGAAGGTTCGACCGAGATGGCATTGGTCATTAAGCGGGTCATACTCATTATTGGCTGTACTCCATACTTGCCATGTCTATTAAGGTTAGAGTACTGCGTTCGAGGCTATTTTAAAAGGGCGACTGGCTAAATATCCCCCAGCCAGTCGCTTTATTGGATAGTTATTGGTCCAGTTTTAAAGATTTAAGCAATACGGCGCAGTCGTATTCAGAGAATGCGGTTTTGGCCTTTATCCAGAATCGTCTGCGGGTGGTGATAATCCCTGTCGCAACCGCTAATACTGCGATCTCAATATAAGTAAACGGTATATATTGAATAGCCGGTTCCAGTATAGCGCCTAAATATTGCGAGTAATGAGTATAGTGCTCTGGCATAAATTGCACTTGAGCGCTCAAGCTTGCTAAGCCGATTTGTAGCACTGCGACACCCGCCACAGCAGCCACACCTGCCAGTATTTTAAAGTACCACTTTTTAGGTCCAAAAAAGCCAACAAAAACCAGATATAAACTTAGTAGTAATGCACCACCCACTAGCATGTTGGTGGGGAGCAAAGGGTAGTGACTAATGCTTAACACGACAGCAAGAAGCTTGAGTGACATGTATGAAAAAACATAGCCAGAAAATACTGTTAACCCTAGCCGTTTTTGTTGGCTAATTTGCTTCCAATACAGTTTAGGAATAGCGACATATAATCCCCAAAACCATGCTAGGACGATGGGGTAGTTTGACCAAGCGGGAAGTCCATAAAGGCTGAATCTAGCTAACAGAAAATCAATAAAAAATTGATAATGGCTTAGCAGGCCTGAGCGATACTCTGCATCATAAATCATTTCAGGTGCTAGCATGGCAAAACACATGGCGACTATAGCTAAAATTAATCCCCAATTAACAATGCCTTTGATCAACTGCCAGGCAAAGCCTTTGCTATTGTGTTTTTGAAGTTGAGATAACAAGCTTTGGTAATTGGTGACTACTGCCTCTTTGATATCTTTTGACACCCAGTTTTCAGTCAGTAAGGGGATATCTGTTTTGGTTTCATGGGCTTCAATAATGTTTTTAATGGCCGGAATAGCTAATGCCTTCTTATCATCGTCTTTGTCGCCAGCGGCTAACTTTTTAGCATTTTTCCACACCCCGGGATCATATACGCCACCGGCATTATGCGTCACATTTTTGGTACCTGCAAAGCACATGGTGGTATCGGTTTTATCTATGCTCGTGGGATTGCGAAGGTGCTGGTTGATTAAGTGTTTGGTGGATGATTCAGTGTTTGGTAGATGAGTAAGTAAGCGCTAATTTCAGCCATAAAAAACCACCATGAAGATGTTGTTTAAAAATGAGTTACTTTGCCAGAATACCAAGTTTGTGAAGAGGCTGGACGATTAAGTGCTCGGGGAATGAGTAGGTTAACGCTAATTTCAGCCATAAAAAACCACCATGAAGATGTTGTTTAAAAATGAGTTACTTTGCCAGAATACCGAGTTTGTGAAGGTGCTTGGATAATTAAATGCTCGGGGATAAGTAGGTTAACGCTAATTTAAGCCATAAAAAAACCACCATTGAGGTGGTTTGTTTTAAATTAAATTGCTCCCCAGAATACCGACCGTCGGTGCAGCCCTTGAACCGTAGGTTCAAGGCGGGAAAATGTTCATATCCTAAGGTTTCTCGATACGAGCCGAGCATACGCAATGTCAATGAAAGCATTCACCCTGGGTTTGTAAATATCGGCACAGGGACATAACCTACAAGCGAATATCCCAGGGAGCAAAACAGGGTTGAATCAGGTACTGTTAGCCATTACTAGCGGCAATACATAATTCTAAAATTGTTAACCTTTCTTGGTGGTTCGTTCAAGCAACGAGTTTTCTAACGTTGATTGTAATAACGAGATACGCTCATCCATTTGCGCCATATACTGCTGATTTTTTTGCTGCTCTTCATACAACTCATGACCAATATTTAACGCGGCCATAATGGCTAATTCTTCGCGACTCAAATTGTTGGTACGTGTTTTTAATGTAGAAAGCTGCTGTTCGACACCCTTGGCAATCGCACGTAAAGCATCCTCTTGTCCCTTGGGACAATTAATCGAGTAGGTGCGCCCTAACAGGGAGATATCAATAGCACTATTACTCATGCTTCGCTGAAGATCCTTATTTGTCGAAAAATAAAAATTGTAGCAGGTTAACGACTGACCTCGCGATAACGCCTCTGCGTTACGCTTTTACCACAGTTGATAACGGTATTAGTCTGTTTGCGGACTATATAGCGCTACTATTAAAAGTGCAAGGTAACTCGCCGCCTTTACGATTATTTGCTTGTTGTCTGAGCATAATTAATCTTAAAACATAATTATGGCTAAACTCTCTACACGTCAGGCTGGACAACTCGTTAAGCGCCTAGCTGATCGTTATCGCTAGGCTGATACAAGCAGTCATTGCAATAGCCGTTACAATAGCCGTTACAATCGTCATTTCTATTTATACAAATTAATGGCATCGAACAGTTTACCGTTTAAGAATACTCGCTTTAGTGCAAAACGCTTAGTTGATTGCGTTATAGACAAGACTGTTAATATCAGCTTTAGCTTTATAGCGGCGGGGTTAGTGAAGCTTTGGTCAATTTGCTATTATACTTAGCAAATCGCAATGAACAATTTGGTGGCAGTTATTAACTCTGCTAGCATTGCATCTGATCGAATATAACTGGAACAATATCATGGCAACCCCTCCTTCTTTATGTATTGAAAAACTAAAACAAGCGTTAGATTCAGCTGAAATTGGTCAGCATCCTGTTGAGGTGCATGGCGCATTAGTTGGTTTAATTTGTGGTGGGGTAGATCAAGCAAAATTAGCTTGGCAAAAGCCATTACTTGAATTGATGAATGACGGTCAAGCAGTCAGCACTGAACTGCAACAACTTATCAATGAATTATTCCAAGACACAGCGACTCGCTTAAGCGATGCTGAATTTGGTTTTACGCCGTTATTACCAGAAGAAGAAGAGCTACTCAGCTTGCGCTTAGAGTGCCTTGCCCTATGGGTGCAAAGCTACTTAACCGCAATTGCGCTTATTCAGCCAAAGCTTAACGGCGCATCAAGTGATGTGCGCGAAATCATCCAAGATTTAGGTGCTATTGCACAAGTGGAATTTGATGTTAGCGATGATGATGAATCAGAAGCTGCATTTATCGAACTGCACGAGTTTGTCAGAATGGCGGCTATTTTATGTTATTCAGAATTTGGCCCAGAAATGCCATTAGATGAAGAAGCGCCAGTAGCGCCGCTACACTAATTAGAATGTAGCTTTCGCCTTGGGCCGTGTTGGCTCGGGGTGAAAGGTCAGCTGGCATCACAGATACTTGAGTTCAGCCAGAACATGAGTCAAACACGAGCCAGCAACATGGCTAAAAGCTGTATCAATAGCAATACCATCATCACAATATTCAATTCATATCATAATTAACAAAAACAATAAGAACAGGCTTTATGACTGAGTTAAACGCGAAGACAGATAGCAAACAGGCAAGTGCCCCATCACCACAGCCACCACAACAGGTGGATATTACTATTGTTGGCGGCGCTATGGCAGGAGCCAGCTTAGCGCTAGGATTAGCCAAACTATCAGCCAAGCATGCAAGTCTTTTGAAGCGTCCTTTATCTATTGCCTTAATTGAAGCGCAAAAACCTGATGATAATCACCCAGGGTTTGACTCGCGCTCAATCGCCATTGCCCACGGCTCAGTATTTGAGTTAACTCAACTGGGTATCTGGCCAACTATCGCCAGCCTTGGCAGCGATATTGAAAATATTCATATCTCAGATCGCGGCCACTTTGGCATGACCGAGCTTAACGCTGAGCAATTTGGCCTGCCATCAATGGGGCAAGTGGTTGAGCTAGCGAAAGTCGGTAAAGTCTTGTTTGAGCAACTACAACAAGCGGATATCAAATTACACTGCCCAGCAAGCCTAACTCAGCTTGAAACCGATATCGATGGTCACACGATTACCCTTGATAACGGTCAGCAAATTCGCAGCAAGTTGTTAGTGGCTGCTGATGGCGCTCACTCCAAAGTGCGCCAAGCGTTAAAACAAGATGTGACTCAAGTTGAATTTGAACAAGTGGCGCTGGTGGCCAATGTAGAAACGGACAAGCCCCATGAAAGTTGGGCTTATGAGCGTTTTACTGACACTGGTCCATTAGCCTTATTACCCATGGCGCCAATAAATGGTAAAACTCGCTTGTCATTAGTGTGGGCGCTAGATGCTGAGCAAGCCCAGCAGTTTAAACACTGTGATAAAGCCGACTTTTTAGCCGCGCTGCAACAGGCCTTTGGTAACCGCGCCGGGCGCTTTATGGATGTCGGCTCACGGGTGAGTTATCCATTAACCTTATCTTACATGCCAAGACCGATTTATCATCGCACTGTGTTTATTGGCAATGCGGCGCAAACCTTACACCCCATAGCAGGTCAAGGCTTTAACCTAGGTCTACGTGATGTGGTTGGATTAATTGATGCTGTTGAAACAAGTATTAAAGCTGGCATTGAAAATGTAGACCTTGGCCACAATTCGCTTATCCATCATTATCTTGCATCAAGACAGCAAGATAGAATGGCCACCATTAATAACGTTGAATTTTTAGTGCGCGGCTTCTCAAATCAGTACTGGCCATTAGTGGCAGGGCGCAGTTTAGGGTTAAGATTATTATCTTGGTGTCCACCACTTAAAGCGCCGATTGCTCATAAAGCCATGGGCTGGAAAAGCGCTTAAGCTTTTTATACTGTGACTAGCACATAGCACATAGCACATGCCGCAGCGCGCTTGATAACCAGAAAAATAAAGGATTAACATGTTTCAAACTCAAACCTATGATGTAGCCATTGTTGGCGGTGGTATGGTTGGCTTGGCAACAGCAATTGGTTTAGCTGAAGCAAATCTGAATGTGGTGGTTATTGATGCCGGCCAAACTGAAGCGGTATCAGGTGAGCCACGCCTGCGGGTAAGCGCCATTAACAAAGCCAGTGAGCGATTACTGACTAACTTAGGTGCTTGGCAATATATCGATACCGAACGTGCTACCCCATATTCAAAAATGGCGGTGTGGGACAAAGACGGTTTAGGTAAAATCGCCTTTGATGCTGCCAGTATCAGCGAGCCCTCACTAGGGGCGATTATTGAAAACCAAGCCATCAGCTTTGCCTTAGCAAAACGCGCCGCAGAACTCTCAAACATCACCCACCTTGAAGGCCAGCGACTAGAGCGTATCGCCTTTGGTGAACGTGAATCATGGCTAACCTTAGATAACGGCGACAACCTAAGCGCCGCACTGGTGGTTGCCGCTGATGGCGCTAATTCTTGGGTGCGCAGCCAATGCCAAATTCCATTAACCTTTTGGGATTATGGTCATCACGCCATTGTCGCCACAATTCGCACCACTGAGCCCCACGATGCCACCGCCCGTCAAGTGTTTTTAGCCGACGGCCCATTGGCGTTATTGCCATTGTATGAAGACAATTTATGCTCAATTGTGTGGTCAGTATCGCCCCAGCAAGCTGAAGAATTATTAGCCTTATCAAGCGATGAGTTTTCAAAAGCCTTAACCGCCGCATCAGATGGCCGTTTAGGCATTTGTGAGCTGGTCAGCGAGCGACAATCTCACCCACTGCGGATGCGTTATGCCCGCCATTTTGCGCGCCATCGTTTGATTTTAGCTGGTGACGCCGCCCATACTATTCATCCGTTAGCAGGTCAGGGGGTAAATTTAGGCTTTTTAGATGCCGCCAGTATTATTGAAACCATTAGTGAGTTACATGATGCCGGTAAAGATCTTGGCGATTACGCCAACCTTCGCGCCCTTGAGCGCTGGCGAAAAGCCGACGCCATTGAAATGATCAGCGCAATGGAAGGTTTTAAAAGACTATTTTCTGGTAACAATCCCATCAAAAAAGCCTTCAGAGATCTGGGTTTAAACCTAGTTGATAATGTCGCAGGACTAAAAACAGTGTTCATCAAACAGGCTATAGGCAATAAAGTGAAACTTCCTAAGCTGTGTCGAGATTAAATTTTTTAGTAAATTCGGCCTAAAACTCCTTATATATCAGGGGATGGGCCGAGTTAGCCTAAATAAAGATATTAAAACGTCCATAGTCGCATTAGCTAAACTAATGACAAAGTCTCAGATTAGAAAATTTCCTACTATACAAAATTAACCCTGTGGGTATAATTTTGGCGCATTTATAAAATACCTTCATTAGTTTTACCCTCAGAAGGTTCATAAAAAAGAGATAATAATGGCTAATAAAACTGTACTCTTTAACAAGCACTTAGAATCAAATGGCAAGATGGTAGACTTCCACGGTTGGGACATGCCACTTAACTACGGTTCACAAATCGAAGAACATAACGCCGTGCGTCAAAACGCTGGTATGTTCGATGTATCACACATGACAGTGGTTGATGTGACCGGTACCGATGCTTGTGCATTCCTACGCAAATTATTAGCAAATGATATTGCTAAGCTTAAAGTTGCTGGCAAGGCGCTATACAGCGGCATGTTAGATGACAATGCTGGCGTCATTGACGACCTTATCACTTATTATCTTAGCGATACCCATTACCGCGTTGTGGTTAACTCAGCAACACGGGTAAAAGATTTAGCATGGATGGAAAAACAATCTGCAGGCTTTGAGGTGACGATTACTGAGCGCCCTGAACTTGCGATGATTGCCGTTCAAGGCCCTAACGCTAAAGCCAAAGCCGCCACGGTATTCAGCGCTGAGCAAAACGCCGCCGTTGAAGGCATGAAGCCATTCTTTGGTGTGCAAGCAGGTTCACTGTTTATTGCTACTACCGGTTACACCGGTGAAGTTGGCTACGAAATAATCGTCCCTGAAGCAGAAGCAGAAAGCTTGTGGCAAGCCTTACTCGAAGCAGGCGTACAGCCTTGTGGACTTGGCGCCCGTGACACCCTGCGTTTAGAAGCCGGCATGAACCTTTATGGTTTAGACATGGACGAAACTGTTAATCCATTAGCCGCTAACATGGGCTGGACTATCGCATGGGAACCAAGCGAGCGAGACTTTATTGGCCGCGAAGCATTAACTGCCATTAAAGCCGCTGGACCAGACAAATTAGTTGGCCTAGTGATGGAGCAAAAAGGCGTACTGCGTCACGGCATGCCAGTATTTTTTACTGATGCAGACGGCGTAGAGCATGAAGGCTCAATTACAAGCGGCACCTTCTCGCCAACCTTAGGTTACTCAATTGCCATGGCAAGAGTTCCAAAAGGCATTAGCGACATAGCAGAAGTGGAAATGCGTAAAAAGCGCGTAGCTGTTAAAGTAATAGCGCCAAGCTTTGTCAGAAATGGTAAACAAGCATTCTAACCAAAGCGTTATAAATGCTTGTATTGAAATCACTGAATAATAAAAAGTGTTGCTAATGAGGTTGTTAGCCAGCACTTAAATAACACTAACGATTACGCTTTAAATTTATAGATATAGGAATTACGACAATGAGCAACATTCCAGCTGAACTTAAATATGCATCATCTCATGAGTGGATCCGCAAAGAAGAAGACGGCACTTACACTGTCGGTATCACTGAGCATGCACAAGAGCTATTAGGTGACATGGTATTCGTTGAATTACCAGAAGTTGGCGACACAGTGACAGCCGGTGAAGATTGCGCAGTCGCTGAATCAGTTAAAGCTGCATCAGACATCTATGCACCGATTTCAGGTGAAGTGATTGCCGTAAACGAAGCATTAGAAGACTCACCAGAGCTAGTAAACAGCGAAGCATTTGGCGAAGGTTGGTTCTTCCGCGTTCAGCCTTCAGACGAAGCTGAAGTGGCTAACTTGTTAGACGCTGACG
Source organism: Shewanella sp. UCD-KL21 (assembly GCF_001957135.1). GTDB lineage: Bacteria > Pseudomonadota > Gammaproteobacteria > Enterobacterales > Shewanellaceae > Shewanella. Next base: position 152,434 of record NZ_MPHK01000007.1, on the reverse strand, counting down.
GTTACCAAGAAGTGATTGACGAAGAATAATCGTCGACGCTACTAGAAGCTCCCTTGGGAGCTTCTTTTGTTTTACCTTTAAATATTTAAAGGCATTAGCGATCCTTACGTCCCGCGTATCAGTATTGCATTACAACATTTTTTTCCTAGACCAGCTATTGATGCCCTACCGCAAAATACTGGCAGATTTGGAACACGATTTCTCATGACAAAGCAGACCCTAACTCAATTAGAGCAACACGAATTGTTTTTAAGCCGCCATATCGGCCCAAGCCAAACTCAACAGCAAGAAATGTTGAATTTTGTTGGCGCAGAATCGCTTGAAGACTTAACCGCACAAACAGTGCCGGGTTCAATTCGTTTACCGCAAGAATTGACCATTGGTGATTCATGTGGCGAAGCAGAAGGCACCGCTTACATCCGTGGCATAGCAGACAAAAACAAAGTCTTTAAAAGCTATATCGGTATGGGCTACTACGGTACAGAAGTACCCAATGTCATTTTACGAAATGTGTTTGAAAATCCGGGTTGGTACACAGCGTACACCCCGTATCAGCCAGAAATCGCCCAAGGCCGTTTAGAAGCCATTTTAAACTTCCAACAAGTGTCTATGGACTTAACCGGACTCGACCTTGCCTCAGCCTCATTACTTGATGAAGCAACCGCCGCCGCTGAAGCAATGGCCATGGCCAAGCGAGTATCAAAAGCTAAAAAAGCTAACATCTTTTTTGTTGCCGATGACGTATTCCCACAAACATTAGACGTAGTGCAAACCCGCGCAGAATGTTTTGGTTTTGAAGTTATCGTTGGCCCAGCACACGAGGCTGCTAACTACGAGTTATTCGGCGCATTATTCCAATACACTAACCGTTTTGGTGAGATCAACGACAACACCGAGTTGTTCGCCAAGCTGACTGAAAAGAAAGCCATCATCACAGTTGCTGCCGACATCATGTCACTGGTCTTACTTAAATCACCCGGGGCGATGGGCGCAGATATCGTCTTTGGTAGCGCTCAGCGTTTTGGCGTGCCAATGGGCTACGGCGGGCCGCATGCGGCATTCTTCGTTGCCCGTGACGCCCACAAGCGTTCAATGCCAGGTCGTATTATTGGGGTATCAAAAGACACCCGCGGTAATAAAGCCCTGCGTATGGCAATGCAAACTCGCGAGCAACATATCCGCCGCGAAAAAGCCAACTCAAACATTTGTACGGCGCAAATCTTATTAGCCAATATGGCGTCGTTCTACGCGGTATTTCACGGCGCGGTTGGCCTTAAAAACATCGCTAAACGCATTAACCGTTTAACTGACATTTTAGCCGTTGGCCTTAAAACCAAAGGCGTTGAGTTAGTTAACAATACTTGGTTTGACACTATTTCATTAACCGGCCTTGATGTAGACGCAGTGACGGCGCGCGCCACCGCCGCAGAAATCAATCTGCGTATCGACCACGACGGTATTGTTGGTGTTAGTCTTGACGAAACCACCACCCGTGAAGATATCGCCCAGTTATTTGATGTTATTTTAGGTGCAGATCACGGCCTAGACGTAACAACACTCGATGCTGACATTCTGGCTGGCGCAGTGCAATCAATTCCAGTTGAGCTAATCCGTCACGACAAGATTTTGTCTCACCCAACATTCAGTAGCTACCAAAGCGAAACTGAAATGATGCGTTACATCAAGCGTCTTGAGAATAAAGATTTAGCCTTAAATCATTCAATGATCTCGCTAGGCTCTTGCACCATGAAGCTAAACGCAGCCGTTGAAATGCTGCCTGTCAGCTGGCCTGAATTTGCTAACATGCACCCATTCTGCCCGCTTAACCAAGCCGAGGGTTATACCCAGTTAATCAATGAGCTATCAGACTTTCTCGTTAACATTACTGGCTACGATGAAGTCTGTATTCAGCCAAACTCTGGCGCACAGGGCGAGTACGCTGGCCTGTTAGCGATTAAGAAATATCACGAATCACGCGGCGAAGGCCACAGAGACATCTGTTTAATCCCGCAATCTGCTCACGGTACTAACCCAGCGTCTGCGCAGCTTGCAGGCATGAAAGTGGTTGTTACCGCTTGTGATAAAGACGGTAACGTTGACCTTGAAGACTTAAAAGCCAAAGCGGCAGAGCTTGCAGATAACTTATCTTGCATCATGATCACCTACCCATCGACCCACGGTGTGTATGAAGAATCAATTAGCGAAATCTGTGAAATCGTTCATCAACATGGCGGTCAAGTGTACCTTGATGGCGCCAACATGAACGCACAAGTTGGCTTAACATCACCGGGCTTTATCGGCGCTGACGTATCGCACCTTAACCTGCATAAAACCTTTGCTATTCCACATGGCGGCGGCGGACCAGGTATGGGCCCAATCGGCATTAAAAAGCATTTAGCGCCGTTTGTTGCAGGTCATAAAGTAGTAAAACCTGGCCGCGAAAGCGACCACAATGGCGCAGTATCAGCCGCGCCATACGGCAGTGCCAGCATCCTACCTATCAGCTGGATGTACATTAAGTTGTTAGGCACTAAAGGGGTTAAGCAATCAACTCAAATGGCATTGCTAAACGCTAACTACGTGATGAAGAAATTGTCAGGTCATTACCCAGTATTATTTACTGGCCGTAATGAGCGCGTAGCGCACGAATGTATTATTGATTTACGCCCACTGAAAGAAACCTCAGGTGTCACTGAAATGGACATCGCTAAGCGTCTAAACGACTATGGCTTCCATGCGCCAACCATGAGCTTCCCTGTTGCGGGTACCTTAATGATTGAGCCAACAGAATCAGAGTCAAAAGTTGAGCTAGACCGTTTCATTGAAGCGATGATCGCAATTCGTGGCGAAATCGCTAAAGTCGAAGCAGGCGAGTGGCCAAGCGACAATAACCCACTGCACAATGCACCGCATACTATGGCAGACATTATGGACCCTGAGTTTGACTCACGCCCTTACAGCCGTGAACAAGCCGTGTTCCCAAGTGCAGCGGTTAAAGCGAATAAGTTCTGGCCAACGGTTAATCGTATTGATGATGTTTATGGAGACCGCAATCTAATGTGTAGTTGTGTACCCATTGGTGAATATGAATGATGATAATGGCTGCTTAGGCTCGCTACTGCGGCGTTGAATTTCAGCTTTCGTGCTCATTGACACCAGTCAACTCCGCGCGAAAGCTTTCAATTCGCCTGTCGCCGAGCTGTTCATGTAAAGAGCAGCATCGCCAGCGACGCCATTATCGAGGTAGTTGACTTCATTGAAGTTTAGATATTTATTAAAGTAAAAAAGCGAACCGATTGGTTCGCTTTTTTGTTGGCTACTTAACCTTAGTAATACTGCATCAGCTGCTTTTTGTTGTTTGGGAGTCTGACTCCACTTTTTTATTGATTAGAATCTCTCTACTGGGGCTGTAGCGAGTTCTGGGATAACATTTTTTACTTTTCCATCTTTTAGGTAATTAGGGTGGTATTTACCTACAGGAAGAGTTGTTACTGCGTTGGCGTGAACTCGTCTTGCCACTGGTACGTAATCAGTTGCTGCAGTGGCGATTGCTGTAACGATTATGTCGGCAATTAAATTACCTGAAGAGCCAGAAGTATCTAACACGAATGTGTTTTGGTACGACCATAAAACGTTATTTGTTTCTGCTGAAACTAGTACGTATTCCATACCAACAGTCACATTGCCAGCAATGACCATGTAATTGGTTTCCCATGTTTTCAGCTTAATAAATAGTACTGACTCAGCGCCAAACTTATCTTTGTAAGTAGAAAAAGGGATTCCTTGTAGCTGCGTGCCATCAATGATCCCAGCTTCCTTGAAGATGTTGCTTACAATAGGTACAGGTAAAACATAATAGCCTTTATCGGCTAGAGGTTGGGCAACTGTTGCATTAAGAAAATCTGGCGCTTCTGCGGCTGTTGTTTCATTGATAACAGGAACGATAAGCATGGTTTGACGATTCACATCTGAATACATATCAGGAAATGCGGCTTCCTTAGTTGTCGTAGTCGCTGCACAACCTGACATGAGAAAAACAAGAGTAATTGAAATTAATATGCGCATGTTCATTCCTATTTTTGATCTGTAATTAAACGTTCAATAAAGCCTTTGGATTCTGGGTACAATTCAGCTTCTTGGCGGTAATAATTGATACTGCTATCCTTGTCTCCTCGCTTAGCTGTAATGTAGCCAATTTCTGCATATATTCCTGGCGGTACCTTTAAGCCTTTTTTCTCTGAAACATTAACAATATCATTTAGCTCATTGAGGTGCTCGGTGACACTTTGCTCTGAGGGTGCTTTAATATATTCATAATAAGTTTCAGAATAGCTTCCCCAGTAGTAGCCACTTTCGGTAACCGAAGCACAGCCAGCAAACATAAATGTTGTGGCAATAATGAAGAAATATTTTGTTTTAGTTAGCATTTATTAATTTCCTTTAAAGTCTGATGGTTCTTACTTGACCATCTGCGAGGTAGATATCTTTAGAGTAAAGTACGTTTCCAGCAGCGCTTTTAATTAACAGCTTATGTGAGCCTTTATCTAATTTGATAATGAGAATCTCACGGTTTTCATCTTCAGCGTCAGCAGCTCCTACAACACCTGTCGAATATGGGGTTAAATCACTATCATTAATCATATAATTATTGATCGTGGCTACCGTAATTGAATTGCCAACTAAAACATCTGCAATAATGACGACTTGCTGCTCATGCTCTAGTCCAGTTTGGCTTCGCTGCACGTTTGAACCACATGCCATTAGAAAAAAACTTAGGAAAATAAATATTAATGTTCTCATGAAAGCCTCGAATTATTTATCTGAAAGGTAATATTTAGACAGGTCATCAGTAATGTTACCTTCAATAATATCGACAAAAGAGATCTGTTCAAATTCATCATTACCATAGGTTGATAAAACTGTTACCTTGCCAATTTTTTTACCTGGTAAAGTAATCACACCACCGCTTTGCGGATTTTTAACTTGCTTGCCATTTTGGTAAATAACCAATTCCATTCCTGCTGTAAGCCCTTGAGCCTCACCACCAGAAATAATGAATGTGCCATCATCATTTGATAAGAAAAATGATTTCCATGGTTTGGAAGTCATGTTTTCTACTAGGTTACTTATCATTTGAGAAATGGCTTGTGATAAAGCTTTATCTGTAAGGCTTTGATCAAATGCAGCTGAAGTACCTGCACCAAGGGTTTTCTTAGTTTCTGTTGTCGCTTCGCCAGCGCCTTCAACAGAGCTGATAATTCTTCCTGTTACAACATCAACCAGGCGTACATTCACTTTGGTATATGCTTTTTGTAATTTTGATTGGGAGAATAAACCCGTTGTGCTTTCTGCTGAACGACCAAATTCACTGACTGAGCCAACGATTAAATAATCAACAGAAACACCGCTGTCGCTTATACCTTTTAATATGTTTTCCGAGTTGACCTCTTCATTATCAAGGCGCTCAAACATGATGAATTTATTTGTATCAGTAAGGCGTGCACTAAGAATATCGGCCGCTTGCTTACCTATTCGATTATTTGAACTGTCAACTAGGAAACTGTTTGCTGCTTGGGTTTCATTGGAAAATCGTGCAATAGCAACTTTACGTTTTAAGAAGGTTTGAGTGGATTCAATTGAAGTATTTTTTGATGCAGAGGTTGCATCTAGCCCTGTTGCAAAAGTCGGTGCATGAAAGCAAAACAATGCCATGACCGAAAATGTGAAAATATTCCTTTTTTTCATTTTTTTCTCTTTAAATTTTATGATGTAAATGATCCCCTGAGAGCGATAAGGGGGCTGTTATATTTTAATTATTGATTACTATAATTCTTGTAAGCTTTTCTAAAGATAGGAAGATATGATTAGTAAACATGTTTGCTGAGATATGCAAACTATGCCATTCCATCTTTAGAAGCCATTTACTTACTGCTGAGTAACATTGCTTTCAATTCGGAAACAATATCTTATTTGGAGTACTTTTTCCATAACTGACCGTGTATTTTTTAATCTTTTTAGTATTTAAAATAATGACTTGTATCAGCTTGTTACGGTTTCAGTATTTTTGTTTTATAGAAATATCGTGGCGATCCATGTTTATTTTTATCGAAGAAAATAACATGCTACCCATAAATTTTAGCTCTTAGATTTATAGCCTATCAATATCAAATTTATATAATTAAAAACTGATGATTGCTCCCTAATATTGAAGCTAACGCTATTAAGTCTATATATGTGGACGTTCGCTATTGGCAACCCAATCCTTTAATGCGTCAAATGTTATGGTTTGTTTCCTATAAGGTGTGGACTTAATCACCAACTCGATAGACGTAACACTTGGTTGGTAAACGCGTAATAAACGCATTGTGTCGTGGTACACACTTAACTCACACAATTTTATATCTGCAATTATCAATGCAAAACCGGACATGAAAAGTATCAGGTAACGTACAAGCTCAATAGGGTCACCAGAATGGAATGTGTTAACTAAAATCATTCCTATCGAAAATACCGATAAAGAAAAACCAAAAACTAAAATAGGCAAATAAATAGCGTAAACCCAATCTGGCATCTTTGCATTTTCAATTACTGACATCACTTTTGTTATTTCTTTTTTTTCCACGCTGAAAACTTCCAAATTATAGGGTTGGAACCATAAGGGTTAATAAGGCATCTGCCATGCTGGATTGGACTGGCGAAGCCTACGTTCAATATTGATATCTCTGACTTCTAGTCCATGTGCAAAACAAAACTCAGTAGCATACTTAAGATAAAAATCGGCTTTTTCATAAAAATTTATTAGACCAGTAGCCCGTGTCATAATGATATATGCAAGTTCTTCTTGCTGATATTGAGAATATCGAGTAATCGGCTTAGCTGTTTTTTTAAGATGTAAGAAATCATTAATATTGATAATGTTATCGTTTATATTTTGCATAAATTCTGTCTTTTGTAACTCTACTAAATAACATGGCCACCCAAGACTATTTCTGCTTGTTAGTTTGACTTGCTTTGATGAGATCTAACGGGAGGGGCTTTATTGCTGTGAGTCGGTGCTTAGTTTGGGGTTAAATGGCTAAGTACCTTGTTCTGACTCTGTGGCTAATGCTTCATCCATGACTCTTGCTGTGGGCTTACAGCGACATTCCGTTTGTTTTGCATACGATAACCTGATTTGTATAGGTTTTCCATGGCTTAGCTGAGGTTTTTAGGCTTTATAATAGGGCTAAGCGGTACTCAGCTCTATGTTGCTGCTTGGTTTATAAGCTTCTCGCTAGTAATTACATGACCCCATATTTATTGGCTAATTTACCTGTATCTGACGTGGCTTAAGATGAGCTTTCAGTTTCTGGTTTTACCCGCTGCATGCTGGGTAGGGCGCGCGAAACTACGTATTTGTTTCTACCGCTATGTTTAGCCATATAGCATGCGTCATCTGCCCGCTTAATAAGTTTGTGTATATCTTCTGTTTTGTCCCACTGCGCCACTCCGATTGAGAGGGTACTTATTCTATCCACTGATTCTATATGGGTCGCTCTGCAATTTTCTAAAATACGGTTGGCTAATATCAGTGCTGATTCTAAGGTTTGTCCGGTTAGGGCAATGACAAACTCTTCTCCTCCAAAGCGGCAAATAATATCTTCTAGGCGCAGTGTTTTTTTCAGCATGTTTGCTATCGCGGTAAGGAGCAAGTCCCCTGCATCATGGCCCCAGTTATCATTGACCGATTTGAAATAATCTAAATCAATAAAAAATAGGGTGATCTCCATCTTTTGCCGCTTTGCTAAAGATATTCTCGGATAAATGATGTCAAAAAATGCTCTACGATTGAGCAGCGAAGTGAGTGGATCTTCACGTGATATGGTTTCTATTTTTTTCTTGGCTTGAATAAGTTGTTGTTTTTCTTTTCGAAGCTGAAGATTTAGTTTAGCCATTATATTGCTCAGATCACTAATCTCCTCAATGAGTTGTTCTTCTTTTAAGTCTAAAATCTCGCCAATGCAATAGAAGGAAGATGGCATTTTACGAAATGAACACAGCAGTTTGCTGCCTTTTGTGGTTTTCAAAAACTGGGTATTTGAATCCAAATCGAGTTGTTCATTTTGTATGATTTGAGAGGCGTCCTCTAAAAAAAAGTCCTGCCAACAGTTGTTATCAGCTAGAAAAAGCGCAAAGAGTAAGCGAAAGCCCCGATTGTGAGTGATTAATGTGCCATCGTAAGCAAACTCAGCGATAGCTAAGACTTTGCTGTTATTAGTGATATCAATGGCACATTCGTGTGGCAGCTTCATGGGGCTAACCAATAGTTGAGTTGTTGAATCGCGGCTTTGTAATCACTGGTGGTGAAATCAGCGTTAAGTACCTCTTCTGGTTTATCAAAAAATGACAGTGCCTGACCGCCGACGATGGTTTTTATATTGGGGTATAAGCTTTGGATTTCTTGCAGGACTTCTCGCGCTTTTTTAATGTTATAAGGCATAGTCACACTAATCATCACGGCTTTAGGTGACTCTTTGCTTATGTAATCAAGTATGGCGCTTTTAGGGGCATCAGCGCCAAGAAAAGTGGCATCCCATTCATCAGCTTCTAAGGCTGTTGCTACCATCCATGAGCCGATTTGGTGGTGTTCTGATGTAGCGCAAGTGACGAGTACTTTCTCTTTGGTAATTTCTGGCGGCTCCAGATGCATAAGCAGGCCTATTAGTACGCGGTTGGTTATGGCTGTGGCTAAATGTTCTGTTGATACCGATACCTCACCATTTTGCCAAAGCAATCCGATTTGGTAGAGAGCCGGTTGAGCCTCTTGATTGAAAAACTGTTCAAAGTCTTGCCATGTGGTGACTTTATTGAGTGCATAGCTGTAGGCTTTGCGGTGGTTGCCAGCAATAATGTATTGCAGAAAAGGGTTATTCATTTCAATAAACCCTTGCTCTTGGCCGGCTTCCATTAAGCTGCAGCATTCTTCATGGGCGCTTAGCATCCAATCGTATATTTGAGTTAATTGCAGCGCTTCAATTTCTGGAATTGTCTTTAAGATTAATTGCTGCCATTTTTCAAACTTTTCTACAAAGTAGCTAAATGGCACCCCTTGGGAGTGATAAGCATGATAAAACCAGGGAAGGGCTTTAACTAAAGCGGTTCCATCGCGCGACTCCAGAACTTGGTTGATAAACCCGAGGTGATTACGGTGACTATTGATCAATAAGTCTAGAGAGTTGCCATTAAGAAACCGACTTTGCTCAGGCTCTGCAATCCAGCGATTAAGCTCAAATAGCATTTGGTCGCCGTATTCAGAATAGGCTTTAATTGCATTGTCTGTGACCGTGGTAAGTAGCGTATTGAGTTTTTCGCCATCCATAGTTAATCCTCAATTGAACCGATTCATCTTGACCGGGTTTGCAACATCACCATTGAATAAGCATATGAATATGCTCACCATGATTGTTACCGTTTATTGGTTTTAAACGCTTGAAAGAGTAATGAGGAGGGCTTGTATTGCTGTGAGTTGGCGCTTGTTAACTCTGCGGCTATTACATCATCCTTGACTCTTATTGCTCATTAATGCGCTATGTTCCGTTTGTTTTTTATACAATAGACTGATTTTTTACTAATTTCCATTAAGAGCATTAAAAAATTAACAACTTAAATACTGTTAAGAAATCAATTTAGGCCCATGTTCGATGAGTCGGCTAATGATTGCGGGTGTTGATAGTCATGTTTGTAATAAGTGAGGTCAGACTGTGCCCTCACATAATCCAGTTTGTGTTCCCAGTTCTTTTTTTTAGGTGAGCTAAATACAAAAAAGCCTGAAGGTTTGCTTCAGGCTTTTGGGTGTCAGTTATCGCGAATTTAAAAGCTCATTTTAGTTTGTAAAACAAGCCTGTAAAACGCGTGGTTAGAACTGGTTCATTGTGTTGTCTTTACCTGACGCTTTAAGCGCTTGATCACCTGAGAAGTACTCTTTATGTGCATCGCCCATATCAGAACCTGCCATGTTTTGGTGTTTAACACAGGCGATACCTTGACGGATCTCCTTACGTTGAACATTAGCCACATAACCCAACATGCCTTGGTCGCCGAAGTACTCTTTAGCCAAGTTATCAGTTGATAGCGCTGCAGTGTGATAAGTTGGTAGCGTAATAAGGTGATGGAAAATACCCGCTTCACGAGCCGCATCAGCTTGGAAAGTACGAATTTTTTCATCAGCTTGTATAGCAAGCTCAGTGGTATCGTAATCAACACTCATTAATTGTGCGCGGTCGTAAGCTGAAACGTCTTGTCCTGCTGCTTGCATCGCATCAAATACTTGCTGACGGAAGTTAAGCGTCCAGTTAAACGATGGTGAGTTGTTATACACAAGTTTAGCGTTAGGTATCACCTTGCGGATTTCGTTAACCATGCCGCCGATTTGAGATACATGAGGCTTTTCAGTTTCAATCCACAGTAGGTCAGCACCATTTTGTAGTGAAGTAATACAATCAAGTACACAACGTGCTTCACCTGTTCCTGCACGGAACTTAAATAAACCATTAGGTAGACGAGCAGGTTTTACCAGTTTGCCATCTTGTTGGAATACCACGTCACCATTTTTAAGTGTTGCTGTATCAGCCGCTTCCACTTCGAGGAAACTATTGTACTGCTCACCTAAATCGCCAGCTTTATCTGTTACGGCAATTTTTTGCGTAAGACCTGCGCCTAATGAATCGGTACGGGCAACAATCACACCGTCATCAATGCCTAGTTCTAAAAAGGCATAACGAACCGCATTAATTTTCGCGAGGAATTCAACATGTGGTACGGTCACTTTACCATCTTGGTGGCCACACTGTTTTACATCAGACACTTGGTTTTCTAATTGAATACAACAAGCACCCGCTTCAATCATCTGTTTTGCCATCAAGTAAGTGGCTTCTTCGTTACCAAAGCCTGCATCAATATCGGCAATAATCGGTACAACATGGGTTTCGAAGTTTTCAATTTTATGCTGAATCGCCGCTTTTTCTGACTCGTCAGCATTGTCTAGTGCTTGGAACAAGCCACCCAGCTCACGTGCGTCAGCTTGGCGAAGAAAAGTGTATAGTTCTTTAATCAGTGCTGCGACAGAGGTCTTTTCATGCATAGATTGGTCAGGCAATGGACCAAACTCACTACGAAGTGCTGCAACCATCCAACCTGAAAGATATAAGTAACGACGTTTGGTGGTTAACAGATGCTTTTTAATAGAGATCATTTTTTGTTGGCCGATAAAACCATGCCAGCAACCTAGAGACTGAGTGTACTGCGATGAATCTTTATCGTAGTTATCCATGTCTTCACGCATAATCTTAGCAGTGTACTTTGCGATGTCTAACCCAGTTTTGAAACGATTCTGTAGACGCATGCGAGCGACTGATTCTGGGTTGATGGCATTCCATGCACTACCTTCTGATTTAATCAAGGTAGCAGCTTCATCGATATTACTTCTGTAGTTAGTCATGTGTATATTCCTTTAACAAATAGATAAGCGGCGAATGATTACGTTGAAAATAATAGTTAGATTTGGTTAAATAAGTCTAATTTATACTTACTATTCTCGGTATTCATCTTGTGAATGTATCTCGTGTCGACTTGAACCTCCTTGTTTATTTAGATGTTTTGTTACGTGAAAGAAATGTGACTAAAGCAGCTGACCAACTTGGAATTAGCCAACCTGCAATGAGTAACGGCCTAAAACGCTTAAGAACCTTGTTTGATGATCCCTTACTTATTCGCACCAGTCAGGGCATGACGCCGACCGAGCGAGCGAATGAGCTGCAACCCATAATCAGCAAGTTGATTATCGGACTGGAAAAAGCCGTACAGCCACCGGCTAAATTTAATGCACAAGAAAGTGACAAAGTCTTTCGTGTCATGGCCAGTGATTATGCTGAAGCGACCTTACTTCCGCCGCTAATTGCAAAACTTCGTACTCAAGCACCAAACATTATTTTAGATATCATGACCCCAAGTGATGTCAGTTTCCCTGATGTAGAACAAGGAAGAGTCGATATGGTGATCAACCGTTTCGACAGTATTCCGCAATCATTTCACCAGAAAGTGTTGTGGAATGATGACTTCAGTTGCTTGATTAGTAAGACTAATCCTGTTTTGCATACGTTTTCTTTAGACAGTTATTTGCAAGCCAAACATGTGTGGGTGAGTAAAACCGGAATGGGCGTTGGCGTAGGGATGGATCCTGCTGATGTTCAGCGCTTAGGTTGGGTGGATGAAGCATTAACGCGAATTGGGGTAAAACGGCAAATAACGGTTTTTACTCGCCATTACCAAGCAGCGTGTTTGTTGGCTGAACAACAAGATTTGATCGCAACCATACCAAGTAAGATGGCCCGTCAGCACGAGAATAATGACCGTGTGAGTATAGTAGAGCCGCCATTTATTATCCCACCCATCGCATTGACGATGGCTTGGAGCCCTTTGCTTCAGCATAACCCAGCACATAAATGGATGCGTCAATTAATCACTCAAACGGCAGATGAAATAAATAGAGGGGATGTTTAACCTTGTTATTTTAATTACTGAAACGTAGTAAATTAACCAAAAAAGGCGCTTTGTCATAGATTTGGTGAATGCTGGTGATAACAAGTATAAATTGGATAGATGAAGCTGTTTTGATATAAAGTAAAGTCTTGCTGCGAATTAACGATTAATAATAGATTTGAATGGTTTTTTAACTTCAGCGCACTGGAATTAAGGGTAGGGATAAAAATGACAGCACGAATTAAAGTAGGTGGTTTACAAATAGCACAAGAACTGTGGCAACTGGTTGATAGTGAAATTTGTCCTGATATTGGCATTAATTCTGCTGAATTTTGGGCAAAATTTGAAGAGATTGTTACCGAGTTTTCTGCTGTTAATGTGGCGCTTTTAGAAAAAAGGCAGCACCTGCAGCAACAAATTGATCAATGGCATACACAGCACCCTGCTAAAGCCTTTAACCCTGCCCAATATAAAGCTTTTCTATCCGAAATAGGCTACCTAGTGCCAGAAGGTGACGCGTTTCAAATTAGCACTGAAAATGTGGATCATGAAATAGCAGCGCAAGCTGGGCCACAATTAGTTGTGCCAGTAAAAAATGCGCGTTTTGCACTTAACGCAGCCAATGCGCGTTGGGGCAGTTTATATGATGCGTTATATGGTACAGATGCCATATCACCACAAGGTGGTGCAGAGCTCACTAAACAGTACAACCCTTTAAGGGGGGAAAAAGTTATCGCGTTTGCAAAACATCACTTAGATACCGCAGCGCCATTAGTGCAAGGCTGCCACGCTGATGTGACGCGTTATTATATTGATGCTGGCTTATTACGTATGCAGTTAACGGATGGCACGACCACAACATTAGCCCAAGCACAAAAGTGTGTTGGTTACCAAGGTAGTGCAGCTGCGCCGAGTGCTATTTTGCTAGTCAATAATGGTTTGCATATTGAGATCCAAATTGATCCTGACAGTGTGATTGGCAGTAGCGATAATGCTGGCGTTAAAGATCTATTAGTTGAAGCCGCAGTGACGACCATTATGGATTGCGAAGACTCTGTCGCTGCAGTTGATGCTGAAGACAAAGTTGAAATTTACCGTAATTGGTTAGGGTTGATGAAAGGCAACTTAACGGCCTCACTGACTAAAAATGGTAAAGAAGTCCTCAGAGAGCTTAATGATGATCGCGTTTATAACGCTGTTAATGCAGACGCAGACACTGGCACAGAGACTGAGACTGAGACAGTGACTTTACCCGGTAGAAGTTTGCTATTTGTGCGTAATGTGGGTCACTTGATGACAATTGATGCCGTGCTAGATAAAAATGGCAATGAAGTACCCGAAGGCATACTCGATGGCATGATCACTGTACTTGCCGCTATGCATGACCTTCAAGGTCACAATAATGGGCGCAGTAATAGTCGTCAAGGCTCAGTGAATATTGTAAAACCTAAAATGCATGGCCCAGAAGAAGTGCAATTTACCTGTGACTTGTTTACCAAGATAGAAGATGCACTCAAACTCCCCCGTAATACCATCAAAGTCGGCATCATGGATGAAGAGCGCAGAACCACACTCAACTTGAAAGAGTGTATCAGGGTCGCGCAAGAGCGGGTTGTCTTTATTAATACTGGCTTTCTCGACCGTACCGGTGATGAACTCCATACCTCAATGTTAGCGGGTGCCTTTGTTCCTAAATCTGTGATGAAGCAGCAAAAATGGATTACTGCTTATGAAGATTGGAATGTTGATATTGGACTTGAATGTGGCTTACAAGGTCGCTCTCAGATAGGTAAAGGCATGTGGCCGATGCCAGATGAAATGGCGGCTATGCTAGAACAAAAAGTGGCTCACCCAAAAGCGGGGGCAAATACGGCCTGGGTACCATCGCCCAATGGTGCTGTGCTGCATTCGACCCATTATCATCAAATAAATGTTGCCGACGTGCAGCAGCAACTAAAGCATCGCAAGCGTGCCAGCATTGACGACTTGTTGACGATTCCATTGCTTGATGAAGCGACAACATTAACCCAACAACAAATTACCTTTGAGCTAGAAAATAATGCTCAGGGTATTCTGGGATATGTGGTGCGCTGGATTGACCAAGGAGTTGGTTGCTCGAAAGTACCTGATATTAATAATGTTGGGTTGATGGAAGACAGAGCGACCTTGCGGATCTCATCGCAATACTTAACTAATTGGCTTGAGCATGGCTTATGCAGTGAAGCAGAGGTGATGACGGCGCTGAAAAAAATGGCTGCGGTGGTGGATACTCAAAATGCAGCAGACCCGCTGTATATCAATATGGCACCTAACTTTGACGGCATAGCCTTTAAAGCGGCTTGCGATCTTATCTTCAAAGGTAAATCTCAGCCTTCTGGTTATACCGAGCCTTTGCTACATGCCTACAGGATCCAAGCTAAGGCAGGTTAGCCTATAGCCAAGCTACCTCAAGATACACGGTTTAGAACCGCTCATTAGGTTCATTTATTGAAGATGACAAGCGTGTTTTGAAGCTAGCCTAGTTGCAATTATCAACAGCAAACAGGCTAGCTTTTATCTTGATGACTCCGATTAGCTCACAAAGCCAATAAACAGATAGCTTGCTAGAATAACTGCTACCCAAAGCACCATATTGCCAGAAGGGTAGTCGGTAGAAATAAAGCTACCACCGCCTTTGTATTGGCGTGCTAAAAATGCCTGACATTGGTTTAGCTTGTCACGTATTGATTGACGTACCTCAGCATCTACCTTCCAAATTACCGCAAACATTCGCTGCAAAGCATTAGGCACTAAGCGCCTGTATGCCCAATCAACGTCAAGGTGAGTTGAGCGCAGTTCTGGTGGATACTTACCTTTAAGATTCAACCAAACAAAGGCCAGTGCAGAGAATAACAACAGCTGCGTCTGGGCGAGTACGTGGGTCGCATCATAAGGGTTGTAGCCAGTATCGTATGGCAGTAGCGAGTAAAGCGCTGCTGGGTAGATCCCAATGCCTATACATAGGCAGGCCGAGATAAACATAGCTAACAACATGTTGTTTGGTGGATCGTTTGCTCTAATGCCTGAGTCATGGGCGAAGAAGGCAAAGTAAGGGATCTTGATACCAGCGTGGTGGAATACACCTGCCGAGGCAAACAATAGCATTAACCACACCCAGTCATGACCGGTTTCAATGGCCGCAGACATCACCATAGATTTACTGACAAAACCGCTAAACAGTGGGAATGCTGAAATAGAGGCAGCGCCGACAATACACAGTAGGGTGGTTTTGGGCATGGTTTTATAAAGGCCGCCGAGATCGGAGCCGTTTATTCGCCCTGTCATATGCAACACCGCGCCCATGCTCATAAACAGCAAGCCTTTAAAGATCACATCGTTAAAGGCGTGAGATACTGCGCCATTTAATGCCAGCGAGGTACCGATACCGATACCGACCACCATAAAGCCCACTTGGTTTATCAAGCTATAAGCCAGTACGCGGCGAAGATCGTTTTCAATTACCGCAAAGAAGATCGGGAAACAGGTCATTGCTGCGCCAATATAAATGAGCAGCTCGGTGCCGGGGTAGGCTCGAGCCAGTGCATATACCGCCACCTTGGTGGTAAAAGCACTGAGAATAACGGTACCTGTTGGCGTCGCTTCAGGGTAAGCGTCGGTAAGCCAAGTGTGAGCAAAAGGAAACGCACACTTAATGCCAAAGGCGATAAAGATAAGCCAACCTGCTATGCCATCTATGCCGATATACTCAAAGGCAACACTGCCCGTATCGCTGATATAAAACAGTGCGCCGACCAGCAAAATAACCCCTGACAGTACTTGCATGATGAGGTAGCGCATACCCGCACTATAAGCGCGAGAAGTACGCCGAGCCCAAATCAAAAATACTGAGGTAAACGCCAAAAGCTCCCAGAACACAAACAACGTCAGTAAGTCACCCGCAAATACAGCGCCAATGGCACTGCCGGCGTAAAACATAGTAGCGACTTGCTGCACGGTATCTTTAACGTGCAGTGAATAGATAATACTGATCAAGGCGGCAATATGAAAAATATAGCCAAACATCAGGCTTAATTTGTCAGCGCGGTAGGGGACTAATTGATAGTCTAAAAACATAAATTGCAGGTGGATACCCTCAGGTACGCTCCACAAGTGCAAGCCGCTGACGATTGGAATCGCTATCATCAAGGCGCCGCGGAGTTTGCCACGGGTTGTAGCAGCAATTAATCCACCAATTAAAAACAGCACAAAGGGCGGTAACTCAAGCATCCACATTGCGATCACCTTTATTGTTATTGTTAGCTTCTTTGGCGTGGCCCTCGCTGACGTCGACTATTTCAATCTTACTGTCATCAAGTTCTTCAACGGGTCCATAATAATCTTCTGGACGCATCAAAAAGGTCCGCATCCAGCTGGCGACCAATACCAAGATGACGCAGCCGACAAAGCCATAGAGTGGATAAAAAATCGGTAAGTTTTCCCAGCTATGGGACACATGACGGTGGATGACAAAATCCAGTACCATAAGTAATCCACAGCAGGCGTATAACAGGTATAACACTCGCTGGATATTTTTGGGGTTATCAAAAATGTACTGCTTTTTATTGTCCATATTATTGTCGATGTTATTGTCCATGACTAACTCCAGATACAGTCAAGATAGCTTTCGCCAATTCATAAACGGGCTGTGGATGGATGAACATCATCAAGCAGCCTAATGATGTGATAGATAATGCAATCAAAGAGGGCAATGGCGCTTCTTCGATAGTGCGATTTTCAGGCTTCTCGCCCTTACCTGGGAAAAATGCGTGATAAGGAATAGGCAGTAGGTAGGCGATATTGAGCAACGAGCTGAGCATCAAGGTGACCATGACCAGCCAATAGCCAGTTTCTACCGTGGCCATTAATAGGAACCATTTACTCCATGTTCCGCCTGTTGGTGGCACGCCGATAATACTAAGGCTAGCAATGAAAAAAGCAGCCATGGTGATTGGCATGGTATAGCCTAAGCCGCGCAGCTCGCTGACCTTAGATTTATGACAAGCCACCAAAATGGCACCAGCACAAAAGAACAGGGTAATTTTGCCAAAGGCGTGGGAGGCAATATGCATCGCGCTACCGATAACGCCCGTTGAGGTGGCCAGTAGTGCACCGATAGTGATATAGCCCAATTGACTCACAGTAGAGTAGGCCAATCTGGCTTTTAAGTTGTCTTGTCGCATCGCTATTATTGAGGCAACTAATACTGAGAAAGTCGCCAAGTACAGCAAAAACTCTGTGGTAGGCAGTTTAGGTAACAGGTCGAGTCCAAAAATAAAAATACAAACTTTGAGTACCGTAAATACTCCCGCCTTTACCACCGCCACCGCATGCAACAGGGCGCTGACTGGTGTTGGCGCCACCATGGCCGCAGGTAGCCAGCGATGAAAGGGCATAATGGCTGCTTTACCAATACCAAATATAAATAGCACTAAGATAACGCCTGCGACAGTGGTATCAACATTGTCGTCAAACACTCCGCCTGCGGTAAATTCAAGGGTGCCGCTGGTCAACCAAGTTAATACAATGGCTAGCAGGAAGAAGGCGATTGAGGTGCTAAGTAAAATACCAAGGTAGACGCGGCCACCTTGTTTCGCTTTGTCTGTCCCCGCGTGAGTCACCAGCGGATAGGTTGATAGGGTTATTACTTCATAGAAGATAAATAGGGTAAATAGGTTAGCTGAAAAGGCCAGTCCCATAACCGCACTTATGGCTAAAGCGAAGCAGATATAGAAGCGAGTTTGGTTCTCCTCGCCATGACCACGCATATAACCAATGGCATAAATGGTGGTAATTAACCAAAGAAAACTGGCCACTAACGCGAATAACATCCCTAGTGGTTCAACAACAAAGCTTATCTCTAAGCCTGGCATCAGCTCCCACCAAGAGACCGCAATGCTCTCTCCCGCCTTAAGCGCTTGGTAGAGGTTTATCACGCAGTAAAGTACCGCAAGACTGATACTGATGGTGACAGCCTCACGAAGGTTAGGTTTTTTGCCTGTCACCGCGATTGCAAAGGTTGCTAGCAGAGGCAATAAGATAGTGAGCTGTAACATCAGCGCCAAAGATGGATTCATGGGTTTATTCCAAACAAACTTTGAGAAGCCGTCTGTGCCACTTGCACACTCAGGCGAGTATCGATACCGAAATAGATATTAGCGATGACGAGAACCCAAATAGGCGCAAGGAATGTCCAAGGTGCCTCTTTGACTTCTCGCCCGGGCAGTGGCGGCCTAAAGTAAGCCATTTCCACAATTCGCCAGATATAGACAATTGCCAGTAACGAGCCCAGCAAGATAAGTACCGCAACCGGCCACATACCGGCTTCCACACTGGCGATAAGCAGATACCATTTACTGATAAAGCCGACGGTTAATGGCACGCCAATAAGACTTAATCCACCGATGACAATAGCTGCCATGGTTAAGGGCATTTGTCGGCCTAAGCCTTGGAATTGACTCAATTGGACGCTGCCAATGCGGTACATTACGGCGCCTAATGCTAAAAACAGTGCGCTTTTCATTAAGGCATGGTTAAACAGGTGCAGTAATGTGGCCATCACCCCTGTGCTGGTATTAATGGAGTAACCGATAATCATATAGCCGACTTGCGCGATACTTGAGTAGGCTAAGATATGCTTAACATTTTGCTGATAAATCGCGGTGACAGAAGCAACAAAAACACCCGCAAGTCCCAGCACCATTAAAATGCTTTGTAAGGGGAGTGAGGTAAACGAGAAAGTGATGCCAAATACGGTAAAAGTAAACCGGATCAGTAAGTACACCGCAACCTTGGTCGAGGTGGCCGCTAAAAATGCCGTTACTATTGACGGTGCGTAGGCATAAGCATTAGGCAACCACAGATGAAGTGGGAATAGTGCTAGCTTTAAGCAGATACCGACAATTAAGAAGGCGAATGCAGCAAACACCGTGCGGGTGTGGCCAACGTCCACTAATCGAATGGCGAGATCGCTCATGTTTAGCGTGCCCGTCATTTGATAGAGCATGCCGATACCAATCAAAATAAAGGTGGCACCAATGGTACCCATAATCAGGTATTGGAAAGCGGCCCAAAGTGCGCGTCTGTCATTACCTAAGGCGATTAAGGCGTAGGCAGAAAGCGAGGAAATCTCTAAAAATACAAACACATTAAATGCATCGCCAGTCGCCACTATGCCGTACATGCCTGTCAACGATAACAGGTAGAGGCTGTAAAATAGGGTGTGGCGGTCTGCGCTCAATTCTTTTTGAATGCTGGTGTTTGCGGCAAACAACACCACTGTCGCAATGCTCGAAATAATCAGCAGTAAAAAAGCATTGAGTTTATCGATGCGAAATTCAATCCCCCAAGGTGCTTCCCAGCCCCCAAGTTCATAGATGATGGGGCCTGATTTCATGACTTCTATCAGCAATAGTATGCTGTTGGCGCAGGTCGCAGCACAGACCAATAGGGAAAATACCCACACCAGTTTTGAACGATTTAAAAACCAGCATAGCGGGGCAGCCATTAGCGGCACCACGACTTGTAATATAGGCAGGTGAGCTAACACTATGATTGTTCCTCGTTTAGCTGATCTAGTTTTTGTATTTCATCTTCTTCGACACTGCCATAGGACTCTTTAATTCTGATGACCAGTGCAAGACCCAGTGCTGTGGTTGCAATACCGACTACAATGGCGGTAAGAATTAATACATGAGGCAGAGGATTAGAGTAGTCGCTGATCCCTTCCGCTAAGATGGGGGCGCTGCCACGTTCAACCACGCCGACGCTGATATAAAAGATAAACACTGAGGTTTGAAAAATAGTCAGTCCAACCAGCTTCTTAACCAAATTGCCATGGGCGATAACGATATAAAAACCAATCATCATCAGCAAAATTGCGATCCAATAGTTATAGAGTCCGAGAAACATCCTGCTCCCCTTTTTGTTTGCTACTGTTATGAATGGCTTGTCTGCGAGCATCAAAATTGAAAAAGATACTCAACATGACCGATGCGACAGTGATACCGACCCCTAATTCAATAATCAGTATCCCGATATGTTGACCATCAAGAGGATTATCCGCTAACACGTTATAATCTAAGAAGTTTGCGCCATTGATCATCGAAACAACCCCCACAGAGGCGTAAAGCAAAAGCCCCACTGCCGCAAGCAGTTGAATTAACGCTGGGTTAAATACCTTTTGAGCGGTATCTAAACCAAATAGCATGGTGTAGAGAATAATCGCTGCTGCGAAGATAACCCCAGCTTGAAAGCCACCGCCTGGGCCAAAGTCACCATGGAATTGCACATATAGCGCAAACAGCAAGATGAAAGGGATAAGGGCTTTACTGACGATACGCACAACCATATGGCGCTCATGCATCTGCTCTTCTGTGGCTTCATCAGATTGGGGCTTTTTACGGCGACGTGGCAATCTGAGTAATGACAGCACACCAATACCGGCGGTAAAAATAACTGCGACTTCACCTAAAGTATCAAATGCACGGTAACTGCCTAAAACCGACGTCACAATATTAGGTACGCCAACTTCCTGCATTGATTTATGAATATAACGAGGAGCAACATGTTGATGCACAGGTGCATCAGCGGCGCCAAAATAAGGCATATCCATGGTGCCGTAAATCAGCATGCTACCGGTGACTAGCACCACAAAGAGTGCCAGAAAAGGTTTATGACGCTTTGGCGCTTCTTTTCGACCTGTGATGGTAATGGCCGCCAACATGAGTAAACCAGATATTCCCGCCCCCACGGAAGCTTCGGTAAAGGCCACGTCAACGGCATCAAGCACCACAAAGAAACAGGCTGATAATAAGCCATAAATGCCGCTTAACATGACAACCGCGAGTAGATTGCTGGTACGAACGATGGCAATGGCAATGATCACTAAAAATATTAACAGTATTACATCAACTAAGGCTTCGATGGCTTGTTCCCTCCCTGATCATCGGGCTTAGCCTGTAGCGGTAACAGGCCATTATGCAATGCCGCTTTTGCTAATGCGTGACTGGCAGATGGATTGATAAATAGCGTACACATTAAAATCAAAATCAGTTTCATCAGTACCACACCATTGGGGCTTTGCAGCATTAAGCCAATCAACACTAGGCTGGCACCTAAGGTATCTGTAACGCTTGCAGCATGCATACGGGTGTAAAAGTCTGGAAAACGTATAATGCCAATGCCACCAGAAAAACAAAGAAAGCATCCAATTAGCAGGCATAAACCACTGCTTATTTCGAGCAATAAGGTCATCTTTTACTCTCCTTGTTTGAATCTGATTTATAAGGGGTGATGTTGAACTCTGCTGAGTCTGAGTAACGTAATACCCCGATGACACTGATAAAGTTAATGAGGGCATAGACGAGGGCAATGTCGAGAAACTCTGGGCGTCCCATTAAAAAACCCAAAACTGCAATCAGCAATATGGCTTTAGTGCCAAAAAAATTGAAAGCTAATATGCGATCGTAAAGGGTGGGGCCGACGATACAGCGAATGATTGCCAGTAACATAACAACAAGAATGGCGATTGTGGCAGCAGTTAACATTAGTCTTCAAGCTCCCTTGCCCGGCGATCCATCTCTCCGGTTTTGAGTGTTTCGATATCATCCTTATGTAAAGCATGAACTGTGAGTTGATCGTCAATTAAGTCTATTGCTACGGTTCCTGGGGTGAGGGTTATAGAGTTGGCATAGATGACTTTATTGATATCTGAGCACTGGCGAGTGTCTATAGTGGTGAGTGTTGGCTTGATGCTCTTATTACCCATCCAAATATGTTTAACCACACTGATGTTAGATAAAACCACCTGCTTTACTAACCACAGCGCATAACTTGGCATATTGGCGTTAAGACGAATAGGGTGAGTTTCTTGGTCGATAACATCCATTTTCTGGGCAATATAAAGCACCAGCATGATTGAACCCACACCCAAGGACAGTAAAAGAGGATTACTGTAATTTGAATTAATCCACCAAAATAAGGCCAGTGTTAATATCAGGATAAGCCTATGGCTTGGAACAACGCGGCTTTTGTTTTCTTGTTTCATATTGATTAATACTTTGTGTTATTGAGTGCTTAAGTTAAAAGCTTAAAATCCAGCGTATCTAACCTTTGTTACTCTTAGGATGATTAACCTGTTAGTCATCTTGCTCACATGACGACTCTTTGACTAATGCTTGATAAATTTGACTTTGCAACCCTTGCAAAGAGTTAGTCGATGGTGATAGTTCGTTAATCGTTCTATCAACTATTCGGTTAAGTAGCTGATCACGAGTGACACTTGCGGGGATACATAACTCTGTCGGCACCATTTTTGATGTTAGGTTACCAACTCGAGTGCGGTAAGCTCTGTCAGCAAATCCTTCTGAGCCTTTTCTAAGCTCAAACTGATGCGTGTTGTTGAATGAGCCAGCTAGAAACCCCTGAATATAGTAAGCGCAAGGCTTAGTTGAAGCGGCCGAAGATGCTTTGTTTAACGACATGCAAGATGATAGGACCTGCTGTTCTTCATTTTTAGCGTCATTAGCGGCGGCAGATTGCGAAAAAGAGATAGTGAATATTAATAGCGCTAAGAGTTGGATGATTCGCATAAAAACCCCTGTATTTTATAATTCAATTCATTGTAAATTCACTTACTGAAACCTATCGGTGCAATATTTATTAGCTACTTTTTAAGCGCTGTATCGTTAATTTCAGTTGGTTGTAAGCTCCCAAAATGCTCACAGCGCTCAAACTAATAATGCAACCGCCTTAACTAACATAAGTCGCAAATTCGATGGTTTTGCTAATTTTATTAACCTTAATTTAACTATTGCCATTCTTTTATAACATGAATTGTTTGAATTTAAACACTAAGTAAATGTAAACAGGTTATTTTTTTATTATTTCGAGGATATTCCAACTTGTGTAGTCAAGCCCTAACTGGGTTTACAGGCTTGATTTCTTACAATGTTTTTGGATAAATAACAGCAGTTAATGCGCTTTTATAGCGCTTAAATCAGGCTACTCAAGGCACCTTATTCAGGGGTGAAGCCCTCTTTTTATACCTGATTATGGTGGTTAAATACTCAATTCAGCAGGGTTATTCTTTAGCAGAGCCAACTCAAGTGCGACGCTTGGATATTCAAGCATCCATTAGCCGATTTTTATGACTGATTTATTATGGAGAGCTAAGGCTGTTCTAGCCTTTGAAAGAGGCTAATGGGCCAGTTACCCTATGGCTTAGCACCACAGGGGAAGGTTTTTATCGCTTGAGGATTATTTGTTTAAGACAAATTGATCAATTTGATTTTGAGCTAAGGCTTGATCCATGGTGCCCTTTAGCAGTTTGTACATCAAAATCGAGGCATCAATCTCAGTTTTACGGTTAGTTAAACTTTCAATATTCAGCCCTAATGGGATATTTAGCGGAATAACAGCGGCTAAAATTTTCAGCAGATTACTGTGGTTAATCTTAATTGACTCATACAGAGGATCTTCTGCCGACAAAATGCGTTCGCTGGTGGCTTCGGGTACCGACACACCTAACCAGTTGATAAACTCTAAGGTTTTAGCGCTGCCGCAAGGTGAAAATGTCAGAATGATGCGATTAGGCTTAATATTATTGAGCGCACATTCTTCAGCGTAGCTAGTTAACATATCAATGGTTGCTTGGGCGTTATACACCGCCTGAGTGATGTAATATTCACAGCCTTGGTTCGACTTGCCTAATAAACGAATATGCTCATTCTTTTTACTTAAATGGCGCTCGGCAATAGCCACGCCGCCAAGGTAGAACTCCTGAGAGTGCGCCGCTAATACGCCGTAAGCGTCATTTAATGGTAATGAACTTTCAACCTGAGTCGATGGCGAGCCCACTAATACCAAGTCTCTGACATTATTTTGATACCAAGCGCGGGACAACCATTCATTAAAGCCCTGCTTATCAAGACCGGCGACACTCTTATAAGCAATAACGGGCTTGCCTGACTTTTGATTGATTAGCTGAGCGTAAGTGCCAGAGTCATGGGTGGCTTTAAACGGAAATGGCCTTGGGGTATCAATGCGGCTGGTTTCATCCTGAATATCGTAGATGATCAAACCATCAAAGTTTATCTCATCAAGGCGAGCTAACAATTTATCAGCGATAGTACTGACCGATTCAAAATCGGTATCGATTTTGGGTGGGGTAGTGCCAATAAAATAGATCCCACGGTGATGATCGGATGAACGCTGTTTTAATGATTTTTTCATGTTTAGCCGTCTAGATGGATGTTATCTCCATTGTGTCTTAAATTTTGACCCTTGTTAAGGCCGAAAAAGGGTATTTTTTGAAATAATTAATAACCACTTGAATAAGTCGGTGGCAAGTTTTGAGTCAGATGATTTTATCTGTCTGTGGCTTGGAATATTGGGTAAGCAGGAGCACATTTGCCCTATTCGTTGTGGTAAATGAACTGGCTGAGGAGGTGACGTTACTGATTTATCGCAGCATCTTGTTATCGCTGCGCCGTTTAATGCCGCAACTCTGGCATCGATTGATAAATTGATAAATTGATAAATTGATGAATTTAGCTGCAGCAGTAACCGCTAGTATGCCAAGAATAATGATAACGACTACCAGCTCAATTAAGGTAAAACCCTTATTATTGTTAAGCGTCATGGCTCAATAATCCATTTTTTCAGTTTATTATTTGGCTACGATGTTATTTCAAATGGGCTGCTACCCCTACTTATCTACTTGAATAAAAGGTTTTTTATTCATCAGAAGTTAGTATTTTTGACCTCCCTTTAATCAGCCTGTGACATAGTGTCGCAGTTTGTTGGTTTTAAATTGAAACTTGTTCTGATTAATTTATAAATGTCCGCACAAATATTATAGGTTTGTCATAGGACTGTTTATGCATCGCTCTAAATTGATGATTTCTATCGCTGTCGCTTTAGGTTTTTTACCCACTTCCTTCGTTCAAGCCACTGAGGCTAGTCCCACAGACACTCAGGCTGTTGAAACCACCCAAGAAAACAAACACAAGCAGCACTGCGATAATAAAAGCTGTGATGACTACATTGTGGTGACCGGGGAGTTAATGCGCGATCCTGCCAAAGTTGTCACCGATCCCAAAAAGCCCAGATTACCGCTGCCGGCCTATGATGGTGCAGGCTACTTAAAAACCATCCCCGGTTTTAGCATCGCCAGAAAAGGCGGCGCAGGTGGCGACCCTTCTTTAAGAGGCATGGGCGGTTCACGCATCAGTATTGTTGATGATGGCCAGCATGTTTATGGCACCTGTGGCGGGCGTATGGATCCGCCAACAGCTTATATTTATCCAGAAGCCTATGATGCCATTACAGTGATTAAAGGCCCGCAAACAGTAAAATATGGCCCTGTCGGTTCCGCAGGGACCGTATTATTTGAAAAAGATCGCCATAGCTTTAGTGAGAAAAGCCTTGAGGGTCGCGCCAGCGTCACCGGCGGCAGTTTTGGTCGTGAAGATTACTTAGTCGAAATAAAAGCTGGTACTGAAACCCATTACATTGATTTTGATGCTAATAAGTCTAAAAGCGATCATTATCAAGACGGTGATGGCACCACCATTCAATCCCTATATGACCGCAATAATTACAATTTTGCTGTAGGTTGGACCCCTGATGAGTCAACCGTGGTTGAGCTTGCTTATGGCAGCTCAAGCGGTGAGGCTGAATACGCTGACAGAACCAATAAAGCCCGTGTGATCGATAATGAAAATGTCACCTTATTGGTGCAAAAGGATGTTGATTTTTACTGGCTAAATAATATTGATTTTCAGTTATATAGTAATGAAAACGATCACGTAATGGATCAGTTTGATCGCGGCGTAAATGCAGGCACTAATGTCAGACGAAAAACCGCGGGTGGTCATTTATGGTTTGATATTTCAGCCAATGAAAAATGGGAAACCATTGTCGGGCTTGACTACATGGACAGTGAACACAAAGGTCGCAGCATCAATCAAGCCGAAGATAATGGCCTAGATGATTTATTAGCAAAACCCTTTATGCAGAACATGGCTTATATCAATAGCGGCTTATTTGTTGAATCAAGTTATCAGCTTAACCAAGGTAAAATCTTGACAGGCCTAAGAATGGAACAGTGGCAAACCACTTTATATGTGGCCCAGCAAGGCAGCCGTGATGATGACTTATTCAGTGGCTTTGTTCGCTACGAGTTTGAGACTGATAAAAGCCAGTATTATATTGGCGGCGGCCATGCCCAACGTATTCCTGACTATTGGGAGTTCATGAAGGCAGACAATAATGACTTGTCACTTAAAGCATTCGATTTAGATGCTGAAAAAACCACCCAGCTTGATGTTGGCTGGATTTATCAAGGCGATATTGAAATATCCACGGCGTTTTATTACGGCAAAGTGGCAGACTACATCTTAATTGATGCCAATACTGCCAAGACAACGGCTTACAATATTGATGCAACGATTTGGGGCGGCGAGTTAGGCCTGCTATATCCATTTACTGAGCAATGGTCGGCGCAAACAACCGTCAGTTATAGCCATGGTGAGAATGACACTGACAATACACCGCTAGGGCAAATATCGCCTTTAGAGGGGCGTATTTCAGTGAATTATGAAGCTGAAAATTGGACTGCTGGGTTATTTTGGCGGATGGTTGCGGCGCAAGATAGAGTCGCAATTGGTCAAGGTAATATCTCAGGGCAAGATCTGGCTGAAAGCAGTGGTTTTGGCACATTGGCCATCAATGGTGCTTGGAAGCATGATGATATTTTAGTGAGTTTTGGTATTGAGAACTTATTTGATATTACCTATGCCGAACATGTTAGTCGCTCTGGAGCGGGTAATGACATTCCAGGTAGTTCACCGTTATTTCAAGTTAATGAGCCGGGTCGAACCGCTTGGGTAAAACTTGATTACAATTTTTAATAAAAATCGGCAGGCTTGTTACATTTAATAAGCCTGCTTAATTGCCCACTTTGGCTGAAACGTCAGCTTTAATGCCTGACACTGCCGCCGACATACTCGCCCCTAGCTGCTATCTATTGCTTTTCCTCACATAACCTATGTAAAGCTGTGCAAAGTTACCCTTTGGCGGTTTTCTTTATAAAGTGATCTAATTAAAATCAATCACGTAACATCTAAATAATATTAAATCATATTAAATAATAATAATCGAAAATGGATTTCCAGTTAATGAAAACACGCTATACGCTAGTGGCGGTTGCAACTTCGCTATTCATTTTATCTGCTTGCAGCAGTTCATCTTATGTTGATGAGCCCTTGGTCAAACCAGAGCTCCCCGCATCTTGGCATACCGATGCCAAATCATTGCAAGACAATCAAAGCTGGGTTAGCCCAATCGCCACTGATCAGCTATTAGAACTTATCAGTATCGGCCTAAACACTAATCAGCAATTGATCCAGTTGGCATTAGAGGTTGAGGTAAAAAAGCAGCAACTTAACATCAGCGATTCAAGCTTTTGGCCTGAGTTAAATCTAGCGGCCAACAGTGCCCGCCGTGGCGACAGTGATACCTCATCAAGCTCCAACAGTCTTAGCCTTGACCTCAGTTATGAGCTGGATATTTGGGGCAAATTATCAGACAGCGCCAAAGCATCAAAACTGAATTTACTCACCGCTGAGGCCAATTATCAGCAAGCAAGGGATGCACTGGTTGCTGATGTGGTGATTGCCTACTACAAGGTCGTGACCTCAACAGAACTGGTTAAGCTATTTGAGCGCCGCACTGAAAATGCCAAACTTAATTTTGACATCATTGAGTCGGGGTACCTGCAAGGGTTAAACACCGCGCTAGATGTGTATTTAACGCAAAATGAGTTTCACAGTGAAAACTCAAACCTGTTAGCACAGCGCAGTCAGCGCAATAAAGACATTAGAACCTTAGAACGACTATTAGGCGGTTATCCTGCGGGTAAATTATTGGTTGATGAACAGCTGCCATTACTGCCCCAAGGGATAAAAATTGGCGTGCCCAGTGAGCTCGTTAAACGTAAGCCACAACTACAAGCCGCTTGGTATCAACTGCTAGCGCAAGATGCACTGGTGGCCTTTACTCAAAAGCAGCGTTACCCCGCACTGCGTTTAGGGGCTGATATTGGCACCGCGAGCAATGATATTGCTAACTTATTAAGTGGCGATTACAGCTCATGGTCGGTGTTTGCAGGCCTGAGTGCACCGATTTTTAACGCCGGTCGCTTAAAATCACAAACCGAGCAGCAAAAACTTAAATTAAAGCAGCAAGAGCAGCAGTATTTAAATACTTTGTTTAGTGCCTTTGAGCAGGTTGAAAACAACCTTGACCTTGACGCTAGTTTGCAGCAGCAATATCGCTCTACCTTAAAAGCCCAAGACAATGCGCTGCAAGCCGAAACCTTATCTTTTGAGCAATACCAAAGTGGCCTTGTTAGCTATACCACGGTATTGGATGCCCAAAATCGCGCCTTTGTGGCCCAAAGTTCGGTCATTAGCTTAAAAAACCAAATCATTGCTAACCGTATTGGTTTACACCTTGCGTTAGGTGGTGACCTTGATGCCAGTGTTACAGAAGAAGAATAATATCATGAATAAGAAATACCTTATCCCCGTTGGCATTGTTGCTGTTGCTGTTGCCGTTATCTTTGTGATCAGCTCAAACCCGCCAAGTACTAAGCGTGGCAAACCCATGGCCGTAGCAGCTATGTCGGTTGAAACTCAGCGGCTAACGCCGCAGAATTATCAAATTCAGGTGAGCAGTTTTGGGGTGGTAAAACCGCGCACCCAAAGCTCGTTAGTCACGCAAGCGTCAGGGCAAATTCTATCAATTAGCCCTAACTTTCGTGAAGGTGGCTTTTTCGAAAAAGGCGAAGTATTGGTTCAACTTGATGATAGAGATTATCAAGCTGAAGTAAAAATTGCTGAAGCTGGGTTAATGTTGGCAAGACAACAATTATTAGAAGAACAAGCACGCACCAATCAAGCCTTAGCTGATTGGCAGCGCCTGAGTAATGGCCGTGAGCCGACCGCACTGGTATTACGTGAGCCGCAATTAGCTGCAGCGCGAGCGGCAATGCTATCTAACCAAGCGAAACTTGAACAAGCCAATTTGGCCTTAGAACGTACCCAAGTTGTTGCACCGTTTTCTGGGCGAATTTTAGAAAAACATGTTGATGTAGGCCGGGTGGTATCGACCAATGCCCAGCTGGCAACGATTTACGCCACCGATTATGTGGAAATACGCTTACCTATTAATAACAGCGATTTAGCGTTAGTTGAATTACCCGAGCAAGGTAAGTCTGTGGTGGCTAAAGTGAGTTTTGAGTCTGACTTAATTGGTCTGCAAAAATGGGAAGGGCAGTTAATTCGTACCGAAGGTGCTATTGATAGCAACTCACAGCAGCTTTATGTAGTGGCGCAAATTGATGACCCATTTGATTATCAAACCAATCAGCAGATGCCGCTTAAAATAGGCCAATACCTGACGGCTAATATTGCTGGTAAAAAGCTTAGCCAAGTGCTGGTTATTCCGACCAAAGCCATTTATCAAGGCACTTATGTGTATGTGGTTAACGATGGCATGTTATTGCGCCGAGAAGTCAGCACAAGATGGCAAAACAGCCAAGACTCCGTCATAAGATCAGGCTTAAAAAGCGGTGATGAATTGGTTGTTACCTCCCTTGGTCAAGTGAGCTCTGGCACTCCTGTCACTGTGGTGGGCGCTGCGACAACAGCAGCGACAAACGCTGAGGCAAAACAAGGCAAGCGTGCAGGTGGGCTGAATAAGTGTCACCCTGATGAGGCGCGTAAGGCTAAAGCTGCCACTAAAGAGGAGCCACAGCTATGATTGCTTGGTTTGCAAAAAACCACGTAGCAGCCAATTTATTAATGTTGTTGCTGCTGGTATTGGGTTTAGGTTCACTGTCAACCCAGATCCCCCTTGAAGTGTTTCCGACGGTTGAGTCAGAAAGGATCTCAATTAGAGTATCGCTTCGTGGTGCGACCCCTGAAGATGTTGAAAAAGGGCTAACAATTCGTATTGAAGAGGCGGTGCAAGATCTAGAAGGCATAGAAAAAATCACTTCTAGTTCTTCAGAGTCGTCATCCCAGGTCACCATTGAAGTTGACAGTGGTTATGACCCCCGCGAAATGCTCGCAGACATTAAAAGCCGCGTCGATGCCATTAATACCTTCCCAGTTGATGCCGAAAAGCCAGTCATAGCCCTTGCTCAGCGCAAGCGTGAAGTGATTGCAGTAACGGTAACTGGCAAATATAGCGAAAAAGAAACCATTGAGTTTGCTGAAGTGGTGCGTGATGAATTGCTGCGCCTTGATGGGGTAACCCAGCTGGATTTAAGTGGGGTACGAAACTATGAAGTGTCGTTAGCCTTATCACAAAACAAATTACGCCAATACAACTTAACCCTTAGCGAAGTATCAAGAGCGATTAATGCTTCTAGTACCGATATCTCGGCGGGTAATTTAAAAACCCAAGGTGGCGATATTTTACTGCGCTCTAAAGGCCAAGCTTATTACAAAGATGAGTTTGCCAATATTGTCATTAAATCTGCCGCTGACGGCACCATTATTCGTTTAGGCGATATTGCCAATGTGGTTGATGGCTTTGAAGAAACCCCAGTAAGAACTCGCTTTAACGGCCAGCAGGCAGCATTTATCGATGTGTATCGCATTGGTCAGCAAAGCGCGATTGATGTGGCTGATAAAGTGAAAGGCTATATCGATTCTCGTCAGGCAACACTGCCAGAAGGCTATGGCCTTAGCTATTGGGATGACGACTCTGAAATCGTTAAAAACCGTATTGCGACACTAACAGGCAGTGCGCTGCAAGGCGGCATATTAGTCTTGCTACTACTGACGCTATTTTTGCGTCCTTCAATTGCCATATGGGTGTTTATTGGTATTCCGGTTTCCTTTATGGGGGCGTTTATCTTTATGCCCTTTTTTGGTGTGTCGTTAAACGTTATCAGCCTGTTTGGTTTTATTTTGGTATTGGGGATTGTGGTCGATGACGCCATTGTCACCGGCGAGAATATCTATACCCACCTTAAGACCGCCCCCAATGGCGAGCAAGCGGCGATTCTTGGTACCCAAGAAGTAGCTGCGCCAGTGACTTTTGGGATCTTAACTACCATTACCGCGTTTTTACCTATGTTGTTTATCGAAGGCACCCGCGGGGCGATATTTGGCCAAATTGCCATAGTGGTTATTCCGGTATTGTTATTCTCATTAATCGAATCTAAATTTGTGCTGCCCGCTCATCTTAAAAATATTAAGTTGCGTCACGAGAAGGACAACTTTAATAAATTTGAGATTTTTCAGCAAAAGTTTGCCGATGGTTTTGAGCGAGCAATCATTCAATTTTATCAACCGTTTTTACGTATTGCGCTAAAACATAAAACGGCCACCTTGAGTTTATTTCTCGGGGTACTTTTGGTGATAGCGGCATTGTTAGCAACGGGGTGGACTAAGTTTACTTTCTTCCCACGTATCCCAAGTGAAACAGTGCGACTTAACTTAACCATGCCTGCTGGTACCCCATTTGAGGTGACCAATGCGCATATTATTACGATTGCTGCCAAAGCTGAGGCGCTACAAGAAAAGTATACTGATGAAGATGGTGAGAGTGTCATTATCAATATTTTGGCGACCACAGGTGGTCGAGGTGGTACTTCAAATGCCGGCGGCGTGCGTTTTGAAATCACCCCAGCAGAAAAGCGTGAATCAGATATTAGCTCTAGGCAGTTATTAACCGAATGGCGTAAAAGCGTCGGCGAAATTCCCGGCGCTGAGTCAGTGACTTACCGCGCTGAAATTGGCCGAAGTTCTGATCCTATTGATGTGCAGCTCAGCGCCAATTCTCTTGAAACCTTGCGTGAAATAGCCGATCAGGTAAAGGAGCATTTAAAAACCTACCCGACCGTGTTTGATATCGCCGATAGTTTATCTAACGGTAAAGAAGAACTGTTAATTGAATTAACCGAGCAAGGTAAAGCGCTAGGGCTGACTCGTCAGGAAGTATCAAGCCAAGTAAGAAGTTTCTATTTTGGCTCTGAAGTACAACGTATTCAACGTGGCCGTGATGATGTGCGGGTCATGCTACGGTTGCCGCTAGATGAGCGTCAGTCATTGGATGATCTTAAAAAGGTACTGATCACCACCAGTCAGGGCGCGCAAGTCCCGCTTGGGCATGTGGCGAAAATGACCTCAGGTAAGAGTCCATCGAGCATTAAACGCATTGACCGTTATCGGGTGCTAAATGTTACCGCTGATGTGGATAAAGACAACACCAATATGACGGTATTACAAGCCGATCTTAAAGTGTTTCTTGATGGTTTAGTGCAGCAATACCCAGGGGTTAGGCACTCACTTGAAGGTGAAGCCCGTGAGCAGCGAGACAGCTTTGGTTCACTGCAATGGGGCTTAATCTTTGTGTTGTTTATGATTTATAGCCTACTGGCCATTCCGTTTAAGTCTTACATTCAGCCATTAATTGTGATGAGCGTGATCCCTTTTGGGCTAATTGGTGCGGTGCTGGGTCATTGGTTAATGGGCTCGCCACTGACTATTTTCAGTATCTTAGGCATGCTAGCGCTGGTGGGTGTGGTGGTAAACGACTCCTTAGTGCTGGTGGACTTTATTAACAAAAAACGTGCTAGTGGTATGGCATTAGCCGAGGCTGTAATCACAGCGGGAGCAAAACGCTTTAGACCGGTTATGCTCACCAGCTTAACCACCTTTATTGGTTTAATGCCGCTATTGTTAGAAAAGTCGACTCAGGCGCAGTTCTTAATTCCAATGGCGATATCACTGGGCTTCGGGATTATCTTTGCTACCTTTATTACCTTGATTTTGGTGCCAGTTAACTACCTTGTGGTTGAACGCTTAAAAGGCAATAAAGTGGATGTAGCCAGCTTAGAGCAAGAGTTTGATGATAGCTTTGGCGCTGCTAAAGTTAAGGTATAGCTCGGGTTATAACTTAATGGCGATTTTAATCGCAAAAACATAGCGTTGCCAGTGATGAAATGCTCTGCTGGTGACGCTTAAAGCCTGATAAATGTGTCGGCCTGAAAGGTCGATACATTTATCACCAGATAAAAAACAAAAGAAAAAAACAAAAGAAAAAAACAAAAGAAAATATTGCAGCAAAAATGGTCAATGTGGAGGTAGTTGATAGCCATTAGTGATTGATTTTTGGCATTGGGCTGCATCTTAAGATAATCAGGCATTTATACAATCAGGCAATCAGGCATTTCTATGAGTAGCCAATCAAGCTTTCATACAATCAGCCAATTAAACAATCCGCTTATTAGTGTTAGCCTCAATTCAATCACTGCCAATATGCTTACTGCTAACTAGCAAGTTTAGTGACCTGTTTTATTTTCTCAATAAGAATATGCTTTTCAAATGGTTTTGCTAAATAGTCATCCATTCCTGATTCATAACATTTCTCAATATCTTGATCCAGTACACTGGCGGTCAGTGCAATTATTGGCAGTCGTTGCACTGATGGATTGACTTGCTCCCACTCTCTGATTTTTTGGGTGGCAGTAAAACCATCCATAATGGGCATCATACAATCCATTAAGATTGCATCAAATATTTTGCCATCACTAATAAAATCAAACGCCTCAAGTCCATTATTAGCAATCACGAAGTTATAGCCCGCTTGCTTGACTAGCACTGAGGCGACCTTTTGATTAACGAGGTTATCTTCGACAATCAAAATCATGCCGTGAATGGTGCGTGGTTTTTCTTGCTTATCAATACCATCATTGGCGGCGTTTGTTTCAGCTGGGGTGACTTTATTACGCAGAGTGCGACTTTCAATTCCGTTACGAATCGCATCGCTAAAGCGTCTGCCAAGCAGAGGCAAGGTGATAGAGGCGTCGATGTTATCTAATGTTCGCTGCTCAGAGGGGCTATTAATGGCAATGGAAAAGCTATCTTGCTGCATTAGTAATTCGGGTAATGCTTTTAAAGCTTCTCGGTTCATTGAGGCATTATCAATAAATAACAGATCAAATTTTTGCTTATCCTGTAACAAGTCGAACGGTGATGGGTAACGGTAATTTATGCTAAATTCATGTTTATTACAGGCACCATCAATAGCATCAATAATATCATTATTACTGGCAATAATTGCCGTAGTCAGGTGTTTAAACTCACCATTTTTAGGCTGCTCTTTGGCAATGATGCGGGCTTTAAGTTCAACGCTGAAACAACTGCCTTTCCCTTTTTCTGAGCTGACTTTTATATCGCCGCCCATTAACCCCACTAGCTGTTTACAAATTGCCAGCCCAAGCCCTGTACCACCAAATTCACGAGTGATGGTGCCATCTTCTTGGATAAAAGGTGAAAAGATTTGTTGTTGATTTTCTTCTTTAATACCAATGCCGCTATCGTATATTTTAATTTGCATATTGGCATAGTCAGCTTCGTCGTAATCGCAGCTCACAGCGACTTTAATAAACCCCTCATTGGTAAATTTAACTGCATTTGACAGAAGGTTCATCAGTACTTGGCGCATTCGATGCTCGTCAAGTGATACTAGGTGAGGTATATGTTCTGGAATTTCAATTTTAAGGTCGAGTTGTTTTCCAACGACTTTAGCTAACACCATAGTGAGGGTGTCATAGATGACCTCGGTAATATTGGTGTCGTTGTAAGCAATAGACAGGTTACCTGACTCAATTTTAGAAAGATCGAGAATATCGTTAATCAATAATAATAAGGTATGTGAGGATGTTTCTATGGTTTGCAGGTACTCATTTTGCAAAGGCGTTAATCTTGTACCTGACATAATCTCCGACATACCAATAATGCCATTTAACGGTGTTCTAATCTCATGGGACATATTGGCCAAAAAAGAACTTTTGGCTTGGTTAGCTCTTTCTGCATCTGATTTTGCTTGCAAGATTTTGGCATCATTTAAAAAGCGTTCATGGATTAGGTTATTGAGTTTTTTAGAGAAGTAGCTTAATTCATCTTTACCATTTTCGTTTATCTTATTTGAGTAATCATGTGTTTTTTCAATTTTTGACATGGTTTTAATCACATGATGCAGATACTTTAGAATACGGCTGTATAGGTTTGCGCCAATGGTGCCAATGGTAACCAGCGATATTAGCAATGCAACACAGAACATAATAATAAGCTGTTTAGACTTTGCTATTTCAGAGTGGATATTGGTGGATAATTGCTCTGAAAAGGTCGTGACAACATATTGAATTAAGTTCAAACGCTGATTAAACACCTCCAAGTTAGCACCTGTATTATCGACAATTTCATTCCCTTGCAGAATTTGGCTGCGCAGCTGATAGCTTTGTTGGAATGCTTGATCTGAAAAGGTGGTTAATAACAGATCAACTTGCTCAGGCCTGGCACTAATATTAATAAAGCGATCGACATACAGTTGTTGTCTTTCGGCGCTCATATTCAATTGACTCAGCAGATCTTCGTCGTTTCGATTCGTCATCAGCTGCTCCACTAGCCATTTTTCTTCTGCAGACCACAGTGATAGCCATTGCAATTGAAATAGAATCGTCAAGTTCTGGTTAATTTTTTCTGGTACATCAAGCTTATCTTTTTCTAGCGTCATCAGCCCTTGATTTTGTAATTCATGCATCCAAATTGACCAATCAAATAAATCCTCTTTGGTAAGGGATGGCGATTCAGCTAAGGCTTCTTCAGTGCTGTTAAACCATGCTTGAATATCTTCACTGTGTTGCGCGCTAAAGCTTGTGGGTAATAACGCAGACAGTTGCTCAGTAATAGATGTGAATTGGGATAATACAAAGGGCTCATCTTGGCCGCTGAGCGCGTCTTGCGCTTGAGTAATTTGCCGATTAAGCTGGGAAAATAACTCTAAAAAGGTCACTTTGTTGTTAAGGCTGTTTAAAGCTTGCACATTATCAGTTTGTTTTTGGATTTCTAACGCTGATAAAAAACCTGCAAAAACCAATGGTAACAAGACTAGTGCCAACATCCTTGCTTTTATTGAAATACGATTCAATAAATTCATCTCAGCTCCTTGAGTAAAAATTAGCCATAAAAAAGTTAGCTATAAAGTTGTATATCGTAGGGTTCTTGGCTAAGTTTAGCTTAGTAAAACTCTTAACTATATTTAGCATAGTACAAAAACTATCTAGGAATGAAGGTTTTTATATGATTAATGGATTAAACCACAAAGCCTTTTTATTGAACCTGAAGCACTTTTTTTTGAGTAAATTTTTCACAAGGCGACTCATCTTTCTTACTGCATTAATTTTATCTCCATCAACTTGGGCTTTAGAGGCTGACACTAGCCAAAACTCTGAGGTCGAATTCGCTATTTTTAGCCTTAATGATGACATGCCGCCTTTAAGTAAAAGTAAGGCGAGAATGTTATATCGAGGTAAGTCTAAAAAAGTCGGAGGTAGCTTTAAAATTGTCTTAGTTGATCTACCTGAAACCTCCATGCACCGCGAAGAGTTTTATAGCATGTTGCTGGGTAAATCTGTCTCACAAATGAATGGTTATTGGGCCGGGTTGGCTTTCTCCGGCAAAGGCTCGCCACCAGAAGAGTTAGACAGTGATGATATAAAGAAGATCCTCAAATGGCTGAACGACAATCCTAATGGTATTGCATATGCTCCGATAGAGTCGGTGCCTGAAGAAGTTAATATCTTAATCACAGTGCCACAAGGAGAGTAGCCATGTTATTAAACCGAAAATACATAATTTTACTATTAACCCTTGGCATGGCAACCAATGCACAAGCTGCGATAGAGCTGACTGACAACTTTTCCATCAGTGGTTTTGGTTCAACATCTATCAGTAAATCAGACAATAAAGCTCCATTATTTATTAACCGGGAAATAACAGACGAAACCTGTTATGACTGTGAGACGTTATTTGGAATACAACTTGATTTAGATGTGTTTGAGGGCTTTGATGCATCAGCTCAAGTGGTTAAGCGCACCCAAGATAAATGGAGCGAACCTGAATTAGAATGGGCCTACCTAAGTTATGAATTTAGCGACTTTAAAGTAAGGGCTGGCCGCTTACGTCTGCCATTGTTTTTAGTCTCTGAGTTTTATTTTGTTGGCCAAGCTTATGCGTGGGCAAGGCCGCCGGGTGAGATTTACGACTCGATTTTAGGCACCACCTCATACGATGGTTTTTCGCTGGCTTGGCAATATGAACTATCTGATGAAATAT
Organism: Shewanella sp. UCD-KL21; assembly: GCF_001957135.1. GTDB lineage: Bacteria > Pseudomonadota > Gammaproteobacteria > Enterobacterales > Shewanellaceae > Shewanella. The sequence continues at coordinate 114,680 of NZ_MPHK01000007.1, read as the reverse complement.
CAATTACCGTTTCACCTTATTACGGTTTCGGCCGTTTAACTGAGGTGAATTTAGGGCCGGTATTGATGCAATTTGATTCTGACTATACCGCGGGAATATATGTCGATTTAGTGGGGTTTAATTATCGTATCCATACTGGATATTTACGGTCTAAATATACTTTACGCCCAGCCCCAACTGCTGATCAATTAAGTGTATTTACTTTGGGGGCGGAATACAGTTTAGATGCTTGGCAGTTTATGGCTGAATTTGAACATGATGAGCTGCAAAGTAATTGGTACGCCAGTGTTGGTTATGCAATCGATGATTTTACCCCTTATGTGGTTTATGCTGAGAGCCGTGACCTTAGAGAGAGTCAAGGGGTGACTGTAGGGCTTCGCTATGATGTGACTTCATCTATTTCACTCAATGCTGAGTACCAGTCCATTTTGGGGGATAATCCAATAAACCGAGCGCAATTTGCCGCTCCGCCAATTATTTGGGGTGAAAGCTCCGATGTGGAGTTATTAAGCCTGACGCTGAACTTTGTCTTTTAATGCTAGTGAAACGTTTTGATGCTAGCTAAAACTTTTGAGGTTAGCTAAAGCTTTAGAGGCTAGGTAGTTACTGCCTAGCCTTTTTAAATAGTTAACACTTTACCACGTACTTGTTGTTCGCTTTATTACTCGCAAAGATGGCTGCTTTAGCTTAATTGACTATTTAGTTTGCTATGTTGAATACTAAGGCAACGCGCCATTATTCATAGCGCTTTTCATAAAAAATGCTTTAGATCAATCTCATGTAGTACACCAGCCGCTCCCTTGCGGGTATTCTTAGTCAATAGCCCCTGTAAATTACCTCTTTTGGACTATATAGCTAGCTCTCACTTCTGACTTGCAGTTGTTTGATTGTTGAACAGCGCCCTTTATAATGCCGCCGTTTAATCGATGACGCTTTTTAGAGGATGTAACTTGAGCACTTTGTACACTGAAACCCACATCGGCCGCATGCAGTTAAAGAACCGGTTTATCCGCAGTGCCACTTGGGAAAATATGGCAACTGAAGATGGCCATATGACAGATAAGTTATACGCCATATACAAAGAGCTTGCTCAAGGTGAAGTCGGCCTGATCATTACAGGTTATGCCAATATCGTCGCAGAAGAGAAACCTAATGCGGGCATGATGGGCATGTACGACGACTCCTTTATCGAGGAATACAAACAGCTAACGGATTTAGTTCACCGCAACGGCGCAAAAATTGCCATGCAGCTGGCCTATGGTGGCACCAAAACCACTTACAATGTAGGCGAAAGGGTGATTTTTGCCCCGAGTGATGTTTGTGAACGTGGCACCAAGACCTTAGGCAAAGCCATGACCACTGCCGAGATAGATTACATAGTACAGGCATTTGCGAAAGCAAGTTTACGGGCAAAACAGTCTGGTTTTGATGGGGTTGAAATTCATGCTGCCCACAGCTATTTGATCAATCAGTTTTTAAGCCCTTATTACAATCAAAGGGATGACCAATACGGTGGTAGCCTAGAAAACCGCCTGCGCTTTTTAGTTGAAATCTATACGGAAACCAGAAAGCTGGTGGGTGATGATTACCCGATCTTAGTGAAGTTAACCGCCTGTGATTTTTTTGAAGGTGGCTTAACCTTTGCTGAAACCCGTGTTATTTGTAAAAAGCTTGCAGCCATTGGCGTTGATGCCATTATCATTTCTGGCAATATTCACGGCAAAGCCAGTGACATGATTGGTGAGTCGTTTGAGGGGCATACCATTCAGCCACAGGGGTATTTTCATCAATATGGTGATGTAATAAGTCGGGAAGTGAACGTACCGGTTATTACTGTAGGCGGTTTAACGGACATTGATGCCATAGAAACCATTGCCGCGAATACCAATATTCAATACTTTGCCCTATCAAGACCATTATTGTCAGAGCCTGATTTAGTGAAGCGCTGGCAGACAGGCGATAGAGCTCAAGCCCTGTGTGAAACCTGCTCAAAATGCCGCACCAAACGGGGTAATTTTTGTATTGTAAATAAACAGAGAAAAGCAACGATTGCGGGTTTTTAAGCGTAATTGATTTAAGCATAGCCAGCATAATGTAGGAACAAAAAAGCCAAACTTTTTAAAAGTTTGGCTTTTTACGTTTTAAATTTGGGAGGGGTTTCAATGATACCGCTTAGCTGTGATGTATTATCCCGTTGTCATGATATTCAATCGCCCTTACTAACTAGAGTTTAAAGCGTTTTACTAAGCCATCTAAATCATTTGCTATTGACTTTAGTGCCTCGCTAGAGCTTTCGATACTGGCCGAAGCTTGGGCACTGCTGTCACTGCTGTCACTAATATTTACCACATGCTGGTTGATCTCATTGATCACCGCAGACTGCTCTTCTGTGGCAGCGGCAATTTGTATATTAAGTTCTGAAATTTGCATCACATTTTCGGCGATGTCTTCAAGAGCTTGATAGGTTCTTTGTGACGCTTGAACACCTAGTTTAGCTTGCTCACGACCTTCTTGAACCGATGATACCGCAGCATTCGCGCCATTTTGTAATTCAGTAATCATAAGGTGAATTTCATCGGTAGAATCACTAGTGCGCTTAGCAAGGTTACGCACTTCATCGGCAACCACCGCAAAGCCTCGACCTTGCTCACCTGCGCGTGCCGCTTCAATAGCTGCGTTTAATGCCAATAAATTAGTTTGCTCTGATATCGCCCTAATAACATCTAGCACGCTTGAAATCGCATCGCTTTTTTCTGCTAAAGTCACAATATTGGTCGACACACTTTCCATATTATTGGCCATTTCATTAATGGTTGAGTTTGACTCTTCTACTACTGTTTGTGCCCGCTGTGCTTTTTGAGTGGCTTCGGTAGTTGACTGGGCGGCAACTGAAGCATTATTGGCTATTTCAGCAATGGTGCTGCCCATTTCGTTAATTGCAACTGAGACTTGGTGAGCTCCATCACGTTGAACATCAGTGAGTTTTTTGGAGTTTTGCGCATCAGTATAGACTTGCTGCGATGCACCATTAACATCCAAGGTGGTTGCAGCAAGCTCTTGGATAACATTATTTAATTTGCCGATAAACGCATTAAAACCTTGTGCTAAACGGCGCATTTCTTCGTTGCCATTTTCAGTGAGACGTTGGGTTAAATCACCTTCGCCTTCACCGAGCTCTTTGAACGTATCGGCCAGTTGATTAATCGGGCGCACTAAACTGTTAGCTAAATAAATACTGATAATTGTGAATAATGCAGCAATTGCCACAAAGGTGATGATGATGTTATTGCGAGAGGTATCTAGACCGGCGTATAACTCTTCCATGGGGACTTGTGCAATGACGTACCAGTCTAAACTTGCAATGTAACTTGAAGCAATTAGCTGTTTATCCACCATGGTAAAAGCATAATTTTTCTCGTTAATCAGCTGACTGCTATTAATTGAAGGATATATATCGGCAATGGTTTGTTTAGACTTGTAATCAATACTTGGATGTACCTTGATAACGCCGTTACCATCGACGAGATAAACAAAGCCAGATTGTTCTATTTGAAAGCTGTTGAGGTAATCGACCATTTCATTAAACGGCTTAGATACCCCAGCAATGCCGAAACCATTGGGTTTTTGGTAGTTAATGTAAATATCAGTGGATCCTTTACTATCTTTATAGATGCTAGTCGACTCAGTTTCACCACTGTTTTTTAATTTAAAAAACCACGTATCATGATCCGGCTTGAGTACTCGCAAAAAACCGTTTTTATTCCAGTGTTTTTGCTGGTTGTAATCAGTAAATGAGGCATTGCTAAAGTCATTATCACTTGCTAGTTGCGCCAAGTATTGGATGAGATATTGCTCCCCTTCAACACTTGCGCCTTGATCGAGCCACATTTTGATCATGCTATTTGAAGTGATTGATTGGGTTATTACCTTCATTTGGTTAATTTCACCATCAATAGCGTTACGGATACGTTGTAATAGGTTAGGCATGTCCGATTGTTCTAATCGTGTTGATAGTACGTTTTTGGCACTGGTTTGCCCGACATAGGCCACGATGCTGGTTGATGCTATTACCGCCAGTAACATGGCTGTGATTAATTTATTTCGAATGGATAATGTCGATAGAAAACTCATAAATATTGGCTCCTACACACTGGCAAACTGAAAGTGTGACTATAGGTTTGGGTTGTCCCTAATTGTAATTGTTAGTTATATCGGCTTGAGCACTGAGATTATGAGTCATAATTATGTAAATTTGTAAAATAAGTTATTAATTTTACGTATTAAATGTATATCTGCCTAAGGGTTGAACTAATGTTTTCGTGTTGTTGGTTTGATGTTTTATTTGTGTTATTTATGCGCGCGGGTTTAATGTTTAGAGCGTGCCGGAGATTAACTCTGTGGGCTTTTAAATAGGCTTACTCGTTAAAGCTAAGCTTTAATCGGGGCTTAAGTTGGTGCTTTTTTATTTTATAAACAGTTATAAGCTATTAGAGCGATTACTGTTTACTTCTGTTGTTATATGAAAAAGCGCCGCAATGTTACATTGTCAGCGCTTTTAGCTGAGTTAATTTAAACGATCTAGGTTCATTACCTTGACCCAAGCGGCAACAAAGTCATCAATAAACTTTTGCTTAGAAGTGTCAAAGGCATACACTTCAGCCACAGCACGAAGTTCTGAGTTAGAACCAAAGATTAAATCGACAGAGGTGGCAGACCATTTCTTGTTACCTGATTGGCGATCAAACCCTTCATAAACACCCGCAGTTGATGATTTTTTCCAAACGGTAGACATGTCGAGTAAGTTAACGAAAAAGTCATTATTTAACTTACCTGGCGAGTTGGTTAATACTCCATGCTTGGCGCCTTGGTAGTTTGCATTCAGTGCCCGCAACCCACCCACCAATACCGTCATTTCAGGCACGTTTAGGTCTAGCTGATCGGCTTTATCAACTAACATGTCAACTGGCGACTTATAGCTTGATTCGCTGTCAAAGTAGTTTCTAAAACCATCGGCAGAAAGCTCAAGTAATTTAAATGAGTTTTCATCTGTCATTGCTTGGCTGGCATCACCACGACCAGGGGTGAATGGCACACTGACATTGTAACCGCCATCTTTGGCTGCTTTTTCAATTGCAGCGCTACCAGCTAAAACAATTAAATCGGCCAGTGAAACTTGGCTTTTACTCAATAGGCTGTCGTTAAAGTCGGCTTGAATTGCTTTGAGAACATTAATGACTTTAGCGGTTTCAGCCGGGTTATTGACTTGCCAATCTTTTTGAGGCGATAAAGCAATACGTGCACCGTTGGCACCACCGCGCATGTCTGCATCACGGTAGCTGGCTGCAGAGGCCCAAGCAACACGGACTAATTCGGATACGCTTAAGTCGGTATCTAAGATTTTTTCTTTCAAATCTTTGATGTCATCAGCATCGATATTAGACATGGTTTCGGCAGCTATGGGATCTTGCCAAATTAGGGTGTCTTTAGGTACTTCACTGCCAAGGAAGTTACGTGAAGGTCCCATATCTCTGTGGGTCAGTTTGTACCACGCTTTGGCGAAGGCTAAACGATACTCTTCAGGATCCGCTAAAAAGCGTTCTGCAATTTTGCGGTATTCAGGATCGTACTTTAACGCTAAGTCAGCGGTGGTCATGACTGGTGGGTTAAATTTGCCTTCTATATGTGCATCGGGAACGGCTTTGTGTAATGACTCATCCGTTGGGATCCATTGGATAGCACCTGCAGGGCTGCGAGTTTGCTGCCAGTCAAAGTTAAGTAAATTGCTGAGATATAGAGATGTCCACTTAGTTGGTGCTTGAGTCCATGCGCCTTCTAAACCACTGGTGACAGTATCTTCTGAGTGACCTTTGCCACACTTGTTTTTCCAACCAAGGCCTTGCTCTTCAATGCCTGCTGCAGCGGGTTCTTTGCCGACACAATCTTTAGGTTTGTGCGCACCGTGCATTTTACCGAAGGTGTGGCCACCAGCGATAAGGGCAAGGGTTTCTTCATCGTTCATTGCCATGCGCTGAAAGGCTACCCGAATATTTTTAGCTGAACCTAATGGATCCGGTACCCCTTTAGGACCTTCAGGGTTTACATAGATCAAGCCCATGTGAGTAGCGCCAAGAGGGCGTTGCAACTTGCCTTTACTGTCTTCACGATCGCTTGCCAACATTTCTACTTCAGGCCCCCAGTAGACCATGTCTGGCTCCCAATCATCTGCACGTCCACCTGCAAAACCATAGGTTTTAAAGCCCATGTTTTCCAATGAGACATTACCGGCTAATACCATCAAATCAGACCATGAAAGTGCTTCGCCGTATTTCATTTTAACGGGCCAAAGTAAGCGGCGGGCTTTGTCTAGGTTGCCATTGTCTGGCCAACTGTTGAGTGGTTCAAATCGTTGTTGGCCACCGCCTGCGCCGCCGCGACCATCGAGGGTGCGATATGTTCCTGCACTGTGCCATGTCATGCGGATAAAGAAGGGGCCGTAGTTACCAAAATCAGCAGGCCACCAATCTTGAGAGCTAGTCAGTAGCGCATCAATATCACGTTTAACTTGGGCAAGGTCGAGGCTGTTAAATGCTGTAGCATAATTAAAGTCTTCGCCATAAGGATTTGAGCGACTATCGTGATCACGAAGAGGAGACAAATTAAGCTGATCTGGCCACCAAAATTGGTTAGTTTTTGCTTGGTTTGTTAGTGCTGAACCTGTTCCCACAGCGCCTTTAGGTTTAGTCATTTCTGCGGTAGATTGCTCACTGGCGCATGCTGAAGTTGATATCAACAACATGCTTATAAAGCCAGCAAGCGCTGTTTTTTTCGGTAGTCGTGGTTTCATTTTTATCTTCCTTAAAGTTAATGCAGCTTCAATTTTGATGCATATTTGTCTGTGTGCTAAATCACAACTCCTAATTAAACCGCCAAGTTCTTGTGATGATGACTTTGGTATCTTGGTGGTTAAAAATTAGGCATAACTATTAGGTCAAAAAATGAGTATAGTGAAACTTTCAAAAGATATGGGCGAATAAAATCGATTATTTTAATCTAAAAAAGTGATATAGATGTTGAGAAGGATAAATCCAAGCAAGTTAAAAATTACTGTTTAGGCTGAGTTATTAGCGAGTTAGTTAAAGTCTAAAAGGGGGCATTAGTTAGTCGGCTTATTCGCAAATGATAGTAACAGATTATTGTCTGCGAATTTGTAAGCTCGTTTGTTATCTAATCATTTTGTATTAGCAGGACCTTATAACGACCTTACACTAACTAGCATTATCAGTATAAGGTCGTTGAACTGTGTTGCTTTAGTGTCTAATTAAACCACTAGCTTTAATCGCCTTTAGTGATGTGCGTGGGCCTTTGCATTGGCTTCAATCGGCATTAAATCCATGCCACAATTTGGGCAGGTATCGCCAGCAACGCCAGTGATATCAGCATTCATTGGGCAAGCATGGGTATGTTTAACCGCAGCATGCTTGTTGTGGCCTTTTTTAGAGCAGCATTTACAGTTACATTTGTCAGCGCAGTTTTCGCATTTGCCTTTGTTTGGGCAGTTGTCACATTTGCCTTTATTTGGGCAGTTATCACATTTGCCTTTGTTCGGGCAGTTATCACACTTGCCTTTGTTCGGGCAGTTATCACATTTGCCTTTGTTCGGGCAGTTTTCACACTTGCCTTTATTTGGGCAGTTGTCACATTTACCTTTATTTGGGCAGTTTTCACATTTGCCTTTGTTCGGGCAGTTATCGCATTTGCCTTTATTTGGGCAGTTGTCGCATTTAGCTTTATTTGGACAATGATCGCCTTTGATTTGTTCTAGGTTCATGCCACATTTTGGGCAAGTATCACCATTATCGCCTTTCACCTCAGGGTGCATTGGGCATTGGTATTTTTGGTGCTGGTGCTGGTGCTGGTGTTGCCCAAGGTTGTGTTGGCCTGCATTAGCAAGTTGCACGCTTGAGCTGATCAAAAAGAGACTGAGAAATAAATAGATAACGTTTTTCATTAAATAATTCCATCGAAATAGTGTCGTTTGCGCATCAGTGAAAAGTCATTGTATGGCAGACGATGGTTACAATAGTACAAGCTTAAATTTGCGATTATGACGAATGATTAGCCGATAGGTGGTCTTAAATTTTGCTGGGTATATATCGAGTGAAAATAGGGCATTGGGGTTGCTATAGCTTGATCTGATGGAGAATTCACTGCCCAAGGGGCAAAGAGCTGTAGCGTACCTGTTAATGTGATGAATAGGCAGTTGTCGCAATCTGACTGACAGTCATGTTTAGTGTCACAATGATCAGCAGGGCTGCTATTGGAGCTGCTATTGGTGTTAATGCCTGAGTCAGTTACTGTGTGCTTTGCTTGTGTCTTTTGCTGGGGTTCTGGACGAGTATCTGCCTGAGTTTCTGGCATCTTAGCTTGTGTGCTTGCTGTATGAGATTGTGGGCTTGTTGTATGAGCCTGGGTGTTTGCAGTATGAGTGTGTTGCAGCGGTTTTATATCTGCATGGGCCTTTGGCACCATCAATTCACCGTTAGCAAATACTAACTGACTCAACAGAGTGAGCAGCGTAAAAGCAAACGTGAGTCGGTGACGTAACAGGCTAAGCATATCAATTCCATAGTAAATTACCGCCGCAGCTTATCATCAAACTGCAAAGCTGAATCTGACGCAATTCACAGTTATTAACTCGGTATCAAATTGATCTCATTCAATAAAGCTCGGTCTAGGCTGAGTGGCTATCGGTTTTAGGGGTAATGGTGCGAAGGGGTCGTTACTTGTTCCTTGTTCATCTCAAAGAAAAAATGGTTCAGTGACTGATGTCGCTGAACCATTTTTGTTGATTGCTTGATAAAGACCGTTTCTTCAGTTGAGCACTCATTTAAAGTCATCAACTGCAGCTTATCTGAGCTAATCTGAGCTAGTCGATGTCGTCAAAATACCAGTAACCAGCATTAACCCAAGCGGTTAATTGCTCAACCACTTGGTTATCGTTTAACCATGGGCTTAGGTCTTGTGCACTAAGCTCTTGGGTATCACATAGCAGTGCGATTAAGGCTTGGTTGCCCGCAGCTAATTGCAGTTGCTCGCCATTAATATACAGCACACCGTCAGCCACACTTGCTTCAAAGTACAAAGTACGTAGGCCGCCGAGTTTAATTAAAGGTTGTTGCTTAAGCTGCTCGGTTACATCTAAGCTTTGAAACCCTAAACTTTCGTCAGGTAAATCAAGTTCACACTTAGATTGTGTTAGGTAACGGCCACTAAACTCGCTGACTAACTTGTCATCAAGGGTGGCAAACAATTGTTGTTTAATCCGCTCAAGATCGCTGTTGTTCACAATACCTGAATGCTCACTTAGGGCGCGGTCAGGATCGGCAATCTGCTCATTGCATAAATCTTTATCAATGATGTGATCGGCCATAGCGCTAACCATATCTTTGGCTGATGCGGTGCGGTAACCCACTGAAAAGCTCATTGATGGCTCAAGGGTGACGCCATCATGCGGGTAACCAGGCGGTAGATATAAGATATCGCCAGGCAGTAATTCAACATCAATGATAGGCTCAAATGCTTCGGTGTGCAGTAATGCTGGGTGAGCGGCAAACTCTTTGTGCGGCCCAAGATCGCCCACTCTCCAGCGACGTCGACCAGAACCTTGGCAGATAAATACGTCATAGAGGTCGATATGAGGTCCAACTCCGCCACCTGGAGTCGCATAGCTGACCATCACATCATCTAAGCGCCAGCGTGGGATAAAATCAAAACATTTGAGCAGTTCTTCAGCTTCTGGCACCCAGTTATTAAGGGCTTGGACAATTAAGGTCCAGTCAGTTTCACCGAGCTCTTCATAGGATTCAAATGGGCCAAACTCAGCTTGCCATTCATCGTTTGCTTTAAATACGCGGCGCGACTCAACCACGTCTTCGCAAGCAAGGCCTGCCATTTCTTCTGGTGAAAGTAAGTCTTCAAAGTGTTTAAAGCCTTGACGGATCACCAGTGGTTTCTTTTGCCAATACTGTTCAAGAAACTGTTTTGGCGTCATACCATTTAAATCTAATTGCATATTTATTACTCAGTAAAATTTGCCGCGATACTAGCAAGTATTAGCATTTGGTAATTTGGCCGAGATCATAAAATGGTGGATTAGTGGGTAAAGGCAATAAATCTGCCTAGCTTAATAGCGCCTGAAAAAATCTATACCTGCTGAGTGTATCAATTCTCTACTTATCACTGACTATAACTGCACTTTCTAGACATAGGTTTTAGTCATACATCAATGCTTGGGCTTTTTTATGGTCGAACTCTTTTAGCGACTTTCTGGCGAGTTGCCTAAACGGCAGGGCTTTAACGACTTCTTCAAATGGCTGAATTGCAAAGGCCCAGAAAATTGACCCATCAAAGACTAAAATGATCAGCGCACATAAGGGGATTGAAATGACCCATTGGCCAGTAAAGTTAATTTTGAACACCGCTGTGGTTTTACCTACCGCACGTAATATATTGCCATGAACGGTATTGTAACCACGCACGATGGGCAAAAAGATGTATAGCGGCGCAATGACGGCTAATGCCTGATAGGTGGCGGCATCTAAATGCGGGTAAATATCGGCAATAAAAATGCTGAACACCCCAAAAAACATTGCGCATATCACTGAAATAACCACGGCAATATCGATACTGGTATCAACGTTTTTACTTAAATCATCCATCTTATTAGAACCAATAGCTTGGCTAATGGTAATGGCTGATGAGTGTGACCAAGCTGCAATAAATTGGGTTCCTGCTTTAATCCAAGGCATCACCAAGGTGATGGCAACATAAGCATTAATATCAAGCTGTGAGTACAGCAACTGATATACAGTCACTCCCATCATCAGCATGGTTACATTGGCAGCAACGGGAAAAATCTCAATAAAATGCAGCCGAATATTGCGGCTCATAGAGGTGTTTTTATCAGGCAGCGTGATCTCAATGTCAGGGCTGTATTTCATATATGAGCCCAGATACATAAGCCGCACGCTTATGGCAATAATGCTACCAAGGGCAGCGCCTTGAACGCCCATGGCATTGATAACCATAGTGTCGCTAAAGGCATAACCGTGGATCAGTAAATATGAAAGCACAGCATTGATAGGCAGCTCAATAAGGTAACCTTTGAAAGGGATTTTAGTGCGACCTAAGCCATTAAACAGGGCTATCATCACTTGGGTTAGCGCGGTGTAAAGGATGATGTATTTTGAAATAACTAAGTAACTGGCAATTTCTTGTTGTAGCTGCAGATTATCTGTCAGCAGGCCAATTAAAGGGCGATCAAACAGGGTTAATAAGATCCAAAAAAGCAAGCCGACCGAGCAGTTAATCATTAGCCCAGACCAAAATGCTTTTGATAATGTTTGCTTATTGCCAGAGCCAACTGCGCGGCTTAATACTAATTGGGTTCCATTAGCCAATGCCATTTGAATACCCAGAATTGCAGCCACAATTGCAGTGGCGATGCCCATCGCCGCTAAGGGGATTTCACCTAAAGGCGATACTAATAAGGTATCTATCATCAGCATCGACTGCATCAGCAATCCGTTTAATGCTAATGGCCAAGCAAGGGAAAGGTTGTTTTTTACATAGGACTGAGAGGGCACGGTTAAACCTTAAATACGTGTAAATTTAATACGTTAAAAACTGCATAACTTGTAAATTGAAATAGGTGACACAGATAGTGATTGCCAAATACCGGCTTTAATAGCGGTTGTAATCACCGCTTTAAATCTTAAATAATCACTTCAAAAAGCTTATTTACAGACGCTTAACTCACACTGCATTACTAACGTTTACAGCGGCTATCACAGAGTTATCACCTATTTGTACTACAATAGCTTAAATCGTTTTTGGTTGCTATGGGGGAGCTTTTAGTTTGTTGGCTTTATCAGTTAATGATATTTTTTGATAATTTTTATTGTTTCGGAAATCACAATTTTTATAGAGAGAAAAGTGGTAAATCAGTCTGTAAGCATCAAAGCGAACCTGATGAGGTTCACTTTGATCTCTGTCTAGTTTATAAAGAGGGGGACACTTTATTTTTTGCTTATTTTACAATATACATAGCGTTGTTAGTGGCAAAGCTAAGATGAGCGCGAGTGGTTTGTGTTGCTGGCGTATATTGAATGGAGTCAGTTGTTATAGCAGCATCTAAAGCTGGAGTTTGCCATATTATTTCTCCTCCAATAGCAGCTCTCATTGAAAGCGTGCAATTAGGGTTACTAGTTAAACCGCTTTCCCCACTATCACAGCTACTAATTAGCAAATTATCTGAACCAGTTGGTTGTAAAATATTTGTCACCTCACCATCAATCAAATAGGAGCTTATTTGAGTTAAAGTGGTATCAAGTATTAATATTTCAGTCCTGTTACCATATGGCGAACCATGAGGGGTTACACAAGCAATTTTAGTAGCTTGCTTAATGAGTTGTATTTTTTCACAAGAAAGTGTTGTTGAGTTTATTGGTGAGAAAACACCATTTGAATATTCAAATTGCTCCACAGTATTAATTACATGGTTATTAGCATCTCGTTTTATTGATGAGATAACAGCAACTAATTGCTCTTGTTCGTTTCTAGAAAAGTTAGCGTCTATGATTGTTAATATATCTGTCGGCTGATAATTCCAAAGCACTGTTTGATTGACTAAATCTTCTATATAAACTTGGTAACTATTCACAACGATTAAATCAGAAAAACCATCGCTATTAATGTCAGAATTTTCAAGTTTAATCGTTGCTATATATGAGTTTTGTGATGCATTAGGGCTGAGTTTTTTCTCCCAAAGTAACACTCCTGATGTTAGTTCTTGTGAAAAAATGGTATGACCGTAATCAGACTGAGTGTTAATAATGACCTCGTTAATACCGTCTAAATTAGCATCAAATATATCAAGTGCATAAATTGACCCAGTAATCCCGTTTTCATATTGGTAAAGATTGTTTGTTTCTATCTTTCCATTTTCTGCAATGCTGACCAGATCCCAATTGTGAAGAGGCATATAAAAAAATGTTTTTGCTTCTCCATTATCTACCTTTAAGTTTCCTGCTGTGTGGTAGTTCTTTGCTGGGGTTGAAAAGCTGGATAACCAAGCGCCTTTTGGGTCAGGTTTGAATTCAATGGTACTGATGGTCGAATAGCCAGAACGTATCAATTCAATAAACCCGTTACCTTCAATATCAGCGGTAATGATATTAACTGTGTTGCTAGCAAACAGGTTCCATTCTAGCTCTAAACTTTGGCTAGAATATGCATTTAACTTACCGCCGTATGCATTGCATGGGCCAGTAATAAGACTTTTAGGGCTATCAGTATTGAGGGTAGCTGCATGTAGGCTACATACTGGTTCTGCTAGTATCAAGCTAGCAGTTGGAGAGCTATTGCCATATTTGAGAATTTCAATAGATTGGTTTTGTTTGTTGAAATGAACAAACTCTAGCACTTTATCATTATCAATATCAGCTAATGTAAATAGTGTTTCTTCGGTATTAGAGTGCTGCCAATTTAATTTATTCAGTTCATTATCAAATACTGAACCATCATCTAATATAATTTGTTTTGAATTTAAATTGATAATTTTATCTATGAAAACTTGCGATGGTTGGGTTTGAAGATCATATAGGGCATCTATTGATTTTGACTTGGTATTCCACACCCAAAGGTCATGATTAGGATTATTGCCACAGTCTCTACATGCGGTGATTAAAACAATATCAGCATTACCATCCTCGTTAATATCAGCAATTGAAAAATCGACAAATTTTTTGTTTCTAATTGTATTAGATTGCTCAAATTTATCTATTTCTACGAGAACATCCACTTCATTGTTTTCTGGGTTAATGGATATGATTTTATTGTTCTTCATTGCAATTATATGATTAAAACCATTATTATCGAAATCATAGTGTGTGACTTTTAAGGCTTCGAAATTATACGGGTAGCTCCACTGTTGGACATACTCTTCCCCTTGCTTACCTAATAGTAAAATCTGCTTAGTATGAGTTAATAATAAAATTTGTTTCTCTTGTGATGATTGAAAGTGAGCTACTGAGATGTCCCCCTTTTGTCCTGTAGCAGAAATGCCAGAATAAGCGTTAAAGGAAGCATCAGATGTTTGATTTATTGAAGAGTGCTTAATGACTCCATAATCAGCAATAGTCAGGGCAAAATTAATATCTTGGCTGGATGAAAAAGCAATTGACTGAGCCTCCCAAATGAGGAAACCATCATCTGAAATCGACATTCCTGTTGGGCCATACACGAGTTCAGGTGCTACCCCAACATCAGGCAATATTTCGATTTCAACCTTGAGCTTATCGCCATAATTTATAGCTTCAGGTAGTTGCTTAAAAGTAATTTGAGGCTCTTTTATAAATGTAGCTAATACTTCGTTTTCGTCGGCAGTTTCAAACCACTGCATTTGGTATTCGTCGTTAAAACTGACAAAAATGGATAATTGTCCTTCAGAAATATTTTGTATATTGCCTTCGCAGTCGGGTAATGAGTTTGAAGAAATTATATTAATAGTGAGGGGATGCTTTTCTCCAGCATTTATTTGATTTTTGAATTGGTAACTGGCGGTGGTAATTTGCTCACTGGATATAATTTGCGATGAAAGGTCGCTATTGAAGCTATATGTCTCAATGCATTTGCTATCAGGGATCTTTAGAAGCCAGCGTCCTTGAATTTCATTGGTTATCGTTGGTGTTGTTGGTTTATTATTTAAATCAGAACTATTGTCTGAGTCATTACCTCCTCCACACCCTGCAAGAAGTAAAATGACAGAGAGCATCATTGTTTTTATTAACATTCAAAAATCCTTTTTACTACAGTATCCATGAGTCATATTTGACCTAGCTAAGTCAGCTAGAATATCTTGTTAGTTGTGTAGATACAAATGGTTACTTGTGATTGACTTGTTTGGTATCTGGTGCGCGGTTGTAATGTAACTATTGAATTGCTGGGGGGGGAGCTTGAATTATTTTCAGTGCAACGAATCAAGCTACTCAAGTTTACTAATCTTAATTGACTCTGTGGAGTATTCTCACATTTACGACAGCTGCGCTTGAGCAAAACGGCGCTATTGCCTACAATAGCGCATATATTTATTACTACAGATAGCAGACCATGACTGATTCAACTGAGAAACTTGCTTTACCTGATCGCCTTTCCGTTAACCCACGTAGCCCACATCATGTGGCTGCCATTTTCGATCACGACATTGGTATTACCGTTAACGGTAAAGAGCGTTTTGACGTTGAAGAATATTGCATCAGTGAAGGTTGGGTTAAAGTGCCATCTCACAAAGCGTTAGACCGTCGCGGTCAACCGCTGATGATGACAGTGAAAGGCACTATTGAAGCCTTTTACAAGTAAGCTGATTAATTTTTAAATCAGTAGCTTGAGTTAATAAAGTAACTTATTAGCAAGAAGCATTAAAAAGCGAATCGATTGATTCGCTTTTTTGCTTTTGAATCTCAACACTTTGTTAGTGTTAAATTGCATGCATACCTGCCTAACGACTTAGATTAAGTCAAAACGATCTGCGTTCATCACCTTCGCCCACGCGGTGATAAAGTCGCGAACGAATCGTTTTTTATTGTCATCTTGGGCGTACACTTCAGCATAGGCTCGCAGCTGCGAGTTTGAACCAAAAATCAAATCTACCCGCGTTGCCGTCCACTTGAGTTTGCCAGTTTGACGTTCACAAATATCGAACAGATTATCGGATTTTGGTTGCCAGCTATAATTCATATCGGTGAGATTGACAAAAAAGTCATTACTGAGCACGCCAACATTATCGGTAAATACCCCATGTGATGTATTGCCGTAGTTGGTGCCAAGCACCCGCATACCGCCTACAAGTACCGTCATTTCAGGGGCGGTGAGCCCCATCAGTTGGCTGCGATCGAGCATTAACTCTTCTGCGCTGACAATATAATCATTCTTTAACCAGTTACGAAATGCATCATGAAGCGGCTCTAAATCGGCAAAGGAGTCAATATCGGTCATCGCTTGGCTTGCATCACCTCGGCCGCGAAAAAACGGCACTATCATCTCAAACCCAGCCGCCTTTGCTGCTTGTTCAACCCCGACATTACCTGCTAAAACAATGACATCAGCGATGCTGGCTCCTGTATTGGTGGCGATAGCGTCAAGTATAGTTAATACCTTACACAGGCGTGTAGGCTCGTTACCTTGCCACATATTTTGTGGCGCTAACCGAATGCGGGCGCCATTAGCGCCACCGCGCATATCTGAGCCTCTAAAGGTTCTGGCGCTGTCCCATGCTGTTGTTACCATTTCGCTGATAGTTAAGCCGCTGGCGCTGATCTGCTCTTTTACCAACTGAATATCGTAGTGGCGGTTACCTGCGGGGATAGGATCTTGCCAAATCAACTCCTCATCTGGCACATCTGGGCCTTCATAACGGGTTTTAGGCCCCATGTCTCTGTGAGTCAGCTTAAACCAAGCTCTGGCAAAAGCATCAGCAAACTCATCAGGATGATGATAGAAATGCTCGGATATTTTTCGGTATTCAGGATCGATTTTCATCGCCATATCAGCATCTGTCATCATGGGGTTGTAGCGTTTGCTTGGGTCTTCAACATCAACCGGTTTATCTTGCTCTTTAATATTGATAGGCTGCCACTGCCAAGCGCCTGCTGGGCTTTTGGTGAGCTCCCAATCGTAGTTAAGTAACAGCTGAAAATAGCCATTGTCCCACTGGGTAGGATGAGTCGTCCATGCGCCTTCTATACCACTGGATACCGTATTGCGACCAATGCCGCGATTCGCTTGGTTGTTCCAGCCCATGCCTTGTTGTTCAATGTCAGCCGCTTCTGGCTCTGGGCCAAGTAAGGTTGCGTCACCGTTACCATGGGCCTTACCCACAGTATGACCGCCAGCGGTGAGGGCAACGGTTTCTTCATCATTCATGGCCATGCGTTTAAAGGTCACACGAATGTCTTGGGCGGTTTTTAGTGGATCAGGCTTACCATCAACCCCTTCTGGGTTGACGTAAATTAATCCCATCATTACTGCGGCTAATGGATTTTCGAGCTCCCGCTCACCTGAATAGCGACTGCCTTCGCTGCTACTTGGAGCCAGCCAATCTTTTTCAGCTCCCCAGTAGATGTCTTTTTCAGGATGCCAGATATCTTCACGGCCAAAGGCGAAACCGAAGGTTTTAAGCCCCATAGACTCATAGGCTATGGTGCCTGCGTAGGCAATTAAATCTGCCCAACTGAGCTTGTTGCCGTACTTTTTCTTAATTGGCCACAGTAATCGACGGGCTTTATCGAGGTTGACGTTGTCAGGCCATGAATTAAGCGGGGCAAAGCGCTGATTCCCGGTGCCAGCACCGCCGCGACCATCAGCAGTGCGGTAAGTGCCAGCTGCATGCCATGACATTCTAATCATTAAGCCGCCGTAGTGTCCCCAGTCAGCAGGCCACCATGGTTGACTATCAGTCATTAGTGCATGCATATCTTGCTTTAACTCAGCCACATCGAGCTTTTTAATTTCCTCTTGATAATTGAAGCGATCGCCCATGGGATTAGTCTTAGCATCGTGTTGATGCAAAATATCCAGATTAAGCGCTTTAGGCCACCACTTGGTGTTGGGCATGCTGTTGTCTGTGGTGCCACCGTGCATTACTGGGCATTTGCCACCAGTATTTGTGGTGTTTTTATTCATAACTTAACTTCCTTAGTGTATTGACCCCTAATTCGCTTCTGGCACAATTTGATTGCATGAATCGGGATACATTAGGTGTTCAGGTTGAATTACCATTAGCTTTTTCAACACAAAAACAGGCGTATGAGTAAAGCGATAGTAATATCGATAGCAATAGTGTTTCTAGAAGGCTACCTATCAAGTTAGTTCATAAAGTCAGACTTTGGCGCTTTTAAGCTCAATCGTTTTGATGGTTTTTATCTGAATGGGGATAAACAAAACATGACTACCTTTTGAGTTGCCAATTTTTAGGGCATCTACAGTTAGTTGTTCGGTTTAGTCTTTGCTCGTGTCATTACGGGTTGTTAGACGAATAAACTGATAGTGAGTCTAATTGATGGGATTCACCACTATGAGGTATTTGCACCTCTTGGTTTGCTGAAAAATAACTAAGCTTTGAGGTGCAGCCTTGCAACCCTTTGGCTGCACATTAATTTGGTGATTTGATCATGGCTATGGTGGAGAATTTTAAGCAAAGTTTATTAAAGTAAAGCAATGGATCACTCTCTGCTATTAACCCATATTGACACGCAAAAAGTTGTTAACCACAGTTATTACCCTACAATTAGTAGGTGATTGTTAGTGCGCTGACTTGTGCAACACTACCCCGGGTGCTAATACAGTGAAAAAATTTAAGTGTAGCCCGCCGCCAATAAGGGAGTTATTGGTGCTGAACTTTACCAATAAGGAGTTTGAAGCCGAACGTGAACTTAAACCATTTGGTTGGCACTGTATTCATGCTGACAAACCAAGCTGTGCGCTAAACATACTTAATCAGTATGACATTAAAATTGCTATCGCATTGATTTCTAAAAAACAGATAAAAAAAGTGCTCAGTAGCATTAATCAATTAAATGATTGTCAGGATGATCTGCTCTGGATCGCAATCTTAACCGATACCAGTATTGCCGATGTTAAGCTCACCAATTGCCTTAGTCGTTACTTTAGCGATTATCATCACCTTCCAATTGACTGGGAGCGGTTGCAACATACTTTAGGTCACGCCTATGGTATGGCGCAGTTGAAAACAATGCACCAAGCTGCTGAACTCACAGCTAATACAAGTGATGAAATTCTCGGTGAATCAACAATCATTAAGCAACTGAAAAGTAAAATTTCGAAAATAGCTCAGGCAGATGAAGCTGTACTTATTAGTGGAGAAACCGGCACGGGGAAAGGTCTTTGTGCCCATTTAATTCATCGTCAATCAAGCCGTCATAATGGCCCATTTATTACCATCAATTGTGGTGCCTTATCTGCTAGTTTGATAAATTCAGAGTTATTTGGCCATGAGAAAGGGGCCTTCACTGGCGCCGACAAGCAATATATTGGCCATATCGAAAGAGCCCATAATGGCAGTTTGTTTCTCGATGAAATAGGCGATTTGTCGTTAGAATCGCAAGTTCACCTGTTGCAATTCCTTGATGAGCACATCATTGAGCGTGTTGGCGGTAGTGAGATTATCAATATCAATTGCCGCATCATACTTGCTTCGCATATCAATCTAGATACAGCGGTGGAAGAGGGGCGTTTTAGAGAGGATTTATACCATAGGGTTAATATTTTACATCTTCATGTACCTAGCCTTAGGGAGCACAAAGAGGATATCCCCTTACTGGCAGCTAAATATCTACATCAATACAGTCCGAGTCAGCAAATATCTGCTCTGACTGCTAGAGCTCTAGAGGTGATGTGCGGATATGAATGGCCAGGTAATGTCAGAGAGCTAAAAAATCGCATCCGCCGCGCCATTATTATGGCAAATAATCAGCAGTTAACCGATGCCGACTTAGGGTTACAGGCCGCAGTCATTCATCAAGATAATAGCGGTAAAGTTAATTTAGCCCAACACAGAGTCGATATTGATACCGAGCTACTACTTGATGCTATCAAACGCAATAATCACAACATGTCTGCGGCGGCAAGAGAATTGAAAATATCCCGCACCACCTTATATCGCTTAATCAAAAAGTGCCAAATCAAACTGTAGATTTAACACCTCAACTTGAGACGATGTTTTAAGTTATGTTCGCGCTTGTTAGTCAATTTACTACTCATCAATATGTTGTATGCAAAGTCATGTCGACAGTAACAGCTTGGACACCATTAGAGTTACTTTTATAAACGCACTCGCTAAATATTCCCTTATTTACAACGCCCTAAATTTATCAGGCAAAAGCACTGTTTCACTTATGTAACACCTTAGCGTTTAAATACCCAAGTAAAAACATTTTATCAAAATATTTCAATAGCTTAGTAAGTTGGCTTAAATACTGCTTTGTTAGAGGCTAGTGTTTAGAACGCGGATTTTTCAGGCCTGAGAGCGCTTGTTGTTTTCATATAAAACAATGTCACATTGCTGCTCACAAGGTAAAGGTCGATTGATATTAATAGCGACAGCACATAGTGCTGTATCAATCATTTTAGTTAGAGATTAAATAACAAAGTGGTGATTATTATGAGACGAATTAAATTTAATTGGTTTGCGATGGGGCTAGCTATGCTATTGGGGGTTACCTCTTTAGTTTCTGTTAGTACCCTTGAGGCAAACCCCATTTATGAAGGGCCGGCTAATAGCCCTAATTCATGTATGGCAGATGCTTATTTTGCCACTGGCGGTAAGGGTCTTAAAGATGTCCTTGGGGCTTCGCTCAACTGTACTGCAAATGATGTTGAAATAACCACTGTGACAGTAAAAGCGGTAGATGGTAATGGACCCGATAGTGAAGGTAACTTTAGCTGTACTAAAGGTGACACTATGATGGTGACGGCTGATTTACGAGTCAGAACCAATGCCAATGAGCGTTGGGATACCACCTTTTTCTTACCTTTGAATCAACAATCGCCACAGGTTATACAGCAGGATGATTCAGCTTGTAGCATTGTTATCCCTAAAAACGAATTTGCACCAGATATTGACTCTGGTGTATTGGTTGCACAAGATCTAGATGGTGATGTCTGTGGTGATATAGCTAAAGGCCCGTTAGTTAACGATGAATACACCTTAGTGGATGCGACTTTTACCATGCTGTGTGAAGCGGGTGATGATACTCAGGTCGATTTTGTCTACTGTGCTGCGTGGGATAATCAAGAAAGACACAATTGTGCTGCAAACGGTGATAATCCGGGTCAAGAGCCCAATACTACCTCTAAATGTAATTGTGGTGACATTCCGCTTAATATCTTTATCCAACCTAATCCACCTTTGGTGAGCAAAACCCTTAAAAGTCCCATTTCAGGTGAGGCTTTTGAGCCTAGCGGAATTTATACCTATACCATCAGAGTTGAAACACAAACCCCTGAAGCTGATCTCAATGTCACAGCCTTAGCTGATTATGTGTGGTCGACTACCGATGCAGACGCTAATCTGTATAGCTTTGATCTAAATAGTGGTAGCGATGTCACCCAAGGCAATGTGACACTACTTGGCACTTGGGATGAAAACTCTCCTGCTAACTACACCTGTGATGATGTGAGTTTACCTAAGGTGTTAAATGCGGCGACGTTGGCCTTTGAGTGTGACATTGTGGTGCGAATTGATGATGAAGATCTGCCCAATGATCAATCGAATGAATTTTATCGTGATGTTGTTAAGGTGATTGCCGAGGACAACAATGCCGATAACATTGGTCAATGTATTGAGCCTTTAAGCGGCGCTATGGTCGATGGTACCTGTTCTAGTGAAGTACAAGTTGCCGTTAAAAATGTCGCGCCAGTGTTGGCTATTGAGAAGTTTGCCATCGCTGGACCAGGTTATACCTGTATGAGCGGTACGATTGATGCTGATGGTCGTTGTAGTGGTGTTGATTATATTCCTGAGCCCGGTGGCGCAGTGACCTATAAGCTGATCATCAGTAATGAAAGCCTAGTGGATGCAGTAACCTTAAGCAGCTTGGTCGATACGGTCGGCAGTGCTGACTTAGACCTCGTAGCAGACATCACAGGCAATAGCTGTGATGATGGCTGGCCTAAGGTGTTAGCTAAGAAAGGTGACTCTGGAGATAGCTTTACCTGTACCTTTACACGTGATGTTAGTGGCGAACCAAGGACAGTGCGTAATGATATCGAAGTAAAAGGTTTCGATAACGAGGCGGATGAAGCCACAGCAACGGACTTTGAACAAGTGATGATTGCTGATGTTGCGCCAGCATTGACTCTAGTTAAACAAGTTAAGGTCGCAGGTGATCCTGACAGTGCCTACAGTGATGATGCTTATGTGGATGAGCCTGGCGGTGACGTAATCTATCGCTTTACTATTGACAATACTTCACCTTCTGGTGAATCAATTACCCTACAAAGCCTAGTAGATCCGGTCTTAGATGGGACTCGAGTCACTGTCACTAATGATCTGTGTAATTTCACTACCACAGTGGTGACTTACGACACTGATTATGTGTGTACTATCGCAGCCACGGTTACCGGTGAGCCAGCATCTAGCCCATTGACTAATACTGCCTATGTAACCGCGATTGATAACGAAAGTAACTCAGTGCGTTCCAACGATGATTCGGCCAATGTTAACTTTAACAATGTCGATCCGAGTATCACAATGGATCTGAAGATTGACTTCACCATCTTCGTCAGAATTGATAATAATTCGACATTTGAAAGCGTTACCTTGGAAGAAGTCAATATTAGTGATCAGACCGTCCCTGATTCCGGTACGGCAATTAACTCGAACTCTTTTGAGGTGAGTAACAGCAGTTGTAGCACTGATGGTACACAAATCATTTTAGCTAACGATTACTATGAATGTCAGTTCGATGTACACCTACTTGCCACTGAAAATGACGCCGCTGAAAATGTATTTAAATATGACACCAGCGACGTTACCCCTTATGCCAGTAACCTTGCCGATCTCGTTGAGGTGGTGGTTAAAGATAATGAAGGTAACGAGGCAAATGATGTTGCTAACGTCACCGTACAGTTGAATGAAGACTAATTTAAAGGAGTTCCCCCAAAAAAGCGCTAGTTATCACTGGCGCTTTTTATTTTTGGCTTAGGGGGCAATCATTGGGTCGATAGGTGCCGGTTGCCCACTGTATTAATATGCTGTTATCAATGAGTGCTAAAATTTTAGCTTTAAACAATGACAAGCGTACAACTAAAGTGCATATAACAGTCTGGAATCATGTACTACTAATGTATGTAATTTCAGTCGCTAACGGTGAATGTAAAATATGACTCTTAGTTCGAATATCGCTACATAGCCTGATATAGCAGGGTTAAAGCCATTAGAGGGTTTTAAAATCCATAACAGCAGGGCGTTTGCTATGGTTTGCGCAATAGAAAAATCCTACCTAGACTGATCATTCAGTTAAATATGCAGTTTCTCCCCATTTCAGAGTGATAGTTTCCGCATTCTCAGGCGAACATTAGAATCTATAAGGCTCAACTTTTTATGGACTCAAAGGGCAGAAATCAGAGCGATACGGAAGGAATAGACCCTAACTTACGTCAAGGTTTTGTGTTAAACGACATTGTGGTATTACCTGAAGATGGTGAAGTGATTATTCATGGGGAACGTCGTCACTTACCTCCTAAAGCTTTTGAAATCTTATTATATTTATGTTCACACCCCGAGCAGTTGCTTTCAAGTCAGCGATTGCTCGCTTTTGGTTGGGGGAAACTTAATCGAAAGCGTAGAAATTTAAGCCATGTAATTAGCGAAATTCGCCACGCCTTAGATGATCACAAAGAGTCCCCTGTTTTTATCCAAACCATTACCCGAAAGGGCTATAGATTAATCGCGACAGTCGCTCCCCTTGATGAGGAGGCGCTTAACCGAAAGCGTGCGGCGTTAAAAGCGCCGTTGTCAAAATCCGCCACTGAAAAAAGTTCGCATACACCGCAATGGCACTTGAATATTGCCTTATTAAAAAACTCTAATTTATTTCGTGTTAGTGTGGCTTTTTCGATTATGACTTGGCTCATTATTCAAATTATTGCCATTATTTTTCCGATTTTTAATGTGCCTGATTGGGGCATTAAAATTGTTGTTTTAGTACTGGTTGTCGGTTTTCCAATATTACTTATTTACACATGGTTTCAGGATATTAAGGTCAAAAAAGACTTATTTAAAGCTGATAGAAATCATCCGAAGAAAAAGGTGTTTTACAAGCAGTTGGCGTTTGATTTTTTCTTTATTGGCGCATTGTCCATTTTAGGTGGTTTTTTATCGCTGCATTTAATTGACTCTATTTATAATGAAAAACCCAAGGTCGCTGCGCTGAAAACCAGCCTACCTATTCAAGATAATCTTATTGCGGTTATCCCTTTTGTGTTTGGTGAGCAAAGCCAATTACCACATTATTTTGAATCCACCTTTCAAGGCGAAGTTATTAGCGCCTTAAGCAAGCAAAGTGCTTTTAATTTAATGTCTCAGCGGGCAGTAAATGAAATTCCCCAAAACAGCAAACTATCCACCTATGCCGAAAAACTCGGGGTGCGATATTTGGTGGATGGCGCCATTACTGAAAATGCAGGTGAATTTTCAATTATATTGCATATTACTGATATTAAAACATATTTACAGGTATGGTCGTCGGTTGTTAAAGGCGATGTCGGCAATATATTGTTGGTGCAAAAACAAATATATCGTGAGCTTTTTAATGCATTATCACTGATTGCACAGTCGAGTGAATTAGACAGTCAGGAGCTGATCAGCACCGATGACTTCAAAGCTTATGACAGTTATATACAAGGTAAAAGCGAGCTGTTTAAAGCTCCCACTCTGGCCACATTAGCCCAAGCGGAGTTTCACTTTATGAAAGCGTTGGCATTTGATGGTGAATTTACTTTAGCCAGCGCGGGTTTATGTCAAACCTATCTAAATCAATATCAGATAAATAAAAAGCTTGCGACGTTTGAATCTGCCCAGCAAATTTGTAATGCATTGACTCAGGTGTCTAATTTAAAAGAAGAAGGCTTAGTTGCCTTAGGTAACCTAGAGCGCTTAAGTGGCCGTTATGCACAATCTATTGCGTTTTTTGACGAGGCATTAACCCTAAACCCTAAAAATATTGAAGCAATTATTGGTGCAGCCGACAGCCAGACTCAACTGGGTAACAATGATAAAGCGGTGGATTTATTTGCTAATGCGATTCAATTAGAGCCGGGATACTGGAAAAATTATCAGCGCTTTGGCAATTATTACTTTAACAATGGTCAATATAAAAATGCTAAAGAGCAGTACCTTAAAGTGACCCTGTTAAAGCCTGATTATGCCAATGGCTACAGCAGTTTGGGCGGCGCTTACTTTCTTGATGATGAATTAGAAAAGGCCACTAAGGCGTGGCAAACCGCATTATCTTTAGCACCCAATGCGTTAACTTACTCAAACCTTGGGACAGCACTCTTTTTTAGATATGAGTTCACTGATGCGGCCCAAAGTTATCGCAAGGCGATTAAGCTGAGTCCGAACGATCCTGTGTTGTGGGCTAATTTAGCTGATGCAGAAAAGTTTTCTGGTGATGCCACTCAAGCCCTTCAAAGCTATCAACAAGCCTATAAATTAGCCCGTGAGCAATTTGTCGTTAACCCCAACGACCATGTTATGCAGGCAATGTTTGCTCGGTATCAATCAGAGCTTGGTGAGTGTGAACCGGCATTGCAAAAAATAACTTCAACGCAATTACAAGATAGCCCCGATCCATACCTTTTTTATGACATGGCCATCGCGGCGGTGAATTGTGATGAAAAACAACTGGCTATTCAGTATATCGATAATGCCCTTAAATTAGGCTATTCGAAAAAATTGCTGGCTAGAGATGTTCAGTTTCAAGGTGTTTACGTCAACATGGCGATGCCATAACGCAATAAAACAAGGAAGAAAGCAATGAATATTACTATAAAACCATTACTCACAGTTCGAGCATTAACCTTAGTTACACTCATAGGTATATTGGGGATGTTTTCACGACAAAGTCTTGCTGAAGATCAAACTATTAGTTTGGTTGCCAGTGAGTGCGCTGTCACGGTTACACCTAATGAAGGTAGCGGGTGTGAGCAAGGCCAATGTGAAGGGGTTGAAGCGTGTATCTGTGCCAA
Source organism: Shewanella sp. UCD-KL21 (assembly GCF_001957135.1). Taxonomy (GTDB): domain Bacteria; phylum Pseudomonadota; class Gammaproteobacteria; order Enterobacterales; family Shewanellaceae; genus Shewanella. Next base: position 88,853 of record NZ_MPHK01000007.1, on the reverse strand, counting down.
GCGAGGTGATTTTATTACTTGGGAAATGGCAGATGATATTTTTAGTAAATTTAAATTAAAATTTACTAAAAACTCACCACTGAAAGATCAATGCGGTAAAAATTTTAAAAATGGTAAGGCCAAATGCAAAGTGAAAGAAGAGCTTGAAGTTGGCGAAAGCTTTGATTATTTAGTCATGCTTGAAGGCTGTGATGAAGGCACAGATCCACGCATTGTTATTTCGAAATAATAACGGCTCAGTGAAAGTCAGAGTATGCATAATAGGCTGATGTATATGTTAGTTTATAGCTTGTTTTATATTTGGTTTTATAAAAAGCTGGGCTGGAATGACTTTTATGAGCGCTAAATTGACGATCAATAAATATATATTACAGATTTTATGGTCAATGGTCTTACTCGCATTGGCCTGTTTTTCAGCGTCGGCAGCGGAGACTCAATCTCAAAATTTTACATGGCCTGGCGGCGGTAAATTAGCGGTAAGTTTGTCCTATGATGATGCCCTAAATAGCCATTTAGACAAGGTGTTGCCAGCACTGAATAAGCATCATTTTAAGGGCTCTTTTTATGTTATTTCCACGTCTTCGGTATTAGTGCGGCGAAAGAGTGAGTGGCAAGCCGCAGTTAAACAAGGTCATGAACTGGGTAACCATAGCATGCACCATCCTTGCCGCGCCTCGCTGCCTAATCGGGGCTGGGTTAAGGCTGAGCAAGACCTTGATAAGTACAGTGTCACGCAGATGATTGAGGAACTTAGCGCTGCTAATGCTGTTTTAAATGCTATTGATGGTAAAACTGAGCGCACCTATACCGTCCCTTGTGGTGATTTAGTTGTGGGCAGCGCTTTAGGCTTAGATGATGAAGCAGCAGGCCAAGAATATCTTAGTAAAGTAAACCACCTATTTACCGCGATTAAAGGTCACGGTATTGATCCACGCTTCAACCCCATCATTTACCCAAGGGGCGAAACCGGTAAAGAGTTAATTGCTTATATTAACAATGCCTCTGCAGACACCTTACTTATTAACCTGGTTTTTCATGGCGTCGGCGGTGATTACCTATCGGTATCATCCAAAGCTCATGCTGAACTATTGGCTTATTTAGCAGCCAACAGAGATAAGTTTTATGTGGATTCATACCTTAATTTGATGAACTATGCAGCCGCTCAGCAATAGTTATTAATGCTATTTAAATTTAGGGCGTTTTAAGCTTTAGCTTTATTTAGAGATAAGCCGTGACAAGTATCATGTGGATTCATCCCTAAACTGATGGGCTATGCAGCCGCTCAGCAATAGCAGCTAATTCTATTTAGCTTGTTTCAGTTCAGCTTACGCTAACTTTAGCTTAACTCAGTCTCTAAAATCAGCCTTTAACATTTGCCTCTAAAATCAGCTGTAAACAAACTCTGCCAATCCAACCTCTCATTTAAACACAAGATGACTTTTATTCATGTTGGATAACTGTAGAATCCGCGCCTGTTTTATCACTAATTTTGTATTTATCATGATTGATCTGGCTTTACTTCCTGTTTATTTAACCACTGTGATCGCTTTATTGTTAATTCCTGGGCCTGACATGCTGCTGATCGCCAGTTCGAGTTTGAGCTATGGTCGCAAGGTGGGCGTGTACGCAAGCTTTGGTAATGCGACCTCTGGGCTTATTTTAACCTTGTTGGCGGCGATGGGCGTGTCGGCGTTAGTGGCAATGAATCCGATGGCATTAGAAGTGCTGCGGGTGCTAGGCGGCGCTTATTTACTCAAAATGGGCTGGGATTGTATGCGCAGCAGCGCAGCAGATGCCCCTGAAATTGAGCAGCAAAATAACTTAGCCAAATTACTTTATCGCCGCGCGGTAATGAGTAACCTGCTTAACCCCAAGGCGCTGATATTTTTTGTGTTATTTTTGCCGCAGTTTGTTTCAACCCAGCTAAGTGCTAGTTCAGGTGAGCAGATGTTGACTCTTGGGCTGATCCTGAACGTGATGGGGCTCGCTTTTAATTTACTGCTGGTGGCTTTAGTGGGCCGTTTAGGTAAGCCGCTACTTAAAAATGACAAGTTTAGAACTTATCAAAATAAGTTTATGGGGCTGATATTTTTTGCCTTAGCCATTTGGTTGTTAGCTTCTCAAGTGCAAAGTATCAGTTAGTTAAATAGAAGATATTGAATTTTAAAGCGACTTTACTTAAAAATAAAAACGGAATGAGCGACTACCCATTCCGTTTTTTGTTTTAGGGAGCAAGCCATTAAAGTTAATTGCTCGTTCTTGATAGGTGCTTTTAAGCTGCTTTAACGTTTTCAGAGATGTAATTCATTAAGTACTGCGCATCCTTGTAAACGCCGCCTAGGGTGGCAGAGCCTCGGGTATAAAGCCACGGCAAGCCAATAAAATATAAGCCCTCAATATCATTACTGACACCGCGATAATTGCTGGGGTAGTTCATTTCATCAAATGAGATACCGTCAATCCAAAAAAAGTTGGGTTTAAAGCCTGTCGCCCAAATAATATTTCTGATGCTAGTCACGCTGCCTTTTTGAAATGTAATACTGCTTTCATCGGCTGACAAGGTTCTGCCCATATGGATGACATTGTCTTTTGCGAGTAGTGATTTTACGTCAGTGCCAATGACAGGTTGCACGCCATTACTGAGCCACTTGCCAACTTTGCTAAAACGGTTAACCGATAAAAAGCCGATTTTGCTGAACCACCACCACAAGGTTTTACCTAAAAAGGTTTGCGGAATAGCTTTGATTTTATCGGTACCAGAAAAATGCACTTTGCGGCCGGTATCGGCAATTTCAGATAATATTTGCACCCCAGAATCACCTGCGCCAACCACCAAACAATCACCTTGTTGCAGCTGAGCTGGGCTTTTATAGTTTTCACTGTGCAGCTGAACAACATCTTTGGCAATATCTGCATGACATGCTGGGGTGTAAGGGGTATGAAATGGACCCGTGGCAATGATGACTTGTTTGGCTTTATAGCTTTTGTTGGCAGTGGTTATGTCAAAAATACCATTCACTTTTTTAATAGAGCTGACCTTTTGGTTAAACTCAATCGGTATCGAGAACTTATCAACATAACTTTTTAAGTAGTCTGCCACTTCATATTTATTAGGGTAATAACCTTTGGGAAATGGAAACTTCATGCCCGGTAGATGGTTATATTCAGTGGGAGTAAATAGGGTTAAAGAGTCCCAGCGCTTGAGCCATGGGGCGCCAATATATTCATTGGCATCGAGAATGAGATAGTCTTTATTATTGCTCGATAAGTTATATGCCATAGCCAGGCCTGACTGACCCGCGCCAATGATGATAAATTCTTTCATGGAACCCCAATAAATACATATGGTTATTATGGGCAGCATTCTAACAGAACATCAGCGCTGAATTGGCTGAGCCTTTAAAAGAGTTAATGGGATGAGTGTAAACCTTGGTTACGGTATTAGGATTTATATTCAGTCATAACTATTTAATTTCAATAAAAAACCACGGACAATGCCGTGGTTTTAAGTCAGTTTACACTGCTAAAATTCAGTCTTTATTTTACTTTTTAAATGCCGCGATTTCTTTTTCTACGCCAGCCACTACCGTATGCGGGCTGCTGATGTATTTTGAGTGGTCGATAAATATGGCGTTATCACCTACAGTCATCACTAATGCTGGAAAACTGTTAGTACCAATGGCCTGTTGGATTTCGGCAATGCCTTCAAGTACATATTCAGCGTCCATACTCAGCTCATCTTTAAAGACTTTATTTGATGGCGACAGCTTAAACTTTTCAACGATAGCATTGAAATCATGCTTAGTATCAAGCGGGTTACCTTCGATAAAGTGTGCTCTTTGAATCGCATTAAGTACGGGCAGTTGTTTGTTCGCTTGCTTGCTTTGCAACCATCCCATTAGGTTAGCGGTTTTGATTGAGTTTTTAGGGCTATTGGCATAACGAATATGATCTCTGCCAAACTTAAGTCCACTCATTCTTGCTGCCGCTTCCATTTGCTCTTCGCCAGCACTGTCTTTGCCGATGAAATTGGCGCAATGTAATAAGTTTACATTCATTTCTGGGTAGGCTTCTTGTAATGCATTCACCAAAGGTGTTGCGGCGTAGCTCCAAGGGCAATGTGAGTCGTAGATGAAATAAAGCTCGGTGGTCATAGGTAAATTCTTGTTTGCGATCTGATGAGTTGATCCTAGTGAGTTTGTGGCCATTATTCAATGATTGAAAGCATACATAGCTAATAAGTTGGCTGTTTACATCTTGCTGGGGAGCTGATCCTCTACTATCGATATCGTGCTTTGAAAATTATCATCTACAATTCAACTATCAATCGACAGTGCTTTTTAAAATATGCTGAGCTTGAACCGATCCAATAAGCCTTTTACGTCTTAATTAAAATTAATGAGGCAACAAGATGAAATTCTCAAATAGTGTCAAACCACTGATTATCGTTATGACATTTATCGGCGCTGGTGTTCAAGCTCAGAGCTTTGATGTGGTGATTAATGATGGCCGTGTTATGGACCCTGAAACCGGGTATGACCAAGTCGCTAATATCGGTATAAAAGATGGCAAGATTGCTAAAATAACCACAGATAATCTCGAAGGTAAGGAGGCGATTAATGCTAAAGGCTTGGTTGTCGCACCGGGCTTTATTGATACTCACTCCCATGTTGCCAATATCCCTTTTGGGCAAAAGCTACATTTGCGTGATGGAGTAACTACTCCTCTTGAGCTTGAAGTGGGCGCATATCCGGTCGATATGTATTATAAAAATCTTGAAGGCCGTTCGATGACCAATTATGGGGCAACGGTATCGCCAGCTGGCATTCGTGAAAAAATTGCTAACCCTAAATATGCTTCTGATACCGGCACACTGGTAAATGATCTGTTTGATCAATACCAGCAACAGCATTCACATGCAGGGATGCATATGACCACTTTTTTACCTAACTCAGAGCAAATTCAGCAGATTAATACCTTGGTTGAAGAAGGCATGAAGCAAGGGGCATTAGGGATAGGTGTTCCTGTGGGCTATATGTCAAAAGGCACCACTTCAGAAGAAACTATTTCCTGGCAAAAAATTGCCAGTGATTATGGCGTGTCGACCTTTCTGCATGGTCGCTTCTCTAGCCAAAAACCAGCGACAACAGGAATTTTAGGTTTCCAAGAAATGATCGCCAGTGTGGGGATTTATGGTGGTGGCCTGTTAATACAGCATATTCATCAGCAGTCTTTAAATGAAACCCCAAAAGCCTTGGCCATGGTGTTAGATGCACAAAAAGCGGGCTTACATGTTGCAGCTGAAGTTTATCCATACTTCCAAGGTGCAACGGTTGTCGGTGCTGACTATTTAGTGCCAGACAATTATGGCACTAATATGGGCCGCAGTTACGAAGATATTATTGAAGTTGCCACCATGAAGCCGTTAACTAAAGCGCGCTATGAAGCACTGATGGCGAGCGATCCTAGTGCATCGGTTATTTTTGGCGGCATTGCAAAACAAGGCATGATTAATGCGCTAACTCATCCCGCGGTGCATGTGGGCAGTGATGCCATGCCGCTAGTGGTAAAAAGCACCGGGGAAATGGCGGTTGATTTTGATACCCCTTATAAAGGTAATCAAGGTCATCCTCGCGCTGCAGGTACTCATGCAAAAGTGCTACGTTTAGTGCGTGAAGAGAACATCATGCCGTTAATGACTGCAGTGTCAAAAATGAGCTATATGCCGGCCAAATATCTACAGGATAATGGCGTGACTTCAATGGCACATAAAGGCCGTATTCAAGTGAATGCAGATGCGGATATTACCATTTTTGACCCTAGTACAGTGACTGATAATTCAACCATGATAGAAGCAGGTTTGCCCTCTACTGGTATCCCTTATGTGTTAGTTAATGGCACGATTATTGTCAAAGACTCAAAAGTGCTTAAAGAGGTCAAACCTGGGCAAGCGGTGAGAAACCAAAGCCAATAGTGAAAACGGGTAATGAACAACAGTCACTAAAATGAGTGACTAAAATCAACAAGGAATATCAACACGGCACTATCAACACGGCACTATCAGCACGTTACTGCGAAGTCGCTTAATTATATTCTCGGCAGTATTACCGGCTAAAAACCTCAATATGCCTTGTCGTTGGCGGTTGCCGATGACAAGGTACTGTGCCTTTAGGCGACAGCTTAATTCAAATAGGCATAGGTCTGCTTTACCACACAAAATATGCACATGCTCCATATCTAGGCCGATGGATTTTATTTGATTGTCATGTTGCTGGTAAGCCTCTTTGATTAAATTGTGGGTATTAATGATGTCTATATCGCGCAGAATTTGTGGCACATGTACCACATAACCAAGGTGTAATTCACTCGCTGTTGCCTGAGCTAGTTGCTGCGCTTGGCTAATGATGGCTTGGTTCAGTGCTTGTTTTGCTGGATCGCTCGCCCCCAAGTCTATCGCCATTAAAATTGAATTTGCCTTATGCAGGGGGTTGTTACTCAATAGCATTAACGGCACTTGTGTATGGCGAATTAGTTGGCAATCTAGCGGGCGAAAACTGGCTGATTCATGTATTGATTTAAGCAGCATAGCGTATTTGTTGGCGGTGATATGCTCACAAATATAGTCCACCGATTGCTTATTCCAGCATGGTGTAAACCTTATGTCATCAGCGTTAATATCACTCATTTGCTGCTTTAGCTCGGCGTTGTTATCCGTAGCAAGCTGCTCATCAGTAGCAAGCTGTTCATCAGGACCAATGCTAATGTCAGCAACTCCGGCTTCATTCGCGACTGACTCATCGCGGTAGAACATCACTTCAGGCGCTAATTGCAACTGTTTAGCAAGCCTAAGCCCATCTGTTAGCGTATTTTTTTGCTGCTGTTCCTGCTGCGAAATAATAAATAATTTACTCATTTTCATCCCTCTTATGCTTAATATTAATATAGCAGTTGGCTGAATTTTCGCTGTTGTATGTCACCGTTTAAGCCGCAAAAACGTTAGCTGTAGTTTAGGGGGTGAAGCTGAAATCTTGGCTTATTGAATTGATCATCTGGAATGTATGGAAGGTAAGTCTTTTTTGGGGCGTGATTGCTAATGGCTCTGACTAAAGGCGCTACGTATTTAAAGGCTTTAGCCAGAGTCCATTGGGCGTTTATTCTGCTTGGTCATTCACCACGGTTAGCGTGAAGGTTAACTTTTGCACCGACTGTGATGGCTGATTACTGACCATAGAATACGATGGCATAGGGAAGGTGACATAGGGCTGGCCTGATTGACCATCTACACTTATTTGGCCGTTATCGTCAAAGGTAAACGATAACAGCTCGCCGTTCCAAAGCTGCTGCTCTTTACCTTGATTATCTTCTCGCCATTGGGTGACCCATTTCATCACCAGCGTCGCCTTACCTGGGCGAGCATTATCTTGAAAGACACTGGCTTTTACTGACTCTATATCGGTTTTATTGCTGTGGATCTCAAGTACAGGGCTGCCTTTATCTAACGACAAATATAGAGGTAGCGTTAATGTTTTGCTGGCATTTGCTTTATCGGTAAAGGTCATATCTAATTGGGTGCTGACACAAAGTTGACTCCAGCTGTCATCTTCGCTTTGGTATATATCTTTGATGACAATGTCGGTTTGGTATTGCTGAATACGGGCTTTAGCATATTGGTCAAATTTATTATCAACGATATAGCCTGATAGGGTATTGGCTGCAAATACACTGAGTGAGCCGATATTGGCATTATTATCAGTCACGCACCTGCCAGTGTTTTGTGTCACGCTGATATCGAGGTCTTTTTTAGCGCTGATGACAGAGGAGGTTGATTGACAACCACATAGCGCAACTAGTGTTGCTAAGGCAACTCCAGTTAATTTTACCCTTGAATGATTCATAGCAGTTATCCCCATGGCTATTTCCTTATGTGAGTAATTTTTATTTACAATAATAAGCATAGACGCTGTTAGCGGTTAAGTGGCTCACAACTGAGGTTTTATTTATCAAAGAGCCGCTAGAGGATGTTTATTGAGTAAGGGGAGCTGACAACACTGAGACCCTAGGCCTCAGTGTTGGGGGGATATTCTTATCTTGTTTAATGTCAGCAAAGGTGAATGTTAACCGAGCTCAGCTTGTGGATCTGGTGCGCGCATGCGCTGCCACCATTCATCGCTGGCATCAATTTGCCCTTGCAGGTCGATGGCAGGATAAGGGATGTTTTTTCTACGGCAGGCCTTGGCGAATATTGGGTGACCTTGTTCAAATAACATGGTTTGGCAGTAGCTGTGATCCAGCTGGCGGCTACCGTACATATTAGCCTGTTGGCGTTGACGCTGGGCTTCGTACATTACCAGCGCAGCAGCTACTGATACATTCAGTGATTGCACCATGCCAATCATGGGGATGATGATATGTTGATCGGCTGCGGCGATGGCTTCAGCGCTAACACCATCGCGTTCATTACCCATGATGATAGCCGTTGGTTGGGTATAATCTATTTCGCGAAAATCCACTGCCGTATCTGAAAATGTGGTGGCAAGCACTTGCATTTTTTGCGCTTTAAATACCTGCTTTGCATCATCAAAACTGCGGTGATTGACGGTATTAACCCACTGCTGACTGCCCGATGCGGTATTGCCTGAAACCCAAAGGCTGTTATCGGGCATAACCGCATGAATTTGATGGATGCCAACGCTATCAGCGGTGCGAACCACGGCTGCAATATTTTGCGATTTATGGACTTTATCGAGACAAACCGTGAGGTCGACTTGGCGATTATCAAGCATCTGATTTATTCGGGCTAAACGTTCTGGGCTCATGGGGCTGTTCTACTTGGCTCTATTTAATAACAAGGCGTTTAATGTGAAGCGCATTATAGCTTGAAACGACTCAGGCTAACACTGTCACTCGTTTGAGTCATGATTTACAAATACCTTGATTTGAGTCTGAGCTTTGGATCTATCTTCACTGCTTGAAGCAATAAAAAGCGAGCCGTTAGGATCGCTTTTTTAGTGGCTGGGTAAAACGCTGTTTAGCGTTATTTATTGTTTATCTTTTTGAGGTAAATTAAACCCTGTAAGCCACTCTAAAATCGTATTTTGATGAGACTCAATCCACTCATTGGCAATATCTTCAGCAGTTTGACCAGACTGTAATTTTGCCAGCATGACCACAGATTGCTGGTTTTCAATTTTAAAGTGATTGAGTAAGGTCACTAATTCAGTTGATCTTTTTTCTAAGCCTGCTCGATAGGCCAAGCCAATTTGGGCTGCTGGCCACGAGGTGCCCATAGCGGCGTTCAGATCTGTGCGGCTGCTATTTATTTTAGCCCACTGATTGGGTTGTGAGGGGGCTGTTCTACTTGGTTTAATTCAATACAAGGCGTTTAATGCGGCGAGTATCATAGCTTGAAAATCCTAACGCTCAAATGCATTTAACCTTGTATATTTGTGGTCACAGAGTCGATTTTTGCGATGTTTGTTCGCTTATTTTTTAGGGGGTACGGCATCAAATTACAGTTTACCAAGACTTATTTTTAATGGCATTTTAGCTAAGAATGTTTTTGTCCAAATAGTTATCTCAGGCTGCAAAGGCAAAATGGTGTTACAGATGAAAATTTATTGCCGTGAAGCGCTTGATAATATTAGGCGAGCCGTTTTATCGCCCGTAGCGGTTAATTAGGTGCTTTAAAAGCGTCTAAATTGCATCAGGCCATTTGAGTGCTAAGATTAATTTAGTGCAGGTAAGCACATCAGGGATTTAATATTTTAAGCTCATACAGGGAGTTAGCATGAGTCGCTTCACAAGGATGCCTCATCTGCTTTTAGTAAGCCACTTTGCAATGCAATTGAGGTTAGCTTGTCTATTGCTCGGGATTTTTTGTCCTTTGTTCAGTCACGCCACGGTGTCAGCAAAACCAACAGCTAATGATGCTCAAGTTGTGCGTATTGCTTACCGTACTGATAGCACTCCGTTGCAGTACCTTAATGATAAAGGCCAAGCTGATGGTATTCTAATTGATTATTGGCGTACATGGTCGCAAACCACAGGCCAAGCTGTCGAGTTTGTACCAGGTACCAATGCAGAAGGGCAAACTTGGTTAGCGCAAAATAAAGTCGATTTGCTGGCTGGGGTATTTCAAAATGAAAAACGCGCTAAAAGCATGTCTTTTTCTGCGCCACTGTTACATAGTGAATATTTTTTATTTGCTAACGCCCAAGAGCAAGATGTTGAGTTTATTAAGCAAATAGCTAACTACTCTATTGGTGTTACCCACAACAGCTTCCATCACAATTGGCTAAAGCAATATTTTCCCAATGCCGACATCAGGACTTTCAAAGGTTATCAAGCATTATTTGATGCTGCAATTAATGGCGAAATAAGCTTGTTTATCTGCCAGCCGCTTTATCTTGATACGTATTTAAAGCAAACCCCTTCAACAACTAAATTTAAACCCATTGAATCCGCGTTATATTCCCACCCTTATCGCGCCGCGGTAAATAAGGGGAATTTCCAATTATTGAAATCAATAGATGCAGGCATACAGCAAATTGATAACAATAAAAAAAGATGCTATTTCAGCAAAGTGGAGTGGTTTTCATTGGGAGTATCAAAATTTAGCCGAACCGTTATCAGTGACACTGCCAACGATTTCTCTAACTGAAGAAGAAAAAGCATGGCTTGCTGCTAACCCTGTTATTCCTATTGGTGTCGATGGTCGTTGGCCTGCAGTGGATTTTATCAGCCCTAATGGTGATCATTCGGGAATTTTACATGACTATTTAACCCTGTTTGAAAAGCAGTTAGGGGTGAGTTTTGTCCCGCGGGTGTTTGGCAGTTTTCAAGATATGTTAACTTCGGTTCGCTCTGGTAATTTAAAAGTCGGGGCAACGTTAGTAAAAAATCCAGACCGTGCCAAAAACCTGTGGTTTAGTTCGCCTTATTTTAGTGCTGTTAAGGTCATTGTTTCTAAAGCCGGTTCCCAGGGTTATGCCAAACTGAGTGAATTGTATGGCAAGACATTAGCATTAGAGAAAGGCTTTTATTTAGTCGATGAAATTAGCAATAAACACCCCGAAATTAATCTAGTGACCTTTTCTACAACTGAAGAGGCATTGAAAGCGGTCTCTTTCGGTACTGTAGATGCGTATATTGGTAATCAAGCGGTTGTTACTTGGCTTATGGATAGTTTACAGCTAACTAATTTAACCTTTAGTGGCGATCCTCTGTTTGCCCCAGCCCATCAAAGGTTTGCCATTTATAAAGATCCCGAGTGGCAGCCCTTGGTTGGTATTATCAATAAAGCCCTCGACTCGATGAGTGTGTCAAAAAGGCAGCAGATACATACCGATTGGATCAATCAAGAAAGCCAATTTAGCAGCCCACTTATTTTTACTCAAAAACAGCATGCATGGTTGGAGGCTAACCCAATTTGGCGATTAGGCGTCGATAACAGCTGGCCGCCTTTTGAATTTATTGATGATAAGGGCGTTTATTCTGGAATTTCAGCTGATGTGATGTCCACATTGACACATTTAATTGGTGCAGAGTTTACTCCCCCAGTTAACAAGCCCTGGCCCCAAGTGTTGGCAGAATTTTCCGCTGGAGAGTTAGATATTTTACCTGCAGTAACCCCCACTCCTGAGCGGCGCGAGGTGATGCTGTTTTCGACCCCTTATTTGGAAAGTCCATATATGGTGTTAGTTCATCAAGATACCCGTTTTGTAACCAGTCTTGATGACCTTGATAATAAGCAAGTCGGTGTGGTTAAAGGTTATGCCATCGAAGAGACCTTGAAGATCGATTATCCGCAATTTAATTTAGTACCATTTTCATCCAATAAAGAGGCACTGATTGCCCTGAGCGCTGGTGAGATAGATGGTTATATTGGCAATTTAAATGCCTCATCTTGGACATTAGAAGAACTCGGTATTCGTAATGTAAAAGTGACCGCCACCACGCCTTATACCTTTAAACAATCAATCGGTATTCGCAAAGATTGGCCTGAATTGTTGGAAATTGTCAATCTTGCTATTGCGAGAATTGGCCCTCAGCAACAGCAAGCGATCGAAAATAAGTGGTTTTCTGTGCAGTTTGAACATCAGGACAATCATTATCAGATTTGGCGGGCTATCTTAATTACCTGTGGCATATTGCTGCCAATGATAGTGTATACCCTTGTTTGGAATAGAAAACTTAATAAAGCACGGCTTAAATTAAAACAAAGTAGTATAAAGCTTGAGGAGGCAAAGCGTGATGCATTACAGGCGAGCGCTTTTAAAAGTCAGTTTCTTGCCAATATGTCCCATGAAATTCGCACCCCTATGAATGCCATCATTGGTATGACGCATTTATTGCAAGGTACAGAACTGAATAATAAACAACAGGATTATTCTGAAAAAATCAGGCGGGCCTCTTTAAGTCTACTGGGGATAATCAATGACATACTCGATTTTTCAAAAGTAGAGGCCGGTAAACTCGAAATTGAACAGAATGAGTTCCCCTTACATGAAGTCTTTACCAATATTGCCAATCTATTGGGGATAAAAGCAGCCGAGAAAGGCATTGAGTTACTGTTTGAGTTAGACCCTAAAATACCTGAAACAATCATTGGTGATGCGTTACGGATTGAGCAAGTACTCATCAACCTAACTCAAAATGCGATTAAGTTTACCGAAAAAGGCGAGGTATTGCTGCGTACTCAAATGCTATCGCAAACAGACGAGCAGGTATCCATCGAATTCTCAGTAAAAGACACAGGGATTGAGCCAGCAAAGTTAAACAGTATTTTTAATGCCTTTACTCAAGCTGATGGCAGCATTACTCGGCTTCATGGTGGTACAGGCTTAGGCTTGAGCATCAGCAAGCAATTAGTGGAATTAATGCAAGGTGATATTTCTGCCACCAGCCAACCAGATCAAGGTAGCACCTTTAGTTTTAGACTCAGTTTTTCATTGGCGAACAATACTTCTAGTCGAAAATCTGCCATTACCGAATGCGCCTCCCTGAAAGGGATGAAAGTGCTTGTGGTCGATGATAATGACAATGCCAGACAAATTCACAAAGAGCTTTTGGAGTCATTTTCGTTTGACGTTGATGTAGCAGCCAATGGCGCACAAGCCATTGAAATGCTCAGTGTGATCAACAATATGGAAGATGAGACTCCATATCAGTTGGTGTTAATGGACTGGAAAATGCCAAAAATGAATGGTCTTGAAGCCAGCCGCAGCATTAAATATTTACCGCTGCGTAAGCAACCGTCAATTATCTTAGTTACAGCTTACGGACGAGAAGATGTGATGCAAGAAGTTGAAAATGATTTGCTGGATGCATTTTTAATTAAACCGCTCAATGCATCGGTACTATTTGACACCTTGATGAAAATCTTTGACCCCTCGCAGCCAACGGCGCAAGTAACAGCAAATAATACCATTGAGCAGCTAGAGGGGCATGTATTATTGGTGGAAGATCAGCACATTAATCAACAGGTCGCGACTGAATTTTTACAGCGTATGGGGTTAACCTCGGCGGTGGCAGACAATGGTAAGCAAGCTGTAGATATGATTGATGAGCAGACATTCGATGTTGTGTTGATGGATGTACAAATGCCGATTATGGATGGTTTCGAAGCCACCGAAATCATCCGCAGCCGTTTTGATAAAAATCAGCTACCGATAATTGCCATGACCGCCCATGCGATGAAAGGGGATCGCGATAAGTGCTTACAAGTTGGGATGAACGCTCACCTGCCTAAACCAGTTGAACCCGACCAGCTGTATTTAGCGCTTAGTCCCTACCTTACCCATAAGCAAAGCCAAATTAATACTCAGCCGCAAAATATGGCGCTTGCTGCAATAGAAGGGGTCGATGTGCAATGGGGGATTAAGCGTTTAGGGGGAAATCAACAGTTGTATGCACAACTTATTGGTGAGTTTTATCAACGCCACAAAGATCAGTTGCAGTTGTTGCTGGGCTATCAAGAAGCTGGTGATTTAAAATCAACCATACGTGCGATTCATACTCTAAGAGGTGTTGCTGGCAACATAGGCGCTAAGCAATTAGAGCAAGTATCGGCAAACTTAGAAAGCCAACTGCATAGCCATCCATCTCCTTTTGAGGCCCCTGAATGGCAAGCTTTTGTAGATAGTTTTTCCTTATTACTAGCAGGGCTTGAGCAATGCCAATGGATTAATAAATCCCTCAGTAATAATACCGATATAAAACCACCGCCGTTCAAAGTATCAGCCAATTTAAGCACGCTTTTATCACCGCTTGATGAGTTGTTAGCCGCAGGAAACCCACAAGCGAAAGAAAAAATATTAGCCCTAGATGGTGAGATAGATAACCACCTGATTGAACAACTTACCAAACAGGTCAATGAGTTTGAATTTGATAATGCCAGAGAAATAATTGCCCAAGTCATAGCACAATCAGAACAGGAAACAGAAAATGTCACAGTACCTTAAAGATAAAATATTAATTGTTGATGATGAAACATTCTACATTAGCGTATTGGTCGATTTTTTGGGGAGTGAATATCAAGTCTCGGTTGCTAAAAATGGTGAGCAGGCGCTTGAGCGCATTGCCAAAGGTTTTATGCCTGACTTGGTCTTGCTGGATATTTTAATGCCTGGATTAGATGGCTATGAAGTGTGTAAAAAGTTAAAAAGTAACCCTGATACTGCCAATGTACCGCTAATTTTTATGACGGTAAAGGCTGAAGTAGAAGAAGAGATTTTAGGCTTTGAGTTGGGCGCTGCAGATTACATAACCAAACCTTTTAGCCTTCCTATTATACGAGCGAGGGTTAAAACCCATTTAGCCTTAACGTCGGCAAATAGAGCACTGACAGAGCAAAATCATGATTTAGAAGAAAAAGTGATTGAACGAACGGCTGAAATTTCTCGAACTCAAGATGTCGCTATTTATTGTATGGCATCGTTAGCGGAAACTCGAGATAACGAAACGGGCAAACATATTCGTCGCACTCAATATTACGTTAAAGCATTAGCGGAATATTTAAGAGAAAACTCACCCTATTCTACGAGTATTGATGATGCTTACATTGACCTATTATTTAAGTCTGCTCCGTTACATGATATTGGTAAGGTCGGAGTGCCCGATGCGGTATTACTAAAGCCTGGTAAGCTTGATGATGGTGAATGGGTTGAGATGAAAAAACATGCCGAATATGGCAAGTTGGCAATGGAAAATGCTGAAATCGAATACGGCACTTCAAGCTACTTGAGCATCGCCAAAGAGATAGCTTATAGCCACCATGAACGTTGGGATGGCAGCGGCTATCCAGAAGGTTTAGCTGGAGAAGATATCCCCTTATCCGCACGGATTATGGCCATTGCCGATTGTTATGATGCGCTTATTAGTCGCCGGGTTTACAAGCCGCCTTTTACCCATGAAAAGGCAACAACCATCATCAAAGAAGGCCGCGGAGTTCATTTTGACCCACAAATAACGGATGCCTTTAATGCTCTTCAAGGAGAGTTTATTAAAATCGCTGATCGTTTTCAGGATGATGATTAACCTTAACGATTGAGCAATAAAACGGCATGACAAGCCTAATGCACTATAAGTCTTAGGCTAAGGTGTTATTTTAAATCAATTTATAACATTGTCGTTATTTCAAAGCCCTTGATTTCAAAGAGCCTGTGTTGTTTGGCGGATTTGCGATCTCAAACAAGGGGCTGCGGCTTGTTGAGCGGGGAATAAAAACTATTGTGTGACAGTCGCGCTAATCGTTAAATAGGCTTTTTGGCTATTGGGAACAAGCATTATTGTTAAACTCGTCATCTAATTTAAAGCAAGATATTGGATTTATTATATATTTCTAATGATTTCTCACGTTGCCCTCATTATAATAATTAACCAAATTAGGCTTAAGGTGTGTGAGTTTTATGAGTGATAAACAATATCATCACGGCGACTTAAAGGCGTCTTTGATTACTGCTGCGAATACTATCTTGCAACGCGATGGTACTAATGCCTTGTCACTGCGGGCGATAGCGGCTGAAGTGGGGGTTTCTCATATGGCACCTTATGCGCATTTTAAGAACAAAAATCAATTACTAAGCAGTGTCATTGAATCGGGTTTTGTACTTATGGCTGATGCGATGGAAACCTGCACGGCGCATCTAGATAAAAATGATGCTGCGGTAGCGGGTGAGTTGGTATTGGCTTATGGGGTTAGCTACTTAGAGTTTGCTATGGCGAATCCACAACTATACCGTTTGATGTTAGGTCAAGTTGATACCTCAGGAGTAAAAGCGCCTGCATCACAGCCAAGTTCACCGACTGACCCCCGTAGTGAAAATGCGCAACTAAGGCGACCTTTTAATTTACTTCGCTCCGCCTTTGCCTTGCAAAGTGAAGATAGCTCAAAAGTAAAAGCCCAAGCAATTGGCGCTTGGGCTATGGTCCATGGTATGGCGGCACTGATGACCGAAGGCCATATTCAGTTACCGCAAGGTGTTAACTTAAAACAATATTTAGCTGACGCCAGTTCGGTTTATTTCAAGCTTAAATCATAATTTCAATGTCGCTTAAGGGAAAAGCCACACAGGAGTGACACCAGCCATACGCTTCATCGGTTGAGCGCAGTTTTGCTTCCGCGGGGTTAAATACCGCGCCGTTTAACACCTTCACTCGACATAAGCTGCATTCACCTGAGCGGCAGGCATTTTCGGCGCTAAAGCCATGACGCTCCATGCTGTTGAGTAATGGCTCATCCACTCTGGCTTCAAAACTACCTTGGCCTTTAATCGTCACCTTAATCACATCTGAGGCGTTAACATTGCTCGGCCATCCCGCTAAGTTTTGTGGGTTTTTAGGCGGGCCATTACATTCTATTCGTACTCGTCTGGCTTTGACGTTAAGTAGCCTTAATTGCTCAGCGCAGTGGTCATGAAAGCTGGTGGGGCCGCATACATAGAACATCTTCTGTTGTAATTTTTCAGCGTCATCCCCTAACAATTGTGTCAGCCGCTCAAGATTAATCCGTCCTGTCATCCCTTGGTATTGCTCGTTAGGGCGGGTAATAATCCAACTGATGCGCAGAAAATCATGCTCGGTTTCAAGTTGCTTTAACTCTTCATCAAAAATCACATCAGATTGATAACTGCTGGTATAGATAAGATGTAACTTTTGGTTTTTCTTGCGCTCAACTAAGGTGTTGGCAACAATGTCTTTGATCATGCTTCTGGCAGGAGCGATGCCCGAACCGCCCGCAATGAAGACTAAGTCATCACCGTGAAATAGCGGGTTATGGTAAAAGGTGCCCATGGGGCCTGTGCTTTCAAAGCTATCGCCCGTTTTCACTTGGTCTAATAAATAGTTAGACACAAAGCCGCCTTCAACCCGTTTGATGGTTAAATCATAATAATCTCGCTGCTGCGGCGCTGACGAAATGGCGTAGGGTCTAGCGGTTTTAGTGCCGTTAATATCGACAAATAAATTAATATATTGGCCAGCCTGAAATGGCGGCAGGGTTTGGGTGTTTGAAGTTAAGCGCAAGGTGACTGTGCTTGGGGTATCGACAATCACCTCACTGACAGTGAGCTGCAATCTTTTAGGGTGTAACCGCGCGATAGTTTGCGCCACATTGCCTTTTTGTTCGTTAAAGTCGGTGCCTGTTTGATACAAGGTTTTTTGCTGAGCTAGCGCTTCATTGTAACCGTCGACCGCATGCAAAATATTCACCACGGGGCGCTTCTCTTTTTCGATGACTGAATTAGGCATGTGATAACTCCTGTTGTGGTTGTGAGGCTGCTTTAGGCTTTGATAATTGCTTGAGTACTTCTTTGGCGGTGCTTTGACCGACCATATAGGTTGGCTGGAAGCCGCCCATGCCATTCCAGCAACCTGCTAAGTTGAGACCGGCTACTTCACTGACGCGGCGACGAAATATATTGGCATCTTGGGTATTTTGCTGGAAACCATAAATCGCCCCATGGGGCGTATTTAAGTAACGCATCATGGTTAATGGCGTGGCCACTTCTACTTCTTCAATATGCTCACGAATATTCGGGAATACTCGCTCGGCGTGATCAAGTAGCTTTTCTGCAAACTCGTATTTGGTGCGAGCATAATCTTCAGGGCTGAGTGCTTGCCAAGGCTCACCATATTGCAAACAAAGTAAAGATAATGCCGACTTACCTTGCGGGGCAAAACTTGGGTCATCATGGTTATAGCAGGTCATCATGGTGTGTTTTGGCGGCGTTAACGATTGCATGATCTGATGAGCCACTTCTTCGTCTCGATCATCAATAATAAAGTTGGATGCCGCAGTCACGCCAATATCACTAGGGGAGCAATCTAATCCTAGATAAAGCACAAAAGCAGAGGTGCCAATACGGCGCGACTTCATATCAAAAGCGGCTTGTTTCGGGGTTGGGATATCCAGCAGTTCATTGAAGGTGTGCAATGGGCTGGTATTGGAGATAACTTGCTTACAGGTAAATATCTCATTGTGCTCAGTTTTAACCCCAACTACTTGGTTATTTTCAGTGATAATTTTGTCAGCGCCGCAGTTAAAACGAACCTCACCCCCCGCATTAAGAAATGATTCCAATAAGGCGCTAGAAATAGCTTGTGAGCCGCCTTTAATATGACAAGGTTTGAATGATGCGTAGGCATATAACATCACTGCTAAGTCGCGAAATGGAAAGTCTTTTGGCGGTAAACCCAGATAGCACCAGTAGGCGGCGATAACGGCTTTGAGATCTTTATTCGTCAGTATGCCATCGAGTATCTCTTTAGCTGGCTTTAAACCGTATTTTACAAATAGCGGGCAACTGGCTTTTAATAGGGCTTCATCATTGGAATGCCTTACTTTTGGCATGACCATAAAGCATTCCATGGCAAGGCCTTCACATAAATCTAAAAACTGGCCAATATTGTCTGCTTCTTCTGGGTAGTGGCTCGCTAGTGTTTTACGCAGCGCTTTCCAATGTGCAGGCAAAGTAATATCAATTTCAGGCTTAGCGCCGTTAGCTGATGGCATCACAAAGCGATATAGCTCGCGCTCTTCAACCACATCAAGTTGATCCATGATGCCCAGTTCAGTGAAGATTTGACGCATGATAAACGGATTTTGCTCAGTGCCCATGCCGCTAAGTTGGTGCAGAGCCACTTCAAATTCAAAATTACCGCGCACAAAAGAGGTGGCACAACCTCCAGGAATATTATGGCGTTCTAGCAATAATGTTTTTGCTCCGCCTCTTTGCAAGGTGGTTGCAGCGGTTAAGCCTGCATTCCCTGCTCCAATTACAATTGCATCAAAATCAGTCATTGTGGTTTCAGCTCCATGGTTTGTATCAATCTGTTTTATATCAGCTTGCGGTATTAATCCCTTGTGTCCCTTTGAACAGATAAGGCTTGAACGAGTAAGGCAAAGTAAAAAGCTAATCCTTACGGTGTAAACTTTATACTGTAAAGATATGCGTGTTTTGTGTGCTTTGTCAAAATTGATTCAGTTAATCATCTCTGTGTGTTTGATCAATTAACTGGCTTTTGGACTATGGCTGTTGGTTTCGTTATCGGTTGAACTGTCAGTTTTGTTGTCGCCACTTGTAACGCCAGTGTTAACTCAAACGTACAGTCAACAGCGGCGTTAATATTGGCTCCTCACTGACTTGAGTGAGTGTTCGTGATTAAATAAATCGTTTTTTGAAGCATAAAAATAATAACAGGAGCGATAAACATGAGTTGTCCCCACAGTAACTATCGAGCGATGGAAGAGGATATCCACACCGACTTTAAAGATGATATGTCCTATGGCGATTATCTACAGTTAAATCAGGTGTTGTCGGCGCAGCAGCCATTATCAGATCAACATGATGAGATGTTGTTTATTGTGATCCATCAATCCAGTGAATTGTGGCTCAAGCTCGCAGGGCATGAACTCAGTGTGGCGATTACCAATATCCAGCAGGGCGATTTTGGCCATGCCTTTAAAGTAATTTCTCGGGTAAAACAGATTTTTAACCAGTTAACTCAGTCGTGGAATATCCTCTCAACACTGACCCCTGTGGATTACCTTAAATTTCGTGATGCCTTAGGCCACTCATCGGGATTTCAGTCTTATGGTTATCGCAAGCTAGAGTTTTTATTGGGTAACAAGAACGCCGCTTTACTTAAAGTACATGAAAGCGATCCTGTGGTGCATCAAGAGTTAACACAAATTCTCGAAGCGCCTAGTTTGTATGATGTCACTTTAAAAGTATTGCATGAGCGTGGCCTAAGCATTGAAGCATTGCAGTTAAATCGTGATTTTAGCCAGCCCTATGAGCGTAATGATTCAGTGTTAAATGCGTGGCTAAACGTCTACCAAAATGCCGACGAGCATTTTCAGCTGTATGAACTCGCCGAAAAGTTAATTGATATCGAAGACAGTTTTCAGCAGTGGCGCTTTAAGCATATGTATACGGTGCAGCGCATAATTGGCAATAAAATGGGGACGGGCGGCTCATCTGGGGTGGGCTTCTTGAAAAAAGCCTTGGATATTAGCTTTTTTCCTGAGCTGTTTGAGCTACGCACCCATCTGTAAATTTGATAACGGGTTTACTGCTATATTTACAACCCTGCTAGCAAAATTCGAGTATGAGTACGGGCTACAATATCAGTCTCGGTATCAGTAGCAATATTAGTAATAGTATCAGTTACAAATAACACAAGAATACGAATAACAATAATCGGTTTTGGAGAGCAAGCATGGATCAGGATTTGGCGCTAACACTACAAACTCACTATCAAAGCTTTAAGGTTAGCGAGCGTATTTTATTGTCGGGCCACTCTCATCAAGCTTGGCCTGATGTAGCCAAGCAGGGCTTAGTAAAGTGCTTTGATGATGCCGCAAAACACATAGATGAAAAATGGTCATTAGCCTTTGAAAAAGCCGACCGCGTGCGTGACTTTTACCGTGGTTTATTGGGTGAGCCCCAAGCGCAAATTGCCTTAGGCGCTTCAACCCATGAACTGATTTTACGCTTTTTGTCCGACTTGCAATGCTTTAAACAGCCCCTTAAACGCCCGATTAAGATTGTCACCACAGATGGTGAATTTCACTCCTTGAGGCGTCAGCTGAGCCGTTTACAAGACATCAATGTTGATATTGAAGTGGTTGAGGTGCAACCAAGTGACACTTTAGCTGAGCGCATCATCAACAAGCTTGATAGCGATACCGATGCCGTCATGTTATCAGCAGTATTTTTTGGCACCAGTGAGATATTTAACGACGTTGGCTTGGTGGCAAAAGCGGCACAAGATTTAAACATCCCTTGTTTGGTTGATGCCTATCATGCCCTTAATGTAGTGCCATTTAATCTCGATGCTTGGCAGCTCACCTCGGCATTTATCGTGGCTGGTGGCTACAAATACTGTCAGGCAGGTGAGGGCAATTGCATGCTGCGTATTCCTGCAGATTATCAGGGCAGCCCGATTATCACTGGCTGGTATGCTGAATTTGAGGTACTTGATCATGTACCGGGCAAAGTGGGTTATGGCCCAGGTCAAAGCGCTTTTGCAGGCTCGACTTATGATCCTGTCAGCCATTACCGCGCCGCTGAAGTGTTTGATTTTTTTGAGCAACATAAGCTTACTGACATCAAGCTTAGGGCGATAAGTCTGCAACAAATTAGCGCTTTATGGCAAGGGATTGAAACTATGGGCTTAAGCCGTGACGTTTTAGCTTTGCCGTCACATAACATCATTGATAATGCCGGTTTTTTGTCTTTAACCACCGCCAAAGCCAATCAATGGGTTGTGGAGCTGGGGAAGAAAGGCATTTTATGTGACAGTCGCG
The DNA here is from genome assembly GCF_001957135.1 of Shewanella sp. UCD-KL21. Taxonomy (GTDB): domain Bacteria; phylum Pseudomonadota; class Gammaproteobacteria; order Enterobacterales; family Shewanellaceae; genus Shewanella. The sequence continues at coordinate 67,042 of NZ_MPHK01000007.1, read as the reverse complement.
GCAATCAGTTACGCTTTGGCCCTGCGCCATACTTATCAAATGCGCAGTTAGCTAATGCGCTCAATGCGATTGAGGACTTGGCTAAAAGCTTGAGCTAGTTTTTTACTAAACTTTTTTACTAAATTTCTGTTACTAAAGTTTTTTGCTTAGCTTTTGCTGCACTGGTTTGCTTAGTTTGTCTGCTTAAAAGATTAACCAGCCATGCTACTTGGCTGGTTAATCTTGATGAGTTAATTTTGAGCGTTTCACTTTATTTATCGGGGAGTTAATGTTTACAGAGGCGTTATCGTTTGTTGCTGGATAAACTCCGACGAATCGCTTGTCGTATCTGGGTGTGAAGCTCGAAGACGCGGCTGAGATCATTTAGATTTAAGGATATGTTTTCTAACATGACCAAATCTACATTATATTCTGGGTAGTGGAGTGACATAGACATGTAACCCGATAAGTAGCCAGTATGGCTGTACTCTAAAATGCCATCTTCTTTATTGATCCTAAGCCCGTAGCCATAACTCATGTCCGGCCATAAAAATTTAATTTTAGTATGAGACTGTGTCATAAGCTTATAGCTTTTGGGGCTGATAAACTTACCAGAATGTAATTTATGCTGAAATGAAGCAAAAGCTTCTGTGGATGCAATTAAGCCTCCAGCAGGCAGAAGCGCTTCGTCAATCACTAGGTCTGAAGCTGTAAGAACATCTGATTCATTTAATCCGACAGCCAGTGAAGTCACTTTTCGTCGAATACTATCAATACTGCCCACTTCTGCATAAAGCTCGTCTAGCTCATTATTTTGTGAAAACTGCTCAATCTGTTGAGCAAATGATTGTTGGTTTACCTGTTCGAGTAGTTGCCCTAAAACAGAATAACCCAAGTTAGAGTATTGAAATTGACTGCCTGGTTCAAATTTATTGGGCTGGCCTAACTTGTCAACTCCAGAGGTGTGATTCAGGAGGTGATGTATGGTAATTCTTTCGTCATATCGTTTAGGAGCAAAATCAGTATTTTCGTTTGAGCTCGACTCAATGCTGTTGCGCTGCTTGGGTTGATTAAGGGCTGCCTCATCAAAAAGATAAGTATTCAGTGAACCCTTTAAGTCGAGCTGACCAGCATCGACAGCTTGCAAAATCAAAGTGGCGGTAATTTGTTTAGAAAGAGATGCCATAACAAAGCTAGAATCTTGGCTAATGCCTTTGCCTTTTTGTAACTTGAGCAGTGGCTTACCATTTTCTAGTAAAATGACGCTGCCACTAAATGGCTGTGGTGAATCATCTATGGTGTCTTTGATTAATTTTGCTATTGAGGGAGTTGTACTAGTGACTTTTTTAGGCGCAGTAATGTCTAGTAACGAGGAAGCATAGCCATAGCTTTGACTAGTTAGTAATAATAAAAAACAGAGTAATTTAGCGGTGTTTACACAAACGGTCATTAGTTGTCCTTAACATTAATGGGCTGTATATTTTTTTTGGGAACTATCTTGTTATCTTAACATCAATAAAAAACCAGTTGCTTAACCTTAATTGTGACGGCTGATTTTATTTTTCACTTTTTGTCTTAGTTTTATGTGCGCTTCATTATGTAAAAACGATCGATGATAAAGCATCGAGATGGGCGCTTTATTTATACAAAGAGTGCAGCGTCTCGCAGTTGTATCTGCACATAAGGTCGCCCTTTCACATCTGACCGATAGGGATATGGGAAATGTCATTATGATGTCTGGAACATCATTGACCATGTGATCGCGACATTCGTATATTCTATACAGCACCTGCGGCAGGCAATTGGTTAAATTGAAGTGAAGTATTACCGTAAACACCCCAATACAAACGAAGTATAAGGTTTGTGGCTGTAACGCATTTATGCCCCAAATCTAGTTGGCCATTTTGAACAAATCAAAGTCGTGGCGCTTCGCCCACACCAGACCAAAAGGGTATCAACAGCAATACCCTCTATACTCCTTGTTAAAGAATTAGGCCCTGCCGCCCCTAACGAAAAATGCTGAAAAGCGCATGATTTTCGATGGGGATTGATCCAGCTTCTGACTTCGTTTGTTGCTAACTTCGGTCATTGTCGAAAAAACCTAACGCTTCCGATAGGCCATCCATGGCCTAACGAAAGCTAGCTTGGCATCCATGCCAAGCTCACGGCCTTTTCTCGATGACCTCAATTCAAATTGAGCCTTTTAGCCTTTTACTTTCTTAGATTTATAGATTGTTTAGCTTTTGATATTTGGCTTTTACTTGTTGCAATATATAAGGCTAAATCGAAGAGGTGAAAATTCCGGTGTAAGCGCGGCTGTGACCGTCCATGACATGGACGCCATGGCCGAGCTTTCAGGGATGAACTTGTAGCGTGTAACAGTCGTGCTTGCACAAAAGCCTGCGGCAGGCAATTGGTTAGATTGAAGTTATGGCCTGCTGTAACTGAGCCAATTTTAATGAAGTATAAAGTTAGTGGTCGTAACACGTTAATGCCCATTTTAGTTTAGCCCTTGATCAAAGAGGATGTGAACCAGAACAATTTGACCTCATTTCTCTTATGCATGTAATCTGTTATCAATATAAAAATAGCAGTGATATAGGTGACACTAATGGGGCGATTGAAGTCGGATGAGAACATAGAAGCAGAGAGGTTTCTAAACAATCCTGAGCTAGTATTTCACTATACAAAAAAAGAAACTGCCATTGAGCATATATTAGAAAATAGTACTCTAAGGTTCGGAGGATTTCGTTCGACAAATGATCCACAGGATTATCGAAGAAGGCTTAGTGAAATCACTGGTATCATACCTCGAGGGGACGAGTCACAACGTACTATAGAAAAGAAAAACATTAAACGCTTACGCACAACTATCAATGATAAGCTGGAAAGTGCGGGGTTTCTGTCATTTTGTAAACATCATCAAACACCAAATCAGATTAAACTAGGTTGTACTAAACCACGCATGTGGTCCCAATATGGAGAAAGTCATAAAGGAATTTGCTTAGCGATAGATAAAAGCATTCTTACAGAGAAGTTGAGAGAGTTTTCTGTATCAGACTTTCAACTCTTTCATGGTGACATTGAGTATTTAGATCAAAATGGGGCAGTAGCTAGCTCAAACCTTTTAGAGGCTATTACATCTAAAGATATTTATGAGTCAAATTTTAAGTATGATGAGCGTATTCTAGAACCAGACCTTACACCTCTGATAAATGAATACTTTGAAGTAGACTCCCAACGATTGCTATTCACTAAAGATCAAGACTATGTTGATGAACACGAATATAGGATCGTCATGCTCTCTACTGTCGATTATACCGCTGGGGAAGGACTATTTATTGATATATCCGAAGCTCTAAAAGCGGTTGTGCTTGGTGAGCAATTTCCGACTGTATACAGAACCACCGTAGCTAAACAGTGTCAAAACCTGTCAATTCCCTGCTATCAGTTAGAATGGGGCAATGGAGTCTATTTCCATAAAAAGGTTATGTTGTAGTGGATGAGTGAATTTGGCCAACTGGCTAGAGATTTTCCAATACCTCAGAACATCCGTTAAAAGCTCATTTAGTAAAATCACTGGCAAACGTTTGTCCAAAAATGTCTTTAGAATCGATCCACTTTATTATCACTTTCGTGTTTTTTGATAGCGAGACATGTCATCTAAAGTGATTCGACTTGAGCGTTTATAGCGCTAGCTGCTTGAGGTGCTCTTTAACCAGTTCAATCATGGCCATTGCGGCAAAAGATAATGGCTTGCCTTTACTCCAAAATAAATTCATTTTCCAGCTTAAATCGGTATCAATAAGTTCACGCTGCACCACACCTTCTAGTTGATAACGCTCGGCAATAAACTTAGGTAATAACATTATCCCCGTACCAGCAGCCACCAGCGCAATGCCAAACTCAGGTTGATTCACTAAGGTGGGGCTTTCTATGCTGATACCGGCCTGTTGATAAGCATTAATGACCATCTCATGCAGCGAAAACTCAGCTTCAAATAAGATATGCTCGCAGTTATCCAGTGCTTTGATTGAAATTTGCGGCAGCCTTGCCAGCGGGTGCTGACTTGGCAGCACCACGACCATAGGCTCAGTATGAATTGCTATCCCTTCAAACTCCTGATTAAGCTCGATAATACCTGTTGCTAGCTCTATTTCGCCATTTTTTAATGCTAAGGTTTGTTGTACCCCGCCGCGGACTAACAGCTGGTTATTAATGTGCGGGTAGCGTTGCTGATATTTGGCAATAATTGGCGCAAATAGCTCGGCGCTGCCCAGTGGCGCTAAGCCTAACTTTAACTCCCCTTTATTGAGCCCTTTCAGTAAGGCTATTTCATCAAAAAGGGCTTGTTTGGTGCTGAGTAACTTTTGCGCATAGTCATATACCAGTTGGCCATAGCTGGTGAGGGTTACGGCTGTGCCGCGTTTTCCACGGGTGAGTAGCGTAAGCTCAAGTTCGGCTTCTAACAGTGTGATGGATTTTGATAGCGCAGGTTGGCTAATATGGATTTTTTCTGCAGCGCGATTAAAGCCACCACAGTTTACGATGTCGACAAAATATTGCAGGGTTTTAAGATCCATCATTACATAAGCTGTAGTTATTCAGTTGGTAAATAATATTCATTATTTTTATTGCAAGGGTAAAATAGCCACATCGAAACCAATTCAACCAGATGTATTATGACCTCCTCCGTGCTTTACCTTAAACAAATTACTTATGCGTTGCTGCAAGTGGCTTTCTTGTGTGGACTAGCTTTTGGCGCCCAATCTTTGGTTGAGCTGCTAGCGTTGCCAATACCAAGCAGTGTGATTGGCTTAATTTGCTTGTACATTCTGCTGGCATTTAAGTGGTTACCCGAGCGGTTTGTGGCAGTGGGGGCAATGTGGTTAATTGGTGAGTTACTGCTGTTTTTTATTCCTCCCGTTATCGCATCAATCCATTATGCTCCTATGTTTGCAGAGTTTGGGATTAGTTTGATGTTCACCTTAGTGCTGGGCAGCATTTCTGTGTTAGTGATCACCGGTTTTGTTATCGATAGGGTATTTAGATTCGAGCGTCGTAGAAACCGCGCAAGGCGTAACAGAGCGACAAAAATATTAGCAGATGCTTCGTTATCATCGTCAGAGATGGTAGGGGTTTAATATGCAATTTCTTAGCTCGTTAACCTTAATGACATCGCCATTAATGACATCCCAAACCGCTGCGCTGATATGCCTGCTAGCGACTTTAGTGGCTTATTTTAGCAGTAAGTTTTTGTATCGCCATTACCATTACTGGTGGTTGTCACCGATTATTTCAACACCGGCGAGTTTAATGCTGTTGGTAGTGATTTTTTCAGTGCCGTTACCGACTTATTTTGTTTATAACCATTATCTTAGTGCTTTGCTTGCACCGGCGACCATTGCTTTTGCGCTGCCCATATACCGTGAGCGTAAGTTAATTGGCCGTTATCCGCTCACTATTAGTATTGGGGTAATTACTGGTTTGCTGGTGGGTTTATTATCGTCATGGCTGATTGAGCAGTTTGTTTATTTACCGCCTGAGTTATCACGCAGTTTACTGGTGCGCTCAGTATCGACGCCTTTTGCTATAGAGGCCACTAGCGCATTTGGCGGTGTGCCTGATTTAACGGCAACTCTAGTATTAATTACCGGGGTGCTAGGTATGTTACTTTGCGGCCCAGTGTTTAAATTAGCCAAAATTAAAAGCCCATTGGCCAAAGGCGCTGCTTTAGGCGGCGCTGCCCATGGTGTGGGCGCGGCCAAGGCGGCTGAGATTGGCCAAGAGGAAGGGGTAGTGGCCAGCCTGACCATGATATTTACCGGTATTGCTATGGTGATCGGTGCGCCGTTATTTGCTTATGTTTTAGTGTAAGTAAATTAACAGCGTTATGTTTGCTTTTTAAGCAAGGTTACCGCATATTAATTAGCCATAATGGTTTTGATTGTTATTCTCATTTGTTTGGCTAAATGCTGCGATGAGTTAATAGCATTCAAGTTAATAGCATTCAAGTTAATGCACCAGTGGCGCTAATTTAATATGGGTAACATTATGAAAAACAATAATATTCCACAGGAAGCATTTGATTGGTACGATGAATATGCCCATGGCGGTATGGACCGTCGTACTTTTATGAAAAAATTAACCGGCTTAGTGGCGCTGGGCTATTCAATGACAGTATTAACCAGTGCGTTATTACCTAATTATGCCTTAGCCGAGCAAGTGTCATTTAACGATAGTGATATTAAAGCTAGTTATCAGAACTTTGCGTCACCCCAAGGCCATGGCGAAGGCCGAGGCTATTTAGTGTTACCCACCCAAGCTGTAGAAAACCCTGATAGTAAATTCCCTGTGGTTTTGGTTATTCATGAAAATAGAGGCTTAAACCCTTACGTCAAAGATGTGGCCCGCAGACTGGCTAAAGCAGGCTTTATTGCCTTTGCGCCCGATGCCTTGTTTCCGCTAGGTGGCTACCCTGGCAATGACGATGAAGGCAGAGCGATGCAGCGCACCCTTGATCGTGAAAAAATCCAATATGATTTTGTTGCCGCGGCTAAGTTTTTAAAATCACATCAACAATCTAACGATAAACTGGGCGCGGTAGGTTTTTGTTTTGGTGGCTATATGGTGAATTATTTAGCTGCAATAGAAAGCGACCTTATTGCTGCTGGGGTTCCATTTTATGGCACGCCAGCGGCCAAAGCGTTACGGCCAAATATCAAGGCGCCGCTGATGATCCAATTGGGTGAGCTTGATAAACGGGTTAATGCGTCATGGCCAGAATATGAAGCGGATTTAAAAGCGGCCAATGTCGATTACGTGATGCACATGTACACGAACGCGAATCATGGTTTTCATAATGACTCTACCGGCCGTTATGATGAGAAAAATGCTGAACTTGCTTGGTCACGAACAGTGGCATTTTTTGAAGCAAAACTAGCCTGAGTTAAGCGCTAACCTGTGTGTGGGCATGTGTTAACTTGCCCACCTGCTCAGTGCTATTTTTCCAGCGAGAGTTCAGAGTTCAGAGTCCGGTAAGGTCTTTGCTGGATTATCTTATCGGTTAACATATTTTATTGGCAGCATATCCAAGCTACTCATACTCAGTTTGAGCACACCTCAGTCACAAATTAGCGTTATTTGACACTTTTTCAGATTAAACTAACCAAGCTGATGGCGAAGGTGTTGTTATCTTCTATACTTTTATTATTCAGTGTTTTGGCTGCAAAGATAAAAAGAAGTTTTAGCGGTTTAAGTCGATTTTTATATCAATTTAATATCAGGGAAGAAGAGCAATGTATAGACGCTATAGCTTTAGTTATATTCCCCTCCCTGCGATGGCAATACCGTTTATTTCTTAATTTCAGTACCAAAAAATTCATGGTTTAAGTACAGCATTTAACCCCCTTTATCGACTGTTAGCGCTAAGGTTTACAGCATGTGGTTTGGTTTATTATCGCTTAGAAATTGTATCTATGCTTCGATGATACGTCGTGCAGCAGTTGTGTGTGTGCAATTTGTCTTAGTGACTTTGTTAACCGTAAGCGTATCTAGCTCGTTCGCCGCTTCTTTATCTGCCCCCTTATTAGCGCCAATATCAGAGCTAATATCAGAGCCTTTAGTTGAAGGCTCTGCCAAACCCTCAGTAAAAAACTCAGTAAAAAAATCAGCACAGCCCGAAACAACCCAAATATCAGAATCTTTATCAACAGCGTCATCAAAAGCAGTGGATATCGTATATTTGCAGTTACGTTGGCATCATCAATTTCAATTCGCCGGCTATTATGCGGCGTTAGAAAAGGGTTTTTATCAAGAAGAAGGCCTTGAGGTTCGTTTGCTTGAAGGCGATCCGCAACACTTACCGGTAACCGAAGTGTTATCGGGTAATGCTTTATATGCAGTAGGTAACAGTGAGGTGCTATACCATCGTCTTTTAGGTGAGCCGCTTATTGCTTTGGCTGCCATTTTTCAGCATTCGCCATCTATCTTGTTGACGTTAAAAGAGTCAGGAATTCGTTCAGCCCATGACCTTATTGGCAGAAGAGTGATGCTGGCGAATAAGGATAAAGATGCAGACTTTTTGACCATGTTAGTTAATGAAGGCATTTCCTTGTCACAGCTTGAGATCGTCCCCAGCAGCTTTCAGCTTGATGATTTAATCACAGGCAAGGTAGATGCTTTTAACTCCTATATTACCAATGAACCCTATGTACTTGCTCAAGCTAACGTCCCCTATGACATTATTGATCCAGTAAGCTATCGAGTTGATTTTTATAGTGATATTTTTTTCACTACTGAAGCTGAGTTAAATAATTACCCAAAACGTGTTGCGGCAATGAGGCGAGCGACCCTCAAAGGTTGGCGCTATGCCATGGATAATCCTGAAGAAATAGTCGATGTATTAATGGCTAGGTATCAGGTGAATAAAACCCGTGAGCATTTGCTTTATGAAGCCAATGCAATGCAAAACTTGATTTTGCCTAATTTGATCCAAATTGGTCATATGAACCCAGATCGCTGGCAACATATGGCAAATACCTTTGCTAAGGCCGGTTTGGTCAATGATATTCGCCACCTTGATGGCTTTATTTATCATGATAGCCCTACATCAACCCCTAACTGGCTCTACCCCGTATTATCCATGGCGCTTTTTTTGGTGGTGTTAGCCAGTAGTATCATTCTTTATATGCACTTGTTTAATCGACGTTTGGCAGATGCTAAAACGACTTTACAACAAAGCGAGGAGCGCTTTAGGGCTCTTAGCGAAGCAACCTATGGCGGCATAGTTATCCATGATCAGGGCCGTATTCTTGAGTGTAATAATGGTTTATCCACTATTACTGGTTTCAGTTACTCAGAGCTCATTGGTATGGATGGTTTGAAATTAATCGCGAAAGAGTATCTTGAAGCGGTAAAAACAAGAATGCGTCAAGATGATAGAAATAGTTTTGAAGCTGAAGGGCTTCGCAAAGACGGAACACGATACCCGCTAAGCATTAAGGGAAAAAATATTACTTATAAAGGCTGTAATGCGCGAGTTATAGAAGTTATTGATATTAGTAAAAATAAGAAAATAGAAGAGCAGTTAAAGCTGGCTGCCAGTGTATTTACCCATGCCCGAGAAGGCATCATGATAACCGATATTGATGGGGTCATTATTGATGTTAACGCCACCTTTAGCGCAATTACTGGTTATGAGCGAGAAGAAGTCATTGGCAGAAACCCACGTTTTTTAAACTCAGGTAGGCACAATAGTGAGTTTTTTAACAGGATGTGGGCATCGTTATTAGAATATAAGCAGTGGTCAGGAGAGTTGTGGAATAAGCGTAAAAACGGCGACATATTTGCTGAGCTAATCACCATAAGTGCGGTTACAGATTCAGAGGGGCAAACCCAAAACTATGTCGCACTGTTTTCAGATATCACTTCAATGAAGCGCCATCAACAGCAACTAGAACACATTGCCCATTATGATCCGCTAACAGGTTTAGCCAATCGGGTCATGCTGGCGGAACGGCTGGATCATGCAATGAGTCAGAGCATCAGACGCGGAAAATTTTTAGCGGTGGCATACCTTGATTTAGATGGATTCAAAGCCGTTAATGACACCTATGGCCATAATGTCGGTGACGAGTTGCTCATTACGTTGTCGCAGTTAATGAGCGAAACTCTGCGAGATGGAGACATTCTGGCCCGTATTGGTGGTGATGAATTTATTGCTTTACTGGTGGATTTAGAAAGCATGCGGGATTGTGAGTTGGTTTTAGAGCGGATGCTAGAGGTAGCAACTTGTCCGATTAAAGCTGCTGGGTCCATTTTGCAGGTGTCTACCAGTATTGGGGTTACCTTGTACCCTCAAGATGGTGTGAGTGCTGACCAACTGATACGCCATGCCGACCAAGCCATGTACATAGCTAAACAAAGTGGTAAAAACCGCTATCATCTGTTTGATGTCAATAAAGACAAATTCTTACAAAGTACCCTTGAGGTGATTGATGATATTCAGCGGGGGATTGAGCAAGATGAGTTTGTTTTATATTACCAGCCGAAAGTGAATATGAAATTAGGCACTGTGATCGGTTGTGAGGCGTTGATCCGTTGGCAGCACCCTGAAAAAGGCTTGCTACTGCCTGGGGAATTTCTTCCTTTTATTGATAATCATCCCATCAGTGTCACGTTGGGAGAGTGGGTTATTGATACCGCGCTTTCACAGATGTATTCATGGACCCTTGCAGGCTTTGATATTCCTGTCAGCGTTAATATTGACGCCTTACAATTACAGCATAAAGATTTTACTGCCAAACTCTCAGCTGCATTAGCGCAGCGGCCGTTGATTAAACCTAGTTCGTTGGAGCTTGAGATACTAGAAACCAGCGCGCTGGGGGACATGGGACAAGTGCTGGCGACCATGGAGCAGTGCATTAATATTGGTGTCGGCTTTGCACTTGATGACTTTGGCACCGGATTTTCATCACTCACTTACCTTAAACGTTTACCTGCCAACCTACTGAAGATAGATCAGAGTTTTGTTAAAGGCATGCTGATAGATATTGATGACCGCGCCATTGTGATGGGGGTGATTAGTTTATCGCGAGCTTTTCATCGCCAAGTGATTGCTGAAGGTGTTGAAACCATAGAACATGGAACCCAGCTATTGTCGATGGGCTGCATGCTAGCGCAAGGTTATGGTATTGCACGGCCCATGCCTGCGGAGCAATTACCGATATGGGCAGAGAGTTGGAAGCCTGATAGCGCTTGGCAGTGATCAAAAAAATAGAGAATAGAAAATACAGAATAGGAATTAGAGGGTTAAGCAAGTCAACGCTAAAGATCAGTGGGGCACTCGAGCCCCACTGTTATTTGTCTTTTGCTCATCTAGCCAATGTTTACTTAGCTAATATTTACCTAGCTAAAGTTTACCTAGCTAAAGTTTATCTAGCCAACTAGGCCTGCATTGTCACGGCGGCGAGGTAACACATATAGCCACTAAAGCTGACTAAACACAGCGCCCCCGCAGTGCGGCCAAAGGTATAGCTTTTTTCTGCAGCAGGGATACGTCTTTGCTTAAAATACGTAAACATAAATGCCGCCGCGACGATAGCGGTGAGTAACAGCATCATAGGGTAATCACGGGCGACCAATAACTCTGGTAATGGCTGCTTGTCACCTAACAGCGCTGGGAAGGCTATCACCCCAAGAATATTGAAAATATTCGAACCAATCACAGTTGCAAATACCATGTCATGCATACCGCGGCGCACTCCAGCAATGGCCGCGGCTAACTCAGGTAAACTGGTACCAAAGGCGATAACGGTCAGCCCAATGATTAACTCACTGATCCCGGCAGCTTTAGCCAGTTCAACAGCGCCCCAAACCATCAGTTGTGAGGCGGCTAAAAGCACACTTAGCATTAATAGCGTTTCCACAGCAGAGCGGCTTTTAGAGATTTCTAAAAACTCAACTTCTTCTGCGTCAGCTTCGCCTTTACCCACTAAAAAGGCGAGGTAACCACAATATGCCGCTAACGCTACTAGCAGTAATAAGCCATCTTGGAAGTCTAAATTACCGTCTGACATTAACAGGGCACAAAATAAGATTGCCGCGATTAGGATGGGTAAATCCCGACGAATGAAATGAACTTTGACGGATAACGGCACCAGTAAAGCACAAATGCCAAGCACTAATCCTATATTAACGATATTAGAGCCAATACCATTACCAATAGCGAGTTCGCCAGCACCATTTAGGGCAGCGATAGAGGACACGAGAAGTTCTGGAGCTGAGGTGCCAAAAGCCACCACTGTCATGCCGATAAAGGACATAGAGACTTTGCAATGCTTAGCCAGAGTCGCAGAACTTGCGATCAACCGGTCGGCACTGACAGATAAAGCGATAAGACCTGCAACGAGTGCAAGTAAAGGTAAAAATAATGACAACATAATATAACGCACTGCAAGGGCTGGTTGTGTTAAGACACGAAAAACCCACGCCCAGCCCTAGCTATATGCGTGTGGTCATTCGAGTCTCGCCAGACGCTTAATGCTAAGCGTTGATTGCACCATGGTCTTCGACCAATTATGTTGACACAACCTCCTGTCATGGTGACAGAACGGCTACTCCCTCAAATTTGGGCGCATTTTAATCTGTTATTCGATTCGTTTCAATAGCAAATTTGTGGCTATTTGCGCCAAAGCTACAGCCAAGTATTAGCACTTGTATCGCCCGGCTTACCAGCCTTAGTGCTAGGTTAGTGCTAGGTTAGTGCTAGGTTGGTGCTAGGAGAGGCTTGCCATGCTAAAAACCGGCTAAGATAAAGGCCTTTTTAGCTAAAAGGCCGCTTATTTTTCACTGTCATTAAGGTTATTAAAGAGCACATCAGCAATGCGTGTAAATGCGGCCAAGTCTTCAGTTGGCAAGTTTTGCAACATTTTTTGATTCACATCATTTTGAGTTTTTGCGATCAGCTCAGCGAGTTTTTTACCGTCTGCAGTCAGTGATAACATCTGACTTCTTTTATCTTGTGGATTTGCCGTTTTCGTTAGCCATTGGTTATCAATCATTTCTTTAATTAACCGAGCAATTTGCGCTTTATCTCTAGCTAAAAGGTTAACGATATCGTTTGCAGTGCAAGTGTGACTGTTATTAATCAAACTAAGGCATTTAACATGCATGGCGTTTAAGCCAATTTCATTGGCCTTAAGAGAAGAGCGCATGGCTAAACGGTACGAATGTGCGATTTTAAAAATCGCATCAGAAATGGATGAGTGACTCATTTTTGCTTGGCCTTAATAATTAGTTGATTTAGTCAACAATGTTAACTATAGTTGACCTTATCAACTTATCAGCTGTTTTTCAAGTCAAAGAGGATATATCTATGAAGCCTAGAAAGCCCAATTTGCGCTCTGTACAGGTTGCAGAGATTATTGAGCTGTCGTCTCATTTACGTCGAATTATCTTTAGCGGAGTGAGCTTACAAGATTTTCCGCAGGGGCTTGAAGGCGCGCACGTGAAAGTGTTTTTGCCATCGACGGGCGATGAAGCGCAAAAAATGCGTTCGTACACGATTCGTTTTTTTAACCCACAAACTCACCAGCTAGGGTTAGATTTTGTGATTAACCGTCACCAAGGTCCTGCCACCAATTGGGCAAAAAAGGCCAAAGTGGGCGACCGTATTGCTATAGCGGGCCCAGGGCTGATGAAATTAGCTGACTTTAATCACCATAGTTATTTACTGGTGGGGGATATCACCTCTGTAAATGCCATAAATGGTTATATGCCTAGATTTAACCTTGATGCCCAATTAAGGGTCATTATTAGCGTGCCTAGCCGTGCAGATATTATTGATATGGATTATGACGATTCAATCAATACTCATTGGTTTATTGAAGATGAGTCAACAATAAGCCTTGAGCAACAAGTACAACTAACCGCCAAAGACTTACCCAAGGATAGTCATGTCTTTATGGGGCTAGAAGCTGGTCAAATACGTGCTTTGAGGCCGATATTACAACAAGAACTTGGTTTTGAAAGGCTTAACATCTTTGCTGTTGGCTATTGGAAGCAAGGGATTGATGCTGATCGTTTTGGGGCGTTGAAAAAAGTTAATCCACTGTAAATATCCATGACAACCGCCATAGCCAAGTGACAAGCTATATTATTATCAATCACAGCTAAACCATAGCAGCAAGAGCTATAATTACTGCTAAGCATAGGTATATTAGCGATTAATTGTGCTGCATACCCGTTGGTCAGTGGTCAGATATCTGGCGGTTTTGATATTTAAATAAAATAATACCTTTACAATTTTTTAAACTAATGTAAGATTCACCTCGCTCTGACATTCAGAGTTATTAATGAAACATCAAGTAAAAGTAAAGCCTCAGAATTCTACGTTATCGTTGTTCCTCTGTGTTTCCCTTAGCTTCATCGTCACATTAAATAATTCAGCTCTCAGCGCATCGCATTTTCGCGATAAATTTTTTAATTCTTAATTATATAAGGGACACATTATGTCTAACACTACTGGTATCGTAAAATGGTTTAACGAAGACAAAGGTTTCGGCTTCATCACTCAAGACAATGGCGGCGCAGATGTATTCGTACATTTCCGTGCTATCGCTTCTGAAGGTTTCAAAACTTTAGCTGAAGGCCAAAAAGTTTCTTTCGATTTAGAGCAAGGTCAAAAAGGCCCACAAGCAGCTAACGTAGTTGCTATCTAATTTGAAAGTCGACGTCACTGGCTAGCCAGTACGTTACTTCAAATAATTACAATGCTAGGTTTACCTCATTATTGTAATTATTAAAAAAGCGAACCTTTGGGTTCGCTTTTTTGTGTCTTAAATTCAAGCTTTAATTATCTGTGCATCACATCAAGGTGCTTAAGCTCAGTAACTAAAAAGGCTACAACTAAAGCGGTAGCTGGAACGCATTTAATCTTCTAAGCCTGATAGCCTTTTTAAGGTTTAAGAGAGCTATTTTAATAAATAGCTAAAAGCTTAGGTGGTTAAACCATCAGTTGTCAGAATAAGTTCTTTAACTGCTTGGTAATATTTAACGTAACCTGTGCAGCGACACACATGCTCTCCTAAAGACTCGAGAATGACCGCTTCAACATCCGCTTTGTTAATGGGCGCCTTTTTCAATTTTTCTATCAATAATGTAGTTTCATTGGTGAAACCAGAGGTGCACCACCCACACTGAAAGGCAAAATGCTTGATGAATGACTCTTGAACTGGGCTAAGTTGAATGATTTCACCCATGTCATTGGTTTTAGCATGGCCTTCAATTGTCCTGATTTTAAAGTTGTTGAATGCATGAGCCCCTGAAATACAGGTTCTTACTGTGCTACTACTGCCATCATCATTATCAACGATCACCACACAAGCGTGACATATGCCTTCACCACAGCCAAACTTTGTTCCTGTCATATTCAGATATTCATGAAGAAATTCAATCATCATGACGTCCGTGTCTACATCGATTGGACCGACCAATTTGCCGTTAATTGTTAAACTGATATCACTCATAATTAAATAGCCTTCAATATGTCTTGTGGTGTAATCGGTAAATGATAAAAACGCTGGTTTGTTGCTTGATAGATAGCTTCCACTAATGCAGGTACCACAGGGATCATCACGACCTCGGCAACACCTTTTGAGTCATCGGAATCTGACAATGGTGGCATAATGGTATGCTTCATATTCCATACGCCATTGTGTTTTGCAAAAGGAACTTGGTAACGATCTAAGTTCCATTTACCCGTTCCGGCCCCAGTTTCGTCATCGGGTAAGTACTCATAAAGTGCATGTCCAACGCCCATTGTTAGCCCGCCTTCAAGTTGACCTTCAACGAGCTCTTTAACATGGACATTTCCAGGTTCAATCCAGCTATGGGTGCGCAATATCTCTATATTCCCTTGCTTCTTGTCAATGGCAATCTCAACCAAGGTAGCACAAGGGGTGTAGTAAGTGACCATGGCATTGTTCATATTGGTTTTAGGATAATTCACTGATAGACGTTTTATGACTTGATAGCCTGCAGCATTGTAATGTTGCTTTTGCTCTGCTGTTGCACCAATACCATATTGAATCGCAATAGCATCTAATGGAAAGTTTTGTTTTTTACCGTTAATGTCAAAATCTGCAGTTGCCCATTCCCAGCGATTAAAGGCATGAGTCATGACTGAGGTGATTAAGCCCATGGCATGGGCTTTTTTGGCAAGTAGTGCAAAGGGGATTGGTTGCTGGCCTGCTAGCACCATTGCTCCCTTATCCCAGTTGTATTTTACCGTAGCAGGGTCAACTTTTGCCGTGCTCTGGCTATTGATGATAGCGGCCGCGGCGGGTAACAAACTGTATTGTAGAATCAATTTTGCAGCCTGAGCGGTAGCATGGCTTTGAAAAAAGGATGATTGACTAGCCGAAGAGGCCATTCCTATAGCTGGAGTCCATGTGGGTTTTTGCGACATTTCGTCTTGATGGGCTTGAGCCATAGTGTATGGACTGTCGCTTTCGATTAACTCCATGGCGTCAAACTCTTGAATTTTCGCCATATGGACTTCATCAGCCATATTACCGAGATACTTGGCAATTAATGCCCCTTGGGATGTTTCGGTTCCCGTGCCCATTTCAATTGAGCAAACTTGAATAACAATTTTACCTTCAGGGGTGATGGCAACCGAAGCCGAAGGGGCTTCTGCTCCTGTACCATAATCTTTGGTGGCAATCCCAAAGCCGACACCATACATTTTAGTAGGGTTTGCTTTTTCAAAGTCTAGTTTGTTTTGTTTTCGATGAACCCAAATATCATGCTTTTCAGCTAAGTCGAGCATTTCTACATAGCGCGCTTTACCATTAGGCGTTGCGCCTTGGGTGTTTTTCTGCCCTGTTTTAAAGGCATTAATTCTACGTAATTCAAAGGTGTCGATATTTAACGCTTCGGCAGCTTCATTGATCATCATTTCCATCGCGCCCATAGACTGCAGGGTGCCATAACCGCGCATTGAGCCAGCGTGAGGCGTTGCAGATGGGTGACACCAGGCTTGTATGTCATTTCTGGGTAGATAATAAATACTCTGAATTGCACTGGCGCCGACCATGGCAACCGAGTCGGAAAAATTCTTTCTTCCGCCACCGGCTAAAACCATATTAGAGACTAATCCAGTTATTTTCTTGGTTTTCTTATCGAAAGCCAGTTTGTGATCCATGTTAAAAGTATGGCGCTTTAAGCCCGACTGAAATTGCTGGAATCGGTCATTGGCGATTCGCACTGGATTGGTACTATAAAGTGAGGCAATAATGCCGTAATACGGGAAAATGGTATGATCTTTAGCGCCAAAGCCACCACCAATATAAGGGGTGTGGACGATAAGCTCTTTGATGGAAACACTTAGTGGACTGTTTGCTAATACCTCACCGGCTTGGGCGTAAAAGTCTTGGGGGGATTGAGAGCAAATGACCACATGTAATCTGGCGTTGTTTTTATCAAACCAACCATTAAATGCTTCAGGTTCTAACATCATGGGTTCAATTGATTGGGTCGTGAAATTTTTATCAATCACTAACCAGTCTGGATTAGATAAATCATTTTGTAACTCATTGGCGTAATACATGGCCTTTTCGGCACTATTACCTGATGGGTTAATACTGGCATTCCAAACCGGTTTATGATTTTCATAATCAGGGAAAATTAGCCCATCATGCAAAGTACTGTATTTATCTTCCGCGTCACTGCCAGCGTCGCCTTGTTGTCGAATGATACGCCAACAAGCATAGGGATCTTGGTTGGCGGTGACTAACTCAGTTGATTCGCCCCATTTGAAAATCGCGTCATTAAACTCAATTGCAGCTTTGGCTTGTTTATATTTTATGAATGTATCAAACAGTAAAATGGCGACTTCATGGCCTTGATAATCTGGAGTGTTACCTAATGGTAATAGCATGTTTTCGCCATAGAAATCGGGTAACTTAAGTTGGTTGTCTTTTAGGGTTTTAGCAGTAATAGTAAAGTAAGGTTTGGCGTTATCAGGAATACTTGAAAGGTCTAAATCAACGAGAATTTTATCAGCTCGGTTGACCCTAATAATATGTGCATAATGTTGTTTTTTAGGCCAGTCAGGGATGTCCTGAGCGCGATAGTCACGGCCGTAAATTTTCTGTCCGGTGACTTTTTCTATCGCATCATAGCGATAAGCGGGTTTAGCGCCAACATTCCATTTGGCTTTTAATTGCTCTGAGGTGGTTGCGGCGAAAGCTTTATTTTTATCAAAAATCATTGGTGCGCTGTATACCGCAACACCACCAATCACACATTTTTTAATGAAACCTCGACGTGACAAATCCGTGTTACCTGTGTTCATAGTAAAATCCCAAAATGATGCGCACTTTATGTTTAAATGCATTAAATAACGTTAATCGACAAATCTATAAAAATTATAGTAGAAGCAAATAAAGATGGATGAGTTTTAATACATTAATTTACGTAATATTTATCAGCGAATATGGCGTAGTTAATTTTAACTCATTGTTTTTGAATGGCTTTTATTGTTTGTAGCTAGATTGGCGATTGTGGTTTTCATACTTTATCTTTATTCTTTTACAAGAATATCGCAGAGGTGATGTCTGGCGGATTGAAATTATTCGAAGACGTGATTTAGAATGAGGAGAATTAAGTGAGCAATAGACAATTAATACTACTGCTTAGAACCAGTATTACCATTGGTATTTGCTTAATTTTACTTGGGATTTATTTACACAACTTTAATGATACCGTAGCCGCAATGGGCGTTAAGGGAATTATCATCAGCTCGATGTGTGTCGCTTTTGGCATGGTGCTGTCACTGCCAACTAAAATGTATTTAACTTTTATTTTAGTCATCAGAGAGACCAATGAAAAAAATCAGTCAGAATAAAGCGATTTTGAGATAAAGGCGAGCCATCATTTTAGCTAGATATTTTGTGACGGCAAACTTGGTTTCTACCGGCTTTTTTAGCTTGGTATAAACAACGATCTGCTAAGGTTAAAAGCTTGGTTTTATTTACTAGGTGACGTTGATTAGCACTCACACTTACCACCCCAGCTGATGCTGATAGAAAGCCGGTTGCTGAATCGCTATGCTCAATCTCAAGCCGCTTAAGCTGCATGGGGAGATCTTCAAGCCAGTGCTGATTTTGATTTGAACTGACAGAAACCAAAATAAATTCTTCGCCACCAAAACGTACTACCATGTCGGCATCTTGGTTTGAAAGTAACTGGGCAAAGCTGACCAAGGCTTTATCGCCCATTAAATGCCCGTAGCGGTCATTATATTTTTTAAAGTGGTCAATATCGATCATCGCCAATGAAAGGTACTGCCCCTGTTTTAAATTATGTAACAGAGTCGAGAATTGCTTATCGAAATTATAGCGATTATGAATCCCAGTTAACTTATCGGTTTGTGCTTTTTGTGCTTGAATTAACTCGTATTTATATTGTTTTCTCAGCAGCACATCCGTTTGATATTGCATCGCAGTCATGATGGTAACTGTCATCACATAGAAGTTTATACTCCATATGATATCCACCTCGGTGTTGAATTGGATCATAAGCAGAGCGACGCCCAGTAACAGCCAAATAATGAACTTTTGCCCTAAGTGAAGTATGGGAATGGCGGTGATAAAAATGGCTGACAGCATAGGGCCGCCTTCATGGAGGTGTTGATGATTGATAGCATAGCTATAAAAGAATAAACCATTGATGAGGGTAAACAGTACCGCAAAAAATAACAGTATCGCATCAAGGTAACAGGCGGCTGATTTTTTAATACTGAAAATCATGACCATCGCAATTAGGAGGCTGACGATACGGGTTAAGATGTCGCTGAAAATATAACTAGCGGCTGCAAATGAAGAGAGGGTAAAAAATAGCAATACCGTAATTAAGATGTAACTCATCATTACTGCATTTGTGCGTGAACGTTGATTTAAAGATTGTTGAAATGATAGTTCTGCCTCTTTATCTAACACCCACTTCGCAGGTAACCATTTCATTATTGAATTCCTTCGATTAATACTGCGAGAAACGACTCAAACCCTCAGTTACCATTATAGTTTATTAAATTTTGTGGTTAATTTTTTATTTCTCATTTTGACGAGTTGATCGATTATGTGATGATTAACCTCGTAGCTTTTAGTTAGACAAGATTACAGTTTAGCCTCTGTTTATGCAGTTGCTTTACAAGCCTGACACAGAACTTGAGGGCATATGTGGACAAGTATTCTTATTAACTATCTTGTTAATAATCTCAGTAAATTGAGTTAAGTTGCGGATTTGCTGCTGGTCAATATTGATATGATCTAACGCCAGTTCAATATTAAGGTTTTCAAGTTCTAGTTGCGCGATTAGCGACTTTGCATCGAGCTCTATATGCTCTAGGGTTAAGATAAGAAAGTCATCGCCAAATACTCTAAAAATTAACGACTCAGGCAAAAATGCAGTTAACTTGTTGGCGATAAAGGTAAGTTTTTTATCACCTTCGAGCCAGCCGTGGCTTTTATTATATTGGCCAAAATTGAACAAACTGATGACGTAACAGCAATGATAATGTTTGCCGAATAGCTCTTCGTTTAATGAAATAACGTGCTCGAGATATCGGTAGTTATATAAACCGGTAAGCGGATCTTTGTAATAGTAGGCAAGCCTTGCTTCTTCAAACTCATCTTTTAAATAATTATGATCCACAGGAATGAGATTAGTACTTTCTAGCACTGGCACAGCTGCTTTTACCGTTTTAGGGCAAAATTGTGTCCCTGCCAGCGCCTTTATTTCAGCGATAGCTTCTTGTTTCGATTTACTCATTTTATAGATACGTTTTGAGGTTATAGCATCAAAGGCGTCAACTAAAATGAGAATATGAGAAAGCGGGCAGATCTGCTTGCCTTTAAGTCCCCGAGGATAACCCGTCCCATCATAGTGTTCATGATGGCATCTGATGATTTCAGCATGTTTTTTAAAGGCTTTAATCGATACCAGCAGCTTGTAGCCACTGTCTAAATGCTGCTGAATAATTTTGTATTCTTGAGGGGTAAGCTTACTCGGTTTCAGTAAGATACTATCGGGTGTGGATATTTTACCTATGTCATGCATGATTGCTGATTCATAGAGGATTTCAACATCTGCGTTACTGAAGCCCATTTCTTTGGCTATCATCACTGAGTATTGCGCTACCCGCCGCGTATGCCCGGCGGTGTAACTATCACGCCGCTCTACTAAATCAAGCATTGATGACAGCACTTGGCGATAGTTTTTTACATCCTGTTGCTTGTGTTTTAAGGCTAATTCTCGTTCTTTGCTTTTAAGGGCATTTCTTTCTATTACGTATAAACATATAACCAGTAACACGGATAAAAAGATGGCGATAATGGCGACCAGATTATTGTAAAAATTGAGCTCAACCATCAGCTTGTTGATCTCTTGATCTACTACAAGCTCTAAATCATCCACATATACCCCTGTGGCGATAATCCAATCAAAAGGCTTATATAATTTGGCATAGGTGAGTTTTTTAACGATTTCATCATTGGTATTACGCTTGAAATAATACTCGAAGTAAACTTCTCCTTGAGCATTAATGCCATCAAGCTCCATCTGGAAGGGGTAGTTACCTTTGATGTCTTGAGTCAGAGTTGATAAAAGCAGCCCTTCGGTTTCAGGCAGGCTAGGGTGGACTTTTCTAATGGCAAAGCCCTCACCACCGGCGTAATTAATCACTTCATTGACCCAAACGTAGGTTTCAGGGTTTTGAAGCTTAATAATTCTGATAAAGGCAGCGATCCTTTTTTTCGCTTCATTGATAACTTGAGGTTGCAATAATGACAGTGTCATTTGCATATCATCAGCAATCGCAGTGTTAATACTCACTTCAGCCAAGGTATTGTCTGGCTTAGTGGACTGTAAACTTGGCTTATGGGATGACTGACAAAGAGCTTGTCCTGATTGTGTTAATTGGTATTGAAACTCATCATCGTCAGCGGCTAAAGCTTGTAGTACTTGGCAGCGTTGATGTGCAGGGGTGTTATTAAGTACTAATTTGAATTGTTGCGAATGAGTTTGCAGATTAGTTTGTTGTTTTTGGTATTCGCGCTTAAGGCTTGCTTCAGCTGCGATATGCACTGATGAAACAAGATCTGTAATATGCTCTTTTTTTAATTTAAATAAGTTTTCGCTTATAAGCTGTTTTTGCTTATCGATGACAAAATCTTCTGAGCGATTATCTAGATACAAAATTGAGATACAGAATGAAAATACAATCAGTCCAAATAATAATGACTTTCTTAAATGCAGGTTAATCATACCTATTCATCGCTCCCTATTAAGTTATTGTGACCAATAAGGGCTGATGGAAGCACAAGGGGGAAATATACCGCCAAATGCTTGAAGTGCTTGAAGTGCTCGATGCTAGTCGCGGGTATAAAGTGATGAAGGCAGGTAAAATAGCCAAGACTAACAAGATAAATGGTTTGCAAGGCATTAACCTGAGTAATGCTATCTATTACAGAGGCATCTGCTAAGGTGACATATTCAAATGTGACGTCTAGTAAACTGAGATTGAGTAAAGTG
Organism: Shewanella sp. UCD-KL21; assembly: GCF_001957135.1. GTDB lineage: Bacteria > Pseudomonadota > Gammaproteobacteria > Enterobacterales > Shewanellaceae > Shewanella. The sequence goes on along the minus strand of NZ_MPHK01000007.1, from coordinate 44,965 downwards.
AAAAATTGGCTCATCCTTAATCACCTCTAAAAACTCCATTAATTAAACAATAGCGCATTTATGAGTGATGTTACAACTAAGTTAATCAAAGCTGTTGCTGAAATTTATCACGATTAGATATTATTGATTTAATTTAAAAAATAGAACTTGTCACAAAGTGAGTTACCTAGACAGTTATGGCTGAAAAGCCTCCTGTTTACAGGTTGAGCATGAGTTAAAATGACTGGCTAGCGCAATATAACCGCGAACAACTATTTAGCGCTTTTGCCGCTAATACTGCCCAATATTCCCCGCAAAATTTGTTTGCCAAACTTACTGCCCACAGCCCGTGCTGCTTGTTTTGAAAAGCTCTGTACGAGACCTTGACGGCGTTTGGTACCAAATAGTAATTCGCTAAACCAATTGCTTTGATCATCTTCGCTATCGTTTTTGGTTGAGCTTGGTTTTGTCTGCGCAGACTTTTCAGTGTCAGCTTTTTCTATAGGAGGCTCGGCATCTGGGGCTTTTTCCAGCTGCTCGAGTTGATTGAGGCGTTCATAAGCGGACTCGCGATTAATGGCAATATCATATTGATTGCCGATATGGCTTTGGGCGCGACAAGCATTACGCTCAGTCAGTGTTAATGGCCCCATGCGACAGCGGGGCGGGGATATCAGCGTTTGCTCTACCATACTGGGCACACCATTGTCTTGTAAGGTTGACACTAAGGCCTCACCCACGGCTAAGCTCGAAATCACTGCGGTGATATCAAGTTTAGGATTTGCCACAAAGGTTTCAGCGGCGGCGCGAACCGATTTTTGGTCCCTTGGGGTATAAGCCCGCAAAGCATGTTGAATACGATTACCCAATTGTCCCAATATCGCATCGGGTATATCGTCAGGAAATTGTGAGCAAAAATACACCCCAACCCCTTTAGAGCGGATTAGGCGCATAATTTGCTCGATGCGCTTAAGTAGATGATCTGGGCTATCCTCAAACAGTAAATGGGCTTCATCGATAAAAAAAGCCAACTTAGGTTTGTCGCCGTCGCCCACCTCAGGCAGGTTTTCGTATAGCTCTGATAACAACCACAAAATAAAGCTGGCATATAAATTTGGGGTTAAAACTAATTTATCTGCCGCCAGAATATTGATTAAGCCATGGTTTTGTTCATCAACGCCCATGATGTCACTTAGCTCAAGGGCGGGCTCGCCAAAGAAAACTTCACCACCGTCACGCTTTAAACTCATTAGCGAGCGCTGAATCGCCGCTAATGATTGCGCACTGACTAAACCGTATTCAGCACTGATGGTTTTACGCTCCTTTGAGACCAAGGTCAGTAGCGCTTTAAGATCGTCTAAATCCAGCAGTAATAAGCCTCGGCTATCGGCTAAGGCAAAAACGATGTCTAAAATGCTGCTTTGGATGTCATTTAACCCCAGCATTCTGGCTAATAATGTTGGCCCCATTTCACTGACGGTGGTGCGAATAGGGTGACCTTGCCTGCCGAGTAAATCCCAAAAAACACATGGATTAGCTTGGGGGCTGAAATTGCTAATACCAATTTTATCAGCGCGGGCTAATAGCTTATCTGACCCCTTACCTGCTGCAGCTAGACCTGAAATATCCCCTTTAATATCAGTAACAAAAACTGGTACGCCTTGACGAGAAAAGTTTTCAGCTAACATCATCAACGAGACTGTTTTACCTGTACCGGTCGCGCCAGCAATCAAGCCATGACGATTACCATAACGCAGCAACAGCTCAACGGGATTATCGCCTTTACCTACCAATATCGTGTTTGGTGAACTTTGTTTCATTGTCGCTCCTTGCAGATATTGCTTTAGGTAAAAGCACAAAGGGGTGATGGTTAACGCTTATGTAATACGTTTATGGCAATAACAGTGTAGAACAAGATTGCAGAAAGAGAATGTTGAATTGATTTACGATTGCACAAATACTATTGCTGCTAGAAAGCATGTTGCTAGTGAATTAATCATTTTTATACCATCATTCATTTCAATTGATTTTGATAACTAAAAGTTATCATTTTAAGAATTTTTAATAATTATTTTAATCCTCTCGATTGCCGTAAACTAGCCCCATTAAATCAAAGCAAGCGTTTTAGATTGTTATTGTGTCATCACTAATAACAGCGCTTTCATCCCAGTGAAGCTAAGGGCAAATTATGAAATTTTTACACACTATGATAAGAGTTGCTGATCTTGAAAAATCTATTGAATTTTATACAGATGTGCTGGGTATGATCGTGCTCGATAGAGCTGAAAACACTGAATATCGTTATACCTTAGTGTTTGTTGGTTATGCCGATCAGCCAGATGGCACTAGCATTGAGCTGACTTACAACTGGGATACAGACCAATATGATATGGGTAATGCCTTTGGTCATTTAGCCTTAGGTGTGGATGATATTTACGCTGCTTGCGACAAGATTAAAGATTTAGGCGGAAAAGTCACTCGTGAGCCCGGCCCTGTAAAAGGCGGCGCGACGCACATCGCATTCATTACCGACCCTGATAACTATCAAATTGAGCTGATTCAACTGAGCTAATACAACTGAGCTACTTTTACTGAGCTAATTCTACTGAGCTAACTGAACAGAGCTCGTTAACTCAATGCCCTATTACATTGGCTGCTCAATGACCCATTTTTCGAGGAATGACAACATGAAACAAGCATTATTTCAAACACTACAACTAGGCCGTCATACACTAAGCAATCGCATTGTTATGCCACCCATGACCCGTTCACGTGCTTCACAGCCTGGAAACTTGGCGAATGACATGATGGCAAAATATTATGCTCAGCGCGCACAAGCGGGCTTGATTGTAGCCGAAGGCACTCAGATTTCAGCAATGGGTCAAGGCTATGCTTGGACACCGGGTATTTATAGTGCAGAGCAAATTGCTGGTTGGAAAAAAACCACTGATTTAGTTCATCAACAAGGCGGGGTTATTTTTGCTCAGCTTTGGCACGTTGGCCGCGTTACTCACCCTGATAATATTGGTGGCGAGCAACCTATTTCATCTTCTGCCCTTAAAGCTGAAAATGTAAAAGTCTTTATCGATAACGGCACCCAAGAGCCTGGTTTTGTTGATGTGGTTGAGCCACGGGCAATGACTAAAGAAGATATTAAAGCAGTGATTGAAGAATATCGTCAAGCGGCGCTGAATGCGATTGAAGCGGGTTTTGATGGCATTGAATTACATGCTGCTAACGGTTATTTAATTAATCAGTTTATTGATTCGCAGGCGAATAACCGCACCGATGAATACGGCGGCTCAGTAGAAAACCGGTTACGTTTTTTAAGTGAAGTGGTTGGCGCTATGGTTGAGGCGATTGGCGCTGACAGAGTTGGGGTGCGTTTAGCTCCATTTACGTCATTAAATGGCACCGTTGATGCGAACCCTGTTGAAACTTACACTGCAGCAGCGGCGTTATTAAATACCCATAAGATTGTGTATTTACATATTGCAGAAGTGGATTGGGATGATGCGCCTGAAACCCCAGCAGGCTTTAAGCAAGCGGTACGTGAAGCCTACCAAGGCGTACTCATTTATGCCGGTAAGTATAATGCCGATACAGCAGAGCAAGCGGTAAAAGATGGCTTGGTGGACATGGTTGGTTTTGGTCGCCCATTTGTGGCTAACCCTGATTTACCTAACCGTATTAAGCATGGTTACCCATTGGCAGCGCATGATCCAGCCACCTTATTTGGTGGTGATGAGAAAGGCTTAACTGATTATTGTGAGTATGCTAGCAACTAATGCTTATAAAGCGCACGCTTGCTAGTTAAGCAGTCGCTAAACAGGTTAAAATATAATAGCCACTTTACTTCACTGTAAAGTGGCTATTTTACTATATGAGGGGGTGGTTTTAAGCTAACCGCTAATACCTTTCTTTTTATCAATGCATGACGACCCATGCCTATTGATACAGCGCTGTAGTTAATCTTATTTTCAAAGCGGCCTGCTTGTTTTAGGCGCTGATGAGCTGTGCCTGTTTCAATATTACTCTAGAGAATTATCAATGCGCGGAGCGTTATATTTATTTATTGCCACCTTGTTGGCTGCTGTTGGCTGGATTTCATCAAAGCTTGTGGTTGATGAAATGCCCGGCGAAGTGTTTATTGCTAGCCGCTTTATGTTAGCCAGTCTGATTTTATTACCTTTTTGCTATAAAAGTCTTTGGCGATTAAGAGCCAAGCAGTTGCTATTAGCCTGCGGAGTAGGCGTTTTCTTGGGGATGTCGTTACAGATTTGGGTGTATGCGGTATCGATCAGTAATAGCCTGTCTGAAGGGGCATTTATCATGAGTTTGGCGATGATCATTGCGCCAATGACCGCCTGGATCTTGTTTAAAGTTAAACCTCACCGCGCATTTTGGTTAGCTTTACCCATGAGTGTGGTAGGGATGATGTTACTGAGTTTAAGTAATGGCTGGCAAGTGGAGACCAGTCAATGGTATTTCTTACTAGCCTCTTCATTACTGTCAGTGCATTTTGTGCTCAACAAAAAAATAAGTCTCAGTATTAAGCCACTTGATTCGATATGTTTACAGCTATTTATGGTTGGCTTAGTTGCCGCTGTGTATGTTGCCTTTACCCAGCAATTGAGCTTTGAGGTCAATGACAGTTTGATATTTTGGTTTGTGGTATCTACGGTTATCGCTACGTCAGTGCGTTATGTATTTCAGACCTTAGGCCAGTATCAAGTTAAGATGGAAACCGCGGCACTGATTATGATTTTAGAGCCTATTTGGACCATGATCTTAAGCTTTAGTCTGTTAGATGAGGATATTTCGTTACAGAAGATTATTGGTGGTGCGCTGATTTTTATATCGTTAAGTGTTTATATTAAGCTGTCTAAGCCGCCAAAAAGTGCTAGCTGATGCAGTCAATAACAAAAAGCCAGTCATCAAGACTGGCTTTTTAGTTAAGGCTCTACAGACCGATTAGAGCTGGTTTAAGTATTTCTCAACGCTGGCAAGTTCACGCTGCTTTAAGCTGACGCAGTTTTTAACACTTTCATCGAGCTTGGCTAAGGTACGGCCAAACTCAGGTGTTTGGGCGACTTTTGGCTTAAAAAATGTGTTGGTTGCATCCAGTGCTGCTAAATCACAACCGCTACCGGTAAACGATGGGATCATCGCCACCGCAAAGGGAGGTAGTTTCGCTTTTATGGCGCTGAAGTTAGCATAGATCCAGTCTCTAAAGCGTTGTTTACGCTCATCGGTATAAGCTTGCCCTGCAAAGATATAGCGTAAATCTGGTGCATTGACTTTATCGCTCAAGCTATAAGCTAGCACGCTGCTTTGTAGTTTTTCAGTAGGCGCATAACCTAAGGCATACATTAATCGAGTGCGTTTTTGTGGATCTTTCGTCACCTCAAATTCAGCTTTTACTTTCGCTAATACCTTACTGTCACCAAAATACACCGCAATATTGAGGTAAGTGCCGATAAGGTACTGGTCAACATCGTTATTACCATTAAGGTACAAGTCAGCTTGTTTTTTAGCGGTTGCAATTGTGGCTTTATCTTTGGCTTCAAAAGCTAATAAGTTAATCAATGTTGGACGTAACTTACTAATAGATGACTTTTCATCGACCTTTGCTGTAACACCGTACTTCTCGATTGCGCTTTGTGCTCGTGAGGCAATGAACTTAGCCCATAGCTCTTGGTTGGTGTCATCAATAAAGGTGCGTTTTTGAGATTGTAAGTAACCTAATGCCGCTGAGACGATTTGCGGATGTTGGTCATCAATAAATGCGCCTAAAATATTCAGTAACTCACCACCTGAGATAAAGCCAGCATCTAATAAGGCATCAGCTGCTGAGATCAAGGCTTTACGCTCACGAGCTGTAAGCTGGGTTTTAGCATTGGCTAATAAGTTGCTCATTTGTGTTTCATCTAACAACCAGCGGTAGTAACCCATAGCGTCTGAATCTGGATAAATCCAATCAGGACTGAATGCTAATTTGATGGTTTGCGATTGACTGGTGAGTAAAATGGTTTCGGTTGCAACTTTGTCACCTTTACCGTATTTAACCGATACTGGCACAGTCCAAGACTGCTTTGCAGCTTGAGTGCCTGCATTCACAAAGCGACTTTGTTTAAGGGTTAGCTTATCGCCTGCTAATGACACATCGATTAAAGGGTAAGACGATTGCTCAATAAAGGTGCTTAAGATACTGCCAACATCTTTACCTGAGGCTTTTGATAAGGCATTCCAAAGATCATCAGCTTCAGTGTTTTGAAAGGCATGATCTTTAATGTATTGACGAATACCCTTATTAAATTCAGCTTCGCCGATATAGTTTTCTACCATATCTAGCACAGCTTCGCCTTTACTATAGGCAAGGCCTAAACCGTCCATAATGTCGGCTTCGGTTTTAATGGGCTTGCGGATAGGCTTGGTCGATACTCGCGCATCCAATGACATGACGTAGTTTTTAGATAAGGCCAGATTTGATTCAAATTCTGGGTGAATTTGCTCGGTCACTTTCGCTGCCATCCAGCTGGCAAAAGCTTCGTTTAACCATAGGTCATTCCACCACTGCATGGTCACTAGGTTACCGTACCATTGGTGGGCTAGCTCGTGAGCAATAATTGAAACGGCCGTTTTTTTGCTATTTTGGCTGGCGGTTTGCTCATCAACTAACAAGATATCTTCACGATAAGTGACTAAACCTGCGTTTTCCATCGCCCCAAAAGGAAACTCAGGTACGGCAACACTATCAAGCTTTTGGTATGGGTAATCGACCCCAAAATAATCTTCTAATGCGCTAAGCACTAATGGCATTTGCTCGGCTGCGTATTTGGCCAGCTCGATTTTCCCTTTGGTGGTGATTACCCGCCCTGGGACTTTCATGCCTGTGACTTCAATTTCTTCAAATTGACCCACGGCATAGGCAACAAGGTAAGAAGATATTGGCTTGGTTTGGGCAAATACGTGAGTTGTCATGCCATCTTTGGTTGCGACTGAAAGCTCTGGGGTGTTGCTGTAAACCTTTTCAGTACTTGGTGCTGTGATGGTGACTTGGAAGGGGATTTTATATTCTGGCTCATCAAAGCTTGGAAAGCTGCGGCGGGCATCACTCATTTCAAACTGGGTAAATAGGTAGGGTAGGCCGCCATCAATGGTTTTATATAGGCCCACTGATTGACGGTTATAAGGAGCATTGAAATCCATTGAGAAGGTGTATTTACCAGGCTCGATGGTATGTGGGCAGTTAAACAAAACCACCCCAGTATCTTGCATGGTTACATCTAGTTGGCAGTCTTTGTTATTAGCCGAGTTGGCATCTAACAGAATATTGCTAGCAGTGTATTCTAAACCGTTAAGTTGTAATTGCTTAGTGGCTTCAAGCACTTCAATTTGAATGGCAGTGCTGCCTGAAAAATTATCTTTTACTGGGTCTAAATTGAGTTTAATGCTTTGTGATAGTGGTTTAGCGACTTTACTTAGCACGTATTCATTGGCTAAGACGTTAGCGCTGCCCACAAATGAGAGCGTTACAAGCCCTGCAGTGACGATTCGATACATATTGCTTCCTGTTGTTTTAATGATCATTCCATGATGTTCACTGGCATTGATTAGGATTGAGTGACTATTAGTGATGTTATTGCTAACGCTTGTATTAGTGACACTTGTATTGGAACCATTGCATAGATGATTCTATTGGGTCATTTAAAGCTGTTGCTGATTATAACAAATTAACAACCCTGCGGTGACTTGCGAGCATCATTTAAATGAGGATTGTTGTAACAATAGATGACTTGCTTAGATGACTTGCTTAGATGACTTGCTTAGATGACTTGCTTAGATGACTTGCTTAGATGACTTGCTTAGATGACTTGCTTAGATGACTTGCTTAGAGGATTTAGTGTGATTACTTAGAGTAGCGCTTGATTGATGCATCATATAATCCTAGCTTGGCGATTGCTAGGTATTGAGTTACTTATGGCTTAGAGCGGATTTAATGGCCGAAATAAGGCAAATATTATCGTTGAGGTTTGCCTTATATTCGGATCTTGTGTTCTTAGTATCAAAAGTAGTTTTTAGTATCGAATGCCGATTTTAAGTTATTGGCAAACTCGATAAACTTTTCTTTAATGGTGCGCTTGATAGACACATCCAGCGAGCCCAAAATAACCTTACCCTCAATGGTGATGACAGGAGCTTGGCGGGTTGCGATAGAAGGCGCTTTGTTTTCAATGCTACTGACGAGCCCGTAAGTTTTACACACCACATTAATGCCTTCGGGGACATAGATACTGCTACTGCCCAAAAAGCAATTAATCTCAATAGTGACATGTTGATGCTGAAAAATGGCATCACTAAAGTCCAGAGTGGTTTCGCCAATAATATTATTAACCTTAATAACCTTTGGCACCACCCATTGGCCGCTACGTTCACTGTTACCTAATATGCTGGTTAAGCGCATATCTTCAGCGGCAGTTTTGCTGCCATAGTTTGGCGCAAACTGGTGGTCTTTTTGCTGACTATAGTCAGTATCAGCGGTTAGGGTTAGGTCTGCGACCAGTGCGATTATCTCTTGATGGTCACTGGAGTTCATTGCCTCATCAAGGCGTCTTTCAAAGGCTTCAGCAGAGATAACGCCGTGGCTATAATTGACAATTAACTGATCGATTACTTGTTCTCTGACTTGCTCAATAGGGCGATCTTCTAAAATTACGGCCATAATGTCACTCCTTGGACTTTAAAGTACATAGTGACTCTGGTTTTAGTCACTATGGCAGATGTTGTATTTAAGTTAAATCATACCAATGTTCAGGCCAGTTCAAATATAATGTTTTTAAACAAGAGTTTAGGTTTTTTATGGTCATTGGTTACCAACATTAGACTTTATAAATAACAATAATGTAGTGAAAGTTACCAGCTTAATTCGTCAAAATAACCTGTAAAAAGCCATGGTCTGTTATTTTTATTTGCGAACGTGACACTCTTCAGCCATAAAAAACTGCTTTTAGTTATTACTTTTATGGTTTAAAAACTCCATAAATATTGGTGTTTAGCACTCTTTTTTTCTCAATGGAAAAGCCTAAAATGCACCGCATCGGCATCACCTATGAGGAAAATCATTATGTCACACCCAATTATTGCAGATTTGAATAAACGTTATACTGTGAAAAAGTATGATTCAAGTAAGCGTATTTCAGCAGCGGATATGGACGTAGTGAAACAAGCTATTCGTTTAACTGCTTCTTCTATTAATTCACAGCCGTGGAAATTTATCGTGTTAGAAACTGATGCGGCAAAACAACGTTTTCATCAAACGTTTGCTAATATGCACCAGTTTAATCAGCCTCATGCTACTGAAGCTTCCCATGTTATTTTGTTTGCCCATAATCCTAAGTTCACCAAAGATGACTACAGAAAAGTCGTTGATGTTGAAGTGTCTTCAGGTCATTTACCGGCTGACATGTACGACAACATGCTAAATGGTGCTTTTGGTTTTGCTGAGCAAAATACTGATGACAATGGTTTTAATGGCCATTGGACGAAAGCGCAAACCTATATTGCCATTGGTAATACCTTGCATACACTAGCTCGTTTAGGCATTGCTTCTACTTCGATGGAAGGCGTTGACCCAAGTTTAATTGGTGAGATTTTTAAAGAAGAGTTAGATGGTTACGTTTGTGAGTTTGCGCTAGCAATGGGTTATCACAAAGAGGGCGAGGATTATAACTTCGGCTTACCCAAATCGCGTTTACCTGAACAAGATATCATCACAGTGTTATAAACGTTATTTGGTCGTTTAATCATGGATTGTAAGGTGCTGACACCTTTTAAATTGATTCAATTGTGCCGTATATTGAAGCTCATTATGTAATTATGATGGGCTTTTTATTATTGATTATTATTAAACTTTGAGTATAGATAAATCATCAAGTTACTAATTTTAAGTAGAATTAATAACCGCACATTGGTTTGATTTAACTCTCCCAACAATGGCTTGGGAGAGCAACAAAAGAGAGTTATAACTGTTTATCAAGGCACTTGGTTTTGCCATACACTGTTATTAATCGCCTTGTCATAGCCATTTTGGTATAAGGCATCCATATACTGTTGATCAAACATTTTTTTGGTAGCAGGCTCTGCATCAAGTTTTTCATCAATATATGTGAATGATATATCGTAGTTATTCACTTCACTATAATAAAGCATTCGATATAAATCACCTCTAGCTTGTTGAATCGTCATTACTTTTAAACTTCTGGCTAGCAGATCTAAACCTTTATCTTGCAATGATATGTAAGATGATTTTAGTACCCCGTTTCGGATAACATGAATATTAGGTGGTTGTTGATAACCTAATGCCTTATTCACTAACCCGTAATCAAAATTACCTGGGTCGACAAACATTTGTGAGTTCATACCACCATCAACATGCAGTTCTTCTAAAGGATTACCATCAATCTCAACATTAATAAATTGTGGTGGAAAAACCCCTGGAATTGACGAGCTCGCCGCTAAGATTTGATGAATTAAATGATATTTATTCGGTAAATCACTGACAGCAATTTGACCAATATTCCAAATCATCAGCTCACCGGAATCAAACTGGGTGGTACCAATAAATAATCGACGTCCCTTTTGATGCTCTATTGCAATATTATCGATCATTTCAGCAGGAAAAGATTCTGCGATTGACTCAAATAAACTTGAGCCATCAGTGAACGCATCTTTAAAGAGGGCATTTAAAAAATTACGCTTACCTAATATGGATTTATCGTTAAGACCAAGCATGACTTGTTTTAACCGTGGGATTTCATCGCCACCAATAAATGCAAATGGCGCCATCAGTGAGCCAGCACTAATCCCTGTGACAATAGTGTATTGCGGTAATTGATTACTATCATAAAGACCATTTATTACCCCCGTACCATAAGCGCCCTTAGCACCACCACCCGATAACACTAATATATTTAGCTTTTCTGACGAACTCGCTAATGGCGTGGTGTTGTTCGCTGCATTATATAAGAACGCAGGTTGCTCATCAGCCCAAAATCGATAAGGCTCGGCAATATTTGTTTGATCTGCTACGAGAGCCTCTTTGTAATTGCCTGCATCAACACGCTGCTCAAGCTGATGAGTTGAACTACATGCCGTTATGAAAAAGAAAATAAATATCAACTTAACAAGGTTTTTCGAGGTGTCCATTTGGTGTCTCCATTTAAGACGTTTTAGTGCTAAAAGTCGAAAAGATGCTTTGAATCATGAAACCAACAGTATAGAAGTAAAAAGTCAGTCTATGGTTTGCTGATAGCATTATTCTTTTTTATGCGATTAATAGCCATAGTTATGCTAGGAGTTTAGCCTTCATTAGATAACTGGTTAAATCACTTATGCAGGACTTAACCCTCAGCATAATAGTTGTTAATTCATTAGGTTCAGCCGTTAAGTTATTTATTTTTTACTAGCAATAATTAAGTATGGCAACAAATGAGGGTTTAAGGTTGACTGAACAAAGTAGGTTGATTATTGTGATGAAATGTTAATTGTTATAGGGTGTTAATTGTTGTGAGGTGTTAATTGTTGTGAAATATTAGTTGTGATGGTTCGATCCTTCATAAGCGATTACGAGATAAAGTTTAAATTGGATACTATAATTTTCATTATTTAAGCTCACACAGCAAAGATGCAAACTTTAACCTAATATTAGTCTTGAGCTACTTTGATGCTCACTAGCATACCCCTAGCAATCAGAGATACATGGAGTTATTTATGACCGTGTTTTACCGTTCTACCCTTGCAATTCTTATTTCATTATCGTTAGTGGCGTGTGGCAGTGATGACACCCCTAAAGTTACAGACCCCGAACCTGAAATACCAGAAGTCGAGCCACTGCCACCACAGCAGATCGATCAGATCATCGGTGATAGCACCGTAATGGGGCTTAAAGAGTCAGTGGTGATTAATGATTTAGAAGGTACGGCAACGCGAGTTGAGTTAGAGGCGTTTAAAGGCATTACTTATGCGACTTCTGCGCGCTTTGAGCACAGTGTGGTCACGGAATTAACTGATGTGGTTGATGCAACGGTTTTTGGTGATGCTTGCCCGCAACTTGATTTAACGGTGCAGGATCAATCAGAAGATTGTTTAAACCTTAATATCTGGCGCCCAGAAGATACGGTCGAGTCGGCTGATTTACCTGTTTATGTGTTCATTCATGGTGGTGACTTTGAATTTGGTTCAGGCTCAGACCCGCTAGTACAAGGCGATAATGTTGTCGCTCAAGGGGCATTAGATGATAAACCATTTATTGCTGTCACTCTAAATTATCGTTTAGGTATTTTAGGTAGCTACTGGCTTGATGGTAGTAAGAACGACAAAGGCGGTAATTTTGCTTTAGGCGACCAAAAACGCGCCCTTGAATGGGTCAATAACAATATTGAATTATTTGGTGGTAACCCAGATAAGGTTACCCTCGTCGGCCAAGGCGCAGGCGCTATGTCAGTAGGGATATTACAGCAAACCGAAAACAGTGAAAGTTTTGCTGGTGACTATTTCCAGCGAGCTATTATGCAAAGTAATCCTTATGGGTTTGATTATAAATCCTATGATCAAGCAAAAACGTTTCAAGGTAAGTTACAAAACTATGGCGACGATCTATTTGGCGAAGAAAGCTCAGTGGTGCTTGATGAGTTAACCCTTGAACAAATCATGCAAGTGCAAGAACGAGCACTCAACCCCTTAGCTAAAATCGGCGCCTGGTCAGGGTTAGACTGTGTTGATGTGGATAACTTAGTTGGAAGTGGTTTGTGCTTAACCTCTAAACTTAGCGCTGAAACAACGCCGTTAGCCAATTTAAAGCCTTTTTCACCTTATGTTGATTTCCGTGCTAGAGGTGGTATTTTTACCCCTGAAATCAGTGGTTATCATTTAAAAGCACAGCCAGCATTAACTGAGTTAAATGTACCGACTGTATTAGGCTTTAATAGTAATGATTCAAGAACAACGGCATTTCTGCCGAGTTTAACTTCATTAATTCCGACGATTATCAATTTAATCCAACAGCTTAATGATGCGCCAGAAGATCCAGATTTAGCCGCTGTAGATATTCAGGCTTGGTTAGAATCACAAGATAACTTGGCATTGTTAGAGCAAGAGTTAATGGCTATAACAAACTCAGATGTTGAAGCCCAAGTTGAGTTAGGTGACATTTTACCCAGCACAGCCTATGACGCCATTACCCGCTTTTTCTTTGGTTTAGGCAATGGCGCTATCATAGATGAACTGTTTAAATTAACGGACTTTTATCCAAACGATGAAAGTGAATTAACCGGCGCTACAGGTAATATGGCGCAATTTAATTTACTCGTTAACGATATGCTGTTCAGTGGTCCAGCGCGGGTTATGGCCAAGCAAACCAGTGATAATGGTGTGGTGCCAGTCACATTTTATAACTTCGATTACAAACCAAGCTTTAATGTGTGGACCACAAGTAATGCAGCAACGTCTATTGACCTTGCCGCACTAATTAAATCAATTAGCTGCATTGGTAACATTTGTAATGGTGCGGAATTACCATTTGTGTTCAATAAGCCTTATACCGTGACAGGTAACAAGGTTACTCCAAGTGGCAGTGATGTGATGTTAATGGATAAATTGTCGCGTCTTTGGTTTAGTGATGAGCTGTTTGATGACTATCAATTTAATACCAGTGATGACAATGTGTTAGTGATTGATACTGACACCAATATTCAACTTGAAGCTAATTGGGATCAAAGAAAGCAAGCAGGTATTGACCCTGAGTTACGAGAAGGTCGCTTAACTGGTCTTGAAGAATTAGGTTTAATTTTTGCTTACTTTAATGACTAAATAATCGTTATTTCTTCAGCTTTAATTAACGGCTAGCATTTGCTAGCCGTAATTTTATAACCACAATGGCAGTATATCAATGAACATGCATTCTATTTCTAAGTGCCTAACAGTACTTAGCTTTATTATTGTCACCATAGTGGTGACGGGTTGCGCAACGTCTTACCCTGAGGTTGAGGACGGTTTTCAAGCGGATTGGGACTCGAAAAAATACCACGCTGATTTGTACTTAATCCCTACGGCACCTGAAGCCTTAGCGAGGCGTATTGAGCTAGTGCGCCAAGCAAAAAGCTTTATTGATATGACTTACTTCTCGTGGAACAAAGATACGTCGGGATTAATGCTTTTTGCCGAAATTAAGCAAGCTGCCGATCGCGGCGTAAAAGTCAGAGTTACCCTTGATGACTTATTAGTCTTTAATGAAAAATGGCTGGCAGAGCTGGCCCATCACCAAAATATTGATATCCGTATTTTTAACCCCTTTAACTCCCGAAAAATGGGCTGGGTAGGCCGTGCGATGGACTTTCAAATTCATCAGCAACAGCTGGATAATCGTCTACACGAAAAGTATTTTAACGTTGATGGTCACAGCATGATTTTAGGTGGCAGAAACATTGGCGATGACTACTTTGGCTATAACACCGAAGCCAATTTTTTTGATTTAGATGTCATTTTTAAAGGTGACGTCATTAAGGCTTTTGAAGCGAATTTTGATGGGCTGTGGGACACAGAGTATTTGATCCCAATTGAAATGCTAGTAGAGGTGGCTCAAGAGGGCGCATTTACCGAATTTGATAAAACTTATCGACAACAAACTGAACACCGCCAACAAGTGGTTCAAGCTATTCACCAGCAAGTGCAGATTTTAACTGAAGTGCATTTTACCTTCGCAGTCGTGAAACCTGTTTTTGATTCGCTAGAGAAAATGAAAGACAGTAAACCATATTTTAGAAGTCGGGTTGAAAACCTGATGATCGAACCAGTAAGTAATGCCAAAAAAGCAGTTATTTCAACGCCTTATTTAATTCCGACCGATAATAAGTTTGCCATTATTGAAAAGCTTAGCGCTAATGGTGCAGAGCTCACCTTAATGACTAATTCATCTGCATCAAATGATTCAGGTTTTGTGCCAGCGTATTTTGAAAAGCATCGTCCCGTATTATTAGATATGGGAGCGGATTTATATGAATATAAAGATCAAGCTAAGAATTGTGATCATTATTATCATGGTGATACTTATTATCATAATAAGACGTTTATTTTTGATGACTTATATTCCTACATAGGTTCATCCAACTTTGATCCACGTTCAGACTTTTTAAATATCGAGTTTGGGGTATTAATCAAGAGCCCAGAATTTGCCCTGACTTTAGAGCATTACTTACTGGGAAATAAAGAATTGCTTTATTGGCATGTAACAAAGCAAGACGATGGCAGTATTAATTGGCAATCGGGTGATGAAAGCCATGATGCTTCACCTAATTACGGCGGTTGGCATGCTTTTCCTGATTGGCTGATTCGTAAAATGAATGCTGAGTCGGAGCTTTAATTCATTGTTGTTTGAAGTTAGTTCCAGCAGCGCTTAATCATGATATTAAGTGAGTTAAAAATCTTGAATTGCTCACTCTTGATTCAGGGGCTTAATTAACTTGTTTCTGACATAAAGTCAGTCGCTATTTATTAGGTGCGTTTTAATTAGATTGTTTCGACATCTAACTTTAATGGGGAAGGCCGCATTTCAATATTAGACCATCTCCTTATTTTGTAAAAAGAGGGTCTGAAGTGGTCAATTGAATCATTTCTACAGAGTAGCGTTCCCTGAAAACAGTCATGAAAAAGCACCCACTCTATTTCATGTCGTCGATATGAAATAGAGTGGGTGCTTTTTAAATAAAAAATTAGTTACTCGAAGCTGTCGTTCCACCGCCGCCAGAGCCACCGCCGAAACCTTGAGCACCAGGTGCTGGAGCTGCTCCAAATGTGCCACCACTGGCGGTGAGAGTCTCCTCAAAAACCTCTGCAACAATTGAAGGGTCTACACCATTTGCAATCGCGATAGCCAATGCATCATCAGCGTTCATTCCTGCAGTTTTTGCAGCACTAAGCACTTCTAATACAGTGGCTGTGTTGCCAAAAGTCGCCTGTAAAGCAAAAGCGAGGATATTGGTTTGTTCTGCAGGTGATGATTGCATTTGAGTGAGCGTGTAATCAGCTAAACTCGTCCCTGAATTAGTCGCTGTTTGAACGCCATTGGTAAAATCTGCTTGAGATACAGCATATGCTCCTGCTGACAACGCCGTTGAAGATATTGCAGCAATCAAAATGAGCGTTAATTTGTTAGGGTACATTTATTCTGCCTCATGGTTTGATGGGGGACAAAAGTCACTGAGTTGTAAAGTACAGCTCCATGAACGATCTGTTATCACTGGTATAAGAGTAGTCAAATTTTGAACAGCATACAAACCGTCGCCTTGAAGACCATCCAAATGGATATCGGACAAAAGGCCTACCATGGCCGGTGTTTCCAGTTGCGCAGCGATGACTTTTAATCCAATGCCATGGCATACTTGGGTTACTGTCTGGACAAAAAAGCGTGTGTCAGCTTGATCTATATCATGTACAAAGCAAGGATCTAATTTAGCAAAATCAATGTTTAAGTTACGGATATAGTGAAGTGAGTTTAAGTTTGAACCAAAATTCTCAATGGCAATATCAATTTTTAATTCTTTGGCTTTATTAATAAATGAGCTTGTAGAGGCTGACGAAAGTATCACGGCAGATTCTTTAATTTCATACAAAAGTGGTGGAAGTTTTTTTTGTTGTAGTTGATATAAATTAAATAGCCAATGAGTAAAAGCAGCGCTTTGTATCGCTTGGTTGCTAATATTAATAGCTATGGGCGTTTTTTTTATGTGTTTTAATTTGTAAAAGATAAAACAAGTTACTGCTTGCTCAAGCTCAAGTAAAACACCCAATTTATCGGCCATGGAAAATACATCTAGTGTGGCTAAAGACTCTCCATTAAATTTAAAGCCAACAAAGGATTCAACATACATAATTGATTGTTGGTTATCGACTACCGGTTGTAGCAGTAAATCAAACAACTCATTTAAAGCAATACATTTAAGCTCAAAATCATCTTGGTTACAGTGTTTAAGCTCATTGATAAAGTATGCAGTAAAATGCGTTAAAATATGAGCCCATTCCTCCCGTGTATAATGGCTATTGTCAGTTTGTGACAGCATTAACTCTGCGTGCTTATCGCAATATGGGTTAGTGGTTAATTGAGTATCTAATCGTTTGAGTGTGTCGCTAAAGCTTTCATTGGCACGAATACAAGTCACTGTATATTTGGCAAAACCATCTTCAAGGTCGTGTTCTGTATTGTTAGCTACTAAAATATCAATTAATTGCTTATGGACTAATTTGACAGCATCCTCTGTTAATGGCGATAAAAAAGCAAATTCTGACCCTGAAACTCGATAAAGCTGTATTTCGGTGATTTGATTTAGTTGCTTGCTGATAATATGAGCCCCTAACTTAATATAAGCATCACCGGCTGCATAACCTTGTTTATCATTGATACTTTTTAGTGATGGCATGACTATTAAGCCTAAATAGAACTGATTTTTTTGTGGTGTATTTGTTGATTGAATCGATTCGAATCTTTTTAATAGAGTACGTCTGTTTGGCAATTCTGTTAAAGAGTCTATGTAGGCATGTTTTGCCAGATTTTCAGCAAGTTGGGTTTGTTCTTTAAAGGCCCGCTGAATATTATCAATCATCTGATTCATAGCATCGACGACCGCTTTAAGCTCTGTAGTAAAAGGAATAACTGGGTTGGTAATAAAGCGTTTTTTTGACGCTGAATTGGCTTGTTGCTCAATGGTTTTTAGCGGTCTTAGTACTGCTTTTAAAATGAAGTAAGCGATTAATAAGGTAATAATTAATAGGATAAAAGTGGTGGTGAGACTCGTTACTGCATGATGCCATAAGTTATTATAGGAAATACCAACATGGGACTGCACTGATAACTGTCCGGCTACACGCCAACCATCACTTACCTCACTGGTCATTATGGGAGGTTGTAATGGAAAACTGGCCATAAACCAATTGGGCACAGATAAAGTGGGAAAATCAATCGTCCGCTTAAATTGCACAACTTCATCGATGTCAGTAAATTGAATTAATTGATAATAACCCGAGTCAAAAATGACATTAGCCATTGTTTCTGCAACAACAAGGTTTTGCTCGTTCATATAAGGCGAAATTGAAAGCCCTAAGCTATGTGCTGCACCTTGAGCATGAGAAGCAAGTTGTTCATTTAAATAGTCTTTCATGGTCGAGATATTGTTATATAAACCAAAACTGAAACTAAAAACTGATAAGCAGCTAATAAGTAAAAATACTTGTAATTTTAGCGACATTCCTTTGTTTACCATTCAGCGACTCCAATTCCATTTTCGCATGTTATTCACCATTCTCTATTCTATTAACGAGATCTGTCCAACTTTTAGAGCCATTACTAACAGGGCGATTTGAACCTAGTCCTCGTGCTTTAGTTAACCATAAGCCTTGGCTGTTAAATGAGTAAATTGGTTTTAAATCAGTCCGTTGATTTGATTTTTGAATGCTTGTAGTTAAATTATCTAATACTAAGGGCATTGCCTTAGGGTTATCAAAATAAATAAGTACCATGTGGGGTTGGTCAATTAATAATGCTCTAACATACATTAAGCGCATTTTTTCTTCGCTGACTCCCATTGCTTTTAAAGTAAAGTACTTAAAAATCGCAAAGTCTTCGCAATCGCCACCTTTAGTGCCCAATGACTCTATCGGTGTCCCCCAGTAATCATTTTTATTCCAATGCTCTATATCGCTGACAAAATTAATATGTCGATTGGCAAATTGATTAACCAAGTGCAAGCGTTCGCTATCTGTAAACTCAGCTCCCTTTTCGATAATTGATTGCCACTTATGAAAGTCATCAATTCTGTTAAGCCCATATTTTAGTTCAATTTGAGAAAAAAATGCGCCAGAAAAAATATTGTGGTTCATTGTTGAAAAGCAAACAGCAGAAAACACTATTGGTATTAATAGCCAATAGCGTTGCCAATTCAAACCAACACCAAATGAATTAATTTTCCCACCCCACCTATCCTTAGTGATGCTAAAACTGTAGCAAAAATGTGCAATAAGGGATCTGTAAACTTCATCATAGCGAAGTTGGCCTTAACGGTCGTCAATAAAATGACGTATTTGATTAGCTGTCTCATAAAGTGTTCTAAGTTTACGCTCCGAGATCTCTTGGGTCTAAACTATTGCAAAATTGCCACTTCGTTAGTTTGTACTCACCAACTGATTTGTTTTTGGCACGGGTCTTGATTGAATTATGTACAGCTGTTTGGGGCGATTTAATGACCTTGTTTTTAATTGTTACTTAATACGCTTAAGTTTGATTGTTGGGCTTTGTATTTAAAGGTTTTTTATTGTTAATGGCTTTGGTTGTCCTAAATGGTTGGTGTTTAATAAAGTTAAAATCGCACCAAAATGCAGCAGCCTCAGGCACAGATTAATGCGCTTTAAGCTCTGAGAATTCACCAAGGGTAAGGCTGACCTATACTAAAGTACTATTCTTGGCTCGCAGTAATAGTAGTTAGTTTAATACCGAGGCGAGTAATTAGGCTACTTTAGGTTGATTTTGGAATTGAGGTTATAAGGTGTCAAAAAACTGCCAAAGGTTTGATGTATGCTTCGATGTAATAACATTGTTAAGTGGGCTTGATGAAGCCGATTAACTTAGATGGCGTAGACTTTAATGAAGATCAATTTTGATTTTCATACTTTGTACCGAGATTCATGAGAGTGTCTATACTTTGTTTGTTGCTAATTTTTTCTGGATGTATTTGAAAGTTGAAGCGGCCTAACAGCCAATCAAATTTGTAAATTATTAGCTAAATTATTCATAACTTTTATAGCAATCTGGAAGCTAAAATTCAGTGCGGTAGCGTGGCTAAAACCATCTAGGTGTATGTAAAACCGTAATTTTTTCTCTTGAACCTTCCCACGGGATTTCCCACAAAAACATTTACTTTAATGTTAAACAAGGGTGTTAATCTAAATGAAAATAGCAATTGCTGGTACAGGTTATGTTGGCTTATCGAACGCTATGCTACTTGCTCAACACAATGAGGTTGTTGCTGTAGACATTATTGAGTCCAAAATTAACCTCCTCAATGACAAGGTGTCGCCAATTACCGATAATGAAATTGAAGATTTTCTTGCAAATAAATCGCTAAATTTTACAGCGACCTTAGATCAAGTCAGCGCTTACCAAGATGCTGATTTTGTGATTATAGCCACTCCTACGGATTATGACCCTCAGACCAATTATTTTAATACTTCTTCTGTAGAAATGGTTATTGAACAAGTGACTTCGATTAACCCTAGCGCTGTCATGATCTTAAAATCTACTGTGCCAGTGGGATATACCGAACGGATAAAGGCGAAGTTAAACTGCGATAACATTATTTTCTCACCGGAATTTTTACGTGAGGGAAAAGCACTGTACGACAATCTATACCCTTCAAGAATAATTGTGGGAGAGAAGAGTAAACGCGCAGAAATGTTTGCTGAGTTAATGGTGCAAGGAGCATTAAAGCAAGATATCAAAGTCTTGTTTACCGAGTCGACAGAGGCTGAAGCGGTCAAACTATTTTCGAATACGTATTTAGCCTTAAGAGTGGCTTATTTTAATGAGTTAGACACTTATGCAGAATCCCTTGACCTAGATACCAAGCAGATAATAGATGGAGTAGGTTTAGACCCTCGCATTGGTAATCATTACAATAATCCTTCTTTCGGGTACGGAGGCTATTGTTTACCAAAAGATACTAAACAACTGCGAGCTAATTATGCTGATGTGCCAAATAATCTGATAACAGCAATTGTTGACTCTAATACCACTCGAAAAGACTTTATTGCTAATTCCATTCTAAAGCGAAATCCTAACACCGTGGGTATATATCGATTAATCATGAAGTCAGGATCAGATAACTTCAGGGCCTCAAGTATTCAAGGCGTGATGAAGCGCCTTAAAAGTAAAGGCATAGAAGTGATTATTTATGAACCTGTTATGGAGCAAGATACGTTTTTTTACTCGCCAGTGTACAGAGATTTAGCAGCATTTAAAGCTAGTGCGGATGTGATTGTATCTAATCGAATTACGGCCGATTTACATGATGTATTAGAAAAAGTCTATACCCGAGATTTGTTTGGCAATGACTATTAGTTGCTTTGGAACTTTGTGAGTATTTGAAACGAAAGAGCAACTAACCTCGGTACTGTTAAAGGACTAAAAGTGATTAATGCCTGAAATTTCAAATGGGAAAAAATTAGCTAGCTCAATGCTCTATAGCGTAACTGGTCGATACTTAGTGTATTTAGTGCAGTTACTATCAATGATGATACTAGCGCGAATATTTACACCTGAAACGTTTGGTATATTTGCTGTTATTCAAGTATTTGCTGTTTTTTTTGCCCTATTAAGCGAGATGGGCTTTGGGCCTGCTTTAATTAATGAATCCAAAATATCAACGCAGATGCGCGATGGTATTTACAGTTTTACTTGGGTTTTGGGTGCTGCGGTTTCTGTGATTTTCTTTATTATCTCTCCACTTATTGCTTGGTTTTATGGTAATGACATATATCAATATTTAGTTATTCCGGTTGGTATTAGTATTGTGTTTAACACCTCGGTTATTGTGCCGATGTCTGCACTAAACCGAGAGAAAAAGTTTATTACCATAGCGCGATGTGAAGCAATAGCAGAGATCATTTCCGTTGTCTTTTTACTGCTCACTTTAGACTATTTTGAACCTATTTGGGCGCTAGCGATAAAGCCTTTGGTAGTCTCAATTTTTCGTTATATTTTGATACTTCTTGCCGCAAAAAATACAGAAGAAGGTATTCCGCACTTTGGCCGAGAATTAAGGCATGTAAAAAAGATATTAGCTTTTTCAAAGGATCAGGCGGGGTTTAACTTTTTAAATTATTTCTCTAAAAATTTAGATAATATTTTAGTGGGTAAGTATTTAGGTGCGACAAGCCTAGGGATTTACGATAAAGCCTATAGGTTAATGAGATACCCACTGTTAATACTTACATTTGCAATGGCACCCGCGATACAACCTGTTATGAAGGAGCTGAGAGAAAATCCTCCTGAATTTGAGCGGTTACATATAAAGTTTACTAAATACATGTCATTACTTGGTGCTTTAGTCGGACTGTTCATATGTATATTCTCAGATGAAATCGTGTTTATTTTACTCGGCGATAAATGGGGGGATGTGTCAATATTACTTAAAATATTGTCAATCACTATTCCTACTCAAGTGGTGCTCAGTTCAAGTGGTGGCTTTTACCAAGCTGCGGATAGAGCAGATTTATTATTGAAATGCGGCTTTTACCATGCCCTCACCAGCGTAAGTGCCATTGTTATCGGGGTATATTTAGGTAGTTTAGAAGCGCTTTGTTGGTTAATCGTAATCAGTTTTATAATTAACTTTATTCAATGCTACCTGCTAATGAGTAAACATATTTTCCCTTCTGGGCTATCAAGTGTATTTGGTACAATATCCTACGGGGTTATCAGTAGTGTGATTGTTTTAATTGCAAATTTTGTATTAGCGACTAATTTTTGATTCTTAGGTGTCAGTCAGTGATGGAATTTGATTTTCTCAGTTTTACTTTACATGTTCAGCATGCATTTTATGTGAATGGATTCTTAATGGTTTATTTAGCACTATTAAAGATAGGTAAAGGGTTTAGCAAATGAGTTATAAATATACTGTCATTATCCCTCATTATAACAATATCAACGGTTTGAATAAATTGTTATCAACAATACCTTTCAAAAGCTATGTGGAAGTTATCATTGTTGATGATAATAGTCATTCTAAAGTGACTGACTATATAGATGAGTTTTTGGTTAAGCATTATGAAAACTTGACTGTACTGACTAATGATTCAGGTTATAAAGGTGCTGGGGCTGCAAGAAATATTGGGATAAGGCATGCTAAAGGAGAATTTATAATATTTGCTGATTCCGATGATTATTTTGTAGATAATGCTTTTGATATTATCTGTTCTGGTCTTAAAAAAGATTGTGACATTTGCTACTTTAAACCGACCAGTTTTTGTTTGGTTGAAAAAGAAAAGTCAGACAGACATGTTCGATATGCTAAATTGATTGATAACTATTTACGGTCTGAATGTGAAGACATTCGCTATAAATTTTATGTCCCCTGGAGTAAGGTGTTTAGACGCAAATTCTTAGTTGAAAATAATGTTCGCTTTGATGAGGTTTTAGCATCTAATGATGTGATGTTTTCTTTAGTTTCAGGGAGTAAAGCAAACAAAATTAGTGTGTTGGATGAAGTGTTTTATTGTGTGACCAGAGGTGTTGGTACCTTAACTGTTAACCGTTCAAAAGAGGTTGTTTCTTCTAGAGTTGAGGTGGCTTTGAAAGAGTCATCCTACATAATAAATGAAAAAATAAATACTGAAAATCATTCAGTTATCTCTGTCTTTAAATTGGCAGGAGATAAAATAGATCCCCCTTTGGCTTTGTCGACCTTGTTTGCGTTTTCGAAAGGTCATTTACCTTTTTTCCCCCAGTCATATAAGGATTATATTAAGAATCCAAGATTGATTTTAAATAGGATCTTGTCTAAACCCGCTGTAGATTCTTCAAAGAGTAGTAAGTATAAAAAATATTCATTTTATTGTTCATTGTCTATTTTGTTTTTATATGAGTGTGAAATGATAATTTTTAGTTGATAGCATTGTTTTAATGAACAATATTTATCTTTTAAATGGAGTTATAGTAAATTTTTTTAGTAAGATGCTTTAACATAAGGGTTTAATTATGTTGGCTAGTCGAAAGCTTGAAATTGACACCTTGCGGGGCTTGGCATGTATATTGTTAGTTAGTTACCACGTTATTGGATCTTCATCTACGCAAGGAATGAGAATAGACTCAGGCGTATTACGTGATATTAACGATGTGTTTATTTATATTCGTATGCCGCTTTTCTCATTTTTATCAGGACTCATATATGGAATGAGACCCTTAAAAAGCAATTTTATCCCTTTTTTAAAAAAGAAAACGGCAAGATTGCTATACCCTATGCTAACGGTTGGAACTTTGTTTGCTGTGTTACAGTTTTATGTACCAGGGACTAATCGAGATAATATTAACTTTTGGCTTATGCATATTATTCCTGTCGGCCATTATTGGTTTTTAGAGGCGATATTTTTAGTTTTTTGTTTAGTTACTTTGTTTGAGTTTTTTAATCTGCTCAATAGTTATCTAACGTCTGTTTTTATTCTGGTTATTTTTATCATTATTTACCTTTTAGGTGTTGATGTTAACTATTTATCTTTAGATGGCTTTTTTTACTTATTACCATTCTTTTTATTTGGCATGATGAACTCAAGGTTCCCCACTGCTGTGCAAAAAACCTTAACTGTTAGTTTAGCGATATTGATGTCTTACGGGTTGTCGTTATACTTTGATTTTGATGACAGAGCACTAAGAATTGGCATTGGGTTTAGCTTTTGTTTTGCTCTGTATTTATTGAAAATAAAGGTGAAATGGCTTTCCTATATTGGGGTTTATTCTTTTTCTATTTACTTGTTTCATGTGTTTTTTACGGCAGCAAGCCGGATTTTTTTAAATTATTTTGATGTATTAAATACGAGTTTAGTTTTTATGGTTGGGCTTACAGCAGGCATCGCAGGCTCTATTGTTATTGATAAACTATTAAGTAGTAATAGTTGGATGACTCATTACGTGTTAGGTAGGTAGTATGTTGGATAAAGACAATGATGTTAACAAGTTGACCGTGGTGATCCCTACTTATGGCAGAGCTGAAAAGATCTTGAAATCAATACATTCTTGTCAGCATCCAGACATATCAATTGTGGTGATAGATGATAATGGACTAGATACACCTAACCAGGTTTCAACTAAAGCACTAATAGATAATGTAGCCCCTGAGTTTAATGGCCGCTTATTATATTATGCTTTAAATGATAATTCAGGCGCTTGTATAGCACGTAATAAAGGGGTTGAATTAACAACAACCTCAATCGTCACTTTTTTAGATGATGACGATATGCTGCTTGTTGAAGCAACCTTAGCTAAACTTCAATTTTTTAATGAACACAGCGAGTACGATATTTGTTGCAGTGATATGTACTCTAAGTTTAATGGCAAAAAATATCAGTTAGATTTCTGTCACTTCAAGGGAACCACTCCGATTGAATTACTCGAAGATGGTAACTGTTACACTCCTATGGTTATGGGCAGAAAAAAAGCATTGATGCAAATCGGTGGTTTTGATAATTGTAAAAAATACCAAGACCATGTGCTGATCCTTAAAGTACATTTAAGCAAGCTAAGTGTGCTGTTTTTCAAGCAGCCAACATTTATCCATGTGGATCATGATGAGTATCGAATTTCAAATACACCGTGTTCTTATCAGACGGTTAAGCTTAGATTTGAATATGAAGAAAAGTTACTTAACAGTCTCGATTTACAAGATGCGGAGTATCAGAGGTTAAAAGCGATTGTATTATATCGGAAAAAATATCTTTGTTTTTACTATATAGTGATGCCAAGGCTCAACTCCTTTAAAAAAAGGTTTATTGGTACCAAAAGATTTTTGTATTCGATAGAACAAGATGCTAATGCTATTTTTATTAATGGAAAGTCCTTTTTTTATGCACTAAAAACGGTAACTGGATTACCTTTTTTGATCAAAAGATTGGCTTATAAAATAAAGCACAGTAATTAACAAGGAGTACTTGTGAATAATTACTTATCATATAGCGATAATAATAGTATTCTAAATGTTAAGTTTTCATTTGTTTTTGCTGTTTTAATATTGTTTTCTATGTTTACTCCGTTTTTATCATTTCTTTGTTGTGCTTTTTTGATTGTTTATACTCACAACTATAAATTGGTAAAGCTACTACCTATATCGCTTGTGTTTTTCTTTATTTTAATCAATTTTAATCGGGAGTTTTTCGTAAAGGGTAACGACTTAGAATGGTATTATACTTATTTTACGAATTTTTCAGATTATGAATTAGGTTTTTTTAATGCTTTTGAAGATGATCTGGCCAGCGTATCATTGAAAGCAAGTGAGCCTTTGTATCATTTTTTTGTTTATGCCTCTAGTAAAGCGACCAATGGTTACTATCCTGCTTATATCCTTTGGGTACATTGTGTTATTTATCTCATACCAACCTTTGTGATTATTGAAATTTGTAAGCGTGAAAAAATAAATGTCTTAATTTGTTGTTCTTTAGTTTTATTTCAAATGCTCGTTTTTTATGATTTTGGTAATGCTTATAATTTGATAAGGCAACAGGTGGCCAGTTCGTTTCTGGTGCTGACTTTTTATTTTATGTACATCAAAAAGCCATGGTTTTGCTTGTTTTTTGCTATTGTTTCAGTATTGACACATAACTCAACTGTTTTAATGGCCGCACTAATATTATTGTTTTGTTTGTACAATATAAACTACATATCATACAAGCTATTACTAACGGCAACGGTGTTGTTATCTATTTTTTATGTTGCTGTATACTTTAACCTTAGTGGTCACTATGAAGATCTTGAAGATAAATCAAGAGGTTTAGTAGTTAAACTGATTGATTTTAGTATTTTTATTTTTAGTGGGGTGATTGTATTTTTTTATGACTCAAAATATAGGAATGTTTACCGGTTTTTAGTGGTGTTATTCATTGCCTTGATGTTTTGTCATATTAGTTCGTTTTTACCTCTAAGATTTTTAACCTTTTATGATTCTTTTAAGTGGCTTAACTATTTTATCATCTTTAATTATTTCAGCACTAAGCTCTCATCTTACAAAAATGCTAATTTAAGTATTTTCGCTTCTTGTTTGATCTTAGGCTTTACCTATTTCAACCTGAAGCTTACTTATACAGCATATATATATAATGGTAGCTTTCTAGATTTTGTTATTGATTCACCCATCTATTATTTAGGTATTGATTTATGAAAGTGTTACTTATTACTACTTGCGTATATAATGAAACTAACTACTCAGACTTTAAACGCCTAGTTAATAGCTTGCACTCGCAAAGTAGTGAGACCGCATTCTTTCATGCTGTTCTATTTCAAAACTACACTCAGACTGAAATGATTCAACCCGCTAATAATGAGAATTATTGTGCCGAACACTTTTACATTAAAGATATCATTTCACTATCTAAAGCAAGGAACTTTATTATCGAGAGAGTTTTCGATGTTCTTAGTGATTATGATTACATTTCCTTTCCTGATGATGATTGCTGGTACCCTACGAGTTTTTGGCTCAATTTTGAAGGGTTAGTAAGTACCAATGATTGCGATCTTTTTTATACCAAGTTTTGTTCCAGCCCGATAGATGCCGTTGGTGGTATTGAAAAGCATTCTGCTTATAAATTGGTTCAAAATGCGTCTTCAAACACTACTATTTATAAAAGTCAGATTGTCGCTGAATTGAGATGTTTTAATGAGAGTTTCGGTGTCGGCAGTGAAAATAATGGTGGTGAAGATACCGATTTTGCCATTAGGGCAATGTTGTTATCTAAAAATATATGGTTTAGCAACTCAAACTTAATTGGCCATCGCGATCCCATTGCAGAGTTCAGATATCGATACTTCAAAGGCTCTTTTGGCGTGTTAAAGAATCATTGCTTTAGCTCACTTGCATTGATGCTGATTACAGCAAGAAAAACCTGTGTAGGGTTAGTCTTTCTTTTTTCTAACAAAATTAAAGTTACTGACTTTTTCATAAGGTGAATAAAATGGACTTTACAAAAAAGAATAATTTTTTGGGTGTGAATTTTAATGACTTTACAGCCGATAATCTGGTTCATCATATTGTTAATTATAATGGTGAATATTCAATGCTAGTTACGCCTAATGTAGACCATGTTATCAGGTATAACTCTGATTCAAGCTTTAAAACTATTTATGATAAAGCTGATATTACTGTCAATGATAGCCGTATTTTAAATCTCTTATCTAAGCTGGCTAGGGTTGATATCGGAGATGTTATTCCTGGTAGTGATTTAACCAAACGAATCATTGAGACCTTGCCTGAAAAAGATTTTGATATAACAGTTATTGGTTGTTCAGATGAAACTATATCCTTTGTAAAAGCTAAATATAAGTTACGTTCAGTTAATCATTATAATCCTCCGATGGGGTTTATTGATGATGATTTTGAAGTGGCTAAGTGTGTTGATTTTGTATTAGCCAATCCAGCGAAATTAATCTTTCTTTGTGTGGGTTCTCCAAGACAAGAAATTCTATGTCAAAAACTTAAACAGGCAGGTGCTTCAGGACTGGCTTTGTGTGTTGGCGCTTCCTTTTTATTTTTAAGTGGTGAGGAAAAAAGAGCGCCAGTGATATTTCAAAAACTGTCACTAGAATGGTTTTTTAGATTAATGCAATCACCAAGACGGTTATTTGGTCGGTATGTTATTAATGGCGTTAAAATTTTTCCGATATTCATAAAGTACATTCAGCAAAAACATTAGTTAATACTCATTAAATTGATGGGTAATGCTCATCGCTCCTTTTTTCAACGTTAAATTCCCTATTGGTTACTGTAAAATAATTTTTATCGAGGTTGAATATGATTTTACCCGTAATTATGGCCGGTGGTTCTGGCTCTCGTTTGTGGCCATTGTCTCGCCAGCAATTTCCTAAGCAGTTTCTTACTTTGTTAGATAATCATTCAATGCTGCAAACCACAGCGAACCGACTTGATGGGATTATTCATTCAGCGCCCTTAGTTATTTGTAATGAAGAGCATCGTTTCTCTGTTGCTGAGCAGTTTCGTTTAGGCAATATAGATAACAGCGGAATTATATTAGAACCCGAGGGGCGAAATACCGCCCCCGCAATTGCACTTGCAGCTATGTATGCGGTTCGCAATGGGCAAGACCCTTTATTATTAGTGCTAGCTGCAGATCATGTCATTAAGAATGAGGCCGCATTTTGTGAGGCTGTCACCAAAGCGGTAGCCCTAGCAGAACATAACCAATTAGTGACGTTTGGCATTGTGCCGACAGCACCAGAAACGGGTTACGGCTATATTCAACGGGGGGAGTCACTCGCTGATGAGCTTGGTTTTAAGGTTTCTCAGTTTGTTGAGAAGCCGAATTTAGCCACTGCTAAAGATTACATTGCCACTGGGCATTATTATTGGAATAGCGGCATGTTTTTGTTTAAAGCCAGTGTCTATTTACAAGAACTTAAATTATATAGCCCTGATATTTTTGCCGCTTGTGAAGCCGCAATGGTGAATACGACTCACGATGTAGACTTTATTCGTGTCGATGAAGCGGCTTTTATTACAAGTCCCGAAGACTCCATTGATTATGCCGTAATGGAAAAGACCAAGCATGCAGTGGTTGTGCCTATGGATTGTGGTTGGAGCGATGTCGGCAGCTGGTCAGCATTATGGGAGATTGAAGATAAAGATCCCCATGGGAACGTCTTTAAAGGCGATGTTATTGGTATAGATACCAACAATAGTTATGTTAATGCAACTGAAAAGCTGGTGGCAACTATCGGCTTAGATGATGTGGTTATTGTTGAAACTAAGGATGCGATTTTAGTTTCAAAACAAGCTGATGTTCAACAAGTTAAACATATTGTCGAGCAACTGAAAACTCATGATCGTAGCGAGTGGCAACACCATCGCGAAGTTTATCGTCCTTGGGGGAAATATGACTCCATCGATCATGGCGGGCGTTTCCAAGTCAAGCGAATTACTGTCAAGCCTGGGGCAAAGTTATCAGTACAAATGCACTACCACCGCGCAGAACATTGGATAGTGGTATCGGGTACTGCGAAAGTAACCAATGGCGATCAAGACATTCTATTAACTGAGAATCAATCTACTTATATCCCTGTTGGTGTTATCCATGCCTTAGAAAATCCAGGAAAAGTGCCTCTAGAATTAATCGAAGTGCAATCGGGGTCTTATCTCAGCGAGGACGATATTGTTCGCTTTGAAGACAGATATGGCCGAGTAGCAACAAAAGGCGTATCAGATGCTTAATTCAAAACAAGTGATAGCTTCAAGTCATATCGGTTTTGGAACCAGTGGCGCTAGAGGTTTGGTATGTGATTTCACTGTTGATGTCTGCGCAGCTTTTACGGTGTCTTTTTTAAACACTATGCAAGACTCTTTTAGTGTGCACACTATGGCTATTGCTATCGATAATCGCCCTAGCAGTTTTGCTATGGCGCAAGCATGTGCCGCAGCACTGCAGCAATTTAATATTAACGTCATATACTATGGGGTGGTTCCAACCCCAGCGTTAGCCAGCTTGGCGATGAGTAAAGGGCTTCCTTGTATCATGGTTACTGGCAGCCATATTCCATTTGATCGCAATGGATTGAAGTTTTATCGACCTGACGGTGAAATTACGAAAGCTGATGAAATAGCAATTATTAATGGTGACTTTAATTATCGTGCCATAGAGCAATTACCGCCGCTTATTATCGATGATAGTGCAGCAAGTCATTACATTGAGCGCTATGTGAATTTATTTGATACTGCCTGGTTAACCGGTAAGCGCATTGGCATTTATCAGCACTCAAGCGCTGGGCGCGACTTATATCCACTTATTTTTGAAAAACTCGGCGCTGAAGTCATTAGCATTGGTCGCAGTGATACCTTTGTTCCTATTGATACTGAAGCCGTTAGTGAAGCTGATTGTCAAAAGGCGATTGAGTGGACTCGTGAATATCAGCTTGATGGGTTATTTTCTACTGATGGTGATGGCGACAGGCCATTGCTTGCTGATGAGCAAGGTAACTGGTTGCGTGGCGACATTCTTGGGTTACTATCAGCTAAAGCGTTAAATATCGATGGCTTAGCTGTACCTGTTAGCTGCAATACTGCTATAGAGGCAAGTCACTATTTTGATGTGGTAGTAAGAACTAAAATAGGTTCCCCTCATGTGATAGCCGCGTTTTCAGCCTTAGAGATCCAATGCAGTCGAATTGCTGGATTTGAAGCAAATGGTGGCTTCTTACTGGGCTCAACCATTACCGTTAATGGCCATACTTTGGCTGCATTACCCACCCGCGATGCAGTACTGCCCGTTTTAATGGTTTTGCACAGTGCTTTTAATGACCTTACGGCAAAATCCAATAGCGTATCAACCTTATTGACTGAACTACCTCAACGTTTTACTTACAGCGATCGCTTAACTAATTTTAGCATCGAGCGCAGTAAAGAAATTATTGAGTATGGTTTGCAGCAACCACAAGAGTTACTCGCGCAATTAAACTTTTCTAGCGACCAATTATCAGCAGTTAATGCTCAAGATGGTCTACGCTTAAGTTTAACTAATGGTTCCATTATCCATTTGCGCCCATCTGGAAATGCCCCTGAATTTAGATGTTATGCCGAAAGTGACTCCGAATTAAACGCAAAGAGTTTGGTTGAAAAGACGTTACAGCAGTTATTAAGCATCAATCTAAATACTTCAATAGTTAATGAGGTGAACTAAATGGACAGTCCATCAACACTTCAATTTGTCGGTACCCGCTCTAGTTTTTTATTGCGTATCTTTGATATTGCCATTATTGCCGCCGCATTAATGATCATGATGCATAGCTATAATATTACTTTCAATAAGGACTACTTGTTAGTGCTGATTGGGGTGCTGTTTTTTTATAGCTATATTGGTGAGTCCTTAGGGCTTTATCGCTCATGGCGTTCTGGGCGATTTTCTACCATGTGTAGGATCGTTTGTTTGAATGTAACATTTGCCTTTGTGCTTATGACCCTATTGTTGTTTGTATTTAAATATAGTGAAGTTTACTCACGAGTAACGGTGGGTGGCTGGTATGTATTAACTCTCTTATCGTTAGTGACTTGGCGATTGTGTGTTCGTGAGATTAAGCGACTTCGCCGTAAAAAAGGCTATAGCGTACAAAAAATTGCCATTGTTGGTTTAACTGAGGCGGGCCAGCGTTTATATGAACAAATACAAAAACATGATGAGTTAGGTTTTGAGTGTGTTGGTTTTTACGATGATCGTGATCCTCATCGGATCGAAAACTTAGACTTATCTTGCCTAAAAGGCACCATAAATGATGCTGTTGATGTTGCGCGTAGAGGGGAAATCCAAAAGTTATATGTATGTTTACCTATGATTGCTGAGCAGCGAACTGCAGATATCATTTTAGCCCTTGGAGATAGCACGGTTGATGTACTCATTACCCCTGACTTTTTATTGAAAAACTTAATGCATGCGCGCATAGGCAGTGTTGGCGAGGTTGATACCTTAAGTGTGTTTGAGTCACCCGTAAACGGGATGATGCGCTTTTATAAGCGTAGCTTTGACCTTGTTTTTAGTTTTGCTGCTTTGGTTGTATTAAGTCCACTTTTATTCGTTATTGCTCTCGCGGTTAAATTAAATTCCCAGGGGCCTATTATTTTTAAGCAAGATAGATATGGACTCGATGGACGAAAAATTAAAGTGTGGAAATTTCGCTCAATGACGGTGACTGAAAATAGTAATGTCGTTATTCAAGCTAAGAAGGGAGATGCTCGAATAACCAGTATCGGCGGTTTTTTACGTAAAAGCTCGTTGGATGAATTACCACAATTTTTTAATGTGCTAATGGGAGATATGTCAGTGGTTGGCCCAAGACCACATGCGATTGCCCACAATGAAGAATATCGACACTTAGTCTCATATTACATGCTTCGTCATAAAGTATTACCTGGTATTACTGGCTGGGCACAGATAAATGGCTGGCGTGGTGAAACCGATACCCTTGATAAAATGGAAAAAAGAATCGAGTTCGACTTGGCATATATAAGAAACTGGTCTATTTGGTTAGATGTGAAAATTGTCTTTATGACATGCTTTAAAGGTTTTGCCGGTAAACATGTTTACTAAAATCACAATGAAAGGAATAGGTGATAACAATGATAACAAAGCTTAATATATTTACAGTTTTAGTCGTCTCTGCTGCTGGGATCGCAAATGTAACTGCAGAGGAAAAGGCTGGAGTAATAACCACTGAGTCCGGCGTCGATTTTATTCCAGCATTAAATGCAGGCTTAAAGTATGACGATAATATTGCCAGTAGAAGTACAAATGAAGAAGAAAGTTGGATATTAACCGTAGCCCCTGCGGTTCAGGTAAAAATGCTCGATGGGAATAACATTTATACTATTGATGCCGGTATTGAGTACGGTGATTATTTCGATAGTAGCGACGATAACTACCTTGATGCACTATTAAAAGCTCGCGCTCAGGTAGAGTTAAATCAAAGCAACCGTTTTAATCTTGAAGCTAAGTATTTTTATGGTCATGAAGATCGTGGTACTGGTGTGTTCGATTTCGGCTTTGATGATGGACTGCCAACAGAACCTGCTACCTATGATATTTTTCAAGCAGGTGGTTATTATGAGTATGGCGCTAAATCAACGCCGGCAAGAGTTAGGATTAATGGTTTATATGATTCTAAGGAATATACAAACTTTAAAGAATTAACCCAGTTCCGTAATAAAGACAACGTAAAATTAGGGGCTACCGTTTTTTATGATACTCGAGCAGCAACCAGTATATTTGTTGATTATCAATATATACAAACTGCTTATGATGTCATGGACCCTGGTGGAGATAGAGACAGTGACACTCAAAATTTACAGCTAGGTGTTGAGTGGGAAGCAACCAGTACCACTGAGGGCTCTATTAGAGTCGGTTATCAGAAAAAGGCTTTTGATAATCAAGAGCGAGAAGATTTTAGCGGTGTAGCTTGGGATGCCAAAGTAACCTGGAAACCACTGACCTATAGTCAGTTTGACTTCTATACCGGTCGCAGTAGTGAAGACCCAGATACCTTTGGTGATTATGTGCGTGAGACCACTTACGGGGTCAAATGGAACCATGATTGGAGCGACTTGTTCGGTACAACTCTAGGGTACGATAGAATACAAGACGATTACACAGGCTTTGAACGTGAAGATACCACCAATGTTTATCGTGTTTCGTTCAATTTTGAAGTGTTGCGCTGGATGACGTTAAGAGCCGGCGCGGATATTGCTGACAATACATCAATACAAGAACGTTTTGATTACGATCGTAATATCTACTTTATTACTGCTGAAATGACCCTGTAATTATTGGTGCAATCATGAGATTTCTATTATTAAGCCTAGTTTTAGCTCTTTTATCCATGATGCCGGTTTCTACTGCTGAGGCGGTCGTGTCTGATGATAGTTATCTGTTAGGTGCTGGCGATACCATCATTATTCAAGTTTATGGCGAAGATGCTTTAACTTTGGAAACTCAACTCACCAATAGTGGCACCATTAATTTCCCTTTTTTAGGCCCTATAAAACTTAACGGTTTGACTATAAAACAAGTGGAGCAAATTGTTTATAAAGGCCTAAAAGGGGATTATTTTGTCGAGCCTAGTGTCTATGTCGGCATGGTGGAGTATCGACCTTTTTACATTCATGGCGAGGTTAAGAAACCCGGTGGCTACCCTTATCAACCAGGAATGACAGTCAATCAAGCCATCGCACTTGCAGGCGGGCTGACAGAGCGGGCTTCAGAAGACAAAATTAATATCTCCCGAGAAGGGGCAAAGGTAGATTCTAAGCGCGGCAACATCAACAGTAAGATTTTTGCTGGTGATACTATTACCATTGAACAGAGGTTCTTTTAAATGACTCAGCAGGAAAGGCGAGCCAACCCATTGCCTCAAATTCAAATGGATCAGCTAATTGATTTCAAAAAGCTCATAAAACCTGTCATGCGTTTTAAATGGCGCATATTAACTTTTGCGTTGTTGGTGACTTCTCTGCTCATTTTTGTGGTATTGAAAATGACACCAATTTACAGTGCCAAGTCCACTTTATTGATTGAGTCAGAACAGGCTAATGCCATTAAAATAGATGAAGTTTATGGTATTAATTCAGGGCAGCAAGAATATTATTTAACTCAATTTGAAATTATAAAATCGCGCTCTATTGCTGAGCGGGTATTTAACGAATTAGATTTAATAAATCATCCTGCTTTTGTTCAAGAGCCGAGTATTTTTAGTCAACTGACATACTTGCTCGACTTTATTCCTAAAGAATATATTCCCGAAAAATATTTACCTAAAGACTTATTACCTGAAGGGAGTGCCACAGAAAACATTGACCAAGAAATTATTAAACAACAATTAATCGATACCTTTGCCGAAGATATTAGTATTTCGCCGGTTAGAAAAACACAATTGGTCCATATTCGTTATGAAAGCTCAGATCCCGGCTTGGCCGCATTAGTGGCCAATGTGGTGGGAGATACCTATATTTTAAGCCAATTGGAAGCCAAGGTTGGTATGACACAAAAGGCCAATACTTGGTTAGGTGGAAGGCTAGAAGAGCTAAGATTAAAGTTAGATGAATCTGAAACTCGCTTAGAATCTTTTAAGCGGGCGAATGGTCTGGTTGATGTTGAAGGGGTCACAGCGTTAGATGCTAAAGAGCTCGAACGATTAAGTGATGAAATTGCTATGGCGCGCTCACGTAAAGCCCAGGCAGAGAGTTTTATTACCGTAGTTAGACGCTACGGTGCTACTGATATCAGCCGTTTAGAAAGCTTACCTGAAGTAACATCACATCCTTCGATCCAAAATGTTAAGCGTGAAGTGGTGATTGTTGAAAGAAAAGTTTCTGAGCTTGAGCAAATTTATGGGCCTAAGCATCCAAAAATGATCGCGGCCAAAGCTGAGCTTAAATCAGTGCAGAGTAATTTATATAGCCAAATAGCAAGATTAGTGAGAGGTATTGAAGAAGAAGCGCAAACAGCAGGACGTAAGCTGAAGGGGTTAGAAGCGCAGTTTAATAAATCAAAAGGCTCTTTTCAAAACCTGAGTACTATAGATACTGATTTCCGCCGCATGCTGCGTGAAGTTGATACTAATCAACAGTTGTTTGATAGCTTTCTTGCTCGTCAAAAAGAAACCGAAGTGACCGGCAGTTTTGACTCGCCCATCGCCCGCTTTACTGACAGAGCGATTGTGCCAATCTATCCTACTAAACCCAATAAAAAGTTGATTGTAATATTGACCTTTTTTGCCAGCTTAGGCTTCGGTGTGGTTATGGTGTTAGTGCTTGATGGATTAAATGACACCATCAAAAATAGCGATGATGTAGAAAAAATATTGTCCCAAAGAGCACTTGGTTATATTCCTAAAGCCAAGAAAAGAGCCAGCTATAAAGAGATTAATTTCGCCTTTTATGACAGTAATCAGCCTTTACATGCTGAAGCTGTGCGGACAATTAGAACCTCGATGTCTTTAATGGCAATGGGAACTGACTTTTCTACGATTGAGGTCACATCGTCGACGCCAAATGAAGGTAAAACTAGCACGTCTATGAACTTAGGATTTGCTTTTTCAACCATGGAGAAAGTGCTGATAATCGATGCTGATTTACGTAAATCAAGTATGGGTGAACGTTTTGGCTTGCCATCTTACCAACCTGGTCTGGCCAATTTCTTATCAGGTACCGAAAGTCTCCCTCACTGTATTGTTGCCGATGTTAAACCGAACGTTGACTTTATGCCTGCGGGAGCCGTGCCACTTAACCCGCAGGAGCTTCTGTCTTCTAGCCAGTTCCCTAAATTGTTAACCTTGCTTAAAACCCAATACAGTAAAATCATTATTGATACACCTCCAATACATGCCGTCAGTGACGCATTGATTATTACTTCGTTATGTGATGCAACGGTATTAGTGGTGAAAGCAGCTCATACGCGCAATGAAGTGATTAAATTAAGCCTCGCAAAACTTAATCAATCTCGAAGTAAAGTCTTTGGGGTGATACTGAACCAGTTTAATACCAAAGATGCTGAGCATTACCAAGGTGACTATGGCTACTATAAAGCTTATGGCGCGGATCAGACTCCTAAAGATAAACCAGCGCAGTTTGTAGACTATGCTGCCAAAGATAGGCCCATGGGATTTTCTGATTTGGACAATATAAAAGTATGATTGATTTACATTGCCATGTATTAGCGAATATCGACGATGGGGCTAAATCCGTTGATGAAGCACTGAGTTTAATGGCTTTAGCACAGGAGCAAGGGATAACCCGCATGGTGGCAACCCCGCATATCCATTTAGGCATATATGACAATGATATCAACTCAATATCTGCAGCTTATAAGGCGCTTTCACAAGCCCTAGTTAGTTCTAATATTGCTATTGAATTGCGCGCGGCAGCAGAAGTGCGGATTTCACCAGAAATAGTCTTGTTTGTTGAGCAACATAAATTGCCTTTTATTGGTCATTATCAGCAAAAAGATGTCCTACTATTAGAGTTACCCAGTAGTCATATCCCCGCGGGTACAGATAGATTAATTAGCTGGTTGCTGAGTAAAGATGTACTGCCGATGATTGCTCACCCTGAGCGTAATAGAGAGCTGCAAAGCCACCCCAATAGAATTAACCCCTTTGTCCAAGCGGGCTGCTTATTTCAGTTAACCGCAGCGTCGCTAATTGGCGATTTTGGCTCGGCGCCGCAGCAATTGAGTGAGCACTTTTTAAAAGAGCGTTTTTATTCCATTATCGCTTCAGATTGTCATTCTTTAAAACGTCGCCCGCCTAAAATTGCCCAAGCAAAGCAGTTGGTTAGTAGCTTAGTTGATGAAGAGTACGCTTTTGCATTAACGACAGAGATGCCAAGAACGATTTCAAATTCGCTATTTCAATAATCATTAAGGTAATGACATAAAATGTTGAAGTTTAAAATGATAAAAAACTTCACTTGGTCAAGGCAAAGGCTGATATATGTATTTTTACTCCTTTTGCTAACGGCGATATTGCCGGTTATTGTGCAAAAAGGCATGGCCAGTGCGTATCATTTTAAATCCCGATTTTATATTGATCATTGGCAGAAAAATAACCCTCCTACCCAGCTTCAATACTCAACGGCATTATTGGCCGCAGATAATGCTTATAACCTTGATAGTAATAACCCTCACTATTTATTAACCTTGGCAAAAGTGATGGAGTGGGGCGTATATGCAAATTTTGCCGCTGGCAATAACACACTATTTAACCAGTTATATACCAATGCTATTTCCCAAAGGCCGACATGGCCTAATGCTTATAGTGATTACGCATATAATTTAGCCTTCATTCAGCATGATGTCTCACAAGTATGGCCGCTAATAGATAAGGCTTTATTGTACGGTCCTTATACTCCTGAGGTATTGCATCAAATACTAGCCATCGGTTTTGCTTATTGGCCTCAGTTAACCCTAGTACAAAAGAAAACCGTTTTTGAAACGGCGCGGATTTCTGCAATGGCTAGCTGGGGCGTGCGCACTGATTTGAAGCGCTTAGCCACTCAATATGACATGACACCAATAGTATGTACCTATTTTAAATTTATCACTCCAGCGCTAATTCCTAAAGATAAGCACTGGGTTGAAAAGGAACTGTGTGGTTAATGGATACTCTTGCCAAACCAACGAAGGTTTTCAGCGGACGCTTTGATCATTTTATGATATTGGCTCTGTGTGTGGTGATTATTTGGATGCCAATCCCTTTAGGCAGTAATCGTATTTGGGCGTTGGCGATCCTTGAATTTACAACAATATCATTGGGGATAGTGCATCTTGGCTATTGCCTGAAGCATGATAGTGCATTTTTTCGCTACCAGTGGCAAAAGCAATTATTGATCCCCCCAGGGCTATTATTGATATATTTATTTTTACAGTATCTTAATTGGCTTCCAGGTATTGATAGCGTCGACCCTTACCAAACTCAACAACAACTCCTTAAAACTTTGTGTTATTCAATTTTTATTTTCTTATTAAGCCAATATTGTCAGCATTCTAAAACCTTAAGATGGCTGTTTATTGCAATTATCTTATCAGGGTGTTTGCAGGCTTTTTATGGGGTGATTCTGAATCTATTGCAGTTAGATGCCTCGCCCATTTTAGGTTTTAGTGATGGCGAAAAGGCCCGTGGCTCCTTTGTATATCAAAATCATTTTGCTAATTATTTAGCCTTATGTTTAAGCATTGCATTTGGTTGGCTGTTATCAGAGCTTAAAACCACCAAGCACGATCAAGATAAGCGCGCCATGCTTATCGGGATGATATCAACACTGTTAAGTCGAAAATTAATTTTACGCTTAGCAATCGTGTTGATGGTTATAGGACTAATAATGAGCCGTTCGCGGATGGGCAATGCAGGCTTTTTTGCCGCTTTAGGCCTGATGTCGGTTATTGCATTATTTATCTATCGCCGCCCGCCGACATTGTTTAAACCCTTAGTTATCAGTATTTTTATTTTAGATTTGATTATTGTCGGTTCGATTTTTGGAGTTGAAAAAGTCAAGCAGCGCTTAGCTGAGACCAGCTTTGCTTCAGAAACCCGAGATAATGTGGTTATTGATAGTTTACCTATCATTCAAGATAATCTTTTTACAGGTACAGGAGGAGGCAGCTTTTATACGGTTTTTCCGCAATATCAGCCCCAGTTTTACTCTGGTTTTTATGATCATGCCCATAATGAATATGTGCAATTTGTAATTGAGTATGGTGTTGTTATGACACTGATATTAGGCGCTTGGGTGCTGTATTCGTTTTGGCTTGCTTGTCGAACCATGTATCGACGCAATAACAAGCTTTATAAGGGTATCGCATTTGGCTGCGCTATGGCGATTGTATATATGCTCTTGCATATCTCGGTTGATTTCCATCTACAAGCACCTGCCAATACGTTACTGTTTTTAACCATAATAACCCTGTGTTGGTCGGTTCGTTATTTACCTTCTGAGCCCCAGCGAAAGGCCCGAAAATCATTTTAGTTTCACTTTTACTATACAATTTAGCGCTAGTTAATAAGGATGTTTTATGAAAGTTGTTATTCCCGTTGCAGGTTTAGGCACCCGTATGCTGCCCGCTACCAAAGCCATTCCTAAAGAAATGTTACCCATAGTTGATAAACCCTTAATCCAATATATTGTTGATGAATGCGTCAGTGCGGGAATTAAAGAAATTGTATTGGTGACCCATGCCAGTAAAAACGCCATTGAAAATCACTTTGATAAATCCTACGAGCTTGAGTCAACCTTAGAAAAACGGGTTAAACGTCAGTTGTTACATGAGGTGCAGTCTATTTGCCCTAGAAATGTCACCATTATGCATGTGCGTCAGGGGGAGGCTAAGGGCTTAGGGCATGCGATATTATGTGCAAAACCCTGTATTGGAGATAATCCATTTGCAGTGGTGTTGCCCGACGTCATTTTAGATGCCTACTCAGCAGATCAGCGAACTGAAAACTTAGCTTCTATGCTGGTGCGATATCAGGAGTCCCAAGCCAGTCAAATCATGGTGGCCCCTGTACCTGATGAGCAAGTCAACAAGTACGGCATTGCAGATTGCGCTGGTGAAACCGTAATGGCTGGAGAGTCAGTCAAAGTGTATAAAATGGTTGAAAAGCCTGCTGTGGGTCAAGCGCCGTCAAACTTAGCCGTGGTTGGTCGTTACGTGTTGTCAGAAAAAATTTGGGATTTACTTGCCCAAACGCCGCCGGGCGCAGGGGATGAAATTCAATTAACTGATGCCATTGATATGCTCATTAAATCAGATGCGGTGGAAGCCTTTAATATGACGGGTAAATCCCATGACTGTGGCGATAAACTTGGTTATATGAAAGCGTTTGTTGAATACGGTTTGCGAGATGCTAAATATGGCGGCGATTTCAGTCGTGAAATTAAGCTGTTATTAACCGAATACGATTAATGTAAGTTATATACTGCTATATGCGGTACGACGAGTCAGCCCTAGCGTCTTTGCTTTAAAGGGCTGACAAACTAAAACCTAATCTTCGATACTGTTGTGGCATTAACGCTAAAATGGTGTTTGAAGTTAGGTTTTTTGTGCCTCAATTTTATGTTAACACGATACAAAACCGCACTTTAGGCGAGTAATCGATATATGGATAAATAGTCCAATCGTAGCCTTTATATAGTTGGATAGTCTTCTGTTTACTTTTTTAAGTTTTTGAATGTAATTGGTTTTGCCTTCTGGTGCTTCATGATTATTTAGTCGATGAATGAAGCTAACTTTACTTGGCGTTTAATTCTGAACCCTAAGGCATATTTCGCTATTTCCTATCTAATTTCGTCTATTTTTGGTTTTTTAAATTTATTTTAATTATTTTAGCAACCTTAAAAATCACCCTCCCTAAGTGAGTATATTTTAAAGCTTTATTTATCAGTTGCTTATATCTGGTGCAGATGGGGCGACTCAATTTTATTTTTTTATGGAGGATTAGATCCGTCAAAATGTATTAATTAGATGAAAGCTTTATCTCTATTATGTTTTCCAAGGAAGCGAAAGACACGAGAGATCACTGGTCAAACGGTCGGGTTGGAAGGTTCAATCAGGATTGAGCAGTATTAATTCCAGCCAATATGCCAGCTAGTTTGCAACTCTCTAATTCTTGTACTATAAATTTAACATTATTATAAACCTAACCCGTAAGGCTGCAATGATTATGAGTATCATCCAAAATCTTTTTGCTATTTCGCCCTATATTGCGTTGTTTATTACTCTGGCACTTGGTTATCTGGTCGGCAAAATTACTATAGGACGTTTTGTTCTTGGTGGTGTCGCAGGTACCTTGTTGATGGGAGTCATAATTGGCCAATTTGGTGTGCAAATAGACCCCGGCGTCAAAACTATCTTCTTCGCATTGTTTATCTATGCAGTCGGTTATCAAGGTGGGCCACAATTCTTTGGCGCGCTTAACTTCAAAACTATCAACATTTTACTTTCCGCTGTCGTGATGACGGTAACCGGTTTAATTACGGTATTAGTGGCGGCTAAGTTATTTAACTTAGACAGTGGTACAGCTGCAGGCCTTGCTGCCGGTGGGTTAACGCAATCAGCCATTATTGGCACCGCAGGTGATGCTATCGCCAAGCTCGGCGGTGTGACTGAAGAAGCTAAAAGTTTAATGCAGACGAATGTTGCTGTGGGTTACGCGGTAACTTATATCTTTGGTTCATTAGGCCCTATCTTAATGGTGTCATGGTTAATTCCGACCTTTATGAAATGGGATATCCGTGAAGAAGCTTTAAAGTTAGCTGACGAAATGTCTGATGGTAAACCTGAATTAGCCCCTGGTGAATTCAATGCCATGACTGATTTAGTCTCCCGTGCCTATAAGCTTTCGCCTGAAAGTAAATTGATCGGTCGCGATATTCAAGCCATTAACGGCGATCTGCTAGATGTCGCCATTGAAATGATTTCCCGTGATGGACAGAGCGTTGAAATCGATAAAACAGTGGTATTACAAGCTGGTGATATTTTAGTGGTGACGGGTCGTCGTCAAGCGATTGCAGGGCATGTTGAGTCCGCTCACAGTGAAGTTGCATTACCTGAAGGCACTGTTCTGATTGAAGAGAATCGTCAGCTGGTGGCGAACGATAAGCAATTAATTGGCAAGTCTCTCGCGCAAATAAAAGCCGAAACTAATCTGGATACTTACCGTGGTATTTATGTCACTGATGTTATTCGTGGTGGTCATTCACAACACATTACCGCAGATTTTGTTGTCAAAAAAGATGACATTATTCAGTTGACGGGTTCTGCAAAAGACATCAACCGTATCGAGAAAAACATTGGTAAACGCTTAGTGTCAGTGTTTTCAACTGACTATGTGTTATTTGGTTTAGGTATGGTTGCTGGCCTATTGATTGGTCTGATTAACTTTAAAATTGCTGGCATCCCAGTGACCATTGGTTCAGGTGCAGGTTGTTTGATTTCAGGTTTATTTGTGGGTTGGTTACGTAGTCGTAAACCTAATATGGGGTCACTGCCACTGGGCGCTTCAAACTTCTTACGTGATTTTGGTTTAGCGGTATTTGTTGGGATTGTCGGTTTACAAGCTGGGCCACAAGCCATTGATACCATTAAAGAGCACGGTTTGACGCTATTGTTCTTAGGCGTGGGTGTGACCATTATTCCACAAATTATCTCTTTCTTTATCTCTTACTACGTATTGAAGATTAAGAACCCAATTGAAGCATTGGCTTGTGTTGCTGGTGGACGCAGCGCTAACCCAGGTTTTGCCGCTTTACTTGAAAAAGCAGGTAATGCGACCCCTGTATTTGCCTTCACC
The DNA here is from genome assembly GCF_001957135.1 of Shewanella sp. UCD-KL21. Classification (GTDB taxonomy): domain Bacteria; phylum Pseudomonadota; class Gammaproteobacteria; order Enterobacterales; family Shewanellaceae; genus Shewanella. Next base: position 1,851 of record NZ_MPHK01000007.1, on the reverse strand, counting down.
GTCACTTACGCCATTGCCAATGTGTTGCTAACCCTTTGGGGCCCAATCATTGTCGGCATTATTTCTAGCAGTTAACTCATTTTTAGCAGTCGATGAGAGTGACAACCCCTGTCATCGACCACTATTTAAATTAAAGCGAAATTATATTTTTATAAAGGTAAATATTATGACTAAATTAAACACTACAGATGCAACAGCAACAATGGATTTCACTAAATTTGCTGATCTAAGCCCATTTGAACTTAAAGATAAATTAATTGAAGTTGCCAAATCAGTTCCTGACCGAATTCTTTTAGATGCTGGCCGTGGTAACCCTAACTTTTTAGCGACTTTACCTCGTAAAGCCTTTTTACGCTTGGGCGACTTTGCCTTAGAAGAATCAGAGCGCAGCTATTCATACTTGAACGAAGGCTTTGGCGGCATCCCCGATGGTGTGGGCGTGGTAGAGCGTTTTGATACCTTCGCTAAAGAAAACCAAAACAGAGAAGGTGTGCAGTTTTTACAAAAAGCCATTAGCTATGCTAAAGATCGTTTAGGTATTGAAAAACAGTCATTCCTTAATGAGTTTGTGAATGCATTTTTAGCCTGTAACTATCCAGTGCCTTCTCGTATGCTAACGAACATCGAGAAAGTGGTTAAGCAGTATATAGGCGAAGAAATGTACGGCACTATGCCTATGACAACTGACTTTGACCTGTTTGCGACTGAAGGTGGTACAGCGTCAATGACCTATACTTTCGCAACAATGTTCAACAATGGTTTACTTAAAAAAGGTGACAAAGTTGCGTTAATTACGCCAATTTTTACCCCTTATTTAGAAATTCCAGAGCTTGATGAATATGCGCTAGAAATTGTTGAAATTCGTCTAGACGAAAAAACATGGCAGGTACCACAATCAGAAATTGAAAAATTAGCTGATACCGACATTAAGTTACTTTGTGTAGTTAACCCCGCTAACCCAGCTTCAGTTAAATTTTCCAATGACACATTGGACCGTTTAACAGATTTTGTTAACACTAAACGTAAAGACTTATTCATTATTACCGATGATGTGTACAGCACATTTGCTGATAACTTTGTGTCATTATTTGCCAAACTGCCATACAACACTTTATGTGTTTACTCGTTCTCAAAATACTTTGGCGCAACAGGCTGGCGTTTAGGTACAATCGCCATTCAACATAACAACGTATTTGATGATGCGATGCGTTCATTACCAGAAGCACATCAGTTACAACTGGATAATCGCTACAAAACTTTGACTCCTGATCCACGCAGTATCAAGTTTATTGACCGTATAGTGGCAGACAGCCGCGCAGTTGCTTTAAACCACACCGCTGGTTTAGCACTGCCACAGCAAGTTCAAATGGCACTGTTTTCATTAAGCTGTTTAATGGACATGGAAGATAACTATAAAGCGGCTTGTAAACGTATCATCCGTGAACGCTACATTACGCTTTATAAAAACATGGGCATTGAAGTTGAAGATAACGAAGATCGCGTTGATTACTATACTTTGCTTGAGTTAGACACATTAGGTGGCAAACTTTATGGTGATGAGTTTGTACAATGGTTCAAAGACAACGATAAAGGTAATGACTTCTTATTTGTGCTAGCCCATAAAACTGGGGTGATTTTACTTCCTGGTAGAGGTTTTGATGTGGTACATGCTTCAGCTCGCGTATCATTAGCAAACTTAACTCATTATGAATATGAATTAATTGGCCGTGAAACTCGTGCGGTACTTGACGATTATTATGCACAATATCAAGCTCGCTAATCGATTAATGCTATAGTTAATCGCAATACATTAACTAAGGTTATGTTATAAAAATGCCAATCTTTTGATTT
>NZ_MPHK01000059.1 GCF_001957135.1 Shewanella sp. UCD-KL21 | reverse complement strand
AGTTTTCGTTTGGCGCAAAGCTATGGGTGCCATCACCATTGTCGGTCAGTACCCCGTCGGTGCCGGTGTAAGTGACTGAATCAATTGATAGGTCATCACCATCGATATCGGTAGCGCCAGCCAGTAGCTGCTCATCGGTAATGATGATAATGCCGTCTTCATTCATCTCGAATGCGACATCAGGTGCGACTGCGGCATCGTTGATTGGGTTAACGGTTAAATCAACACCTGTTGCTACTGTGGTAGTGCCATCAGAGACATCAAAGCTTAAGTCTAAATCGCCATTAAAGTCCGCATCAGGGGTGATGGTAAAGCTGCCATCGGGGTTAGCCACCACGGTAGCGTTATCGCCTACTGATAGGTTTTCAGCGCTTAGGTTGTCACCGTCAACATCAGATGCATTAGCAAGAAGTTGCTCTTGGCTGAGGGTAATTGAGCCGTCTTCGTCAACCGAGTAAGCGACATTACCATCAACCACTGGTGTGTCGTTCACTGCGATAGTTTCAATGCCTGCCGTTGTTGTGGCCGTTGCACCATCATCATCGATAACCACCACATCTAAGCTGATGTCACCGTTGAAGTTCTCGTTTGGTGAGAAGGTCACTGAGCCATCTTCATTGGTGATTAATACACCGTCGGTACCTGAGTAGCTCACACTATCAAGTGAAACCGTGCCGTCCACATCACTAGAGTTGGCCAGCAATTGCTCAGCGCTAATGGTGATTTGGCCRTCCTCGTTGACTGTGTAACTTGTGCTGCCTGCAACCGGCGCATCGTTGACATCGGCAACKGCGATATCAATGTTTGCTGGGGTCACAACGGTGCCATCGCTAACACCAAATTCTAATTGCACATCGCCATTGAAGTTTTCGTTTGGCGCAAAGCTATGGGTGCCATCACCATTGTCGGTCAGTACCCCGTCGGTGCCGGTGTAAGTGACTGAATCAATTGATAGGTCATCACCATCGATATCGGTAGCGCCAGCCAGTAGCTGCTCATCGGTAATGATGATAATGCCGTCTTCATTCATCTCGAATGCGACATCAGGTGCGACTGCGGCATCGTTGATTGGGTTAACGGTTAAATCAA
>NZ_MPHK01000058.1 GCF_001957135.1 Shewanella sp. UCD-KL21 | reverse complement strand
CAAAAGTATATGGTGGTGAAGTTAAAGATTTCGCACAAATCGATAACGCTCCAGAAGAGCGTGAGCGCGGTATTACAATTAATACTTCTCACATCGAATATGACACACCAACTCGTCACTACGCACACGTAGATTGTCCTGGTCACGCCGATTATGTTAAAAACATGATTACTGGTGCTGCACAAATGGACGGCGCTATCTTAGTAGTTGCTGCTACAGATGGTCCAATGCCACAAACACGTGAGCACATCTTGCTTTCACGTCAGGTTGGCGTACCTTTCATCATCGTATTCATGAACAAATGTGACATGGTTGACGATGAAGAACTACTTGAATTAGTAGAAATGGAAGTTCGTGAACTTCTTTCTGAATATGACTTCCCAGGTGATGACTTACCAGTTATCCAAGGTTCTGCACTTAAAGCACTTGAAGGCGAAGCAGATTGGGAAGCTAAAGTTGTTGAACTAGCTGAAGCTTTAGATACTTATATCCCAGAGCCAGAGCGTGACATCGATAAGCCATTCCTACTTCCAATTGAAGATGTATTCTCAATTTCAGGTCGTGGTACTGTTGTTACTGGTCGTGTTGAGCGTGGTATCATCACAGTAGGTGACGAAGTAGAAATCGTTGGTGTTAAAGACACAACTAAAACGACTTGTACTGGTGTTGAAATGTTCCGTAAGCTTCTTGACGAAGGTCGTGCTGGCGAGAACTGTGGTGTACTTTTACGTGGTACTAAGCGTGATGACGTTGAACGTGGTCAAGTATTAGCTAAGCCAGGTACAATCACTCCACATACAACTTTCGAATCAGAAGTATACGTACTTTCGAAAGAAGAAGGTGGACGTCACACTCCATTCTTCAAAGGTTACCGTCCACAGTTCTACTTCCGTACAACTGACGTAACTGGTACTATCGAGCTTCCAGAAGGCGTAGAAATGGTAATGCCTGGTGATAACATCAAAATGGTTGTTACACTAATCTACCCAATCGCAATGGATGACGGTTTACGTTTCGCTATCCGTGAAGGTGGCCGTACTGTTGGTGCTGGTGTTGTAGCTAAAATCGTTGCTTAATAGCGCCTTTAGTTAACACATTTAGTTAACACAT
>NZ_MPHK01000057.1 GCF_001957135.1 Shewanella sp. UCD-KL21 | reverse complement strand
CATCGATAACCACTACATCAAGGCTAATGTCGCCATTGAAGTTCTCGTTTGGTGAGAAGGTCACTGAGCCATCGTCATTGGTAATTAATACACCGTCGGTGCCTGAGTAACTCACACTATCAAGTGAAACCGTGCCGTCCACATCGCTAGAGTTTGCAAGCAATTGCTCAGAGCTAATGGTGATTTGGCCATCTTCGTTAACTGTGTATGAGGTTGAGCCTGCAACCGGCGCATCGTTGACATCGGCAACGGCGATATCAATGTTAGCTGGGGTCACTACTGTGCCATCGCTAACACCAAATTCAAGCGCTACATCGCCATTGAAGTTTTCATTTGGCGCAAAGCTATGGGTGCCGTCACCGTTGTCGGTGAGTACCCCGTCGGTGCCGGTGTAAGTGACTGAATCAATTGATAGGTCATCACCATCGATATCGGTAGCGCCAGCCAGCAGCTGCTCATCAGTAATGATGATAACGCCGTCTTCATTCATGGTGAATGTGACATCAGGGGCCACCGCGGCATCGTTGACAGGATTAACAGTGAGGTCAACGCCTGTTGCTACTGTGGTAGTGCCATCTGAGACATCAAAGCTTAAATCTAAGTCGCCATTGAAGTCCGCATCTGGGGTAACCGTAAAGCTGCCATCTGGGTTAGCTACAACCGTGGCATTATCGCCTACTGATAGGTTTTCAGCGCTTAGGTTATCACCGTCCACATCAGACGCATTAGCCAGTAATTGCTCTTGGCTTAGGGTAATTGAGCCATCTTCGTCAACCGAGTACGCCAGATTACCATCAACTATAGGGGTATCGTTTACCGCCAGTGTGGTAATGCCAGCAGTGGTTTCAGCAGTGGCGCCATCATCATCGATAAAGCTTAAATCTAAGTCGCCATTGAAGTCCGCATCTGGGGTAACCGTAAAGCTGCCATCTGGGTTAGCTACAACCGTGGCATTATCGCCTACTGATAGGTTTTCAGCGCTTAGGTTATCACCGTCCACATCAGACGCATTAGCCAGTAATTGCTCTTGGCTTAGGGTAATTGAGCCATCTTCGTCAACCGAGTACGCCAGATTACCATCAACTATAGGGGTATCGTTTACCGCCAGTGTGGTAATGCCAGCAGTGGTTTCAGCAGTGGCGCCATCATCATCGATAACCAC
>NZ_MPHK01000056.1 GCF_001957135.1 Shewanella sp. UCD-KL21 | reverse complement strand
TTATCATCATTACCGATGAGCAGCTACTGGCTGGCGCTACCGATATCGATGGTGATGACCTATCAATTGATTCAGTCACTTACACCGGCACCGACGGGGTACTGACCGACAATGGTGATGGCACCCATAGCTTTGCGCCAAACGAAAACTTCAATGGCGATGTGCAATTAGAATTTGGTGTTAGCGATGGCACCGTTGTGACCCCAGCAAACATTGATATCGCAGTTGCCGATGTCAACGATGCACCGGTGGCAGGCTCAACCTCATACACAGTCAACGAAGATGGCCAAATCACCATTAGCGCTGAGCAGTTACTTGCAAACAGCAGTGATGTGGATGGCACTGTCAGCCTAGACTCAGTGTCTTACTCAGGCACCGACGGTGTATTAATYACCAATGAAGATGGCTCAGTGACCTTCTCACCAAACGAGAACTTCAACGGTGATATTAGTCTTGATGTAGTGGTTATCGACGATGATGGCGCCACTGCAGAAACTACTGCGGGCATCACTACACTGGCGGTAAACGATACCCCAGTAGTTGATGGTAATGTCGCTTACTCGGTTGACGAAGATGGCTCAATTACCCTAAGCCAAGAGCAATTGCTGGCCAATGCATCTGACATCGACGGCGACAACCTAAGCGCTGAAAACCTATCAGTAGGCGATAATGCTAGCGTGGTTGCTAACCCAGATGGCAGCTTTACGATTACCCCAGATGCGGACTTTAATGGCGATTTAGACTTAAGCTTTGATGTCTCTGATGGCACTACCACAGTAGCAACAGGTGTTGATTTAACCGTTAACCCAATCAACGATGCCGCAGTCGCACCTGATGTCGCATTCGAGATGAATGAAGACGGCGTTATCATCATTACCGATGAGCAGCTACTGGCTGGCGCTACCGATATCGATGGTGATGACCTATCAATTGATTCAGTCACTTACACCGGCACCGACGGGGTACTGACCGACAATGGTGATGGCACCCATAGCTTTGCGCCAAACGAAAACTTCAATGGCGATGTGCAATTAGAATTTGGTGTTAGCGATGGCACCGTTGTGACCCCAGCAAACATTGATATCGCAGTTGCCGATGTCAACGATGCACCGGTGGCAGGCTCAACCTCATACACAGTCAACGAAGATGGCCAAATCACCAT
>NZ_MPHK01000055.1 GCF_001957135.1 Shewanella sp. UCD-KL21 | reverse complement strand
GTTCGAGACTAGGACGTTGATAGGCAGGGTGTGTAAGCGTTGTGAGGCGTTGAGCTAACCTGTACTAATGACTCGTGAGGCTTAACCATACAACCCAGATGAGTTTTTATCTGAGTTGATGGTAACTAGATTTATTACTTACTGCTAAAGGTAAGGCTTAGTGAAGAATATATAGCGCTTAATGAAGTGCGAACTCAAAAAATCTCGAAAGAGTTATCAGATTTCCGAATTATTACTTACTGCATTTGCGGTAGATAAAGCAAGAATTTGCTTGGTGACAATAGCATTGTGGTACCACCTGATCCCATCCCGAACTCAGTAGTGAAACGCAATCGCGCCGATGATAGTGTGGGGTCTCCCCATGTGAAAGTAGGTCATCGCCAAGCGCCTAATTTCTCTTTTAAAGAGAGCAGATAGCCCGTTACTGATGTAACGGGCTTTTTTGTGTTTGTCATTTGAGCGTCATATGCCATGTGAAAGTCATGTGAAAGTAGGCTGTAATGTCTGTGTTTATAAAGCAACATATATACAGACATGCAGCGCTGAGGATTTATCCGCAAATAAACTTCGCTAAGTTCCGAATGTCTCTCATTAGAGAGTCGATAAAGCCCTGACTTAATAGTCAGGGCTGTTTTCGTATTAGATTTTAGATCTGCATCCAGTGACAGAAAGCTGTGATGTCTGTTTGGTGAGCTCTGATAGCCCGTAACTAATGTGACTGGCCATTTTCGATCACGCTCTTTATAAAACAGATGAGATCATGCGACGCAATATAAGCTGAAATATTTTGATGTTTTTGCTGGATACCTTTATTTAGCGGCCAACTAAGGCTTTCGAACGTAAGGTCAGGGCCATAAACCAGCAGGTTTGATGTTTTCTACTCTTTTCCGATTGGATTACTTTCTGCGATCAATTCTCTATGTTCCTGGTCAAAATATAATAGGCTTATTGCTAACAACTTTAGCGTTAGTTGGCCAGTAGGCTGTTTCAGATTGGTGTTTTTAAGCCTGACAGTGATTGCTATGAGTATTAAGGCGCCAGCTCTTAAAATAATGTGGTTTATTTTTCGATTATTTCACCATGTTGAACTAAAATTGAATGCCGCATTGAGATTTAAGTGGAAGAGTTTAAGTCTTTTACAAAGCAGTTAAATTCATCGCGCGAAGCGCGAA
>NZ_MPHK01000054.1 GCF_001957135.1 Shewanella sp. UCD-KL21 | reverse complement strand
TAATGCCGATCGGTTAAGAACACTTGAACGATCCTGCAGATGAATGATAATCCCTACCAGTATTCTGGTAGGGATTTTTTTATGTTTGCGCAAGAGCTTGAGTTAGTTCATGAGTCAGTAGAAGAAAGTGGAGATTATGCTTCTGTAATGGAGGCTATCGATTCACAGTGGATAGAACAATCATTACTTTCAGCCAACAAGGCAAGTATCCGTAATCGTCGTTTGCCTGCGCAGCAAGCCGTCTGGCTCGTGCTGTGGATGGGATTAATCCGTAATCAATCCATAAAAGAAGTCTGCAGCTCAATGGATATCGCACTTCAACCCGGCAATAACTGCTGGTCTCGTGTCGCGCCGAGTGTGCTAACAGATTGTCGGCGACGCTTAGGTGAAGCCCCTATGGCGTACTTATTTAAATCAACAACCTCAGCTTGGCTTGAACAAGCATTGGGGAGCAATAATGCACTCGGCCTCACGACTCTCGCCGTTGATGGCACTGTGTTTCGCTGCCAGGACTCTGAAGAAAATGCCAATGAGTTTGGTTTTATTTCAAAAACACACAAACCTTACCCCCAGCTTCGACTTGTCAGCCTGATATCGACAGAAACCAGAATGGTATTGGGCGCGGCTTTTGATGGCTGTCACGTAGGCGAAATTACGCTGGCTCAACGCATAGTTCAAGACGCTTCAGATAACTCTTTAACGTTATTTGACCGCTGTTATTTCTCAGCTGACTTATTGCTAAACTGGCAATCAGCAGGGACTCAGCGACACTGGTTGACACCTGTAAAGTCAAAAATGCGCTATGAGGTGGTTGAAGAATTTGCGAATAATGACTTGCTCATCGATATGCCAGTCTCACCACAGGCGAGAAAGAAAAAYCCAGAGCTTCCTGAAACATGGCGGGCACGTTTTATCGCTTATCAAGCGCCCAAAGGTGAAATAAAAGGCTTCGTCACCTCATTGACTGATCCTGTTCGCTATCCGCTGGATAAGTTACTTAATATTTACTGGCAACGCTGGGAAATAGAAGAAGGATACGGTGAACTTAAGCAAACCCAACTGCAAAGTAAGGTGACATTACGCAGCAGATTTGCAGAAGGAGTAAGGCAAGAACTGTGGGGCGTGCTTACCGCTTATAATCTCGTCCGTTTAGAGATGGTGGCGATAGCAAAAGAGG
>NZ_MPHK01000053.1 GCF_001957135.1 Shewanella sp. UCD-KL21 | reverse complement strand
TTGATGTTTTCTACTCTTTTCCGATTGGATTACTTTCTGCGATCAATTCTCTATGTTCCTGGTCAAAATATAATAGGCTTATTGCTAACAACTTTAGCGTTAGTTGGCCAGTAGGCTGTTTCAGATTGGTGTTTTTAAGCCTGACAGTGATTGCTATGAGTATTAAGGCGCCAGCTCTTAAAATAATGTGGTTTATTTTTCGATTATTTCACCATGTTGAACTAAAATTGAATGCCGCATTGAGATTTAAGTGGAAGAGTTTAAGTCTTTTACAAAGCAGTTAAATTCATCGCGCGAAAAAATTGTGGATAATTTTACTGCAATCACTACTAGCAAGTGAGCCCAATGTTTCATGACTTTAACGCATTAGCGGGTTTTAGCCCTTTAATCCTTCGGCATTAACGGGTATTAAGCGGATAGGGCCTAGCTCTGAATGAAGCCTTTTAATCCTAATAATGTGGATAACCTTGGGGGTAATAGGTGCGTATCCTGTACTTAAGCAAATAATGATTAAAAACTTCATTTTTATGCATAAAAGCCCTTGCGCAAGTTCAGGATTTGCCTATAATGCGCATCCACTGACACGGCGACAGGCCAATAGGCTCAAGGTGTTAGCGTTAATTAAGAGGCTTTTAAAGCATCATAATTAACCGGTTGAAAAGCATTTTAAATTAACTTTAAAAATGACTTGACGCCAACAACGGGAAGTGTAGAATACGCATCCYTAAGCCAACGACCTAGCGTCAAATGGCTGCTAATATGAAAGATCATTTCTTACATGATTAGCAACGCTCTTTAACAAATCAAACAAGAAATCTGTGTGGACACTCACAGGTGTTGAGTTAATCGAAATTGCTCATTCTTTCTCGTAAAGAATGATGCAATCAAAATTATTATCAATGTAACGATGAGTGTTCATAGCAATATGTAACAAACGTTTTAGAGATTCTTCCGAGTCTTTAAATCGAAATCAGAATTCATTGAGCCGAAACGAAGCTTTTATTTATAAGAGTGGATGTTTCAACAAAACTTTAATTGAAGAGTTTGATCATGGCTCAGATTGAACGCTGGCGGCAGGCCTAACACATGCAAGTCGAGCGGTAACAGGAATTAGCTTGCTAATTTGCTGACGAGCGGCGGACGGGTGAGTAATGCCTAGGGATCTGCCCAGTCGAGGG
>NZ_MPHK01000052.1 GCF_001957135.1 Shewanella sp. UCD-KL21 | reverse complement strand
CGACATCAGGTGCGACTGCGGCATCGTTGATTGGGTTAACGGTTAAATCAACACCTGTTGCTACTGTGGTAGTGCCATCAGAGACATCAAAGCTTAAGTCTAAATCGCCATTAAAGTCCGCATCTGGGGTGATGGTGAAGCTGCCATCGGGGTTAGCCACCACGGTGGCATTATCGCCGACGCTGAGGTTTTCAGCGCTTAGGCTGTCACCATCGATGTCAGATGCATTAGCCAGTAATTGCTCTTGGCTTAGGGTAATTGAGCCATCTTCGTCTACCGAGTAAGCGACATTACCATCGACCACAGGGGTATCGTTCACTGCGATAGTTTCAATGCCAGCCGTTGTTGTGGCCGTTGCACCGTCATCATCGATAACCACCACGTCAAGGCTGATGTCACCGTTRAAGTTCTCGTTTGGTGAGAAGGTCACTGAGCCATCTTCATTGGTGATTAATACACCGTCGGTACCTGAGTAGCTCACACTATCAAGTGAAACCGTGCCGTCCACATCACTAGAGTTGGCCAGCAATTGCTCAGCGCTAATGGTGATTTGGCCGTCTTCGTTGACTGTGTAACTTGTTGAGCCGGCAACCGGTGCATCATTGACATCAGCAACCGCGATATCAATGTTGGCTGGGGTCACAACCGTGCCATCACTAACACCAAATTCAAGCGCGACATCGCCATTGAAGTTTTCATTTGGCGCAAAGCTATGGGTGCCGTCACCGTTGTCAGTGAGCACACCATCGGTGCCGGTGTAGCTCACATCGGCAATGGTCAATGTGTCGCCATCGATATCGCTTGCACCAGCCAGTAACTGCTCATCGGTAATGATGATAACGCCATCTTCATTCATCTCGAATGCGACATCAGGTGCGACTGCGGCATCGTTGATTGGGTTAACGGTTAAATCAACACCTGTTGCTACTGTGGTAGTGCCATCAGAGACATCAAAGCTTAAGTCTAAATCGCCATTAAAGTCCGCATCTGGGGTAATCGTAAAGCTGCCATCTGGGTTAGCAACCACGGTAGCATTATCGCCTACTGATAGGTTTTCAGCGCTTAGGTTGTCGCCGTCGATGTCAGATGCATTGGCCAGCAATTGCTCTTGGCTTAGGGTAATTGAGCCATCTTCGTCAACCGAGTAAGCGACATTACCATCAACTACTGGGGTATCGTTTACCGCCAGTGTAGTGATGCCCGCAGTAGTTTCTGCAGTGGCGCCGTCATCGTCGATAACCACTACATCAAGACTGATGTCACCGTTGAAGTTCTCATTCGGGAAGAAAGTAACCGAGCCATCAAGATTATTCGTTAATATGCCGTCGGTGCCTGAGTAAGACACTGAGTCTAGACTGACAGTGCCATCCACATCACTGCTGTTTGCCAGTAACTGCTCAGCGCTAATGGTGATTTGGCCATCTTCGTTGACTGTGTAACTTGTGCTGCCTGCAACCGGCGCATCGTTGACATCGGCAACTGCGATATCAATGTTTGCTGGGGTCACAACGG
>NZ_MPHK01000051.1 GCF_001957135.1 Shewanella sp. UCD-KL21 | reverse complement strand
GATTGACCTTTTCGGAGTTGATCCGCTGGGCAATAGAGTGCGGAACTCCTGAACAATGTCAGCTTGTTTTAGCGTTATACCATTGTACAAACGATGATGATTATCAGGCGATGGGAATTCAGTTAAGCCGAAGTATTGATAATGCAAATGTCAGCCCGATCATCTTTTTCACAGGTAAAAATCAACGGTTATTAGGTGATGTTTCGATGCTAAAACAGCTAGAGGAAAAGGCTAAATAACGTTAGGTTTACCTATTATTTCACCTATTATTTTACCTATTTCGTCTGTAATAGGCAGAATAATACCTAGAATAATAGGTAAAATAATAGGTAAGTTGAAAAACAAATCGTGATACTTTCAGTATCAATGCCACTCATTTTCTGGACGAAAATGAATGACATAAGGCTCCGCCCTCTGGCTATTTTCTTCGGCTGGACGCCTGCGAAAAAAGCCATTCACCCAAGCCCGTCAAACTCACTGCGTTCGTCTGACCACCCCCTTTTTTCGCCCTGTATTTGGTCGCTCAAAAATGTGGTGGTCAGACGCTTCGCTTGACGGGGGGCTTTGCCCCCAAAACGAAACACGTTCACTGGGGTTCACTTGCCATCGCTGGGGCGTGTCATTTCGTTTCGGCTCCCCCTGTTTTTCCCTTTCTTCGCTGGACGCTCATCAGGAGAAAAACAAAAAGCCTACCGCCCTCGTTTTACTCGGTTGGTCAAATCGCTTCTTGCCACAAAACAAGTTTGTGACTTTCAGCGATTTCGCATCGTTTTACTTGTCAGTTTGCATGATGTTAAAAACGCACTCAGAAGCTCGCAAAACCGTTCTAAACTTTCAGCGTAGATTTGGGTGTTTTATAGGGGGATCGTGTCTTAAAATCGTTTTGAGGGGCTTTAATGGGGGTGAACGGGCGGTTTTTGCTAACTAACTCGCCCGTTTAACATAAAAGGGATTATGAGCACCATAATTTATAGTGTTTGATTTTGTTTTAGGTATTTTTTTTGATTTTTATTTATATGTTTGGCTTTTTGTTTGAATCGCTTATTTATTTGTCCTGCCGCATGTAATTGCCCCTTTAAACGAGTGTAAATGACTTCTTTTTCTTCTAGTGATAAATGAGCGTTGGGGGTAAATATTTCCAAGAAAGTTTGTTTTATTTTTCGTAGATTTTTATTTCTAACTGTTAACATATTGTTTTTTATGATTATTCCAGTAATCATCTTAGGTTGTTTTTCTCTGTATATTTTTATTTTTTTATTTTTTATAGTTAAACCTGATTCATTGACGATCGTTTTGACTTTTTTTAAAAAACCAGTTGGTATTTTTTCCCCTGAAAAAGCCACATCATCGACATAGGCTGTCATTGATAGGTTATTTTCTTTTGCAAGTGTGTTTAGGCGGTCAAACATAACCTTGTTTGCAAAATAAGCTATTTGCATGCTTACTTGACTACCAGTTGGTAGTATTCCATTTATGCAAATTAATTTAGATAAATAACTTGCCGCATCAATAGACATTTCAAACTGGTACAAAAATAAATTTCTTATTTTTCTTTCTGAATTTGAAGGAAAAAATT
>NZ_MPHK01000050.1 GCF_001957135.1 Shewanella sp. UCD-KL21 | reverse complement strand
CATCAAGCGTATTCGTTGCCGCAGCCTGGCTGAACCTCCTCTGAGTAATCCAAAATCTCTGACTCGCCGTAAGCCTTTCGGCAGTACATGTTGCAGTACCAACCATAGAAATTCGACAGTAGGTAATGTACGTATTTCAGTGGTGTTGGTTTGGCTATTTTGATACTCAAAACTAATTTGTCCGTCGATATTACTGACGATATTTTTATCGGGTAACACGCCGCGATAAAGGTATCGCGACAGGTACTTTAACGCTGGCAGTCCTTTACCCACATGTTGGCAGTCTACCACCCACTTTTGGGGTATTGAGCTAGGGAGTTTTAGACTCAGTTTTGCCAGTTGCGCCAGCAGTCTTGCTCGCCACACTTTGGCCAGGTTAAAGGCGTTGAACAGGTATTTACCCTTGTTCTTTTTCCACTGTTTTTTGTGCTTATTAAAGCTGCCTGCCGGAATGATGAAGTGGATATGAGGATGGTAGTCACGCCTTCGGTTATGGGTATGCAGCACGCCCGTAAATCCAATATCACCAYCGAGTTGCTTTGAGTTTTTAGCAAAGTCTTTTAGCACGCTGGCGGCCACCGAGAACATGGCTTGATACATCAACTCGGATTGATGTTTAGCCGTTACTCGCAACTCATAAGGCAAGGTRAACGTCACCATGTAATACTCYACRGGCAGGAGTTTAGCTTGCTGTTTGTTGAGCCAMTCTKYMGTGGTGTTGTGCTGGCATTGAGGGCAACTGCGATGACCACATGACAGCGGGAAATCAGCAGTATGAGTGCAGCTGCGGCATGCCCACTGGCTGGTTCGCTCAGTATTGCTGCGACAATTAAGCATGGCGAAAATAGCTTGGCGCATGGATGATGTTATTTGACCATCATAAGCCTGATTAAAGGCATCGAGKTGGTCGCGTAAAAGTTCAATGAACTTCATAGGTTACACTCCCACTTGAGCACCAAATTATCAGTCAGTTGGTTAACGGACAGAGCAGTGTTTTTTCGAGTGATAGTGGTGAGGCGGGTATAACGGGCGGTGGTATTAAGGCTGTTGTGACCGAGCAAAGTTTGCACTGAGCGCAAATCTAACCCTTGCTCTAACAGATGAGTGGCGTAGCTGTGACGCAGGTTATGTGGGCTGATGGACTTATGAATATTGCACTCACGGATAACCCGTTTTAARGCTTTTTGAATGCCGCCTTTATCTATCAATGAATCAGGTTTGCCATCTTTTCCTGGAAAAATCAGCCGTGGGTGGCGATGCGTTTGCCAGTAATATCGCAGTGCTAATAAGGTACGTTGTGGTAGCGGAACTAACCTGTCCTTACCGCCTTTAGCGTTACGAATGTGCACCTGCATCATCTGTGAATCGATATCGCCAACCTGCAGTGAAATGGCCTCACCGAGGCGCAATCCCATACTGTATAAGGCGAGAAAGCACACTTGATATCGCAGCTTATGGGTAAGGCTAATGACGATAGAAACTTCAGCAGGGGTAAGAATATCAGGCAGTCTTTGGACTTGTGGTGGCTTAACAATATTAAGCCACTCCCAGTGTTGATTAAGCACATGTCGATAGAAAAACTGTA
>NZ_MPHK01000006.1 GCF_001957135.1 Shewanella sp. UCD-KL21 | reverse complement strand
CATCAGTGATGATCAGCGTGTCACCAATTGCGGTGCCCGCGGCTAAGGTCACGGTGGCGGTGACGGTGCCATCCGCGCCAATTTCATCGCTGCTGTAAATACCGTCATCACCCATGCCTTCAAACTCAACGTTTGGAGTAGGTGCATCAGTGTTATCAACGTCTTGGTTGTCAGTGGCGATAGCCGATGGGTTACCGGCGGCATCAATGACTTGTGCATCAACATTGACCTGGGTATCGCCTGCAGCGACAGGGACTTCCACGGCTTGACCAKTATCAAGCATCGCTTGGGTCACGAGGCCGTTGAACAATTCGTTGCCGTTRCCATCAGTGATGATCAGCGTGTCACCAATTGCGGTGCCMGCGGCTAAGGTCACGGTGGCGGTGACGGTGCCATCCGCGCCAATTTCATCGCTGCTGTAAATACCGTCATCACCCATGCCTTCAAAGGCTACTTCTGGAGTTGGAGAAGTAGTATCAATATCGCCGTCATCTTCAGCTGTAGCAGTATTACCTGCCGGGTCGGTAACTTCTGCCACAGCGGTATAATCGCCTTCAGCTAACGGATCGATAACATCGACTTGGTAGCTACCATCAGGATTTACCGTGGTTTCTAGTGTTTGCTGATTGCCCGAGCTGTCGGTAACAATAATGGTGATTACACTGCCAGGCTTTGCATCAGTGGTACCAGTAATTGTCGGGGTATCATCGCTGCTGTTGTCAGGGGCATTTACGGTAATTTCTGGGGCTGTGGTATCAATATCACCGTCATCTTCAGCTGTAGCAGTATTACCTGACGGATCGGTGACTTCAGCAACAGCGGTATAATCGCCTTCAGCTAACGGATCAATAACATCGACCTCGTAGCTGCCATCAGGATTTACCGTGGTTTGTAGTGTCTGCTCATTGCCTGCACTGTCAGTAACAATAATGGTGATTACACTGCCAGGCTCTGCATTGGTGGAGCCAGTAATTGTCGGGGTATCATCGCTGCTGTTGTCAGGGGCATTTACGGTAATGATTGGGGCTGTGGTATCAACATCGCCATCATCTTCAGCTATAGCAGTATTTCCCGACGGATCGGTGACTTCAGCAACAGCGGTATAATCGCCTTCAGCTAACGGATCGATAACGTCGGCTTGGTAGCTACCATCAGGATTTACCGTGGTTTCTAGTGTTTGCTGATTGCCCGCGCTGTCGGTAACAATAATGGTGATTACACTGCCTGGCTCTGCATCAGTGGTACCAGTAATTGTCGGGGTATCATCATTGCTGTTATCAGGGGCATTTACGGTAATTTCTGGGGCAATAGTATCAACATCGCCATCATCTTCAGCTGTAGCTGTATTACCTGATGGGTCGGTAACTTCTGCAACAGCGGTATAATCGCCTTCTGCTAACGGATCGATAACATCGACCTCGTAGCTACCATCAGGATTGACTGTGGTTTCCAGTGTTTGTTCATTGCCCGCGCTGTCAGTAACAATAATGGTGATCACACTGCCAGGCTGTGCATCAGTGGTACCAGTAATTGTCGGGGTATCATCACTGCTGTTATCTGGGGCAATGACTGAAATTACAGGTGGAGTGGTATCTATAACCGCGCTATCAGAACCTTCAGGGCTAACATTACCTGCACTGTCAACAATTGTGGCAACAACTTCTATGGCCTCACCTTCAGCTGGTGCTGGTAAGTTTAGGTCGACAGAACCGTTATCAATATCATCTTGAGTCAGTATGATTTCTTCACCATTAACGACTAATGTGTCGCCAACTTGAGCCCCGGTATCAGTTAGGCCGATGGTGACTGATACTTCAGTATTATTAGCTAATTCTTCTTCACTGATGATGCCATCATTATTAGCGTCAGTATTAATTGTGACCCCAGGAGCTCCGTCAGCTTCAGGGGTGACTTCAATAGTGAGTGTGGCAATTACACCAGTGTTGGTCGTATAGGTGATAACTGGAACTTGACCATTCCAATCTGTATTTGGTGTAAATGTATAAGAGCCATCAGCATTTAACTGCAATATGCCTTCTTCAAGGGTAACTGAGGAGCCAGCTGGGTAAGATTCACCATTAATTTCAAAATTGACAACGGTTAAATTATCATCAAGATCCGTATCATTATCTAGAACATTACCTTCTGCGACATTATCCTCGGCAACAACTATACTGTCGTTTTGCGCCTCAGTGGGGATATCATAATCTTCAGTTGCTGAAGAAGTGCCTTTGGCGCCTTCAGCGCCATATCCATAGACAATACCATCTATCACGGTGTCAGCATCGTTAAGCAAATCACTTGCTGCAACTTCAACAGCGAAAGTACCGTCTGCTTGCATAATAGCTTGGTATTGTTGACCATTAATAGTCAACATAATAATACCGGTTGTAATGGAGCTGTCAGCAGTGACGGTACCTGTTATGGTAATTAACCCTGTAGATTCATCTGGCGTAAGTAAATTGTCGCCAGTGACTGGATCAATATCTAGCGTAATAGCGGTATTATCTGGTAAATCATTATCATAAATACGTAACGTCGCCTGAGTATCACCTAGTACAGCATTGGTTGGATTAGATAAGTTTATTAGCGCAAACTCTGGGCTACCTTCAACGATTAAGTCATCTGTAATCGGGACGCTAATATAAGCAGTAGTTTCACCAGGTAAGAAGGTTACAGTACCACTAACGTTAGTAAAATCTTCTCCGAATAATGCGGTTAACTCTTCAGAGCTGTATTCTATAGTAATGGTTTCAGTGCTTGGCTCGCTTAACGTAAGGGTGAATAACGCAAACTCCATTCCTTCTACAACAACGGCGTAGTCAATATCGACAACTGGTAAGTCTGAGCCGTTACCATCGTTATCAAAAATGGCAAATTCTAGTTCTTCATCATAAACATTTTCACCAGTAACAATGGCATTGAAATATTCAGTTGGTTCAATAATGGCATCGTCAAAAATAGGCACGCGAATAAGAATGCTGTCATTACCTGCTTCTAGGGTGAAACCAAAAATTGGACGTGCTAAATCACCACTTGAATCAATACCAGTGATCGTCATGGTTTGCCAAGTCAGGCCGCCATCGTTGGAGTATTCTAATGGGACTAAATAATCATCAGCATATTCGGCAATGGGGTAACCCAGTTGCTCACTGAGTAACTCGCTGGTGAAGTTGATAAATAATTCTTGGTCAGTATCAAAGGTTAGTTCACTATTGACAGTAAACTGGTTAAAGCCAACATCTTCAAAAACATCTGGAATATCAGCTGATAGATGTGATTTATATTGATCTTGGGTGGCAGAGGTAACGTCTCTAAATACAGTCCAATCTTCTACGCGGTAATCAAGACTTAGGCCTTCAAGATCATACTGAGTGATGCCTTCGTTGAGAATAATGACGTAATTCCCATCACCTAAATCTTGCAACGTACCAATATCTTCAAAAGCAGCACTAAGGCGTACGTTAGTGACTAATAGGTTTTGATCAATAACTTGTTGTCCAACAGCACCGTCTAATAGGTCGTTGGCTGAGAAGGTAATTTGCCCATCGAGTTCATTATAGTTATAGGTGACTAAGCCACCAGGTACTTCAAGAGTATCTACAGTACGTTCGTCATGCTCATCAGGGATTCTATCGCCAGCAATGTCATCGATGGTATCTGCAACATGCTCCATCGCAATGGTTTCAAATACATTTTGGCCATCTTCTTGTCTTTCTGTATCACGGGTAAAAATAATACCTAATTCAGCAAGTACTTGAGAGATCATCTCTTTACCTGCTGTGGCTATATTTAATGGTTGACCCGTGGTGGGGTCAATATAATTGGCTAATGCTTCGTGAACGGATAATAAAACATTGATATTAGTGCTGTAGCTGTCATCAATATTCACCAGACTATTAGTATTTAAAATACCGTCATCAATACCGTCGGATAAATCGTTATCCAAGGCTTGAAGGAAAATAGCCATGTTCTCAACATAATCCATGTTGGTATCTGACAGCAAAGTACCAGCAATATCCTGTAGGAATAGAATATCCCCTTGAATAACATCGGCGCTAAAAGTAGCAATAGTGACGCCACCGACCATGAAGGTAATAGTGTCGCCAGGAAGGTAAGAAAATGAACCCGGTGAACCAAAGTCACCGGTAAAACCTGATAATCCAGAAGAGGTTGTAAAAGACACACCATTTACAAAATTATCGGTAAACTGAGCTACATTAAAGTTGTTATTTAGCGCATTAACGCCATCTTCACCTAATGTAAGATTTGCGGTTAAAATTTCAGGTGCATCAAAGGAGGTATCGAAACCTGCTGTGGCAATAGTTTCTGAGCCTTCACGAGCTAATGAAGCGAAATCACTACCACCTTGGTTAGTTGCTGTCTCACCTGCTGCGGTTTCAGGTAGTTCAGCGGTTGGATCTTCACCGGATTCAATTAATGCTTGTAAAGCTTGAATCTCAGCGAGTTCATCTGTGGTCATATCGATGACTGTGTCGGCTGATGAGTTTTCAGCTATGTTGTCGCCATTGAGAATAGTGCCATCATCAAAGGTCACCACAAATGCAATGCCATCGGCTACTTGGAGTTCTGCCCCTGCAGGAATAGTATCTCCTGGAAGAATGTTTTTTGTTTCATTATTCAACGTGAGGGTAACCTCTCCATTAGCTGAATTTAAAACACCATTTTTTGTCGTTACAACAGAACTCATGACCTTAGCTCCAATAACCCGCATTAAACCTGATATTCATAGTGTTAGCATAACTATTCATATCGAGGTATTTCGCTGTTATAAGTTTGAAATTTAAATTAACCGCAATTTAACAATTTTAGCACTGGCATTACCAGTGGTCAATTTTTTGACCGCTTAATCGGCTCTAATAAACTTATGAATTTAAAAGCGAAATAAAAAACTTCGGTAAATCAATACAACTAAGGGATTACAGGTAAATGTTAATTTTTTAATACATTAGCATTAGTTGATATTGTGCGGCTGTTTACGGGGGCTTTGAGGCTAGGCTCACTCATTTTGCGTATAAAAAAGCTATAAAAAAACCTGCACAAAGGCAGGTTTTAGTGTCTAACTGATTATAGAAAGCGATTAATTCATTATGAAATCATTGCTTAACTAATGCATAAATTTTACTCGCTAGCATTTGCCGCTTTGCGATAGCTCTGCAGTGCAGCGGTGTTTTCACCGAGCTGTTCTTGGATCTGCGCTAACGCTAACCAATGTTGTCGTAATGGCGATACGTCACATACTTTTGTCCAGTGCTCTTTTGCGACTTTAGTATCACGTTTTTGCATGGCTAACTTGGCTAAACATACTTGATATCCCGCATCATGTTCATGGGTTTGCTGGTAACGTTGCAGTAGCTTTCTTATTTCGTCATCGTCGGCATCTAGAATGTGGGGCAAGGCCGATAAAATAGTGTCACTGGGTTCGGCTTTCAAACTCTTAGTGAGCAGCTTTAAGGCATCTTTTTTACGTTCATATTGACATAAACCACGCGCATAGATGGCGATGAGAGTCGGTTGACTGCGCTCAGCTTTACTAAGCCAGTGCCAGCATTTCTCAAGATCTTGTTCGTTAGATTCAGTTGCCGCTGTTAGTAGGGCGATATTGGTTTTTTGCTCTATGGTATTAAATATCTCATCAGTAACGATGTGACGTTTTTTAATAGCAGGTAAAAGTAACTTTAATGCTTGCCAGTCTTCTTGTAGCTGATATAAATCCAAGGCTAATTTTAAAACTGGGGTTTTACTTTTACTGGTTGGATTGAGTAATTGTAGCTCGACTCTTGCCTCTGCTAATTTACCCTGTTGAATAAGGTAGCGAGTTTTAGAAGTTCTAGCGGCCGTTTGTGCTAGCGGATCTTCTGCCGCTTGATCTAAATATTGGTCACGGGCTTGGTTATTGTGCTGATGATGAGCTGCGCGGGCGGCGGCAAATAAATTTAAAGCCGGCAGTTCGCCTTTTGCTGCGCCTTTAGACATGGCTTTTTCTGCACTAGGCCAGTCTTCTTCTGCCAGTGCTAATGCCCCTTGTAAGGTATGCTTTTTAGCGGCTTTTTTGCGCCAGCGATCAGGTAAATAGCGGCTATGAATAATGATATTCAGTAGAAAAATAATCAGCCATTCAACTAGCTGCAGCGCCGCATAAAATAAAATTAACCCTAGTAAGCCAAAGACTAAACTGGTTTCTATTTGATAATCGCCCGCCGCAATATAAACATAACCTGTGTTGCCAATAATAAAAGGGCTAATACAAAAGCCGATTAAAATGATAATCACATATGCAAGAGTTTTAATCATGACTGTGGTTCCTCTGCTGGAACCAACTCACCGTAAGTAATGAGCTGTTGCAGTAAACGGGTTGAGTCAAAGTTTTGCTGATTTATTTCTTCAATGGTAACTGTCATTAGTGCATCTAAAGCACGTAGTGCCTCTTGGGTTTTCTCTTCATCTAAATCAAAGTATTGCTGGATCCATGTTCGCGCAAAGCCAACCGACTGGCGATAGTTAACTTGATCATGTTGATACAGGGCTAATTGGGCTTGAAGTAATTTATTGCGGATATTTTCAACCAGATACCATTGCTGATCTGGGGCAAGTAATGGCTCAAGATCTGTGGTGCGCTTACGAATAGTGATAAAGCCGTCTGTCACTGAATGCCAAGTTTTAGCTAAATTACTTTGCCAATCATCCACTGAATCGGAGATGGCATTTTGCTCTGCTAAGTCTTCTGCTGCTTGGGCTTTAGCGCGATTTAATGGCAAAGTATCGAGCTGGTTGAGTATGCCGTCAATGGTATAAATGCTGCCGGCAACATCAGTGGTTTTGATGGCATTAGTTGTTGCGAGATCATTAGCTAGTGCGCGGCGTATGGGCAATAAAGTGGGATCTTTCATTGCTTCAATGCGCTCATCTGCAGATTTTAATAAACTTGCAGCTGTTTTAGGGTCGTTCTCAAGAGCCAGTTTTCTGGCAGCCATTCGCACTAAGTATTCAGCTTCTGATGCCATCCAGTTGTTTGGATTCCGCTGCGCCAGTGTGGCGACTCGTTGTTGTAATTGCTGTTGTGATTTTACTAATTGCGCTTGTTGCTGATAAGCCTGTGAATTTTGCTGTTGCTGGGCTTCTAATACTGCAATGCGTTTATTGGGTTCTACCAGCGCTTGTGTGACTTGACTACCTATTACGCTGGTTTGCTGATTTTGAGTTTGCAGCTGTTGTTTTTGCTCTTGCAGTTCCATCCATAGCAAATAGCTTAGGCCTATTCCGCCAATGGCAATGATAAGGCAAATAAGAATACTGAAACGCACCCACCATGAACTTTTACTACGGCGCTTTGTTTCTGGATCAGCTGTAGATTTTTCGGCTGGACTTTCAACCGTTGACGAGGGCATTGCTGACTCAGGTTCGCTGAGCTTCTGTTCGTCTTTGGTAGGAGTTGCTTCAATGACTGGAGTTGATTCAATCACATCATTGTCTGAATGAGCTTGTTGATTAGGATCTTGTTTGTTGTGTTCCATGAGCTGTCCTTGAGTACCTAGTTTGATCATCCAGAGTGCGACCAAATCATTAATGCGAGCAAAAACACTATAGGGCAAAGT
The DNA here is from genome assembly GCF_001957135.1 of Shewanella sp. UCD-KL21. Taxonomy (GTDB): domain Bacteria; phylum Pseudomonadota; class Gammaproteobacteria; order Enterobacterales; family Shewanellaceae; genus Shewanella. The sequence goes on along the minus strand of NZ_MPHK01000006.1, from coordinate 225,629 downwards.
TACAGTTTGGCAGGATTAACCATGATCGCAAATACAAATGACTTGCTACTAGTTAAATAGACAATGCCGTTAAAACAGCTTGAGTATTCGCGCCATTTGCATTGCTGACGTGAGTAAACCCGGCTATTTTTGCCTTTTGCTCCACTCGATTACTGGGGACTATAATATGACATGATTGCAACCATGCAAATAACTCTTTTGGAACAAGTTTAATTAGATTTTCTAGCACATCGCCACTGGTGACGATAATGGTATCAATGCCGAACTGCTGCCATTGATGGCAAACCAAGGCTGGATCTAGCTTTGGCAGGCTGCGTTGGTAGACTTCCCAGTAGCAAACATTGGCCTGTCTGATAGTCAGTTGCTCAGCGATAGTTTCGCGGCCGCCAATACCTCTTACTATAACAATGTGTTGATTTTTAATATCACCTAATGATGTCAGTGATAACAAACCTTCACTGTCTTGGCTGTCTTCGGGGGCAATTTCAGGAATAATGTTATATTGCGACAGGGCATCAGCGGTGGCTTGGCCAACGGCGTAATAGCGACAATCTGGAAATTGATTTTTAAGGCTAATGGCAGCAAATTTTACCGCATTGGCGCTGATAAAAATTATCCCGTCAGCTTGGGTGAGGGTGTTGGAGTTAATTCTGTCGTGAGTAGGCATTACAGCTAATAAAGGAGTGACCATGAAGTCGACTCCTTTCATTGTAAGCTTATCTGCCATAGCTTGATTGCGCCCCTCAGGGCGCGACAGTAAGACTTTCATCTCGATTACTGGTTGTAAACAGCGTCTAGAATGGTTTTAGCACCGCGGCTAAGTAAATCTTCAGCCAGTTGCTCACCTAATGCAACCGCATCAGTTTTTAAACCTGTGACATTACCTTCAATGATTTGACTGCCATCTGGGTTACCCACTAGGCCACGAAGATGTAAGCTATCGCCATCAATTTCAGCATAAGCACCAATTGGCACCTGACAACCACCTTCTAAGCGCATATTCATCGCTCTTTCAGCAAAAACGCGGTAACGAGTTTCTAGATGCTCAAGTGGTGCAAGCAATGCTTTAACGCGTTCGTCATTCATACGACATTCGATGCCGACAGCGCCTTGGCCGTTTGCAGGGAGTGAATCTTCAGCTGAAATAAAGCTGGCAATACGCTGATCAAGTTTTAAACGGATAAGACCCGCTGCCGCTAAGATAATTGCATCGTAATCGCCGCTATCTAATTTAGCTAAGCGAGTGCCAACATTGCCACGTAAGTCTTTAATGACTAAGTCAGGGCGAGCGGCACGAATTTGACACTGACGACGCAGGCTTGAAGTACCAACAACAGCGCCTTGTGGCAATTCTTCAATGGTTTTGTAGGTGTTTGATACGAATGCATCACGTGGATCTTCACGCTCACAAATCACTTGTAAACCTAGACCTTCTGGGAAGTCTACCGGTACATCTTTCATTGAATGCACCGCGATATCAGCGCGATCTTCAAGCATGGCAACTTCAAGTTCTTTAACAAAAAGACCTTTACCACCAACTTTAGCCAGAGGCGTATCTAAAATAACGTCTCCTTTCGTGCTCATTGGTAATAGCTCAACGGTTAAATCTGAATGAATACGTTCAAGCTCAGCTTTTACGAATTCTGCTTGCCACATTGCAAGTGGGCTTTTACGTGTAGCGATACGAATAACATTTTGAGACATGCCAAAGAGTTCCATCAATAGACTTAATTGCAATAATGCTAACATTGCCAGAAAGCAGATGTAACAAATCGATAGCGATTGTTTGAACTGTGCACGTAGTTTTTTTGTGACGTGGATCTCATTTACTGGCGTATTTAAATGAAAGTGCTAACATGATCACGTTTCTACTAATTTATTTAACGCTAATCAACATGGTTTTTAACTGCGTTGCAGTATGTTGATAATTAGTAACTTAGTGCTAGTAACAGGATGATACTTTGAATCAAAATGTTTATCGCTCAGCCGAGATAGCCAATCAACTCAATCTTGTTCGATATGAACGAGTTAAATCTTTATTGTCGCCAGTTCAGCAACAGCTTTTCGATATCATTCCTTATTTAATCCATCACCATAATGTACAGCTGCCCGGCAGTAACTCCGCCTTGACCCCTTTTGGGATCGGTCAGTTTGCAATGACGCCAGCCATGGAACTGGCGCGCAATCACCTCGGCTTGCCCAGCTTGGATGTACAAGCTGCCCAACCCTGTGCGTTTGAAGGGGTGTACTCCATGGGCAGCACAGCAAGTTTTGGCCAAAACCCTAAAAGTGATGTCGATGTGTGGCTGGTTTACAAAGCAAGCTTAAGTCATGGCGATTTAGTCTTAATCACTGAAAAAACAGACCTGTTGACTCAGTGGTTTGCGAGCTTTGATTTCGAAGTGAATTTTTATCTAGTGCATCCGTTACAGTTCAGGGAATGCAGCGCGTTTGATAATTGCTATAGCTCCCTAGGCGAAGAGCACAGTGGCAGCACTCAGCATTGGTTATTATTAGAAGAGTTTTATCGCTCCCATATTCGTTTGGCGGGTAAAGCGGTTGGGTGGTGGCCAGGTGCTGACGATGATAAAGAGGTGCTGTTTTTAGGTGATGTGCAATCCATGCCGGCAACAGAATATTTTGGCGCCTCATTATGGCAACTTTATAAGGGGCTCAATAAACCCCATAAAGCCTTACTCAAGGTACTGCTGCTGGAAACCTATGCCGCAGATTATCCCCAAGCAAATTTCATTACCCAGCAGATTTGGCAACAGTGTCTGCAAGTGGACTTTACTGAATCCAATGATGCCTATTTAATTTTATATCAGCGTATTGAGGCTTATTTACAAGCGCGACGTGACACCCGTCGTCTGGAAATTGTGCGCCGCTGTTTTTATCTTAAGTGCGGTGTTAACTTAACAAATCGCTGCGTGGCCGGAGATTGGCGTAGAGATAAAATACAGCAATTGGTTGAGGATTGGGGCTGGCCCCATAGTTTGTTAGAAACACTGGATAACAGCCAACACTGGCATTCAGGGCAACTTAAATGGTTTAACAAGCAGCTTAATGAATTACTGTTAATTAGTTATCGTACCTTATTGGACTTTGCCTCAAAGCAAGCATTAAGTGATCGCTTTAGAGTAGAAGAATTAGGGATCCTTGCCCGTAAACTTCATACTTATTTTAGTGACGATGAACATCAATTATTACCCTTAAATAAGCTCTGGAGCAGCTCAATTACAGAGCCTCATTTAACCATTATCCATAGCCCTAAAGAGTCACGATTCTACTTATATCGACAGCCGCATAATTCAGGGCAGCTATTAGGTGAGTCTGCCATTATTAAAGCCGATACTCCGGTGGCATTGATTGCATGGGCGGTAATGAATGATATTTCTACAGCGGACACTCAGTGGCAAGAATATAGCCGCAGTAAACACCGTAAAACCCGCTTGACTCAATTAGCATTAAGCCTCAATCCGCTGATGACGGCAGCAAGCAAAGTGTCCAAAGCTGAATTGTGTCAGCCATTTTTTTATAAAAAAATTATTGTGGTTGCCAATATTGATCACGACCCAACCATCAAGTGGCAAGGGCAAGAGATCATGATTGATTACATGAACTCTAATGTCTTTTCATTAGGCAAAAAACAGCAAAATATGTTGTCTACCATTGATATTATCTGTCTCAATAGTTGGGGTGAGTGGCAATGCCATCGCTTTAAAGGTCAATTGGGGTTATTGGAGGCGCTGTCTTTTGTTGCCATAGGCTTAAAATGTAAGCCTGAGCAAGTGGACATTAATATTGTTGCCTGTGCCCAACGACTGAAAAAACAATTACATGATGCGCTGCAGGGGATTTTTTCTCAATGCGTCAAATACTGTTATGAGGCGCGCGCTTCCTCAGGGTTAATGCATCCGTTACAGCTTGGCGGCCATCGTTATGGTTTATATTTTAATCCCATGGGTTTGGTGTATAACCTCTTGGGTGATGACGCGGTTAAAGCTGGGCCGATAAAAGTGCAGCGTTTTAAAAAGCCGCAACTCAATGCACCAGCAGCCATTATCAAAGCCGATCCCTACGGCAGTATCCCCAATGTCATTAAGTTGTATATTTCCAAAGGGGCAAAGCAATACTTTTTACGCCAGCGACCCGATGTTTTAGATGTGTTTATTATTGATGAAGCAAACGAGCTTAAACATCAATTATATGAAAATATGTCGATGCAGGAGTTGGTAGAAAAAGAAAGCCACAGTTTTGCATTTGAGCAAGGGGTATCATCACAGCATTATTTTAATATGCCGCAATTTTTCAAATTAGAAAGAATAAACGGTGAGTTAAACGTGGTGCCATTTGGGGTGATGATAAATGAATTGAGTTCAGACTTCTAAACCCAATTCAGTTTTGCTGACATTATCACTTTAGATATCGATAATCTGAGCTAGTACATCCGAGGGATTAAATCGCCAGCGAAATACCGCTTTGCTTTTTAATCGACTCAATCACAAACGGCATGAATATATTGTCATTACGTTCATCAAACCACTTTCCATCAACTAGCGCAAAGTGATAACCACCAAAGCGAGTCGCAATCCAGAGTTCATGTAACGGCTCTTGTTTATTGATGACGATTTGCGAACCATCTTCAAACTCAAGCTGTAAAACATTACCACTGGCATTGATGTCTACATCGGCATCTTGCTCGTCAATAGCAGCTTCAATGGCATTTTCTATCTTGCTGAACATCTCATCTGCCAATTGATGAAACTCTGTATCTGTCATAGCCATGCATTTCAATCCTTGTGCTTTCTAGGTTATGAATGCGATTATAAGGCTATAACTCCCCAGATGCATAGAATGTTGAGAAAAATGAGACTGTTTTTATTCGTAATGCTTGCTAGCCTATCCATTATAGGCTGCGGACAAAAAGGCCCTTTATATAAAACTCCTGACGCAGAAACCAATCAGGAACAGCGAAAACCGCAAGAGTCTACCCTTGAGGAAAACCAAGTTAAACCTCAGACTCAGTCTCAACAATTGCCTCAAAAGCTAGGTTAAAGCCGCCTTTATCGCATAAAAGTATTACAGAATAATAAACAAGGAATCGCATAGTGGATCATTTTATTTATCAACAAGACAGCTTATTTGCTGAAGGCTGCTCAGTAGAGCAATTGGCTCGTGAGCATGGTACGCCGCTATATATTTATTCGCGCGCAACCTTAGAGCGCCATTGGCATGCCTTTGATAATGCCGTGGCATCACACCCTCATTTAATTTGTTATGCCGTTAAAGCTAACTCTAACCTTGCAGTGTTGAACGTACTCGCCAGACTTGGCAGCGGTTTCGATATTGTATCTGGCGGTGAATTAGCCCGGGTTATTACCGCTGGCGGTGACCCTAAAAAAGTGGTTTTTTCTGGCGTAGGTAAAACAACGGCGGAAATGGAACAAGCACTGAATATTGGTATTTATTGTTTCAATGTTGAATCAAGCGCTGAGCTTGAGCAACTTAATGAGGTAGCAGGCCGTTTAGGTAAAGTTGCCCCAGTATCATTGCGAGTTAACCCAGATGTGGATGCAGGTACTCACCCGTATATTTCTACAGGGCTTAAAGAAAACAAATTTGGTATCGCCATGGATGAAGCTGAGCAAGTGTTCGCTCGCGCCCATAGTTTGCCTAATCTAGACGTTAAAGGGGTTGATTGTCATATTGGCTCACAGTTAACTGAAATGCGTCCGTTTTTAGACGCGATGGACCGAATGCTAGCGCTAATTGATCGCTTAGCTGTGCAAGGCATTGAAATTAAGCATTTCGATGTCGGTGGTGGCTTAGGGGTGACTTATGATGGTGAAACACCGCCGCATCCTGATGTGTACGCCGCAGCCTTACTTGAGCGCTTGGGCGATCGACCACTAAAACTGATATTTGAACCCGGGCGCGCCATTGCCGCTAACGCCGGTATTTTTGTCACTCAAGTTTTATCATTAAAAGAAAACAGCGATAAGCGCTTTGCCATTGTTGATGGCGCCATGAACGATCTTATTCGTCCGTCTTTATATTCTGCTTGGCAAAACATTATTCCTGTTAACCAAACTGCGGCACAAACCTTTGCTTATGATGTGGTCGGCCCAGTATGTGAAACCGGTGACTTTTTAGGTAAAGACCGTCAGTTAAATGTGACAGCAGGTGACTTTTTAGCTGTACGTTCAAGTGGGGCATATGGCTTTGTGATGGCATCTAACTATAACTCTCGTCCACGTGTGGCAGAGGTCATGGTCGATAAAGATCAAAATCAAGTGATCCGTGAGCGTGAAAAGATTGAACAATTGTGGCAAGGTGAACATATACTGCCGTAATAGTTTATCAATACGTTCATTATAGTTCGATAAGGGAAGACACTTTTGATCCAATTCACCAAGATGCATGGTCTAGGTAATGATTTTATGGTGGTTGATGGCGTAACACAGAATGTGTTTTTTTCGCCAGATCAAATTCGCCGATTAGCCGATCGTAACTTCGGGATCGGTTTTGATCAGCTGCTGTTAGTCGAACCGCCTTACGACCCAGATTTAGACTTTCATTACCGCATATTTAATGCCGATGGTAGTGAAGTGGAGCAGTGCGGTAATGGCGCCCGCTGCTTTGCGCGTTTTGTGCGTAACAAAGGCTTAGTCAATAAATACAAAATCCGTGTGAGCACCAGTTCAGGAAAAATGACCTTACGCTTAGAGCGTGATGGCACGGTGACTGTCAATATGGGCGTACCGGTGACTGAACCGAGTAAAATTCCATTTCGTGCCAAGCGCTGCGAGAAAACCTATTTACTGCAAACACCTAAACAAACGTTCCTTTGTGGCGCCATTTCTATGGGTAATCCGCACTGTGTATTAGATGTGGACGATGTTGATACCGCAGAGGTCGAAGAGATTGGCGCTATGCTAACTCGCCATGAGCGTTTTCCTAAAGGGGTGAACGTTGGCTTTATGCAAGTGGTTAATCGTGGTCATATTAAACTAAGAGTTTATGAGCGCGGCGCGGGCGAAACATTGGCTTGTGGTACTGGCGCTTGTGCCGCCGTGGCCATTGGGATTTTACAGAATAAGTTAGATAACCAAGTTAAAGTTGATTTACCCGGTGGTAGTTTAACCATTCATTGGGAAGGGGAAGGCAAGCCGTTATCCATGACAGGGCCTGCTGAACATGTATTTGATGGACAAATCCAGTTATGACCGATGTAATCAATACCAAAAAAATGCTCGCACAAAATGCCAAAGCAGCAGCTGACTTAGGCGCTGAATTGCCGATGCCGATATTATCGATGGAAGATTTAGCCCTCGACGAGCATCTGATTCGTGAGTATTTACTGCAAAATCCAGAGTTCTTTAATCGTTACCCTGAATTATTGCTGGCAATGCGTTTATCTCACCATGAACGTGGTGCGGTATCATTGGTTGAGCGCAGGCAAGAAATGTTGCGCACTCGGGTTACCCAGCTTGAAGAAGAAATTACTTCATTAATGAAGATTGCCACCGAGAATGAAAAAATCTTTCGTTTTAATCGTGAGCTGTCATTAAAAATACTCAAATGTGAAGACTTAGGTCAGTTAAGGCAGACTGTTTCAGAAAGCCTTAAACAAGAATTTGGTTTTACCCATGTACGTTTAATTACCGTGCATGATATTGACAGCGAATTAGCTAAGATTTGGCATCAACGTATTCAGCAAGGCTATTATTTTGGCCGCTTAACCCAGTCTGAGTGCAAGCGTTTATTTGGTAGTGAAGTCGGTTCAGTAGCATTGACTAAACTTTCTGATGAAAATGGCCAGGTGATTTTTGGGGTGGCATCAGCTGACCCTGCGCATTTTCATCCCGATATGGATCATTTGTTTTTTGAGCAAATTCGCGACTTACTCGACCATATGCTGCCAAAGTTTTAAGCCTCACTATTTTTGTTTAAACTTCAACATTACTGTTTTAGGTTTACCATGATCTGCTTGGAGGTAGTGTTATGAGTCAGCTAAGTTGGTTAGCCTCATTTGAACGCTACCTTATTTCAGAGCGTCAATTATCCCCCTACAGTGTGCGCAATTACCTGTATGAAATTAATCGTGCCAGCAAAATAATATTTACTCACGATGAATTAACCGAGAATGATGATTCATGGCTGGCGGTAAGCCGTGAGCAATTACAAGCCGTTTTAGCCAAACTTCACCGCCAAGGCTTAAGCCCGCGCTCGTTATCTTTATGTTTATCTTCTTTAAAACAATTCTTTGAGTTTTTAGTCCGTGAACAAGTGATTAATGCCAATCCAGCGAAAAACCTTAATGCCCCTAAGCAAGCTAAGCCTTTACCTAAAAATATGGATTTAGATGCGGTCACGCATTTATTAGATATCGATGCTAGCGACCCCTTGAGTAAACGAGATAAAGCCATCATGGAGCTGTTTTATTCTAGTGGCTTACGTCTGGCGGAGCTCGCGAGTTTAGATATTCACGATATTGATTTTCAGCAGCATGAAGTCAAAGTCATGGGTAAGGGCAGTAAACAGCGGATTGTACCTGTGGGTAAAATAGCCCTTAGCGCGTTACAGACTTGGCTTGATTCACGGGCTGAAATGCCATCAGCTGAAGCCGGTGACGCATTATTTATCAGCCAACAGGGAAAACGTTTATCTCACCGCAGCATTCAACTGCGGATGAATAAATGGGGTCAGGAGCAAGCATTATCTGCAAAAGTTCACCCGCATAAATTGCGCCATTCCTTTGCAACGCATATGCTTGAATCAAGTGCTGATTTAAGAGCGGTGCAAGAATTGCTGGGTCATGCCAATCTGTCTACGACTCAAATCTACACCAGCCTTGATTTTCAGCACTTAGCGAAAGTGTATGATGGCGCTCACCCTAGAGCGAAAAAAGCCAAGGGGAAATAATGAAACAATATTTAAGACTTAAACCATTTAAAGCCATCAGTTTTGATCTCGATGACACCTTGTATGACAACGTGTCGCACATTATTAAAGCTGAAGCTGAATTATCACATTTTATGCAAGATAACTTTAAAGCACCATTAAATTGGGATGTTTCCCAGTGGCGCTTATTAAAATCTCAGGTGATTGCAGAGCATCAAGAGTTGGCCCATGACACGACTGCCGCTCGCTATGAAGTGTTACGCCAAGGCTTATTGCTATGGGGCTACAGTGAAGCTCAAGCTAGCCAAGGTGCCCAGCAAGGGATGCAATGTTTTAGCTTTCACCGTAGTGATTTTAAGATAACGGATGAAGTATTAAGTTGCCTTGCCCGTTTAGGAAAGCACTTTCCGTTAGTGGGTATTACCAATGGTAATGTTGATGCATCGCGCATTGGTCTTGATGACGTATTGCAATTTGTGCTGCATCCCGGTCATGGAGTTAGGATGAAACCTTACAGTGACTTATTTGATCTCAGTTGTAGCCACTTAGCCATTAAACCCAGTGAATTACTGCATATTGGCGATCACTCCATTAGTGATGTGTTAGGTGCCAGAAAAGCGGGTTGTCAAAGTGTGTGGTTAAATCATCAAGCGAGTGACAACAGGCAAGCCAAATTTATTTTACCCCATATTGAAGTCGAGCAATTACAAGACATTCTAGGGTTAATCTAATAACGCTACTTGAACAAACTCCTGCGACTATACGGCCTTTTGGTGGCAAAATAATAAATTCAAATTGTGCTGTAGTCGTGCTTTTATCTATTTTTAATCCTGAGAATCTGTTCTGCTAAGAAACCATATAGTGTTTTATAAGCGTTTAGCTTAGACTGTCGCGATACCGTCGTTATTAGTACATCTAAGTTATATTTTTTACTTTACAAGGCTCTATTAAGTACTCATGTCAACTTTCTATCGTAATGTTAGGGTCACAAATATCACGCTTCCAGCTATGTTGGCGCGATTGATGTTGATCATGATTTTTGCGATGCAGTCTGTTGTTGCTATGGCTGATAATTGCACACTTGAGCATCAAGATTGTGATGAAAATAGCGAGTATTTAACGGTTCAAGTCAATGAAACACCTGCTATTGATCAAAACGAAATCAACCAGAATCTCAGACATGAAGACAGACAGAGCAGTGCTGCACTATGCGATGATGTTTTTGTGGCATCAATCGATGTTGATGATGGCTGCGGTGAGTGCACCGATAATTGTTGTTCGTGTTGTATGACCTTGATGCACCCTAACACTATGGTGCAGCATAACCTTGTCGATTCAGATTATGTGGCATTTACGTTTACCTCTACCGCGGTAGAGTCCCCTTACTTCAGTTTTTTACGTCCCCCCCAAGCCTAATCCTTTAATCAAAAAATTATGTAATGGACAAATTACTTTATCGAATTTGTCTAAGCTTGCTGCGCTTACCTATGACTGGATTTCCCAGACTTAGATTATCAGTTGGTAGTTATCTTTTTGTATTAAATCGAGGCTAATCTCAGATGTTTTACAATACATGTTTCTCGAAACCGCGTACTGCGCGGTTTCAAAAATGCTGCAGCCGTTTTCTAGGGCTGTCAGCACTGTTATCAGTTAACGCATATGCTGCAGAGACTGTAACGGCACCACTAACGTTACAGACGGTAATAGAACGGGTTCAACAGCAACATCCTTCTTTAAAAGTATTTCAGTTTAGACAGTTAGCGCTTGATGGTGAAGCGCAAACTCAGGCGCTATCACCGGGGTTTGAAGCCGGTTTTGAGCTTGAAAATGTGGCTGGTACTGGCGAGTATCAAGGCGTTGATAGTGCTGAAATGACAGTGTCGTTATCGTCAGTGATAGAGTTCGGTGACAAGTTAGATGCCCGTTCTGGGATTGTGAATAAAAAGCGTGCGCTACTTGATGCTGAGCAAAAAATTGCCGGTTTAGGCATTCTCGCTGAAACCACTCGTCGCTATATCGATGTATTGGCTGCTCAATCCAAATTACAACTGGCGGGTGATGCCGTAACACTGGCTGAAGAAACCTTAACCGTTGTTGAGCAACGCGCTAAAGCGGGTGTGACGCCCGATGCCGAAGTTAAAAGAGCGCAAGCAGCGGTATTTAATACCAGACTCACCGCTGAAACTCAGCTGCATCAGCTTGATTACGCTAAGTTAGTACTCAGTATGATGTGGGGCGAATCTCAGGTTAACTATGAAAGCCTCGAAGGCAGTTTATTTGAGTTTACCGATGACGTGGCATTAGCCCCGTTATTTGAAAAAGTGAAATACAGTCCGGCCATTGAAGCATATTTAACCCAGAGCCAATTGAAAGAAGCCGAATTACGTTTTGCTCAGTCGCAATCAAGTGCGAATGTAAGTTGGTCTGTTGGCGTCAAACAAATGCAGCAAACCAATGACACCTCGCTATCGGCAGGCTTTAGTGTGCCTTTATTTAGCGGTGAGCGAAATTCAGGTGCAGTCATTGCAGCGCAGGCGGCAAAAGATGAAGTGCTGATTAATAGAGAGATAGCATTACGAGAATTGTATGCGCAATTATACCGTGCTTACGCCAGCAGAAAACAAGCCATTGTGACGGTCAATCGTTTACAAAGCAGCATTATTCCCACGTTAACCTTAGCTCTAGAAGATACGCAAAAGGCTTATGAACAGGGAGTTTATAACTATCTTGATTATCTAACCGCAAGAGAGGAATTATTGTTCTCACGCCGGGCACTGATTGATGCAGCGGCTTCCGCTTTGCGGTTTGGTGTTGATATCGAGCAACTAATAGCCGAACCATTACCTGCATCTCAGCATTCCTTCTTTCGTGATTTTCAAGGATTTTAACCATGAACCATAGTATTTCTAATCACTTCTTTGTGCGTCGTCTTGCCATGTTGATGACATTATTGTTTTCAATATCGGTTCAAGCGTCAGCTGAGCATCAGCATGAAGATAAACACTCAGAGCCCAATCATAGTCGTCACGAGACGCAGCATGCTACCCATGGTAATAAGGATGCTGAACACGGCCATGAAGATGAACACGGTCATGAAGATGAACACGGTCATGAAGATGAACATGGTCATGAAGATGAACAGGGTCATGAAGATGAACATGGTCATGAAGATGAACACGGCCACGAAGACGAGCATGGTCATGATGAACACGAAGAAGGGCAAGTGCATATCAGTATCGAGCAAATCGCTGTTTCTGGCATTGTTGCTCATTCAGCTCAAGCAGGTGAAATCAAAAAGGTATTAACCTTATATGGCCGCACCATTGTCCCTGAGCAAAATACCAGTGATGTGAGGGCGCGATTCGCGGGTTTGATTACCCAATTAAATGTGGGAGTGGGCGAAAAAGTCCAAGCTGGACAAGTGATTGCAGAAATTGAATCTAATGCGAGCCTCAAACGTTACTCGATTAAAGCGCCAATTAGCGGCGTGGTGGTGAGTCGTAATGCAAATATTGGCGAACTGGCTACTGATAATGTGTTACTGAGCATTGTCGATAACAGTCAACTTTGGGCTGAATATCAAGTATTTCCTAGTCAGAAAAGCCGTGTTTCTATCGGCCAAAAGCTCAGTGTTGAATCTGAACAATTAAGCGTGACATCTGCAATTGAATACTTACTGAACCCAATGAATAACGAAGCGTACCTGCGTGCTAGAGCGCCAATTGATAATAGCGAAGGGTCATGGACAGTAGGCGCTTTTTTATCAGGTGAGGTAACCCTAAGTAAGCACAATGTTGATTTAGCCATTGATAATCGCGCCTTACAAGTAATGGAAAATCAGCAAGTCATTTTTGTTAAAAATGATGAAGGCTTTGAAAAACGCGTGGTCACTCTGGGTAAAAAAGACCGTCAGATGAGCGAGCTTTTATCGGGTTTAGCGGTGGGCGAAGAGTACGCGATCGAGAATAGCTTTTTATTAAAAGCCGATCTTGAAAAATCTAGTGCTGCGCACGTTCACTAAAGGAGACGCACATGATTGAATCAGTTTTGCGTCTTGCCATTACTCGACGCTGGATGATGATGTTCTTGACGCTACTGCTAGTTGCAGTAGGGCTATGGAGTTATCAAAAATTACCTATTGATGCGGTACCGGATATTACCAATGTGCAGGTGCAAATTAGCACCCGAGCAGAGGGGTATTCGCCGCAAGAGACCGAGCAAAGAATCACATACCCTATTGAAAATGCCTTAATGGGTATACCGAGCTTGTCTTATACTCGCTCGCTTTCACGTTATGGGTTATCGCAAGTCACCGTGGTATTTGATGAAGGTACGGATTTGTATTTTGCCCGTAATCTCATTAATGAACGCTTAAATGCCATAAAAGGAAAGCTGCCCAGCGATATCGAGCCAGAAATGGGGCCAATTTCAACTGGGCTTGGCGAAATTTTCATGTACACCATTGAGGCGCTGCCTGATGCTAAGCAAGCTAATGGTAGCGAATTTGATGCCACCGCATTGCGGGAAATTCAAGACTGGATTATTAAGCCTCAATTAGCACAAGTACATGGCGTTACCGAGATTAATACCATTGGCGGCTTTGATAAGGAGTACCATATTACGCCGTTACCCATGCAGATGTTGGCCTATGGCATCTCATTTGGTGATATCAAATCAGCCCTTGAAAACAACAACAGTAACCGCGGTGCAGGGTTTATTGAGCGAGAAGGCCAGCAACTTACGGTTCGCTCTGCTGCGCAGTTAACTTCAATTAATGATATTGAACATGTTGTCGTTAAGCGTGTTGATAATGCGCCGGTATTCATTACTGATATTGCCGAAGTCGCCATTGGCAAAGCACTGCGCACAGGTGCTGCTACCCGCGATGGTAAAGAAACCGTACTAGGTAGTGCAATGATGTTGGTGGGCGAAAATTCTCGTCAGGTATCATTGGCTGTAGCGAGTAAGCTTGAAGATATTAAAGCGTCTTTGCCAGCAGGTATTAAGGTTGAAGCGGTTTATGATCGCACCACACTGGTTGATAAAGCGGTGTATACGGTACAAAAAAATCTAGTAGAAGGGGCTTTGCTGGTCATTGTCGTGCTATTTATTTTACTGGGCAATGCTAGAGCGGCATTGATTACAGCGGCAGTTATTCCGATTGCGATGCTAGCAACAATGACGGGTATGTTACAGGCCGGCGTGTCGGCAAACTTAATGAGCTTAGGTGCGTTGGATTTCGGCCTTATAGTCGATGGTGCAGTGATTATTGTCGAAAATGCCATTCGCCGATTAGGCCAAGCTCAGGCGCAAAATGGTGGACAGATTTTACCGCGCAAACAAAGGTTACAGCTGGTGTTTGAGGCGACCAACGAAGTTATTCGTCCGAGCTTATTTGGCGTGCTAATTATAACCGTTGTTTATATTCCCTTGTTTAGTTTAACGGGCGTAGAAGGGAAAATGTTCCACCCTATGGCTGCAACCGTTGTAATGGCATTGCTGGCAGCATTAGTCCTATCTTTAACCCTTGTTCCAGCTGCTGTTGCACTATTTATGACGGGTAAAATTAGCGACAAAGAAAGCCGCGTTATTACCTTAAGTAAGTCGCTATATAAGCCGCTACTCATCCTTGCAATGAAGTTACGTTGGTTAGTATTAAGTGTCGCGGTTGCGCTGGTGGCTTTTTCTATTTGGCTTGCGACCACATTAGGTTCAGAGTTTATTCCGCAACTGAATGAAGAAGATATTTTACTGCAAGCAATTCGTATTCCTGGCACAGGGTTAGAGCAATCTGTTGAAATGCAATTACTCTTGGAAGACCGTATTAAGCACTTTCCTGAAGTGTTAAATGTGTTCTCTAAAATTGGTACCCCTGAGGTGGCTAACGATCCTATGCCGCCGAACATTGCCGATACCTTCATTATGCTTAAGCCGCGCAATGAATGGCCAGAACCGACAATGAGTTATGACAAGTTAGCTGCTGATATTGTCGCGGCAGTATCAGGCCAGCCAGGTAATAACTTTGAGCTAACACAGCCGATTGAAATGCGCTTTAACGAGCTGATATCAGGTGTCCGCGCTGATTTAGGCATTAAAGTTGTAGGGGATGATTTACAACAACTATTGACCTCAGCAAATGAGATCCACGAGGTGCTGGAACAAATTGATGGTGTAACGGATTTACAAGTTGAGCAGGTTACTGGCTTGCCCATGTTGTCTATTCAGCCAAATCGGATGGCTTTGGCGAATTATGGTCTGTCGGTACGTGAGTTACAGGACTTTGTTGCAACGGCTATCGGCGGGGATGAAGCGGGATTGATTTTTGAGGGCGATCGCCGTTTTAAAATGGTTATTCGACTGCCTGAAAATATCCGCCAAGATGTAGCGCATTTACAAGACTTACCCATTGTCATGCCATCTGGTGAGTATGTGCCGTTATCTGAAGTTGCCAGCTTAAATATAGCGCCATCTCCCAATCAAATTAGCCGTGAAAATGGTAAACGCCGCATTGTCGTAACGGCCAATGTTCGCGGGCGAGATTTGGGCTCGTTTGTGACGGAAGCTAAGCAACAAATCACCGAGCAAGTGGATATTCCAGCGGGTTACTGGCTCGAATACGGCGGCACATTTGAGCAACTTGAGTCTGCAAGTCAGCGATTATCGATAGTGGTGCCACTGACCTTAGCCATCATTTTAGGCTTACTGGTAATGGCCTTTAGCTCAGTTAAAGATGCACTGATTATTTTCACCGGCATACCGCTTGCGCTAACGGGTGGGGTTATTTCACTGTGGATTAGGGATATGCCATTATCGATTTCAGCAGGGGTTGGCTTTATTGCATTATCGGGGGTAGCAGTACTTAATGGTTTGGTATTACTGAGTTTTATTCGGCAGTTATATCAAGAAAAAGGCGAGCTACTTAATGCCATTATTGATGGCGCCTTAATCAGATTAAGACCAGTATTAATGACCGCACTCGTAGCTGGTTTAGGGTTTGTGCCCATGGCGCTTAATATTGGTACTGGCGCAGAAGTGCAACGTCCCATTGCTACCGTGGTGATTGGTGGGATTATCTCATCGACTTTATTAACCTTGTTTGTGCTGCCTATTTTGTATCGGATGGCGCATCAACGCAGCGAGAGAAAAGCAGTATAAGATTATTGTGATGAATAAATGCCTCGCTTAATGCGAGGCTTTTTTTTGAACTATTATATGACGAGAAATTTAAGGCAAAAAAAATGGTTCTGCTGGGGAGCAAGAACCATTAAACATGATGAATGTTAAATTGGAGCAAAAACAAAGATAAAATGAAGGTAAAACAAAATGGGTCTTTCTTTACAGGGCTAAATTTACAGGGCTATATTTATAGGGCTAATGCCGTTGGAAATAATAGATTATTTTCAATATTAATATGTGTTTGTAAATCAGCATCAAACTCAGCTAGCGTCTTGTAACACTTCTGCCAAGTACTACAAGCGCCTTCAGGAGCTTGATAGTTTTGGGTTAATTCTCGTAATTGCTGCAAGATGGTGCCAGCATGGTCATGCTCATGTTCCATGGCATTTATCGGGTTACCGATATGGCCAAAACAACCATTTACTTCCAAGCCATCACCTAAGCGTCTCATGGCAGGAAACAAAATTTGTTCTTCCTTCATAAGATGTGGCATTAAGTCTGAAACCAAGGCTTGCACAAGTTTAGCTAAAGGCTGTATTTCTGCATGGTCGCTAGCATGTGCTTGCACCATTCTTTGGGTGTATTCCACCAATAAAGGCGCCGTTTCACGTACATATTGATGATGAGTCACTTCAATATAATCAATGAGTGATGCGAGGGGCAGTGCCTGTAATTGCTCAAAGCTTGAAGCTGTGGTCATGAATATTCCAAAGATGCATTTAATTTACATGTATTTTATATGCATCTTTAAATTGCTCAATACAAGCACCATAAAAGTGTTATATAGATCACGTTTTATGGCGCGATATGTCTCTTTATGAGTACTGCTATTGAGTGCAAGCTTGATTGGTTTTTAGCGGTGAGCTCAACACAAGATTACTGACTTTTTGATTGCTCACCATGCCGCCAATTCTTAGCAGCTTATCTTCATGACAAATGAGGCCGCGGTGATCCATTGAAGGTGTTTCAAGCTTTATTGGGGCAAGCCAGCTGTTGCTAGCAAAGTCGAAACTGTATTGATATTGCTGTGGGGTACTGGGAGCGCCGTTATAACCGATACCACTGTAATTGTAAGGGTTGTCACTACCACCAATAAAGATGGCGTAACCTGCTTTATTATTGTTTGTATCAGTGTCTTTATTGCTATTTTTATCAGAGCCTACACCTGTTGCTGCCATGCGGTAATGGGCAATGGCGTGGTTGCTATCAGGGCGATTATTTAAGCTGTTATTCGCTAAGGCTTTATGGGCAATTGAGTAATGCGGTAAAAGCTGCCAACTAATACGTAAATGATTCTCTGGATTCACCTCACCATATAAACACACCGGTGATGAGGCATAGCTGCGACGTTTACCAATATTGGCCTGTACTTTCACACCATCGCACAAGACAATTTTATTGTTAACCATGGCCACCGCTTGACCAAAAACAGCAGGTGCAGGTATTGGGCTTGCCTGAGACCAAGTATCGGTTTGAGTGTCATACACTTGCACTAAATTAACATTGCCATCGTTATGCCAACCGCCAAATAAATACACATAACGTTGCTGATAAACGCTGGCAGCCGTGTCATCAACAGCGACGGGCATGTCGGCAATACGCTGATACTCATTGGTGCTGATATCAAAGTGGTAATTATCTACCGTACTAATTTCCTCATGGTTTTTAGCCACAGTGTAGCCACCAAATACATAAGCTTGATCATCCACGCCCACAGCGATTGAGGCTAATCTGCCAGCCAAAGGCGCGACAAAAGGCACAGCTTTAATAGCTTGCCATTGGCTATTGGGCTCAGATAAATTTATTGCCCAAGCTTTGTTATGTGCTGCGCGATAATCCTTGCCTTGTCCAAGGCCGGTAAAGCTGAGTAAGTAACTGCCTTTAGCGGTGGTAACAGCGGCAACTGCGTTATTTGATACCGGCTCAGGTAGTGAAGTGTAAGTGGCTAAAGCGCTCGGCACTATACTAAGTAATAATGCGCTGCTTGTTGCGACCAATAGCGGCAGTTTCATGCAATTCCCTCTGATAAAAATTATTATTTTTGTGTTATTTCAGCTTAGTTTACACAAAATGGCGTTGTCAGCGTATTAACTTAAATTACGGCGCTTAAGCTAACTTCACGTTTAATGTGAAAGTTAAAGTGGATGGTAAACTAAATGACTTTGGGCTAATTTAGCGTTACCTGATCTCAATAAAACAATAATCATAATAGTAAGGGTGGGTAATATAGTGGCTTCAGCTCCATCTGTTAAAAAAGTCTTTTCGGCCCATTTTCTGCACCGCTGGCTAATGCTGCTATTGGCTACTCCCATTGTTATCTGGACTGTAACTGGTAGCTACTTTGTGCTTATGGATATCGGTTTTATCCGCAGCGATCATGTCAGCGCTCAAGCAGCTAGCATCGATTTGCAGCAGTTGCGCTATCCAATTAATCAGCTCTATCAAGATTATCCACTGGCGCAGCAAGTCCTGCTAAAACCGCTGCTCAATAAAGCGGTTTATCAACTTACACTTGCCGATAAAAAAGTGCTGCTTGATGCCAGTTCAGGTGAGCGCCTTGGGCTAATTACTGCGCAGCAAGCGCGCCAAATAGCGGTTTTGCACCAAGTATCGATTCCCGCTACAAGCTTAATATCACTCAGTTATATCGAGGCTAATGCTCCAGAAGAATTAGCTTCAAGGCACTTGCCGGTATGGCGAGCAGATTTTGATGATGTTGGCGCTAGCAGTTTATATATATCTGCTCAAACTGGCGAAGTGGTGACTTACAGGCATAACTATTGGCGGCTATTTGATTTGTTTTGGAAGTGGCACATTATGGATTATGACCACGGTGAAGCTATTGATAACCCATTACTGTTTTACACTGCAATAGGCTCATTTATTGCCACTTTCTCCGGGCTGATATTGGTGTGGCAGCGCCGAAAGAGGTATGTGAAATGAGTGCTAAATCAAGCGCTAGAATACGTAAAACCCCAGATAAGAAAACCAAGCGGTTACAGCGCTGGGTTCGAGTCTGGCATTATTGGATGGGCGCGTTAGTTAGCCTGCAATTATTGATTTGGCTAGGCACAGGGATTTATTTTAATATCACCCCGCATGAAGCGTTAAAAGGCATGGCATATAGTCATCAAGCTGCCCATAAAGACTTTAATTTCAGTGCTGCAGATCTAATATCAGCTAAGCAAGTGCTGGCAGATTATCCAAATCAACAGCAATTAGCACTCATTTCATTGGACAGCAATCCAGTGTATTTACTGACTAAAACAACAATGCGTTATAAACATGCGTGTCAGCAGCAAACGCTTATCAATGCCTATAGCGGTGAAGTGATGAATATTGAGCCATCATTAGCAACTAGGTTAGCCAGCGACAGTTATATGGGGCCCGGCAGTGTTATTAGCGTCAATAAACTTAAGCCGCCGATCAGTGAGTGGCCTAAACAATGTAATCCCTTGTGGCAAATTAACATGGATGATGATCTTGAGACGCGAATATACATTAATGCCATTAATGGCCAGCTAGTGGGCCATAAAAATAGCGACACTGATTTGGCTGATTTAATGTTTAAACTGCACTTTATGGATTACTTACATCAAGGCAGTTTTAATAATCCTTTCAGTTGGTTTTTTGGCTTAATGAGCTTGTTGTTATCACTGTCAGGTTTGTATTGGGTGGGAGAGAACTTGGTGAATAAGCGTTATAAATTAACGCGGCGCTTAAAGGTTAAAAGCTAAGTTTAAGTGTAGTTATTTCATGGTTTATAATAAAATCAAACTAAAAAGAAGGCCCTCATCTGAGGGCCTTTCTCATAGGTATTGTTTGCTTAACATGCCTATATAATTGTGAAGCTTAATATTAGTGAAGCTTACGGCGACGACCGGCGAATAAACCTAGTACACCTAATGCTAAGAAGCCTAAGCTACCACCGCTTGATTTTTTCTCTTCAACGATAGGGGCTTCAGGTGCTGGCGCTACAGGCTCTACGCCATCAGAGCTAACCGTTAGTTTAAAGCTGGTTGACGCTTGATCAGACGGGTAAGCCATATCATGCACAGTTACAGATACAGTAGTGTCACCAAACCAATCAGCATCAGGGGTAATAGTGAAGCTATCACCTTCAACTACTGCTGTGATGTTATCACCTGCCACCATAATGCCATTCACAGTGCCTTTTTGGTCCGCATAAACCACATCCATTGTAAGAGAGCTATTCTCTTCAATCATTTGGTCTGCAAAACCTGCAACTTGAATATTACTTGGTGATGAAACCGTATGGGATACCGTCACTAACTCTGAATCAGCGTATTGACTGCTAACCGTTACCGCATTATCCATTCCGACTGCAGTTGCTGATACTCGAGCAGAGAAACTAACTGTTAAGGCTGAGCTTTCAGGGCCTTGATAGTCAGCACAAACCAGTATGCCTTCCGCCACTTTGTCATCGACATCATTATAAGCAAAGCCGTCATTGTACCAACCGTCCACAGGACCATAAGTACCACGCTCACCATAGTAACCATGTAGACCAATTGAACCAAAATGACCGTTAGCCGTTTGCAGCGCTTGATAACCAAACATGATTTCATGGGCACCAGGGGCAAAATCTAACTTAGTTGAAATAATGGTTTCAACATCAAAGTAAGCAGATGCATCTGGGTTACGGTTACCGGTAAAGCGGTTGTTAATTTCTGCACCACCTTTCCACTGGAACACATAATAATCATCAACCACAGCACCATACACTAGGTTAGTTACTGCGCCAATATCATCACGCCATACCGCGTCAGGCATCATCACATCACCACGCCACAATGGCGCAACCATAGTGTCTGGGAAGCTTTGGAATGCATCGTTGAACTCATAATGGAAGTTATAGAAATCTGGCATTTCGTCAAATTTCACATAACCAAATGGTGAGATTTCAAGTAAGTCATGCAGCATCTCTTGCTCTGCACCATATAAAGGTACATGAGGTAAGCCGTTAGCCGACATTGGAATACTCAAATACTGATTAGAATAGCCAGTAATACCTAAATCAGAGAAACCAAACTCACTTGGTACATCTACAAAGGTGTCACTCGCGCCCTGCATTTGTGCAGGAATGCGACACGTCGCATCTTCTAAGCTAGTGCTATACACATAGTGACGTGGGGTATCTAATGACGAAGGTTGCAGAGTGTTAAATGCAATGGTATTGCCATCAATTGTCATGTCTTCTGTGTATTGCGGTAAGCCAGAAACCTGAACGCTGTCTTCAATTAACTGGAAGCCTGAAGCAAGTTCAGTACTTAAGGTTAACTGACGCTCACCACCTAACAAGTTAGGCGCAAGACTGACTTCAAAGTCAACGATATCGCCAGCTTTGGCGCTAGTATGGCTTGCTTCAATTTCGGTATCGCTGCCGTCATGAATAAGCTGTACCGGGATATAACCTAAGTTATCATCGTTATAGCTGTCGCTACCAATTCCCACATAACCATAATAAACATCGCCTTCTACTGCATCAGCTAAATCGTAGTTTAACTGTACGCGGTAAGGGTCCATGCCATTTGATGAATCTGGACCAACAGCGGTTAGGTTAGCATCATCTTGATCACCGATAACAGCTAAAGCGAAGGTCATGTTGTCAGCAAGGTTAGCTTCATCTTCCCACTCATACTTATAGTTAGAACCATAAGCCCAGTAGGTTCCTGGGGTTGGATTATTGATGGCACAGTAATCGTTGTTATCAATGCGTGAGTAACAAATGGCTTCTTCATTCCACTGGATTTCACCATCGTTATTGACATCCATACCAATATCTAGCGATGCGTAAGCGTTATAGTCGGCTTTTACTACTTCCCACACGATACGCTTAGTGCCTTCTGGCACTTCAAAGAAGTTAACCACTTGACCATCATCAATACGTGATTGCGCGGTATTGTCTAAATCGCGCACATCACTGCGCTGCATTTGCACATCAAAAAGTTCCGCTTTAACTAAACCATTTACACGGCTATTAAAGGTTTGTATTTCTTCAGTGGTGATTTCAGGGGTTAAAATATGACCTTGTTGACGGTGGATATTGCCCACCACATTTTCAGGCATACTGGTACCACTGTAGCGAATGCTAACCGGTAAATGTTGCAGTGGCATATCCGTGCTTGCAGGGGTAATAGTCACATCACCCAGTAAGCGTAGAGATGATGAATCTGCACCCGGTGCTTGAACTTCTAACACTGTAGCGGTCAGCATGATGGCCTGAGTTTCACCTTTGCTAAGACTAAATGTCTTAGGTGACACTTCAAGTGACAACATGTCAGCGCCGTCCATTGCTAATGTCTCTGCATCAACCGTCCAGCTGCCATCTGCAGTAGCTGTGAATGTACGCATCATGGTACAAGTGCCGCTACAGCTTTCATTGTAAAAATATGGCACGTTTAGGGTGTTAACTGTGCCGCCATTTTTAGGGTTAGCAGCGCGGTAATTGTCACCGGTTTCATCCATGATTAAACCCGCTTTAAATGCGCGAGCAACGTTAATCACACCACTACCTGCATCGCTAAAGCCTGCTGGCTCTAAATCAACAAAGGGGTAGGTTTCAACCGTGCGAGTCACGTCATCTAAATTCGCCGTCATCATTAATGCTGACTGAATTTGTGCTGGAGTCCAACTTGGTTGCGCTTGCTTTAATAATGCCATTGCGCCTGCAACATGAGGTGCTGCCATTGAAGTACCACTAATGGTGTTGTAGTCACCAGGTACACCTACACCAGAAAACGGCATATCATCAGCCCAAGCGGCATAGATATCGACACCTGGCGCGGTAAGGTTTGGTGACATAACTTCAGGGTTATCATAGTTATGACCACGAGATGAGAAATCCGCTAACGCATTAGGGACACGCTCACTGGTCACGACATTTGAAGCAGTAATGGTTAACTGATGATCGCTGCCATTTGATAACCAAGTTGAAAGACCAAACCAGTTGGTTGAAGCATCACCATAATAACCACTGTACGGCAGGTGAATCCCTGGGATCACGTATGGATCGTTATTAACCGATTCTGTAGAGCTGGCGTTACGTAAGATAAAACCGCCAGCGCCGCCAGCGGCAACGTTAATGGCTTTTTGTACGCGGGCAATATCACCACGCTTACACACTACAATCGGCGCAGTGTCGTAGGGAATACCTTCAGGAGAATTATCAAAAAAACCTTCAGGGAAAGTGTCATTACACTTTTCGTATTCCCAGCCGTAATCCACAGCTTGTACCACAGGGCCTGTGTATGATTCACTAATACCACCACCGACGATTTCAGGTAATTCTTGCTCGCCGCCAGTGGCGCCAGTCAGCATTTTACCTTCAACACTAAACTCGCGAGAATGGGTTGCTGCAGCAACAGAGGTTAACCAAGGTGAAAGATGGTCAATTGCGCCGCGACGCTCTGAAGCAAGTGAAGGGTCAAACGAGTTACCAGCCGATGCCGCAACCGAAATACCAGCTTCACGAGCGGCTAAAAAGGCCATTTCCATTGGGTCTTCCCATGGGAAAGCACCATAAGCCGTACCAATTGAGTAGTTAATGACATCAACGCCATCGGCGACTGCATCTTCAATACCTGCAAGTAATGCAGATCCTGGACAACCAGTATAATTATTAAAGCTGCCATCACCTGGGTGACACACTTGGTACATAATTACGTTAGCGTGTGGCGCGACACCTGAAATGCGCGGTAACATTAAGTCCGTTGGTTTGCCGTCACTGGTTACACCAACATCAGGTACCATATAGGTACTATCTAAAATCACGTTACCCGCAGCAGTAGAAGCAGTATGAGAACCATGGCCGTTGTAATCTTCGCCATTAGCAGGTCTTAATGGGCCTTCGATTTCCCACCAACCTTTATCAGGTTGAAAACTTTCATCGCTATAAGAGTCGGTAATCGCCGGGTAAGAGCGCACACCAATAAGCTTGTCATTACACATGCTGGCAAACTCTTCTAGCTCACAATCACCGATGTAACCATCATATCGTGCTGGCAGTTGGTGTACGTAGCCATCATCGCCTTGTGCTGCAAACGATTCATGGTCAGAGTTAATCCCTGTATCGAGTACACCAACAACAATGCCTTTACCGGTAAATTCTTCACCAGTGACTTCGCCAGTCCAAAACTTGTCCGCGCCAATATGCTGCGGGCCAACATCTGTTTGTAATTGGTAGATGATTTCGCGGGTCACACTGACAACACCAGATAATTCGGCAACGCGAGCAGCTTGATCTTGGCTCATGCGCATCGACATACCGTTAAAGGCAAGTTGATAGTTAGCGATGGTTTTAGTGTTACCCACTAAGCTGGTGATTTGCGAGTTTACACTCGCTTGTTTTTCGCTAAGGTAGCTACGATATGATTGGACATCTACACTATTTACATCAACTTTATCGTGTAATTGCGGGCTTAATGCCGCCGGGATTTTACTGGCTCGAGGAGTCGTCGCATTTAATCCAGCAACACCGCCTTGATATAATGAAACTGGCTTGTCAGATAGCTGAATAATATAAGTTTGCTCACCTTCAATATCGTCTTCATAAACAAAGGGAACTTTTTGATCAACACTTGAAATAGCACGATGAACGTTACGTCCGTTACTATTTCGAGTTTGTGTTACTTGCTCTCCAGATAAACGATCTTTATTTTTATTGTCGTTATATTGCTTAATCGCATCGGTAATGACTATAGGCTTAATATTAGCCGAGTATGCACCATCAGCATTGGCGCTGTCAGCACTTGCTCCCGCTGCACCCGCATAAATGGCCGCGAGGGTCATTATATGAACTTTGTTCAGTTTCATTGTCGTCTCTTCCGTTATTATTTATGAATGCAAATTTTTTAACAAATTTGTCACATAGATATTTAACGTGTATTTGCGTTAGCGGCCAATGCATTTTGTGAATCAACTGATAGTTTTTGTGAAAAACGATGCAGGGTAGCGATCAAGCTGCAAAATTAATAATCTTAAAAAACAGTGGTTTGATTTTTATTAGATAAAAATATCAGCTATATAAGAGATTAAATGGAGTGGATTGAGTTTACTTGGCGCCTATGGTGATACAAAGTGAAACAGTCACTACTGGGGGATTGTTGTGATTATTAGGCTAATTGAACTATTGCCCTTAGCTTTGCTAATGAAATAATAACAATGGTACATTTTTATTGTTAATTAGGGTTAAGTATCTTTGTCGCTAGAGATAATAATTTATTTTATCCGTTGGCGTAATAGTCAGTGTTTTATGTTATTTGATAAATATTTTTTATAAATAATTTCTTATAAATTGTTTTATAAATATTAGCACGAAAAATATTAATTGAAATAATTCAGATTAAATATAAGTAGGATTGATATGGAATTACGTCACATTAAATACTTTGTTGTATTGGCTGAATTAAAACACTTTAATAAAGCTGCCACAGAGTTAAATATTACTCAGCCATCACTATCCAAAAGCTTACAAAAAATCGAGTTATTAGTTGGCGGTAAGTTATTTCAGCGCGACTCTAAAAATATGACGATAACCCCTTTGGGGGAAATGGTATTGGCTCATTGCCAAAACATTGTAAAACAGCACGATAAACTAAAACGCGATATCGCCAGCTTTCATGGTGAAAATGAGCATGAAATTAGCATTGGCGCCAGTCCTATTCCGTCAAACTGTTTAGTGGGCCCTATATTGGGGCAGTTTATTCAAGCTTGTCCGAAAATGACCATTGATTTAAAAGTGGATCATTGGCAATCATTAACAGAGCAGTTACTTCAAGGAAAGTTGGATTTGTTTGTCGCGGAAGCTAAAGTGACTGAGCTTGAAGATAACCCATTACTTCACTTACAAGCGTTGCCACCATTTCCGGTGATATTTTGTTGCCGTCCAGATCACCCACTTACTCAGTTGCCGAGATTATATCTGGCGACATTTAGAGATTATCCTTTGGCGATCCCAGTGAAATTGCCCATTACCATCGCCCATCAATTTGAAGACTTATTTCAATTACAAAGAGATGATTTTGCCGGTTTAATTCGTTTTGATCAGCTTCATGCCATTAAAGATGCTATTTTCCATTCAGATTTAGTGGTGCTAACTCCAGAAATCGCAGTACGTGATGAATTATTAGCGGGCACCTTGGTGCAGCTTAGCCCGCAGTTGATGCCGAAACTGAATGCTAAATTCAGTATTGTTAGCCTAGCAGAAAACCGTCAAAGCCAATCGATTAAGGTATTTAGCGAGTTTATTGTGCAGCGAGCTAACTCAGTTAAGACGTCAGTTAAGGACTCAGTTAATGAGCCTGAAAACTTAGATATGCAAATTGCGTAGGGCTGAAAAGTAGGGCAAACCTAACGAGCATCTACACTAATCTTGGCTTGGCATTACTGCTTTCTGGCGCAAATAGCATTGTAATTTATATGGTTATTTTCTGAGGTTAGACTATAACTAAGATGCTTGATTAAAATTGCCGCATGCCAACCAAGGATTGTCAGTATGCTTAAAATTGTATTTTTGCTGCTATTATTTAGCTATTCCCTCGAGATACTCGCCTCCCCTAAGTTATTAAAAGTTTACTTTGATGCCGATAGAACGGGTCATATTGAATCGTCGTTAGCAATTGAGCAGGGTTTTAAAGTCGCATTTGACCAGGCCGATAATAAGCTTGGTGGCCTTGCTGTGGAGTTTGTCAGCTTAGATCATCGAGGTAATGTCGGCAGAAGCAAAAAGAATATGGACCGCTTTTTGAAAGATCCAAACGGGATAGTATTTATAGGCGGGCTGCATTCACCGCCATTAATAAAATATCGAGATTTTATTAATGAGTCACAATTGCTAACCCTTGTCCCTTGGGCTGCTGGTGGACCTATAACTCGATACCCCTCAAAAGATAATTTTGTTTTTCGGCTTTCGGTAGATGATAAAAAAGTTGGCAAGCATTTAGTTGATTTTGCGATGCAAAAACAATGTAAAAAACCACACATGATGCTCGAAAATACCGCTTGGGGTAAATCCAATTATCGCAGTATGACTTCTGCCCTTGAAGCTTATGGCATGACAGGCGTCGGGGAAACTTGGTTTGCTTGGGGGATAAACCCAGCGCAAGCAAGATTGTTATTAGCAACCGCCAAAAAAGAACAAGTTGATTGCTTATTTATGGTAGCAGGGGCCACAGAAGGGGCGTTAATCGTAACCGCTGTGGCTGAGCTGGGGTTGGATATTTCAATATACAGTCACTGGGGGATTACCGGTGGGAATTTTGCCACTGTAGTGCCATTTGAGATCCGCAATAAAGCCAATTTACACTTCATTCAATCATGCTTTAATTTTTATAGCTCAGAGGAAACTGATTTTAATCAGCAGGTTTTTAATGATGCTAAAGCCATGTTCCCAGAGCAGTTTGTGGATAAAAATATCAAATCGCCGACAGGCTTTGTTCATGGTTATGATCTCGGTAAAATTTTTATCGCAGCCGCCAATAATGTCGGCTTTACTGACAATATAGTCACTAACCGCATCGCAATGAAGCAGGCGTTGGAGTCGATTTCAGCGCCGGTTGACGGATTAATAAAACAATATC
Source organism: Shewanella sp. UCD-KL21 (assembly GCF_001957135.1). Classification (GTDB taxonomy): domain Bacteria; phylum Pseudomonadota; class Gammaproteobacteria; order Enterobacterales; family Shewanellaceae; genus Shewanella. The sequence goes on along the minus strand of NZ_MPHK01000006.1, from coordinate 197,946 downwards.
AGACACCCTTTAGTGTATTTAGCCTTAGCGCCCCAGATGCCCATGAGGCGCTAGATGAAAACGATTTATGTATGGCGATATACGATGATAAGAATGCGGTTAAATTGATTGAGCAGTAAGCCTAAGGCGTCGGATTGATTATGTGGTTTGATAAAAAAAATGGAATGCATTTATTTTCGCTGTTTATTTTGTTGGGGGCCATTACCTTTATGGTGTCCAGTTATATTTTTGTGTCCAATCAAGCCGCAGAAACTGCAAAACTCATCAATGAAGAGAATTTAAAAGGTAAATTTTCTGCAATTGAGCAATACGTTACCGAGTTCATCGGCGCCTATGAAAGGGATGTTAATAAAATATCCACTTACCCTGATGTTATCAGCGCGACGCTAGAAGGTGTTGATGATAAAAATACCTTACATGACCAACTATCACTGATAAAACCACATGATGTAGATACTTTTGTGAACCTGTATGACTTTGCAGGCGAGGGCATTTATCTTGAATTTGAACTTGGAGAGCCGCTAAGACATTACCTAGTTGAAGGGATTAATGATGAGTCAATTCTTCATGATAACAACTATGTCTTTTTTAACGAGCGTGGCAAAGATTACTTATTAATCACTGAGCCGATACGATATAACGCATTAGCTGAGGGTTTGACTGCTTATATTATCCAGTTAAATGACTCGCAGTTAATCGGTCGATTAATTGCAGATAAAAATCATTGGTTTGGGATCAGACAAGACAGGTTTAACTGGGCTATGTCTCCCCATGATGGCTGGCAGACTCAAGCGAAAATGATCCCCCAATTTGATATTTATCTTCTGTATGCATCATCGCCACAATTTATCGAAAAAATAGAGTCAGACTTCTTACAAAGCTTATTTCTGAGAATGCTACTTGCTACCTGTATGACCATTCTACTCTTGTATTTTTTGGGTCGTAAAATCTTAGTATCCCCCTTTCAGTCATTAGCTCGCTCACAACAATTACTTGAGCAACAGGCGGAAAATTTAAAAAATAAAGAGGCTGAATCAACGCGACTGGCGCGGGTAGTCAAATACATGCGAGATGCGGTGGTATTTACCGATCCTAATATCAAAATAATCTGGGTTAATAGCGCCTTTGAGGAGATGACCGGCTATAAAAAACATGAAGTGCTGGGCAAGAAACCCGCTGGTTTACTGCAAGGGCCAAAGACTAGCCCTGTCACCGCGGCTAAAATCGGCGAGCTAATAAAAAATAGAGGCTTTGGTACTTTTGAGATCATTAACTACGCCAAGAGCAACAAAGCTTATTGGTTAGAAGTACAAATTGGCCCTTTATATGATGATACTGGCGAGTTAGAAGGTTTTATGGCAGTAGAGCGGGATATTTCTGAGCGCAAAGAATTAGAAGACTCGTTAAAACTCACAGCAAAAAAAGCCGATGCCGCAAATATTTCAAAGTCGCAGTTTTTAGCGTCAATGAGCCATGAGCTTCGCACCCCAATGAATGGCGTGTTAGGTATGACTGAGCTAATTAAAGACACTTCTCTTAATGTTGAACAAGAAGAGATGGTTAATACCTTATTACGCTCAGGAAAGCACATGCTATCTGTGCTCAATGATATTTTGGATTTTTCAAAAATTGAAGCCGGAAAATTAACCTTAAATTTAACCCGTTTTACCATCAACGAACTCAAGTCTGAAGTTGAACCGATTTATAAAGCCTTGTGCGATGAAAAAGGTTTGGCATTTAGTTTTGAGTCGACTGGCGAGCAAGATGGAGTTTGTATCGCCGATAAGATCCGCGTTCAACAAATACTCCAAAACTTGCTCAATAATGCGTGGAAGTTTACCCCCAAAGGCCATATTGCCGCGTCAATTAACGTCATTAATAATGCCTCACAACCCTTATTAGAAATACTTGTCTCTGATAGCGGTATTGGCATTGATAAAGATAAGCAAGATTATGTTTTTCAGGCATTTTCTCAAGCTGAAGCCGATACCACCCGTCGCTTTGGCGGTACTGGGCTGGGGCTGACGATTATCGCTGAGCTGGTGAATGCTATGGGGGGAAGCATAGAGCTCAATAGTGAGCTGGGCGTAGGTAGCCAGTTTAAAGTGAGCATACCGATTAAATTAGATGCCAAACCTCAAGAGGTTACCCGTCATCATAGCTCGATGTTTGATGGCACAGGTTTAAAGGTGCTTATTGTCGAAGACAATAAAATCAATGTAAAAGTGATGAAGATGTTTCTCAACAAACGCGGCTTTGATTGTGAGGTCGCTGAAAACGGCCAAATCGGTGTCGATAAAGTGCAAGCGACACACTTTGACTTGGTTGTCATGGATAATCATATGCCGGTGATGGACGGCATTGCTGCGACTAAGGCAATAAAAGCGTTAAACTTGGTCAATGAGCCAATCATTATTGGTTGTACCGCAGATGCGTTTGAGCAAACTCGTATCGATATGATCAGCATGGGTTGTACTGATGTGGTCACTAAACCCATTCATAGCTCTAAATTAGACGAGATCTTAATCGCTCTCTTTTGAGTTTGCTCATAGCGATAGCCCGCATGCCTGCTTACAAAAACACCTGTATATCTCATTTACCCCAACAGGGGTAACTCAATTACCCATCGCTAAAACATTAGCAGATAAAGATCATGCTTTGGTGGCTAAGATTAAGCTATAGTGACGCCAAAATATCCGTAGTTTGCTGCAACAAGCCATTAAGTCGTAGGTTGTAAATTGTTACCAGAAAAATGTAAAAATTCAGAAAAAACGATCAAGCATAGTTGGTTTGGTCGCCTGTATTTAGGAGCTGTTGATGCCATTAAATTATCGGCTAGCGGCATTGAATTTCGTGCTCATCAAGGTCATTTATTTAGGCAGTGGTTTACAGCCAAAACAGTGCCTCAGCTGCAACAATTTACTTGGCAGCAACTGGCCGCGCCAGCTGAGTTGACCCCAAGCTTTTTAGGCAATTTGCTTAGATTTCAAACCCAAGGGCAGTCTTATCAAGTGCCATTTCTAGGCTACTTTTCTAACGCTAAATTCAAACAAGAGATTGAACAATATTGGGCGCAAGCTCATGAGCAGCAGCTGTGTGAGTTAATCGCCCGCATTGAGCATACCTTAGCCAATAAGTATTTACGTCAGTCGCTGCTTAGGCAAATGCAGCCTCGGATTAAACGTGAATATCGCCGCTGGTTTCCATGGTGTAAATCGGCGCAGTTATCGGTCAAGCTTAAAGCTGCGCTAGTGAAGCTATCTGGCTTTTACCATTGGAATAACGCCAAGATAGCGCAAATCCGAGCGGCTTATGTTGACGGGCAATTAATCAAATATGGCGACTTTTTTGATAATGTTGAATCACAGCCATTAACCGATAAACAGCGCCGCGCATGCGTTATTGATGACGATAATAATTTATTACTGGCAGGGGCTGGCACCGGTAAAACCAGTGTCATGGTGGGGCGTGCAGGCTATTTAGTTGCCAGCGGCCAAGCCCAAGCAGCGGATATTTTATTACTGGCCTATGGCCGCAAAGCCGCTGACGAAATGGATGCCCGTATTAAACAAAAGCTCGGCACTGATGATATCAAAGCCAGCACCTTTCACAGCCTTGGTTTAAGGATTATTGCAGCAGTGGAAGGCAAGCAGCCCAGTTTGTCACCATTGGCAGAAGATGACCAAGCCAAAGAGAAATGGTTGCAACTCAAGCTTGATAGCTTGCTTAAAGAGGAGGCTTACCGCAAACGGCTGTTTGAGTTCTTTAGCCAATATTATTATGTGGAAAGAAGCCCATTTGAGTTTGAATCCGAAGGCGAGTATTTCCAATACTTAACTGACAACGATATTCGCACGCTTAAAGGCGAGCGGGTTAAGAGTTTCGGCGAGCTGTATATTGCCAACTGGCTATTTAGAAGCGGCATTGAATATTGCTATGAAGCCAAGTATGAGCATGATGTTAGCAGCGTTGATTTTCGCCAGTACCAGCCAGATTTTTACCTGCCAGAATATGATGTTTATATTGAATATTATGGCATTGATGAGGTTAATAATACCGCCAGCTATATTGATAATCAGGCCTATCTTGAGTCGATACAGTGGAAACGTGAATTACATCAGCAGCATGGTACTGCCTGTATCGAGCTATTTTACTATCAGCATAAAAAGGGCCAATTAACGGCTGAATTGGAACAGGCGTTAACGATATTTGAACTGCAATATGCGCCGCTGCCCGATGACGCGATACTTGCAACCCTTAATGAGCTTGGGCGGGTGACTGAATTAGCCAAATTATTTAGTCAGCTTATTGGTTTATACAAAGCGGCTTGCCTTGATAATAAAGCCCTAGACAAGCTATTTAATCAAGCGACTGATCCCAAACAAAGCCGTAAGGCATTTGAATTACTCCAGCCCATATTAACCGCTTACCAACGGCAGTTAGCTGCAAATGGCGATATCGACTTTGAAGACATGATTGCCAAGGCGCTTAACTATATACAAACAGGGCAATTTATCAGCCCGTGGCGTTATATTATGGTGGATGAATTTCAAGATATCTCCGAGCCTAGAGCCCGTTTAGTTAAAGCGCTAACACAGGCTTACCCACCACAGAGTAAAACCACAGCGTCACTGTTTGGTGTTGGCGATGACTGGCAGGCTATTTATCGTTTTAGTGGCGCAGATGTCAGCCTAACGACCCATTTTAGTGACTACTTTGGCGCAGCGGCGACAAGCTATCTTGACCAAACATTTCGATTTAATAGCAGCATTGGCGATGTTGCTACCCAGTTTGTCACTCAAAATCCGGCGCAGCTTAAAAAACAGATTCGCTCCAACGAGGTTGTGACCAAACCTGCTGTGTCAGTGATTAAGCGCGGCGAACATGAAGCCGCCACAGCTGACAACCCAAGCCCTAATGCGTTAGCGCAAGCATTGTCGGCGATTAGTACTAGGGTCAATAAGCTGAAAGCTGGCGCAAAGCAACCGATAGTGTACTTACTGGCTCGCTTTTGGTTTCAGCTGCCAGATAGCAATGCCCTAAGACAACTGAATCTGCAATATCCCAATATAACCATTGAGTGTCAGTCCTTTCATGGTTCCAAAGGTAAAGAGGCTGACTATGTGGTCATAATGGGGATGAAAACCGGCCAGCATGGCTTTCCATCAAATAAAATCACCCCGCCGTTGTTAGATGCCTTTTTAGCGAAAGCAGAAGACTTTAAGTTTGCTGAAGAGCGGCGGTTATTTTATGTGGCGTTAACTCGCGCCAAACACCGCGCCTATGTGCTGGCCGATATGACCGATGTCAGCCCGTTTGTCACAGAGCTTATTCAAGATGGTTATGCCATCGAGCAAGCTGAATTTACCACCTCTATAGTGCAAAGGCTGTTTGCAGATATTAACTGTGTTCGCTGCACCACTGGGGTGTTAAAGCAAAGAACTGGTAACTTTAAATCATTCTATTCTTGTTGCCACTTTCCTTTGTGCGACCACAAAGAAGCAGGGTGCGAGCGTTGTGCTAGCCCAATGACCCGTAAACGCTTTGATGGTTTTAAAGTCTGCCTTAATGAGCAATGCGCCCATACCACGCCGCTATGCAGCGTTTGCGGCGCTGATATGGTGCTAAGAAAAAGCGCTCGAGGTGAATTCTGGGGCTGTAAAAATTATCGTGGTAGTCATAGCCCAAGTAACAACTATAACGGCAACAAGCTCAACCCTAACAGCAGGCCAAGTTGCACCCATGCCGTGGATAAAGCCAAGTTGGTATTGCCTAGCTAGGCTGGCTGAAGGGATGGATGCGATCTGGCGTTACGTCAAAGATATAACGCCAGATCTCAGAAGCTGCTCAACCCAGCGCTGTTTGGATATTACTGCATGGCTGTTTTTTGATTTAAGTTACGGGTATAGGTAGGGACATCGAGCTCAGCTAAGCAATGACTATCATCGTTACTGCCTGCGGACTTTTCTTTTAGAAAGTCATGCAGATTAAGCAGCTCTAGCGATGCAAAACGGTCTGTTGAAGGCGGCGCTTTAACATCATCCATAATGATTGCTGCTGAGTCTGTAGCGGCGTGAATACCGGTGGCAATCACCATCAATTCCAGCTCGCAATCTAGCTCAGGGACTATGGTTAATCCAATAATCACCAATGCGCTAGGGTCGAGTTGCTGCAGCAGGGTTTCGCCAATCATATTATATTGGCTGAGCTCAATATTTTCAGAGGCCATCACACTGACTATCGCCCCTTTGGCATGAGTCAGCTCAACGTCTGCCAGTAATGGATTTTTAAGGGCGCTATTAATCGTTAGTTGTAACTCTTCACCTGGCATTTGTTTAGCAACGCCCATAGCGGCTCGCCCATGGTGACTGACCACCGCAATGAAATCGTTGAGATCGATATTGATCAAACCTGATTGGCTAATGGTGGTGGTTAACCCCAGTAATACATCTTGCAAAATACGGTTACTTTCAAAAAAGGCGTTAACTAGGCTGACTTTTTTATCCAGAGTTTTAGCCAGTTTGTCGTTAGGTAACACGATCACAGCATTGGCGTGCTGCATTAATTCATCGACGCCTTCATTGGCCAGGCGGTTTCTTTGCTGCCCCTCAAAACTGAACGGGGTGGTAACCACGGCAATTAACGGTTTATTAAGCGCTGCGGCGACTGAAGCCATAAACGGAATGGCGCCAGTGCCCGTGCCGCCGCCCATGCCGCCAGTAATAAAAATAATATCAGCGAGTTCAATAAGCTCTTTTATCTGCGCTTCAGACTCCTGCGCAGCGGCTTGACCTTTTTCAGGCTTAGCGCCCGCACCTAATCCTTTGGTGGCTTCAATGCCAATTTGTAATCGAGTGCTAGATCGCGCCGCCTGCAGTGATTGCGCATCGGTATTAACGGCGATCAACTGTACATTGTCATTGAGTGGCGATTGGCTAAGTTGATTGATGGTATTGCAGCCACAGCCTCCCACACCGAAAACGGCAATGCGAGGTGATGGGGAGTTTTGCGTCACTAAGTCAAACATCGATTCATCTCCTTGAAGTTATGCTAAGCAGGGTAACTTAAGGATGCGACAGCCTAAGACGCAGCATTTTGGTAACGCGCATTGACCTTGTTAATCAATCGAGTGAAATGGGCTCTTAATTTGGCCGGAGCTAACACTTCGACATTGTCAGCCATGCTCCACAGTAATGATCTTAATCCTGAGGTGTCTTTAACGCTAGCCTTAACCAGATAGCGTTTATCTTGTAATTGCTCAACTGTTTGATTGTCACTTAATTTGGCGTTGCGCATGATGAAGTTTGCTGATGCAGAAAACAGCAATTCAATGTCAATAAGCTCTGATTTATGGTTGTTTTTTCTAGCAGCAAGCTCAGCATCACTGCGAGTAATGGCGGGGGTATCGAGCAATCGCACATTACGCAGTAAATCGATGGATTTGGCATAAATTCTTGGATCTACAGTACCAATGGTAAAGGTTAGCAGCGCGACGCCATCAGATATCTTTATGCCTTCAGGGTTAATGGGCGAGTAATCAATCCAATAGCTTTTGCCTTCGATAGGGCGTTTTATTTCGCAGGCGATCTGACGCTTATTAAGCAGAGCCGATTGTACGGCTTCAAATATCTGTGGATCTTGCTGCTCAATAATCAAAGGAAAAGGTTTTGGTAACTGCGCCACACGACACGCCCAGTACAGCCAAGGGTTATCAGGATCGTTACCAAGTATTTGATCGGCACGTTCAAAATAAGGGGTTAGCTGCTTAAGGCTTTGGGGAGGCAGCAGTTGGCTAGCGCTATGCTTTAGGGTGTGAAAGGCTAATGCCATGTGATTGTCCATCAAGGTCAAGTTAAGACCGCGCCAACAGGCGGCAATCGACCAGCCAAACGGTTTGCTTCGATCATCGAGCACTATGCCAAACAGCCCCATGTCGTACATGGCTTTTAATTCCCGCTGCACGGTTCTTAATCCAATATCAAAATCACGGCTTTGCAGTCTTGCTGTGATGTCATTAGCAGTAATGCGCCTTGGATGAGTGGGTATTTTCTCCAGCATGGCAATTTGGCGTTGGATATTGATTTGCATCGATGTTCTCCCGATTCTTTATGCCATCAGCATAATACTACCCTGCGACAGAATCTGACGCACCAAGCATTTTTTGTATCATTATCTGATATTTAACTATTAGTAAAAGCTAAAGTTTTAGTTTGGGAATTGCGTTTAAAGAAGGCGGAATCAAATACAGGAAGGGGGCAACAAAACAGCGGGGGCACATATGAGGGTACATATAAGCAAAAACGGGCTTTTCGTTACCGAAAAACCCGTTTTAATACAACAGCTTAAGAATTACTTCTTAGTTCATGCCGTATTTTTTTAATTTTTTGCGTAAAGTGCCACGGTTAATACCTAGCATGTTCGCTGCACGTGTTTGGTTGCCACGTGTGTGTTGCATGATGATGTCTAGTAAAGGTGCTTCAACTTCACTTAATACCATTTCATATACTTCAGACGCTTCTTGACCGTCTAACTGAGAGAAGAAGTTTGTTACTGCGCGCTTAACTGCGTCACGTAATAATTGTGGCTTGATTGTACCGTTAGCGGTTTCAATCTTACCTACGGTTAGCTGGTGAACTTCTGTGTTAGTTGTCTGATCAAACATTCTATTCTGCTCTTTATATTAAAAATTAACTAATTCATCAAAGTAACATTCCACAAGGGAATATTGCTGTTCAGCGGTTTCAAGCCTATTGAAGTCAGCACGAAATTGACGCTGCTCTTCTTGGTTTAGGTACCATCCCATATGCTTTCTAGCAAATCGGACACCTTTGTACTCGCCGTACAATTCGTACAAAGCGTTAAGGTGTTCGAGCATGATTTCTCGTTGCTCGCTCGCCTCAACTGGCGGTAATTTGTTACCTGTTTCCAAGTAGTGGTGAATTTCTCTAAAAATCCACGGTCTGCCTTGGGCTCCTCGTCCTACCATTACAGCATCGGCGCCAGTGTAGTCTAAGACAAACTTAGCTTTTTCTGGACTGTCGATATCTCCATTGGCAACAACAGGGATTGAGACATTTTGTTTTATTGCTTTAATCGTGTTGTATTCGGCAAAGCCTTTATACATACACTGCCTAGTGCGGCCGTGAACGGCTAAGGAGGCAATGCCACAATCTTCGGCAATTTGAGCAATTTCAACACCATTACGGTGTTCAGGTTGCCAGCCTGTGCGAATCTTTAGCGTTACTGGTACATCAACTGCACTAACAACAGCCTGTAAAATTACTTTTACCAGCTGGGGATCTTGCATTAATGCTGATCCAGCAAGCTTCTTATTCACTTTTTTGGCAGGGCAGCCCATATTGATATCAATGATGTGAGCGCCTTGTTCAACGTTGAACTGGGCGGCCGCAGCCATTAAATCAGGATCTGCACCTGCAATTTGTACTGAACGAATACCTTCTTCGCCAGAATGCATCATGCGCTGGCGGCTTTTATCGGTATCCCAAACTTCGGGATTAGATGAAAGCATCTCTGAAACCGCTAGGCCTGCACCATAACGTAAACAAAGATTTCGAAAAGCGCGATCGGTGACACCTGCCATTGGTGCCACGATCAGCTGATTTTTCAGTTGATAGGGGCCAATTTGCATTGAGTTATTCACCATGCTCGTCAAAGGGGCGCTATATTAGCCCTTTTTTACCGTCCTGAAAAGGTCAATAAATGAACTAAAGATAACTTTTTTGCTTGACTTTTAGTTGTGGAGTCGTCAGCGCCCCTTTTAGCGTAAAACTAGCTGCCATACGGGGTGCGCTGCCTTTACCGTTATATGCGGGTGCCTGTCAAGCGGCTCCAGTCTTCTTTGTGAGCCGCTTCATCCATGATGAACCATTGGCTGTAGAATTGTGATACTTCTTCTGCTTGCTCTTGTAGTAAGCCTGAAAGGGCTAACTTACCACCTGTTTTGACTTTCTCTGCAATCAATGGGGCAAGCTCGCGCAGTGGGCCAGCTAAGATGTTAGCGACTAAGATATCAGCCTGTAAATTTTCTGGTTGGTTTTCGGGTAAATACAGTGACAACTGCTCGACAACACCGTTGCGCTCGGCATTGGCTGTCGATGCATCAATGGCTTGATAGTCAATATCAACCCCGGTGACTTTCTTCGCCCCAAGCTTTAATGCTGCAATGGCTAAGATGCCTGAGCCACAACCAAAGTCGATAACTTCTTTATCTGACAAGTCTAAGCTGTCTAACCACTCTAAACATAATGCGGTGGTTGGGTGAGTACCGGTGCCGAAGGCAAGACCTGGGTCAAGGATAACATTCACTGCATCTGGCTCAGGGATGTCACGCCAGCTTGGGCAAATCCATAAACGCTGACCAAATTTGATGGGGTGGAAGCTGTCCATCCATTCACGTACCCAGTCTTTGTCTTCTACTTGTTCAATTTTATGGTTAAAGCCTTTACCTAAGCAGGGCACTGACTCTAATAACTCAATGGTCGGTGCTAAATCAGTGCCAGCATCAAATAAGGCCATTAATATGGTGTCTTGCCATAAAGGGGTTTCACCTAGTTTAGGCTCGAAAATTGGCTCATCTTGGCCGTCTTCGTAGGTGATAGACACAGAACCTTGATCCATCAATAAGTCGCCTAGCATGTCTGCATGATCGCGATGAGTGTGAATTCGTAATTGGATCCAAGGCATGGGATTTTCCTAACTGATAATAAAATTAAACATGAATTGGCGGCTATTATAGCTGATGCCATAACGAGGTGGCAGATATTCCTTTGGGTTTATCGGCCAAAAAGCAAAAACGTGCCAAATGATAACTATTTAGCGGCTGATATTTGTGGTGAAGCATTGGCTTTTACGCATCTGAAATAGTTAGATTGCGGGACTAATTCACCGTAATAAGCTTATTTGAGCCTTATTGATTATGATGATTTAGAGGGTAATACTTGTATCGTTATCAAAATTATTTTAGTAATGAATGATTAAGATCTGAGATTAAGGTTCAGACAATGCAGATAAATGATTTACACCTGTTTGTGCGAGTGGCTGATTGCGGCAGTATTGCCGCTGCTGCAGTTGAGCTAGATATTTCAGCGGCTGCGGCAAGTGCTGCATTAAAACGATTAGAGAAACAGTTAAATAGCCTACTGTTTATTCGCACCACTCGTAGCTTGCGTCTGACCGCCGAAGGTGAGCATTATCTGATCCATTGTCGCGAAGCACTGGCACAATTGCAATTAGGCCAGCAAGCCTTGTTAACCGAAAAGGGTAAAATCTCAGGTCAGCTCAATATCTCAGTCTCTTCTGACTTTGGCCGGAATGTATTCCTACCTTGGTTAGACAATTTTCTACTGCAGTATCCAGATTTAACCATCCAACTGCATATAGGCGATAACCTTAGCCATTTTCAGCATGATAAAATTGATATGGCGTTACGTTATGGCGTGCCGCCTGATTCAAGCCAAGTGGCGTTTAATATTTGTCATACTCAACGGGTGTTATGTGCCTCTTCTGCTTATATTCAGCACCATGGCGAACCTAAAAGCCCAGCCGAATTAGCGCAACATAATTGTCTAATTTATAAGGTTGATGAACGTAATTATGATTTGTGGACGTTAATTAACGAGCAGCAGAGCTTTAAAATACGGGTGAGTGGTGATCGAAGTAGCAATGATGCTGATGTCACTCGTCGGTGGGCAGTATCAGGCCAAGGCATTGTATTTAAATCGGCTTTGGATGTTGTGGATGATTTAAATAGCGGCCGACTGCAACAGATATTGGTTGGATATACCAGTGAGGCGATGCCGTTGAATCTCATTTGTGCAGGGCGACAGCATGTGAGCCCTGCCATGTTGTTAATGCGTGATAAATTGCGGCAACATTGCCAGCAATTACAACAAGCTGTGGCTATTTAGCCTTATGTTTAGAGGGCTTGATAGCTCAAGTTCAAATCGTTACCTCACGGCGTTGTGGCTTACTAACATCTCATGATTTGCGTTGGTGTGATCTGCATCTGACTCTTACCTTGTGGTGGGTGATCTGGGTCACTTGCTGGTTTTTGGTTATTGCTACCGTTTGTGAACTTGATATGGTCATAAGTCATATTGAATTTACAGGACGTGCAAATTTATGGCTGATCAACCCGCTCTTGAAGCGCTAACCTCTGCAGCAAAAAAGACCAGCGGATTCTCTCATCCTGTATGGGCCGCTCGGGCCGATATGCTTCAAAGTGCAACTGGCCTGTTACTTGGCATATTCATCATTATGCATTTGCATTTTGAGTCGAGTATTTTGATCAGTAAAGAAGCCTTTTATCATGTAGGCCACTTCTTAGAAGGGAGCATGTTCAGTGAAACTGGCCATGGCTTTCCTGTTCTGACTAAATTCATTTCGGCATTTATGCTGATAGTGGTATTAATCCACGCTGTATTTGCCTTACGCCGCTTTCCTGCACAAATAAAGCAATGGCGGGCACTTAGAAGTCAAATGACCATTATGCCTCACCAAGATACTAAAATTTGGTTTTGGCAGTTAATTACGGGATTTTTACTGTTCTTTCTCGCCCCTGTTCACTTGTTTGACATGATCACCAATCCCGAAATCGGCCCACATTTATCGGCTGAGCGTGTATACCACCAAGATGTGTGGATGCTGTATGTGTTGCTATTACCTGCTGTGGTATTGCATGCCATGTTTGGGCTCTATCGCCTAGCGGTAAAGTGGGGCGTTACCACAAAGCGTATGGCCGCGCTTAAGCTTGCCAAAATAATGGTGGTTTACTTAATGATTATTGGTATCGCAAGTTTATTGACCTACATCTTTATTGGCCAATCGTTAGAGTTACCCGTAACGCCTTTTGTACCGAGCTAAAGACTTGAGTGAAACAGTGACTGTGAGCGGTCATGCACCATTGAGTTTATCGCTTAGAAATACAAAGCCTAATACCGTATTAAAGGAATGCCAGTGAAAATTATTTATACAGATTCATTAGTTGTCGGCGCCGGTCTTGCTGGTTTACGTGTGGCAATCGCCTCCAAAGAGCGCGGATTAGATACCGTAGTGCTGTCATTAATACCTGCCAAACGTTCCCACTCTGCAGCGGCCCAAGGCGGTATGCAAGCCAGCCTTGGTAATACAGTTAAAGGCATGGGTGACGATGAAGACGTCCACTTTCAAGACACAGTAAAAGGTTCTGACTGGGGCTGCGATCAAGATGTGGCGCGCATGTTTGCCCATTGCGCACCTAAAGCGGTGCGAGAACTTGCTAATTGGGGCGTGCCTTGGTCACGTATTAGTGCTGGCGATCGTGAAGTGGTGGTGAACGCCGAAAAGGTCACCATTACTGAAGCCGAGCAAGCCCACGGATTAATTAATGCCCGTGACTTTGGCGGGACTAAAAAATGGCGTACTTGCTATACCGCCGATGGCACCGGCCACTCACTACTGTATGCCGTTGACAACAAAGCCATTGAAATGGACATTCCTGTCCATGAACGCATTGAAGCCTTATCGCTTATTCATGATGGCAAACGTTGTCACGGCGTCATTGCCCGTTGCCTTATTACGGGTGAATTACGTGCCTACATTGGTAAATCAACCACGATTGCAACAGGCGGCTATGGCCGTATTTATGAAGTCTCAACCAATGCCATAATCTGTGAAGGCATTGGCCAAGCATTGGCGTTAGATACAGGTGTTGCCACATTAGGCAATATGGAAGCGGTGCAATTTCACCCAACAGCGATTGTGCCTGTGGGGATCTTAACCACTGAAGGTTGCCGAGGTGATGGCGGCTTACTGCGTGATAAAGACGGTCATCGTTTCATGCCAGATTATGAGCCTGAAAAGAAAGAGCTCGCCTCTCGGGATGTGGTCTCACGGCGCATGACTGAACATATGCGTAAAGATAAAGGCGTTGATAGCCCTTATGGGCCGCATTTATGGCTTGATATCACTTTGCTTGGGCGCAAACACGTTGAAACCAACCTGCGAGAAGTGAAAGAGATTTGTGAAAACTTCTTAGGCATAGATCCTGCCAAAGACTGGATCCCAGTGCGCCCGACTCAGCATTACTCAATGGGCGGTATTCGTACTAACGCAACGGGTGAAAGCCCGCAATTAGCAGGCTTATTTAGCGTGGGTGAGGCGGCGTGTTGGGACATGCATGGCTTTAACCGTTTAGGTGGCAACTCACTGGCTGAAACTGTGGTTGGCGGTATGATCATCGGTAAGTACGTGGCTGATTTTTGTGAAAAGAACACCCTTGAAGTCAATACGGCCAAAATTGAAGCCAGCATGGCTAAGATGCAGCAAGAAATCGACGGCTTGTTAGTTGGTAAAGGCACAGAAAACGTGTTTGATATCAAACTTGAAATGCAGCGCATCATGATGGATTACGTGGGTATTTTCCGTAATGGACCAGAGCTTGAAAAAGCCATTGCTGAATTAAAAGACTTACTGGTTCGCAGTAAAAGTATTGGCCTTAAATGTAAAAAACGGCATGGGAACCCTGAGCTGGTGGAAGCGTTACGTGTGCCGCGTATGCTGCGGGTTGCCTTAACGGTTGCGTGCGGCGCCAATGCCCGTACAGAAAGCCGCGGCGCCCATGCTCGTGAAGATTACCCGCAACGTAATGATAAAGAATGGCTCAACCGCACTTTATCAACCTGGCCAGACGAAAACGCCCTTGAGCCCAAGCTAACTTACGAGCAACTTGATGTGATGAAGATGGAGTTGCCGCCAGGTTATCGTGGTTATGGTAACGACAATGCCATCGCTCACCCAGATACCGCTGCCCGTGAAGTTGAAATTGAAAAAATCCTCGCAGAGCTGGGTGACGATGCAGACCGCGTGGAAAAACAAGCAGCCGTTATGCCATTTGATTTACCTGAAAGCTTGCGCCCGCGTAATGAAAGATTAAGTGACACCTTTTTGGCGTCAGGAGAAAAGAGCTAATGACCAGCCCACGTACTATCAGTTTTAATATCTTTCGTTACGATCCACAAGATCCAAGCGATAAGCCAAAAATGGTCAGTTACCAGATCACCGAAGCACCAGGCATGACGGTATTTATTGCGCTTAATATGCTGCGTGAGCAACAAGATCCTTCGCTACAATTTGATTTTGTCTGCCGCGCAGGTATCTGCGGTAGCTGCGCTATGGTAATTAACGGTAAACCGACCTTAGCTTGTCGTACCTTAACGGCTAACTTCCCTGACGGTAACATTACTCTCATGCCTTTACCGGGTTTTGAGTTAATTGGTGATTTGTCAGTGAACACGGGTAAATTCATGCGCGAGCTAGCTGAGCGACTGCAGTTATGGCTGCAACCTGATGCCAACGATATTGATATTCATCGCTTAGAAACCCCAATGGATCCTGCTGAAGCGGCGAAATTGTACGAGCTTGAACGCTGCGTTGAATGTGGTGTGTGTGTCTCAGCGTGCGCGACCAAGCAAATGAAAGACAGCTTTGTAGGCGCTGTGGGGATGATGAAAATAGCCCGTTTTGAAATGGATAGCCGTGATATTCGCAGCGCAGAAGATTTCTATCATGTGATAGGTAATCAAGATGGCGTATTTGGCTGTATGACCTTACTGGGTTGCCAAGATGCTTGCCCTAAAGACTTACCCCACATGCAGCAAATTGCCTATTTACGCCGTAAAATGGCGCAAACGATAGTGAGCTGTTAATTTAGTCCGCTTAATATAAAAAGCCGCTTATCAGTTTAGATAAGCGGCTTTTTTGTCGATGGGTTTAGCTGTTAAATACATGCTTAACTAATCGTTGGAATATGAAATAAGCTTTGCCCCATTCCTTGTTTGTCATTTTGATCAAATCAATGTCGTGGCGCTTAGTTCACACCTGATTTAGACCGTAAGTTTCCTTTCTGTATTTCCAAACTCCGTTTGGATTAAGATCGTGGGTTTTCCACCCACACCCGACCAAAAGGGGAAAAGCGCTTGTTCCCCTTTTGGATATCCCTCAGCGCCCCGACGAAAAATGCTGAAAAGCGCATGATTTTCGATGGGGATTGATCCAGCTTTTGACTTCGTTTGTATCCGTCTTCGATCATTGTCGACAAGCCCTAACGCTTTCGTTAGGCCATCCGTGGCCTAACGAAAGCTAGCTTGGCATCCATGCCAAGCTCACGGCCTTTTCTCGATGACCTCAATTCAAATTGAGCCTTTTAGCTTTATATCTTTTTAATCTTTAAATTGTCACGAATAAAGTTAAATCGAAGAGATAATAATCCCAGTGTAGATGCAGCAGCGAGCTTCCAAAACATGGATGTATTGGCAGAGCTTACAAGGACGTACTTGCAGCGTCTCGCAGTTGTATCTGCACAAAAGCCTGCGGCAGGCAATGGATTAGATTGAAGTGATGTTCTTCGATAACTTAGTCAATAAAAAGTAAGTAAAACATTGAATTAAGGCCATAAATTATATTAAAGTATAACCACTTAAGGACAGAGTTGGGTAACCTCGAATACAATCATCGGGCACGCCATTTAGGGAAGAAAAAGCCATCCAATAAAATGTGCCTATCGCCAACCCTATAAAGTTTACTCTGACCCCACGAATTTTCATCTATACATCAATGACTCACAATAGATGAAACACCAAAAAAACGTAGAGGGATTTATGATTCATTGGCCGTTAAATAAGAGCATTGGGTTGGTTGGCATATTAGCTATGCTGTTGTTATCTGGGTGCGCCTCACAGCAAGTGAACACCAAAAGCAGTGTAATGGATTACCTTTATCCAAAGTCCAGTGATGCAGTTATTACCCCAGCTATCCCACAGTTAACTCTTCCATTACGTGTAGGTGTTGCGTTTGTACCTGCAAGTAATAATGACAGCTCATCTCGAAACTCTTGGACTGGAAATAGTTATTCTGCAGGGTTATCAGAATCGAAAAAAAGTGAAATTTTAGAAAGTGTTGCTAGTAATTTTAGGGCATTGGATTTTGTTAGTAGCATCGAAGTGATCCCCTCTGCATATTTAACTGCTGGTGGGAGTTTTGCTAATTTGTCTCAAATACAAACCATGTATGGTATTGACGTGATTGCTTTGGTTTCTTATGACCAAGTGCAGTTTACTGATGAGGGCATACTATCATTAAGCTATTGGACGATTGTCGGTGCTTACGTGGTATCTGGCGAGAAGAATGACACTAATACTTTGATGGATACGGTGGTTTACGATATCGACAGTAAAATGATGTTATTTAGGGCGCCTGGAACCAGTCAGATATCGGGTAGCTCAACACCCATTAATTTAAGTGAAGAGCTACGTGCCGACAGTATTCAAGGCTTTGAACAATCGGCTGATAGTATGGTTGTGAATTTAAAAGCTCAACTGGATAGCTTTAAAAAACGAGTCAAAGAAAACCCTGATCAGGTAAAAATAACGCATAGTGAAGGCTATAGCGGTAAGGCGGGCGCACTAGGTCTGTTAGATATGGCAATGTTTAGCATGCTGATGGTATTTGGATTTAGACGTAGAATATATCGTGGTTAATCAATATCAAAAGTCTTGAATAGTTGGCTATTCTCGGTAATTTATTCTGGTGTGTTGCTGCTGACATTCAGTTTAATGAAAATGTAGATACAAAAAAACCACCGATAATGGTGGTTTTTTTAATGCAAAATAAACGTTAACTCTTAGCGCGTTTCATTGCAGTAAAGAACTCATCGTTAGTTTTGGTCATTGCCAATTTATCGATAAGGAATTCCATACCAGTCACTTCATCCATAGGATTAAGGATTTTACGTAAAATCCACATTTTTTGAAGTTCATCAGGTGTGGTTAGTTTCTCTTCACGACGAGTACCAGAGCGGTTAAAGTCGATTGCAGGGAAAACGCGTTTTTCAGCTGCTTTACGAGAAAGGTGTAACTCTTGGTTACCAGTACCTTTAAATTCTTCGTAAATAACTTCATCCATTTTAGAACCAGTATCAACTAGCGCTGTTGCGATAATGGTTAAGCTGCCGCCATGTTCGATGTTACGTGCAGCACCGAAGAAACGTTTTGGACGATGTAAAGCGTTGGCATCAACACCACCAGTAAGAACTTTACCTGATGATGGGATTACAGTGTTGTATGCACGGGCAAGACGAGTGATTGAATCTAATAAGATAACCACGTCTTTTTTGTGTTCAACTAAACGCTTGGCTTTTTCGATGACCATTTCAGCAACCTGAACGTGACGACTTGCTGGCTCATCAAAGGTAGAAGCAATAACTTCGCCTTTAACCATGCGCTGCATTTCAGTTACTTCTTCAGGGCGTTCATCGATAAGTAATACCATTAACACCACTTCTGGGTTGTTATAGGTAATGCTTTGCGCCATGTTTTGTAGCAATAAGGTTTTACCCGCTTTAGGCGGAGCCACAATCAAACCACGCTGACCTTTACCAATCGGAGAACATAGGTCCAAAATACGTGAGGTGATGTCTTCTGTTGAACCGTTACCACGTTCCATACGCATACGTTCTTCTGCATGCAGTGGGGTAAGGTTTTCAAAGAGGATTTTTGTGCGAGAATTTTCAGGCTTATCGAAGTTAACTTCGTTAACTTTTAGGAGTGCAAAATAGCGTTCACCGTCTTTCGGTGGGCGGATTTTACCAAAGATGGTATCACCGGTACGCATATTGAAGCGTCTGATTTGGCTAGGAGAGACATAAATGTCATCAGGGCCTGCTAAATATGAACCATCTGAGCTTCTTAAAAAGCCGAAACCATCTTGGAGGATTTCAAGCACACCGCCACCAAAAATGTCTTCACCGCTTTTGGCGTGGGATTTCAGAATAGAGAAGATGATGTCCTGTTTACGGGCACGGGCCATGTTCTCTAATTTCATGCTATCTGCTAGTGAAACCAGATCTGATATAGACGTGTCTTTTAATTCAGTTAAATTCATGTTGGGGGTCTTGTATTACGCGACGATGCTTACTGCAATCAATCTTTCTTTGGGTATTACGAAATTGAAATAGTCGATTGATAAGCGAGTAGGGGTTTGGTTGAAAAATCTGATGAATAAATTAGCACTATATGGGCAGTGCGTCCAGAATTTTAGCGAAAAAACGGCACAAATTGTTCATATATTGTGCCGATTGTCACTTTTTAAGCGTAAAACACGCAACATTATTAAAATTGATTGTTGTTCATCACACTAAAATAGCGTTATTTTTAGCAATAACCTGCTAACGGGGTTAGCAGGCTATGCTTTTAATCAATAGTGCCGCGATTTTATTAATAGGCTTGATTAAGCTTGTGCGTCAATAAACTCTTTAAGTTGAGTTTTTGATAAAGCACCCACTTTAGTGGCAACTAACTCGCCGCCTTTAAACATTAATAATGTTGGAATGCCACGTACACCGTACTTAGCAGGTGAAACATTATTTTGGTCAACGTTTAATTTAGCTACAGTTAGCTTACCCGCGTACTCTTCAGCCACGTCGTCTAGGATTGGGGCAATCATTTTACAAGGACCACACCACTCTGCCCAGAAGTCTACCAGTACTGGTAATTCTGAGTTAATGACGTCGTTTTCGAAGCTGTCATCGCTTAGGTATACAATTTTATCGCTCATGTAGATCTCCAGATTTGGCACCATTGCTAGTTTATTAATGGCTTACCATGTATATTGGGACGGTTAAATAGCTTTTCAAGTGACCGTTCTATTAATGTAGCTATTTGAAACGATCGAGTCTTTTTTTGCAACACTAACGGGTATGCTTGCGCTATGAGCGAAACACATTTATCAACACAAAGATTCGCCGACTTCCCTCTGAAGCCAGAGGTTATACAGGCTTTGAACGAAAATGGCTTTGAATTTTGTACGCCAATTCAGGCGTTATCTCTTCCCATTTTATTACAACAAAAAGATATTGCTGGCCAGGCACAAACAGGAACTGGCAAGACAATGGCCTTTTTAGTGGCCACATTTCACCACCTTCTCTCAGTTGCTGAGCCAGAAGGTCGTCAAATTAATCAGCCTAGAGCTATCATCATGGCACCGACTCGCGAACTTGCGATTCAGATTGCCAAAGATGCTAAATTGCTTGCACGACATACGGGTTTAAAAGTCGGTATTGTTTATGGCGGTGAGAGTTATGATGTTCAACGCCAAGTGCTTGATGCTGGTGTTGATATTTTAATTGGTACTACGGGTCGTATTATCGATTACGTACGCCAAGGTGTGATCAGTTTAAATGCCATTCAAGCCGTTGTGCTTGATGAAGCTGATCGCATGTTCGATTTAGGTTTTATTAAAGATATTCGTTTCTTGTTTAGACGTATGCCTGATGCTAAGTCACGCTTAAATATGTTGTTTTCAGCGACGTTATCAATGAAGGTTCAGGAATTAGCTTACGATCATATGAATGATCCAGAAAAAGTTGAAGTCTCTCCTGGCGAAAAAACCTCAAAGAACATCAAAGAAGAAATTTTCTACCCTTCTACTGAAGATAAAATGCGTTTGCTTCTGACATTAATGGAAGAAGATTGGCCAGAAAAGGCTATCGTATTTTCAAACACCAAACACAGCTGTGAAAAGGTGTGGTCATGGTTAGAAGGCGACGGCCATCGAGTTGGGTTATTAACCGGTGATGTGCCGCAGAAAAAACGTATTCGTATTTTAGAGCAATTCACCTCTGGTGCGCTTGACGTACTCGTGGCAACGGATGTGGCGGCGCGTGGCTTACATATTTCTGATGTATCTCATGTTTATAACTATGATTTACCAGATGATTGTGAAGATTACGTTCACCGTATTGGTCGTACCGGTCGTGCGGGACAAAAAGGTGTGTCAGTGAGTTTTGCTTGTGAAGAGTATGCGCTGAATTTACCGGCCATTGAGACGTATATTAAGCACTCAATACCAGTAACTAATTATGATCGTGAAGCTTTGTTAGACGATTTACCGCCACCGGTTCGTATCCATCGTAAGCACCCAACAACACGTACGCGTGATGGTGCGAGAAGTGGTGCGCATCGCAGTGGTGGACGTCCACCTCAAAGGGCGCGTAGACATTCGTAAATGACTGTGACAGCTGCAATGCCTGCATATGCCGCGATAACACTCGGCTCAAATAGTTTTAATATGTTGGTCGCTCACACCCTGAACGGCCAACCCACTATTATTGCAAAGTACAAACGTAAAGTGCGTTTGGCTGAGGGTATTGGGGCTGATAACCGTCTTGATGAAGCCGTATTACAGCGCGGGCTCGATTGTTTGCAAATGTTTGCTGAGATGCTTGATAAACATCAAGTCGCAGCTGAGCATGTGGCAGTATTTGCCACCGCAACTTTACGTGTGATCAGCAATGCTGATGAGTTCCATCAACGGGCATTACCGATTTTAGCTCACCCGATCGAAGTCATTAGTGGTTTGCGAGAAGCTGAATTAATTTACCAAGGTATGGCGGCCACAACAGAAGGTGACGGCCAACGATTGGTGATTGATATTGGCGGCGCCAGTACTGAGTTTATTATTGGTAATGGCACTGAAGTGCTATTTAAAACCAGTCTTGATTTTGGCTGTGTGCGCTTTAATCAGCAGTTTTTTACGCAAATGCCTTATCAGCTGAGTGATTTTGAACAGGCGAAAGCTACGGTATTGGATGCGCTTAAGCCTTGCTTACAACAGCTGACACAGTTGGGTTGGCAAGGGGTTGTCGGCGCATCTGGTGCCGTACAGTCTGTGGTGTCAGTACTTAATCATCGCGAGCTTTCTGAGATAATCACTTTGAAAGTTTTGTATCGTTTTAGAGACGAAGTGTTGGCACAGCAAAATGAGTCGCTGCATCATATTCAAGGCTTATCTGCTGAAAAAGCGCCAACCTTTGCCTCTGGGATTGCGATATTAATCGCCTTATTTGAGTTACTTGATATTGAGTCGCTTAATTTATCCGGCGGTGCGCTGCGTGAAGGGGTGCTAAGCATGTTGGCTGCAAGAGTGGCTTAATGCTTTAAGGCCCTTGAAATACATATCGAATACAAAAAACGGGATCATATGATCCCGTTTTTATTTGCCTGAAATAACTCAAGAGAGTTTCAAAACAGATTATTTCAGAATGTTGACTAAATCTTGTTCCAGCGACACTGTTGGACGTTCAACGATTCGGCCAATTTCTTCATCTTGTTGCTCAATGATAAAGGTTGGAATGCGGGTGAATTCATATGCTGCCGCGAGGCCTTCTGGATCAACTTTGCTGCGATCAATACCGATGTAAGTCACGGTAATATTCGGATTAGCCGCTTCTTCGATAAGGCGCATGAAACGTGGCGTTTCACGATGGCAATCAGGGCACCAAGTACCAATAATTACCACAATATTTGTTGGTGTGGTTACCGCTTTTAATTCAGTTAATGCGGCTGCATCAATTTTATACTGCTCATACTCTGCAGCGTAACCTGGTAAGTCTTTTTCAAGTGTTGAAATATCAACGAGTCCAGTAATAATCACTTCTTGTTTCTCCTCGCTGCATGTTGCCATGAAGCCTGTTTGCTCTTCATCGAATGAACAACCACTGCCAGCCATTGCTGAGCCAGCAACCAAATGGCTGCCAAAGAAAATTGCGGTTGTAGCTAAAATTGTTTTAACGCTTTTATGCATGATAAGGCCTCAAGAAAGAACAATAAAATGATTCAATCATTTAACCTTAGGTTAGTGAAGTTGAATATGAGCTAGCTGTTAGCTAGATCACTAATATAAGTAAAATTCAAAGATAACTTTGAACTGGCTCATGCTGCATTAGCAAGAGGTAATATTCATTGCTACGGCGATGAATGTCACTATTTGAGGCTGTTTTAGGCGCCTTTATAATCAATTTGACTCATTTAGCCTGCAAAATGCGCTATAAAAAAGGAGACCAATAGGTCTCCTGTTTGTTATTCATCTTGTAAAAATAATCGCTTTTTTACTTATCTTCTTTAAGCCACTGGGCAGCGCTTTTAGCAAAATAAGTTAAAATGCCATCGGCGCCAGCGCGCTTAAAGCACAGTAGTGACTCCATCACGATAGCCTTTTCAGCTAACCAACCGTTTTGAATTGCAGCCATGTGCATGGCGTACTCGCCACTGACTTGGTAAGCAAAAGTCGGCACTGCTAGTTCGGTTTTTACGCGGCGAACAATGTCTAAATACGGCATGCCAGGTTTTACCATTACCATGTCTGCACCTTCTTGAATATCAAGTGCCACTTCATGTAAGGCTTCATCGCTATTGGCTGGATCCATTTGGTAGCTATGTTTGTTGCCACCTTTAAGGTTACCAGCTGAGCCGACTGCGTCACGGAAAGGACCGTAGTAACTTGAAGAGTATTTAGCTGAGTAAGCCATAATTTGGGTGTTAACGTGGCCAGCTGCTTCTAATGCTTCACGAATAGCGCCAATGCGGCCATCCATCATGTCTGAAGGGGCGACAATGTCAGCGCCAGCTTCAGCGTGTGATAGGGCTTGTTTAACTAAAATTTCGGTGGTGATGTCATTAAGGATGTAACCTGTGTCATCAATAATGCCGTCTTGACCATGGGTGGTGAAGGGGTCAAGTGCCACATCGGTCATAATTCCAAGCTCAGGAAAAGCTTGCTTTAGTTCACGTACTGCGCGCTGCACTAAACCGTCAGAATTGTAAGCTTCTTCAGCCATGAGGGTTTTCTTTTCCGCAGGTGTAACTGGGAAGAGGGCAATCAAAGGAATGCCAAGTTCGACTAATTCAGCCGCTTCTTTAAGTAATAAGTCGATTGAATAGCGCTCAACACCCGGCATCGACGCCACTTTTTCGGTGCGATTGTTGCCTTCAAGAACAAACATTGGGTAGATAAGATCATTCACCGACAGTTTGTTTTCTGACATTAAACGGCGGCTGAAATCATGTTTACGCATGCGGCGCATTCTGCGCTGTGGAAAAGCACTAGTAATTATATTCACATTCGACTCCTGAAATTAGACTGATCTTAATCAGACGAAAACAGACAAACCTGATTTCGTCCATTGCGCTTAGCTTGGTAAAGCGCTTTATCTGCTTGTTCAAGTAACTGAGTTGGCTGTTCATCGGTTTCGATAATGGCAGCGCTCACACCGATACTTACGAAAAGGGAAATAGGGTTATTATCCCAATCGATTGATAAATTGGAGATTGCTTGGCGAATTCTTTCAGCCAATAGCATCGCTCCTACACTATCAGTACTTGGTAATATAATAGCAAACTCTTCACCTCCAAAACGTGACACCAGATCGGTTGGTCGTTTTAAAAACTCAGAAATTGTTGTCGCAATCACTTTAATTGCAAGGTCGCCAGCAAGGTGACCAAATTGATCATTAATCTCTTTAAATTTATCAATATCAACCATTAGGATAGCAAGCGAGGTTTGCTGACGACGGCTAATGCGTCCTTCTGCGGTTAGGCGTTTATCAAAGGCATTTCTATTTTTTACCCCTGTTAAACTGTCAGTGGTACTTTGTTGCTGTAGTTTTTGGTTGGCATCATTTAGTTCACGCAAGGTGACTTCGAGCTCAAGAGTCCGCTCTGCGACCATTTGTTCGAGGCGTTCATTGGTTCTTGCTTCTGCTTTTAAAGCTTCATCACGGTTTTGTTGCAGTTTTTGCGCTTGCTCTAAGGCCTTTTTTTGCATTTGCAGTTTGGCTTTTCGTTCATCGTTATAGCGCACAGCTAACACTGCAGCCATAACAATAACTTCAAAGGTCAGTCCGATCATAACTGGGGTATGCGCTGGCATATACCATTGTAAATAGCCCAGATAAATCAGCCCGCTGAGAATGGCGCTAATAAATAGCCCTATACGGGCAATAGCATATAAACGAGCATTTTTACTGCCTTTAATCACTTGTATTAAAGAGAAGGTGATCAGTACACAGCTAATGGCGATTACCGAGAAACTGAGTAAATATAAGCTGATTTTAAAATCAATAAACGAGATAACCAGACTCAGTAAAAGGCAGTAAACCGCAAGGTAACGACCGGCTAAAAGCATCGGTTTATTATGGTATTTAAGTAGCATCACTTTTTCGGTAAACATCAGCGCAAAAGCTAAGGCTATCGGGATTAATATTGGAATAGCTAAGTTTTGCACCACCGGCAGTGTGGGCCATAAATATTGAAAGGCAATACCATGAATCGTGGCCACAAGCAGGGTTAAGCTGAGCACATAGCCGCTATAGTAACTGTAACTAAAAGACCCTGATGCGAGCGCGATAAACAAACTAAATAGCCCGATGGCAATCAATATCCCAATTTGAAAGCCATTAGCAAGACTTTGAGATTCTATGGCATGGCTGTAATCATTTTTACTCCATAGTACTAATGGAAAATTTAAGCTGCCGCGATTATCGATTTTTAAGTAAAAGGTATGTGTTTCGTTTGGCTGTAATTCAAAGGGGTAAAGAAATAAATTACTCTGCAGTGGGCGCTGTTTAAATGGATAGCTATCACCCATTAGCTCAACTTTTACCAATTTGTTATTGACTAAATGATATAGCTTCATGCTATCTAGCAGCGGGTTATCCAGCGCTATCATGCGTGATAGGTGGTCATTATGGTTAAAAATACTAAAACTCAACCAAGTATTTTTAGCGCCAATTTTACGCATATCGCCGCGGCTTAACTTGCGCCAATCCTGTCGGCTATTTTTAAGCATTTTTAAGCTGGCAAGTTCTTCAATATCTTGCGATTGATTGATATACATCCAATCCGTTAATTTGATTTTTGTAATGGATGAGGCGGTTAATCTCAGTGGGGTATTGCTGTGCTCAATGGCAAGCGCGTGCGCTGCCTGTAACTGAGTTAGCAATATAATAAAAACCAAAGTAAATGCTTTAAACGCCCAATGCACTTGCTGCATTAATCCTGCCCTAGGTTAAAAAAACGCTGGCTGTTGGTGTAGCAATGGGCAGCTAGCTCTTCATAGGGTTGCTGACGTAGATTAGCCATATACTCGACAATATCGGGCAAGTATTGTGGCAAGTTTTTGCTGGATTTAGGTTTAGGGCGCATGCTGCGAGGCAATAAATAAGGGCTGTCGGTTTCAACCATTAAGCGGTTGTTTGGGATCAATGGCACTATGCTCGCCAGTTCAGCGCCGCGGCGTTCATCGCATACCCAGCCAGTTATGCCGATATGTAAATCTAATTCAAGGCAAGCAAGTAACTCATCTTTGGTGCCTGTAAAGCAATGCAGCAGCGCTGCAGGCAGCTTGTGGCGATATTGACTTACTATTGCAATAAAGTCCTCGTGAGCGTCACGACAGTGCATCAGGACCGGCATTTGTAATGCTACTGCCAGTTCAAGTTGGGCGTGAAAGGCATGGCGCTGGGCATCACGGGGAGAAAAGTCGCGATTATAATCTAAACCGCATTCACCAATAGCAACCACTGGTTTTAATGCCGCTAGGGTTTTTATCTCATCAGCACTGGCAGCATTCCAGCTACTGGCGTGGTGGGGGTGAACTCCTGCGGTGCTGTAGAGTTGCTGAGGATATTTTGCGCACAGCGAGGCGCTGTCGCTACTTTCAGTAATATCACTGCCAATAACAATTAACGGCGAAACATGATGTTGCGCCGCTTGAGTCACTATGTTGTCTATATCAGCGATTAACCTGCTGCTAAGCAGATTAACGGCTATGTCGATATGCTGCGCCATGATTTATTTTAAACGCTTCACTCGAATAGTGGAGTTGCGATCATCGCTGCCCAGTAGGAATGAACCGAGAGCGCCTTTTTCAACAAAGACGGTTTGATCTTTTTTCACTTTATAGCGGTCCGTACCTGATTGTTTCCAAGTTTGATTATTAGACAGGGTAATAATCAATGCGCCGTAAGGATCTTTTTTTACCGATACAACGTCAGCATAAAGGCGAGTGACATCCTCATCGACCTTCTTTTTAAGGCCAAACTCTTGCTCTGCATTGGTTAATTGCGCAGCTGGGGCGCTAGCAGTGGTTGTTAGCGCAGAAGTGGTGATTGCTGCTGGAGCCGCTACCGTTGCAGGTGCAGTTTCTGTTGTCGCTGAGATGATTGAGGTGTTAACCGATGCGGCTAATGCGTCGTAACACATTAACCGATCAAGTTTGTCAGTTTGAGCTGCACAGCTAGCCAGTTGTTGCTCAACACTGGCTTGTGCTTGAGAAGAGATAGCCAAAGCAAAAGTGGCAATCAAAGTTAAACGCATAACAGAATCCTTCTTTTTATTGTTTTACTAGTCCATGAGTGCGATGCGCAATTTAACTATCAGCTTTTTCGTTCTCTGGCTCTTCGTTATCTGTATCTTCTTTTGGGGTATATAGCCTAGCTGCTAATAAACCACCTTCAAATAATATTAACATAGGAATCGCTAACATTGTTTGTGAAATAATATCAGGTGGCGTTAGCATCATGCCAACCACAAATGCACCTACAACAATGTAAGGGCGTTTTTGTTTGAGCTCATCTGGTGTTGTCACGCCAGCCCAGCACATTAATACTACGGCCACAGGGATTTCAAAGGCTAAACCAAAAGCAAAAAATAGCTTTAAGATAAAACTTAAATAGCTACTAATGTCGGTCGCTACTTGCACACCTTCTGGTGCAACACTGGTGAAAAACGCAAATACCACCGGAAAAACGACGTAATAGGCGAAAGCAATACCGAGGTAAAATAATACCGTACTGCTAAATAGCAGCGGCATAATCATGCGTTTTTCGTGTTTGTATAAACCGGGCGCCACAAATGACCATACTTGAAATAGTACGTAGGGGATCGCCACAAAAAACGATAACACTAAGGTTAATTTAAATGGCGCAAAAAAGGGCGCGGCTACATCCGTTGCAATCATACTGCCGGTCTCTGGCAGTGATTGCATTAATGGGATTGCCATATAATGGTAAATGTCATTTGCCCAATAAACTAAGCAGATAAATACCAGCAATACGCTGCCGATAGCTCTAAGTAACTTATTACGTAACTCAAGCAAATGACTGATAAGAGGTAGCTGTTGTGACATTGGTTACCCGTGTTAGCTTTTGGTATTTGAACTGTCAGAGTCGTTTGCTTGTTCACTTTTGGCAGTGGAACTTTCAGCGGGAGTAGTTGCTGGGGTATCTTTGGCTACATCATCAACTTGGTAGGGACGATTAACCGATTTCGCAGCATCTTTAAGCTGATCAATGGACTCTTGTAGTTCAGGTGATAGGTTCGATAAACCTTTGCTTTCCGCTTTTTTGAGGTCAGCATGAAGCTGATCAATTTTAAGCTCTTGCTCTAATTCATCTTTGACTGAGTTTGCCATCCGCTTTAATGAGCGGATCCACTCAGAGATTGAACGTACTGCAACCGGAAGTCTTTCGGGGCCGAGAACCACAAGCCCCAAAATTCCAATCAGCAGTAGCTCCATAAAGCCAATACCGTCAAACATAATGAATTACGCCTGTTCTTTATCCTTTGACTCGGATTTCTGCTCAGTTGCCTGTTCAGACTTTTTCGCAGTGCTGTCTTCTAGAGACTTCTTTTCTTCATCTTCAGGATTCATTGCATTTTTGAAGCCCTTAACAGCCCCACCTAAATCGCCACCTAAAGAACGTAATTTTTTAGTTCCGAATAACAACACAACAATTAACGCAATAATTAGAAGCTGCCAAATACTGATGCCGCCCATGAACATTTCCTCTATAAGAATAAAAACATGATGTTGGAATTTTTACATTCACAATTGTAACCTTTATACATAGAGTATTATGAACCTCTAATGTATAAGTGCTAGTTAAAATTTACGGTTTTTTGGTCTGGATCGCCATCCTGTGAACCAAAGCACTATACCTGATGTGATACAAATGTAAGCAGGCCATAGTGTAGCGTATTGGTTTAATAATATTGTGCCACAGATCAACATTACAGCAGCTGTTATTAATAAGTAATTACTTTTATGAGCTTTATGCTGAAATTTTAGGTACTTATCAAGCATTTGTTGTTGGGTGCCCAGTAGTTTTCGACCCATTTTTAAATTGTCATAGATAAGTTCTGGAAATTCAGGCAGCTTTTCAGCCCAATAAGGGCTCTTCATTTTTACTTTATCAAAAATGGCTTTCGGGCCGACTTGTTCAGACATCCACTGCTCTAAAAACGGTTTAGCTGTTGACCATAAGTCTAGCTGTGGGTACAGCTGACGACCTAAGCCTTCAATGTAAAGCAGTGTTTTTTCTAGTAAAACTAGCTGTGGTTGCACGACGATATCGAATTGGCGGGCGGTGCGAAACAACTCAAGTAACACATGGCCAAATGAGATTTCATCTAATGGTTTATTAAACATGGGCTCACAAACCATCTTAACAGCTTGCTCAAATGCCAGTACGTCAGTGTTTTCTGATACCCAACCCGATTCAATGTAAAGCTGGGCAATACGCTGATAATCACGATTGAAAAAGGCTAAGAAGTTTTCAGCTAAATAGCGCTTGTCGACATCATTAAGGGTGCCCATAATGCCGCAATCCATGCCGATATAAAATGGATTGTCAGGGTGCTCACGGCTTATAAATATATTGCCAGGGTGCATGTCAGCATGGAAAAAATTATCACGAAATACTTGGGTAAAAAACAGCTCAACGCCGCGTTCAGCCAGAAGCTTTAAATTAGTGCCTTGGGCTTTTAGGGCTTCAACATCGGAAACGGGAATACCGTAAACTCGCTCCATTACCATTAGGCGAGGGTAGCAATAATCTTCATAAACATAAGGCACATACAAGCTATCTGAGTCTAAAAAATTGTTACGTAGCTTGATGGCATTAAGCGCCTCAAGTTTAAGGTTAAGCTCGCCTAAAATGGTGGTGCGATAATCATCAATCACTTCAGCAGGGCGCAGACGATTGCCTTCACCTAATAGCTTTTCAAGTAAATTGGCCGCTTGGCACATCAGTTGAAGGTCGGCATTCACCTGCGCTTCAACATTTGGACGTAATACTTTTAATACGACTTCTGCGCCATTTTCTTTTAAATTCGCGGTGTGAACTTGAGATATGGATGCTGACGCTAAGGGAATGTCTTCAAAGTTATCAAATAGCGAGTCAATGGGGGCTTTTAGCTCTGCTTCAATAGCTTGGCGGGCAAGGGCTGAATCAAAAGGTGGCACGCGGTCTTGCAACATAGTGAGCTCACTGGCCCACTCATCATTGAGTAAGTCGCGTCGAGTTGACAGCATTTGCCCTAGCTTGATGTAGACCGGACCTAAATCTTGCATCGCCAGCTTTAAGCGCTCGGCAGAAGGTTTGTCTTTATGTTGATTGCGGATCCAAAAGAAACAATTTCGCAGAATAGAAAAATACCAGGGAGTTTTATTTTTGGGTAAAACATCATCTAAGCCGTAATGGAGTACAGTTTTTATGACTTGGTAACCACGCCTGATACTTGCAATTGTCATGGGGTAATTTTTTCTCTTAATTTTGCTATCTTGGACTCAATGCTTGTTGTTTGCTCAACAAGTTGTTCCAGATTATCACGAAAATGGATGAAGTCGATTTGATGCGGTGCCAGTCGATATTCTTCAGTGGTTAATTGCCCCACATGAGACCATGACTTTGCAACCACTTGCTTTAATGTCGAGGCGAGCTGTTTAGAATTAGCCAGCAACATGTGTGTTGGGGCATCGCCAATATACTTTGACAGTGGCTCGGCAAAATCTAACTCTATGTGTTTTAAGTAGTGACTAAAACTTTGCAATAAGTTGATGTCGCCATCGAGGATCAGCTTATCTTGCTTAATGAGCTCGGTAAGGTTCGCCCCTTCAGTCACCTTATAAAGCGTTGTGACATCAGCAGTAATACTGACGTCAACAGTGGCTTCATAAGCGCTCATGACTTGAATTTGCGGTGCAAAAATAAGGTATATCGGCCAATTAACTTGGGTTAACTGGATTTTAAATACTTTACCGTGCAACTGCTTTAGCCGGGCATATTCACCCTGATCTTGTGCTTGTAACTGCCCGATGGCAGTTTCCATTGCAGCACAAGCCAGTAATGAAAAGTGGTTCGGCAGCATTAGAATTTGTAACCGCGATGCAAGGCCACAACACCATCTGTCATATTGGTGTAGTCAACTTGCTCAAGACCGGCATCGATCATCATTTGCTTTAAGGTTTCTTGATCTGGATGCATACGAATTGACTCAGCTAAGTATTCATAGCTATCAGCATCTTGGGTAATTAATGCGCCCATTTTAGGCAACACTTTAAAGCTATAAAGATCATAAACTTTACGCATGACTTCGTGTTGAGGTTTTGAGAACTCAAGCACTAATAACTTTCCGCCTGGTTTTAGTACGCGGCGCATCGAACGCAGCGCTGCGTCTTTATCGGTCACATTACGTAAACCAAAGGCAATGGTAATAATATCAAAATGATTGTCAGGAAACGGCAGTGCTTCAGCATTGGCTTGTACGTAACTGACATTGCTAACAATGCCTTTATCACGCAATTTAGTGCGGCCAACTTTAAGCATTGAATCATTAATGTCAGCAAGAATAACCTGGCCGCGCTCACCGACAAGGTGCGAGAACTTAGCGGTTAAATCACCGGTGCCGCCAGCAAGATCAAGTACTTTCATGCCCGGTCTTGCGCCTGCGGTCGCAATGGTGTGACGTTTCCAAAAACGGTGAACACCGAATGACATAACATCATTCATGATGTCGTATTTAGCAGCAACCGAATGAAATACGTCAGCAACTAAATCCGCTTTTTTCTCTGAATCAACGGTTTTGTAACCAAAATGGGTGTTCTTTGGGTCGCCCTCAGACATCTGTGTATTCCTATAATGTGCGGTAATTAACAGCGAGTGTATGTCATTGCTTGCTTTGCAGAAACTTTAATCAGCCAGAATGTGATCAAGTTTACTTGAAATAGCTAAGAATGCGTTAAGACAGCGTATTTTTCTATCTCATCAAAATTGCCCTGCATTAGAGCATAAAATTCACTGTTATTGAATAGTGAAAGTATTAGGTAATCGCGTGTTAAAAATTTAACAGCGTAAGCTTGTACGATCCTTAAGCGAGAGCAGTTCAAATATTCCTCGCTCAAGCTAGCTGACTTTTCTTGCCTGAATATAACTGTAAATTAATTCACTGACACTTTGGCCTACATCACGTTTACCGGCCATATCACCTGCATCGTGGCATTGAGGCGCGGCTTCAGCAATATGCAGATAAGTACAAGGGCAGTGCTTAGCGATGTAATGAATATAGTGGCAGGCATCTAACAAGGGCACGCCGGCAAAGGTGGATGCGCTGCTGGGCATTTTCGCAATGGCATCTACATCAATTTCTAAGGCCACTGGCAGTTGAGTTTGATTAAGATTGCTGGCGATTTGCTGTAGCGCCTGGCCTAAGTCGATTTCTCGTCTGACCCAAATTTGCTGAAAGCTATGCCAATGACCGCCAAATAAGCTTAATTGCTCTAAGGTGGCTTCACTGTTTTTTAGCTCATGTAAACCTAGCACATGGTAATAAGCTAATGCGCCATTGGCTGCGGCATAGCTAAAGCCGTTGCCACTGTGGCGGCCTTCCCGTGGGCGAAAATCGCTATGGGGGTCAAGGTTTACTGCCGCTGCGGCCTGATTAAAGTGAGCTTTAGTCGCCATTAGCATACCATATGCATTGTTATGGCCGCCGCCGATCACTATGGGCTCAAGCTCTGCTGCTAGAATTTGGCTGATCACGCTAATGACTTGGTTATCTAGTTCTTTAGTTGCTTGCCTTAACTCTTCTAGGGATGCCGCTTCTGGCAGTGGGGCCTGAGATATTTCCCCTAAAATAAGACACTGTTTACCATCAAGGTAACGGTTGGACTGCAAATTAAGCCATTGTTGCATAGTGGCACTAAAGGCTGCAGATGAGCCACCGCGGCCTAAGTTAGCCCTTGGACCTGCATCTTCGGTAATTCCGACAATGACAAATTGCACCCCATTGGTTTTAGCCTCACAAAGTGCCTGTTTAAGATCAGCTAAAGAGGGGGCTGATTCGGAGATAAGCTTGACGGTTTGGCCCAGTTTGATTTCGCCATCTCTGCCTGAGAGGTATTGATTAACTTGACTGCGGGTCATTATCTGCAACATTAAGAACCTATTTCATTCAATTGGGGTTAGCTTTGAGGCTAATATGTCGAGCCACATATCTAGCGTCAAATACTTAGAGCTTATGCCTTAAAAAATAGGCCATAAAAAAGCCAGCATAGCTGGCTTTAGTCGATATTTGAACTGGTAATATGTAACCAGCAATATCAATCGATTATTCGATATCTAATGGCTCTGGCGATAAGATAACGCCGGTATTGTCAGCATAGATATGATCGCATGGCAGGAATGTTACCCCACCAAAGTTAACTGGGATTTCAACTTCACCCACGCCATTAGTGTCAGCGCCAATCGGGATTGAAGCTAATGCTTGAATACCAATATCCATTTCTTCAAGGGTGTCGACATCACGTACTGAGCCGTAAACAATAATGCCTTCCCACTTGTTAGCCACTGCGATTTCAGCAATCGAGGCATCAATTAATGCACGGCGCATTGAACCGCCACCATCTACTAACAAGACTTTACCTTCGCCTTCTGCTTGCAGCGCATCAGCAATTAAGCCGTTATCTTCAAAACATTTGATGGTACTAATCGAACCACCAAAAGAGCTACAACCGCCGTAATTACTGAACATTGGTTCTACTACATCAACGACATCTAAATACATATCACACAATTCTGAGGTGTTGTATTCCATAGTGACACTCCTTGGGGTTAGCGATTAACAGAGGTTTTCGCCAGTTATCAAAGCAATAATATATGAATTATATGAGCTTTTTATGAAAATAACAGCGATATTCATCACTTGATAAAGATAATCAGTTAGTTGTTCAGTCTTTGGTCTTAAGGCGGGGTGAGTTAAACGGCTGTTGTTTATTGCTGTGATAAGCCCATTATCAGCCTTAGTCCTTGTTTTTATATGATTAACTGCATTATTGCCCTGTCTGTGGTGACTCCTTTGAGTAAGTTATGATTGTCATAAAAGTTTCGATAGCCTGTCATCTAAGCGTCATTAGCTCTATTTACAGTTCTTAATAAGGTTGAACAATTGAACTATAAGGATTTTGTATGGCTATGACGATTAGCGCACTGGATAAGCTTCTGTTTTGCCACATTATTACTTTTTGTCGAACTCATAAGTTAACCCCTTTAGCGAAAAGGATCTCAGCAAGTGGGGATGGCCATTATTACGTGTATATGGCGGTAGGTTTATTGTTTTTACACCCTCAAGGTAGTCAGTTTTTTAATTTGATGTTAGTCAGTTTTATCATCGAACTGCCGTTATATTTTGTCTTTAAAAATGCCATTCGCCGCACTAGGCCTTGCGCCGCTTTTGCAGGCTTTGATAGCAGCTTTCAGGCATCAGACAAATTTAGTTTGCCCTCAGGGCACACCGCAGCGGCCTTTATTATGGCGATGGCCATCACCTCGACTTTTCCTGCATTGTGGCCAATCGCAATGAGCTGGGCCTTGGCGATTGGATTATCTCGAATAGCGCTTGGGGTGCATTATCCATTGGATATTGTTGCTGGTATTGGGCTGGGTGTCGTTGTGGTTATCTTAGCTGAGCCGTTGATTTAGTTTGTCATAGCGCTGAAATTGGTCATTAAACAAGGTAAATCATGAAAATATTATACGGTGTTCAAGGGACGGGAAATGGCCATATTAGCCGCGCCAGAGTCATGGCAAAGGCGTTAAGTAAAACTGATATCGAGGTCGACTTTTTATTTAGTGGCCGCGCTGAAGGTGAGTATTTTGATATGCAATGTTTTGGTAATTATCAAGTTAGGACCGGGTTGTCCTTTGTTACTGAAGCAGGCCGAGTGAGTATTGGCAAAACAATTAACAGAAATATCAGCGCACCTATTTTATCTGAAGTGCAGCAACTTGATTTGAACGGCTACGATTTAGTATTAAATGACTTTGAACCCGTGAGTGCTTGGGCGGCTAAAAAACAAGGCGTGACTTCAATTGCGATCAGCCATCAAGCGTCATTGCAATATTCTGTACCTAAACAGGGAATGAGCTGGTTTGATGAATTACTGTTAAATCATTTTGCACCTACAGATATCAAATTAGGCTGTCATTGGCATCATTTTGGTTTTGCTATTTTACCTCCCTTTGTTGAAGTTGAGCCAAGTTGCGGTGCTCACAGTCATCAAATTTTGGTGTATTTACCCTTTGAAAGTGCCGATGCGATAGCGGATTTTTTAAGCCCTTTCCCTGACTATCAATTTTTTGTTTACCATGGCAATAAGCCAAAGCAGTCATTACCTGAGCATATTAATTGGTTTAGTTTTGATCGCTGTGGGTTTAAACAACACATGTCGCAATGTGGTGGAGTAATAGGTAATGCAGGTTTTGAGCTAGCCAGCGAGGCGATGACATTAGGTAAGAAGCTACTGGTTAAACCGTTGCAGGGGCAATTTGAGCAATCATCAAACGTAGCAGCATTAGAGCTGTTGGCTGCAGGACAAAGTATGGATAGCTTAGATAGTAAAATGTTAGCCCGATGGTTAAAGGCGCCGTCGCCCAAACCGATAGCATATCCGCAAGTGGGAGATGCATTAGTCAGTTGGTTAAAGCAAGGAGATTGGCATCAGCATCAAACGCTGTGCAACGATTTATGGTCGCAAGTGGAGTTACCTGATAACTGGCGCAAGTAAATGGCATCAGAAAATCGAGTCTTTCTTTGCCTGTGACTCAAGGTCAATTCGTTAGTCGCTAGCTTTGCTAATTACCTTGGTAAGTAATAAGTAATAAGTAATAAGTAATAAGTAATAAGGCAAACTAGCTGACTTTTGAATGATGCTGAAGAAGTTGCTCGAGTAACTCATCTTCCAAAGCAAAGCGCGCTTCCATTGCTTGAGCTAAATTAGACAGATCGCTATCTAATTCTAGCAACATAGAATCGTTATCTGCTTCAGTATATTTGTCATTGAAGTCTAATGCGGCATCAGTTGACTCACTGATTTGTGGTAATAACAGTTGTGCGCGGGCTTTACTTTGTTCACCTGACTTTTCACACTCATTAACCAATTGATCGTAGACCTCAAAATGACCTTCAGAGACATAATCAACTAATTGAGCGCAAAACTGCTTAACGGTATCCAGTTCAGGTAAGCTTTTTGCTGGGACTGAATATGGGGCAAGGCCGGCAATTTTGAAGTATTGGATCAGTAATGCTCTGCGGTGCTGCAGCCATTGATCAACAAGCTTATTAGAGCCACCCCATTTTTGTTCGGCTTTTTCTAGTTTTGTCAGCATTATCATTCTCAATTTAGCAACCAATACATAACACTTAATGTATGAGAGAAAGTAGTGATTAATCAACTCTTTTCTGCAAAAGAAGCAATGGATCGACCAGAGGAATGGGCTGAGTCACAAAGGAAATATTCTTTGTTGTTGTAATCTAAAGAAAAATGCCCAGCGGTAGCATGCTACCGCTGGGCAAATAGATTTTTAAGGGCTCGATTTATCGTGCTTCTTGATTGTTCTTGCTAGCGCAGACTTTTTATATCAAAGGTGTAGCGCAGGTGCAACTTTTTTATCAAGTTAGCGTTACACCTAGTCAAAAAATACCCTTTTTGTGAGCATATTAACGATTACATTAGCAATTTTGATACTACTAAGGGGGGCAGCTCACATAAATTTAGCAGAACTGGTTACATTAATACCTTAAGTCGTTAAACTACGGTTCAGCGGATATCAATATATGTTTAGGAATCAAGCCCAATGGCAGAATTAAAGAATGATCGTTATTTACGCGCTTTACTAAAACAGCCTGTTGACAGAACGCCAGTGTGGATGATGCGTCAAGCTGGTCGTTACCTTCCAGAATACAAAGCAACCCGTGCTCAAGCCGGTGATTTCATGTCGCTTTGTAAAGACCAAGACTTGGCTTGTGAAGTGACTTTACAGCCATTACGTCGTTATGATTTAGATGCAGCTATTTTATTTTCAGACATTCTAACCATTCCAGATGCAATGGGCTTAGGCTTATATTTTGAAACTGGTGAAGGTCCACGTTTTGAACGTCGAGCTGATACCGTTGACTCGATTAAAAAGCTTTGCATTCCAGATCCAGAAGATGAACTTGGTTACGTGATGCGTGCTGTAAGCACCATTCGTCGCGAGCTAAAAGGTGAAGTCCCTTTAATCGGTTTCGCTGGTTCTCCTTGGACGCTAGCTACTTATATGGTTGAAGGCGGTTCAAGCAAAACATTCGAAAAAATCAAGAAGATGGCTTACGAAGAGCCAGCAGCATTGCACATGCTTTTAGATAAGTTAGCTGATTCAGTTACCTTGTACCTAAATGCACAAGTTGCTAACGGTGCTCAGTCGTTAATGATCTTTGATTCATGGGGCGGTGCGTTATCTCACCACGCTTACCGTGAGTTCTCATTACGTTACATGCAAAAAATCGTTGATGGCCTAACTCGCCATGCTGACGGTCGCCAAGTTCCTGTTACCTTGTTCACTAAAGGTGGCGGATTATGGTTAGAGTCTATGGCTGAAACTGGCTGTGACGCACTAGGTTTAGATTGGACTGTTGATATCGGTGATGCACGTCGCCGTGTTGGTCATAAAGTGGCACTACAAGGCAACATGGACCCATCTGTACTTTACGCTTCACCTGAGCGTATTCATCAAGAAGTGGATCAAATCTTATCTTCTTACGGTGAAGGTACTGGCCATGTATTCAACTTGGGCCATGGTATCCATCAACATGTTAACCCAGAACATGCTGGCTCATTTATTAACTCTGTACACGAGTTATCAGCGAAATATCATAAGTAATTGATAATGACGCCGCACGCATCCTAATGATGTGCACAAAAAAAGACGAGCAATGCTCGTCTTTTTTTTAATTCGTTTTCAACCACTAAGCTTTAGCATATTTTATATATTATGGTTGTAATGATAATAAGTGCGCCCCATCACAAAGTGACAATCGAATATTCTAAATTGTGATCTTAACAAAACTCTTAGTGGGGTTTATTTGATACTTTATGGTCATTCTGAGAATTAAGTATTATTTAGCTAACTAGCTTTGTTTCATAATGAAACAGAGGCAAAAACTAGTAGCCTTTGCCAAAAAGAGTTAATTATGAAAATTCAAATTATTGTTGCTTTAATGTTCTTTGCTGTATTTGCTGCGCTACTACCAGGTACCCATTACATTTATGTTGCTAATGCCGATTATTATATGGGGCAATTTGTGACCGTTGCGGCAGTATTATTAATGTGGGGCAGCTTAGCAGCTGGTTTTGTGAGTCTTTTCTTCCACAAAATTAAAAAAGTTTACCAATCTATCTAAGCAGATAGCAGATGCTATTCGATAAGCTTACTGTTTATATTTAGTAGATAGAGTGTCTGAATTTATAGAGCACTGAGCGTGGATACGGTCAGTGCTTTATTTTATTAGCATGTTTTATACGGGCTCACAATTGCTTCAATCTAGCAGAACGATTTTAATCAGCTGATAGAGTAAGTTCAATTGGGTGGCTAAGAGGCTTGTCGTGTCACTAAAGCGAATAATAGTGGAAGCCACTTTTCCTCTATTCGAAATAAACCATTCTCAAAAAATATATTTTCAAATTAGTCTTCAGCCATATAAAAGAAGGTTACCGCGAGGCGTTTTTCTCTTTTTTCTTTGCCAAAATAGCTACTAGCACTATGAACCATATTGCCTTTGAATAAAATTAAGCGGTTGAATTTATTTTCTATACTTTCATCTTCATACCACGCACTGGGCGGCAAACTTTGAGTATTCAACGCATCAACTAAATTATGGTAAGGCTTTTCAACTAAGTTTCCGCCAGCTGCATCATTTGAATATTTTAGGCGGTAAAAAGAAGTTCCTGAATGTGGTTTAGGCTCACGGCTTAAAAAAAGTACTGCGCCAAAGCGACAAAGCAGACGATTATCGACATGTGGCCTTGCTGCGCCTTCTTCGCTTCCGACTAAAATAGCGGTATTAGTATCAACGACAACATCCTTTGACTCGGCTACCCAAATTTTATCTTTTCCAATAGCTTGTTTTATCCAATTTTCTACCAGTTCGAGCTCTTTTTTCTTTAATGCATTTTTTGAACGCATCCCTGGCCATAGTTCATTGGTGTAAGGTTTACCAAGTTTCCACTTACTTTTCATGAAGCATCGGTTTGCTATATCAATTGCTTGCTTTTCAGGAAAAAAATCATCAACTATCCAGTAATTTACATTTTGTTCAGGCTTCTCATAAGGAAGTCTTGGTGAATCAAAGGGAATTTCGGGCAGGGTTAAATCATCTGAATACTTCTGGTGCATGTTGTATATACCTTCCAATTAACTCAGTATTGTTATTATTCTTTGTTCTTATTTAACATCTCATTAGCTAAATTGATGTTATCAATATTTACCAATTATGGGTAGGAAGGCTTAGCTATTTTATTGAGAAGAATTAGTTGCACATAAGTGAGAGTGTTAATGCAACTAATGCTAAAGCGAATTAATGATGACAGCTTTGTAGTTCGATATGAAAGCAACTCCCAGTGCCTGGTTCACTGTCAACATTAATACGGCACTTTAGGAGTCCAAGCAATTGGCGCACAATGGCTAAGCCGACGCCTAATTGTGGCAATGCTTGATTGGGCTCAAATGATAACTGCTTTAGCGATAGTTGCTTTAATGCGTCTACTTCATGTTGATGCATGCCCGCCCCAGTATCTTTTACCGCCAACCAGCGCTGACCATTTACAGTTTCAGTAAATACGGTAATCATACCGCCTTTTGGGGTATATCTCAGCGCGTTATCAACTAAGTTATTGAGTATGCGGCGCATCAATTGGGGATCGGTATAGATATCAAAGCCCTCTGTGACTTCAAAGTCTAAGGTGATCCCGAGTTTGTTGGCTCTTGGGGCGAAGGTTTGTTCAAGATCTTGCACTATTTCGGCTAAATTTATTTGGCTTAATTGCGCTGATATTTGGCCATTTTCAAGGGCGGCTAACTCCAGTAATTGTGCCAGTAACTGCTGCAAGTTTTGTCCTGAATTTGCCGCATATTCAATAAACTCAGCTTGGCGCGCTTCAGGCGGTGACAGTAACCAAGTATCGATATAGCCCAGCAAAGAGGTGAGTGGGGTTTTTAAGTCATGGGACAAATGCAGTAAGAAGTCATGTTTTGCTTGTTGTTGGCGTTTGACTTGCTGATGTTGTTGGCTGATTTTATGCAATAAATGATTAATATTGTCGCTGAGAACGCGTATTTCGTCACTGCCATTGTAGCGATTCGGCAAAGCCATAGTGTCGGTTAATGGGGCATTGGTTAGTTGATTGAGATCGCTCGCTAACTTTTTAATTGGTCGGGTAAAAAAGCCCAGCAATAGCACAAATAACATCAGTGCAAAAATAATCCAAAAACCAATGGTTGCGCCCCAAAGTTTGGGCTGATTTTCTGAGTTAATCAGCGCTTGCCAGCTATCATAGTCTTCGCCGCCGATGATGACATATAAGTATCCACTGTGCAGCCCGTCAGTAGTGATGAGCGGGCTGACTGAAAAGATTTTTTCTGTTTTTTTTGAGCGAGGATCTGTGCCCAAAATTGGCAAGTCTCGACCTGCAATAAATTGCTTTATCTTGGCTAAATTTACTCGAGTGGTTTTGATTTTCTCTTGTTTGGCATCAAAGGCAACAACTCGCCCTTGTGGATCTAAGGTATAAATTTCAAAACTTGGGCCCAGTAACATAAAGTCGTGAAATGCTTCTTTTAGCGCTGCATCTGAGGTGATCCCTTGTGACAATAACGGATTAATATGCGCCATATGTTCAGCAAGTTGTAAGTGTAATGATTGCTGAATTTGATTACGGCTAAACTCATGGTTGAGTTGTAACCATTGCCACAGGGCAACAAAAAGTAGCAGCACCATTAAAGTGGCTGATAAGAATAGTCGGTTAAATAAGCGGTTCATTAGAGACCCATATACACTTTAAAAATAACATGCTTAAAACGGATATCAGCTAAGCTGCTGATGGTGGAGAGAACTTATAGCCTACGCCCCAAACGGTTTTGACTAATTCTGGATGCCCAGGACTGTGGGCGAGTTTATTGCGTAAGCGATTAATGTGACTGTTAACCGTATGCTCATAACCGTCATAGTTGTAACCCCATACCGCCTCTAATAATTGCATTCGGCTAAATACTTGCAGTGGATGCTTAGCCATAAACAACAACAGATCAAATTCTCTAGCGGTTAATTCCAGCGGGCAGTCATTGGTAATGACCTCACGGGTTGCTGCGTTAATGGTAACGCCATTAAATTGCAGTTGCTCAGAGCTCACTTGTTGAGTTTTGCTGCGCCTAAGCATGGCTTTTACTCGCGCGCGTAGCTCCAGCACACTAAAGGGTTTGACTAAATAATCATCAGCACCAGCTTCAAGGCCTAATACAATATCGGCTTCAGAATCTTTGGCGGTCAGCATCATTACCGCAACCGAGTTGTCAGCTTCACGAAGTTGCTGGCACAACATAATGCCATCGCCATCAGGTAGCATGCGGTCCATCAAAATCAAATCTATGACACTAGATTCAATGATGTTAAGTGCTTGGCTTAATGTGGTGGCATGAAACACCTCATAATTTAGCGCGGTTAGATTAAGTATGATGAGCCTTGCCAAATCTTGCTCATCTTCAACCAACAAAATATGTGGCTTGATTTGGTGCTGATGGTGCTTATTAGAATCATTCATCCAGAATTTCCCATTTCAGGTCCTTATCCAGCAGACCTGAGATGGGCGGATAAACTTTCAGCTTGTTTGGTTTTTAATCATAAAGGCTGATGATTGCTATTGTGTGCGGCTGATTGAAATGGCAATAGCCGGATTATCAAAGCGGTGTGATGGCGTTAGGACTGAGTCCATTAAACCGTCATACATGGTGAGCACGCCAGGATGAATATGGACAAAATCAACATCATCACGGGCTGCGTTAAAGCCTTCACCGCCATCAGCAGGGCCGGGCATAGTGCCTTTTTCTTCTGAGTTGGCTTCGGTGCCAGCGTCATAAACCATGCCTTTCATATTAACCATAGCATCGACTGCTAGCATCGAAATGTCGTAGCTGTTTAGCCCAGTAAAGGCATCGTTGGTGTTTACCAGCATGGTTGCTACGCTGAGGTTTGCAATATCAGCTTCATC
Source organism: Shewanella sp. UCD-KL21 (assembly GCF_001957135.1). GTDB lineage: Bacteria > Pseudomonadota > Gammaproteobacteria > Enterobacterales > Shewanellaceae > Shewanella. The sequence continues at coordinate 155,700 of NZ_MPHK01000006.1, read as the reverse complement.
TAAAGTAATTGTGATGGTTTCTGACATGCCTGGCATTAATATACCAGCGCCACTGGCGGTTACGCCTATCCCTTCAATAGCTGCAACATCACTGGCATCACCGCCTTCAGCTATTTTTTCAAGGGCGATATTGGCCGTTTCGCCTGCTTGCCACAGCATCACATCACTGCTATGAGCGGCAATTGCAATCGGTGACATGGGTTGATTAGCCGTTAAGTTTGTCACTGTGATGCTATAGGTTTGCATTAGCGTATCGGGCGTTGGGGTTGGAGTCGGCTCAGGAGACGGCGAGTTGTTATTGTCTGAACAGCCACTTAAGCCCAGCACAGTAATAATAGCTGCCGCGCTTAAGCGGTATTTAGTTATCTTATTCATTGAATATTTCATCACATGGCCCCTTATTTAACGGTAACAACAACTTTCGCCACAGGGTTTAACCAGCGATGGATACGGCTGTCTAAGTCACTGGAGCCGCCGGCTGGATCGGTATCACCCAGCACTCCCGGATGAGTGTGGACATACGTATTTGTCGCCCCATCCATAACACCAGTACCATTCATACCTCCGTCGCCACCAGGTGCTGCGGGGATCCCTGCAACGCCAGACATACCGCCGCCATTAATCATTTCATCATTGGCTTCAGTACCCGCATCATATGCGTTTACATACACGGTATAAGTACCTGCTTCAGTGGGGATCTCCCAGCCATCTAAGCCGATAAAGGCATCATTGGTTGGTAGTACCATTGCTACGATAGAGAGATGCGTCATTTCCATTGAATCAAGCATGACCTCACTGACATGCGCGCCGGGGGCTAATAACCCCATGGCAGGGTTGGTAACAGTCACGCCACCTGCGCCCATAACCGCGGCACCTAAATCAGCTATATCACCGCCCTCGGCCATTTTTTGTAATGCAGGTGTTGCCATTTCGCCTACTTGGAATAGGTGACTGTCAACATCATGGGCGGCGATAAACAATGGAGTGAAGTGATTACCGTGGGTTAGGTTAACAACACTGATTTCAACTTCAGCAGCAGTGGCTGACATACTGAACAGGCCAGCGGCGATTAGCCCACAGGTGAGTAAACTGGTTTTGATTGGCTTAAGTGTGAGTGCAGATGATTTCATAACAGAGTTCCTTTTGTTGAATTGCTATCTATTCTGGCAAAGGGATCTCACTAGGTTATCGCCAAATTATCACGAAAGATTAACATCGTTTATTTGGGGGGATTTGTTGTGCTATCTTGGGGGCAAGAAAGTCATAATTCATATCGGTAAATATCATGATTAGAAGCTTAACACCTGATGATTTTCAACAGGTTATTGCACTTGGGAATCGAGTGCATGGGGCAGGTTATTTAGACTTTGAATCCCTAGAGCATATTTATCAATTAGGCATAAAAAATAATATTAATGCCCATTTTGTTGCGGTTATGGATGCTGAATCTGCCCATTTGTCACCGCCAATAACACCGGATCAGATCATTGGATTTAGATTAACTTATGCCCCAGATCAGTGGCCCATTGATCAATGGTGTAACCCTGAAAAGTGGCCTGTTACTGCTGAAAACATGTGTTATTTCAAATGTAATACAGTAGCAGAAGCGTATCGCGGTCAGGGGATTGGTTCTAAATTACTGCAAGCATCTATTGCGGCTGTTAAGCAACAAGGCGCCAGTGCTGGGGTGAGTCACTTATGGAAACAAAGCCCGAACAATTCAGCTGTGGGCTACTTTACTCAAGCGGGTGGGCAATTAATAAAGCAACACCCCAATCGCTGGAATCAACAGCAAGATGGTAGTGACTATCTTTGTGTGATCTGCGGTGACGATTGTCATTGTACCGCCTGTGAAATGGTGGTGGTTTTTTAACGGAGAAAGTCAGTGAGTGAAACTCAGAAGCTTGATTTAGAATGCCTGGCTTTAAAAAAGAAAGTGGCTTATTTGCAATGTATTCAATTAATGATTTATATACCATTAGGCTTAGTGCTGCTGGCCTTGATCATTATTAAATGGGATAAAGTGTTAGCTGCTTTAGGGTAAATTAATGCCTACTTATGACCCACTTATTAATTCTAGCCCCCAATCTCAACCACTGGCCAATAGCTATTGGGCTAGCACTCAGGCTTTGCCAGCAAAACAAGATCCCTTAATGGGCAAGCAGCAAACTGACGTCGCCATTATTGGTGGCGGCTATACCGGCCTGTTAACTGCCTATTATTTAGCCCACGAATTTAATATTGATTGTCAGGTATTAGAGGCCAACCAAGTGGGTTTTGGCGCCAGCGCCCGTAATGCGGGTTTTGTTTTAAAAGGCTCGGGTAGATTGGGCTATGCAGCGATGGCGAAGCGCTGGGATTTAGCCACCACCAAAGCCATTTATGGCGAGTTTAGCCAAGCCGTCACGCGAGTTGAATCACTTATTTATCAACATGGCATTGATTGTGAGCCTCAAGAGAAGGGCTATTTAAAAGTTGCCCATAACCCGAAAGCGCTGCAGCAACTTAAAGCGGCCAGTGACTTTATTCAACAACATTTAATCCAGCCACCTGAGCGTGACAAGCCTACTGATTTAGCCCAGCATGCGCAGTTTATTAGCGCTGCAGACTTTCGCCGAGATTATTTAAATCATCACCAAGCCTTTGGCGCACTGCGGTTAAGCGATGGCTTTGGCCTAAATCCGTTAAAGCTATTACTGGGTTATAAATCTATGGTTGAGCGACAGGGTATCAGCATCTGTGAAAGCTCATGCGTGCTGGACTGGATAGAAGAAAATGGTCAGCATCGGCTGCTCACCGAGCAGGGCGAATTAAGCGCCAAAAAAGTCATTGTTGCAGCCAACGGCTATACGCCTAAACAGTTTAATCAGCGCATTGATGAAAAGTTTTTACCGATACTCAGTAATATCATAGTCACCGAGCCACTTAGCGCTGATGAGCTGCAAGCAGCTGGTCTATTTAGCCATCAAGTGACCATGGATACCCGCATTTTAAAGTATTACTTCAGGTTACTGCCTGACAATCGATTATTGTTTGGTGGCCGCGGCGCGGTATGGGGGAAAGATGCAGCCGAGCCGATTTATGCTCAGCGCCTTAAGCTGGCGATGGATAAATGCTTTCCGGCACTGGCAAGCAAAAAAGTGGCCTATAACTGGACCGGTTGGATAGCGGCATCCATGGATGATATGCCCCATGTAGTTGAGAAAAACGGCGTAGGTTACAGCTTAGGTTATTGCGGCGCGGGGGTGTCTTTTAGTGCACAAGCGGCCTATCGATTAGCACAAAGTATTGCCGGTGATACACCAACTGAGATTGCTAATTTACCACTTTATCAAAACCCATTACCCCGTATGCCCTTTGCTAAAGCAAGGCGAATAGGGCAATGGGGTTATTATCATTATGGCTGGCTAAAAGATCGCTTTGGCTAGCTCGCTGTTGGCGCTAAAAACCAATACACAGTATTTGACTCTATACTTCTTCAGTAAGCATTTGCGATTCATCTAATGGCTGGATTTTGATATTAAAATACGCATAAGATGCGCTGATAAATGGGCACACTAAGTTAAAAATCGCATAGGGCAAATAGGCAATAGTGGCTACGCCTAAGGTACTGGCCATGAAAGCGCCGCAGGTGTTCCATGGAATGAGTGGGCTGGTTACCGTGGCAGAGTCTTCTAGGGTACGGCTAAGGTTAACCGGCGCCAGTTTGCGTTTTTGATATTCAATTTTCAGCATTCTACCGGGCAGTACGATGGCAATATATTGATCGGCTGTAATAATATTAGCGCCAATACAAACTCCCAAAGTAGTGATAATTAAGCTGCTAGTCCCCGTCACTAAACTTAAAATACTTTCTAGTAAGCGTGATAATGATCCGGTTACTTCCATCACGCCGCCAAATGTCATCGCGCAGAGGATTAACCAAACCGTGGTGACCATGCTGCTCATGCCGCCGCGACTCAATAAGTTGTCTAAAACCGCATCACCTGTGGTGGCCACATAACCATCAAACATGGCAATCCAAATACCTTTAATGAGCGCGACTATCGGCACTAAATTGTCATCATTAACGTAGCTGACCACATTATCAAATTGGAACATCGCCGCACAAATAGCCCCAGCAATCGTCCCTAAAATGACTGTTGGAAAAGCTGGCATCTTTTTGTTAGCAAAAAATAGCACCACCAATAATGGGATCAGCAAATGCAAACCCGGCTGATAGGTTTGTTCAAGCAGGGCAAGCGAACTACCAAGTTCAGAGTTAAAGCTGGATGCATCGGCCGATAAGCCTAAAACAGTAAACACCAGTAAGGCGATAAGGATGCTAGGTACGGTTGTCCAAGTCATGTATTTAATATGGCTAAAAATATCTGAGCCTGCTACCGCGGGGGCAAGGTTAGTGGTATCTGACAGTGGTGACATTTTATCGCCAAAGTAGGCGCCACTAATAATTGCCCCTGCGGTGATGTTAATATCTAATCCCATTGCCGATGCAATACCAATTAAGGCAATACCTAGGGTGCCTGCCACAGTCCAAGAGCTACCAATACTTATCGCGACTACGGCACATAAAATACAGCTAGCAGCATAAAAATATTGAGGGTGCAAAATCTGCATGCCGTAATAAATCATGGTCGGCACCGTGCCGGCCAAAATCCAAGTGCCAATCAGCGAGCCCACGGTAAATAGAATTAACAATGCCCCAGTGGCCACCCCAATACTTTTAATGATGCCGCGCTCCATTTCATTCCAGCTATAACCATTTTTATAGCCAATTAAAATGGCGATACAGGCCGCGAGGATCAGCGCGATTTGGTTGGCACCAGATGAGCTATCGGAAGAAAAAAGGTAAACCGCAGTGCCTAGCATTGCTATGAGGGCAAAGACGGGTGCAAGGGCATCGAGCAAACTGGGCTGTTTGTGTTTGTTTAGCTTTTGCTTATCAGACATTGAGTGATCTCTATTATTATTTTTTTTAGGTGTGATGAGATTTTTTATATTTATGCTGGCTGTTGCGCTGTTAGTATTATTTGTTATTAACTTGTGACAGGCTGACATCCTGCCATAGGTCTAAGGGGTAAGTCGATGTTTTATGGCAATGACCAGCAGTGATAAAAATGTGGTTTTTTGGAGCTGATGAGGCGATTGTGACTATTAAGTTAACTGAGTAAGATAGCTATTCGCTTAGGCTAATAAAAGTGAATAACTATGTAATATTTATAATGTGCTTCTTATCGAAACCTTAGCCTTTGTTTGAATAAATAGTCTTTGTTTGAATAAATTTTTATCACTCTTACAAATACTTGTATGTATATTTTCACTTATATCCTAGACTGTATTATTGAGAGCTTAGCGCTCAGTTTCAGCACTATTTCATCATCAGTAAGAGAGTTAATGCCATGTCCGCAGCGGAAAAATCATCTCGTAAGTTAAGTTTTTATATTATCGGCGTGATCCTGTTTGTGTGGTTGTATAGCCTATGGGCCGATAGAGTCACCCCTATGACAGGCGATGCGAGAGTCCATTCGTATTTGGTGAGAGTTGCCAGCCAAGTGGCTGGTAATATCGTTGATGTTAATGTCAAAAATAACCAAGTGGTAGAAGCGGGTGAGGTGCTGTTTAAAATCGACCCACGCAACTATCAAATTGCCTTACAGTCAGCCCAAGCTAACCTTGCTATCACAGGGCAAAGTATTGGCGCCAATACTGCAGCAGTTGAAGTTGCTCAAGCGAATGTGATTGATGCGTTAGCAGCTCGCAATAACGCCAAAGAGCAAGCGGTAAGGATCACCGAGTTAGCAGCGCAGGGGGTATTAAGCCAATCTGATTTAGACAATGCAATTGAGTCTCGAGATCGAACCCAAGCCAGTTATAACGCCGCAGAAGCCTCATTAGTACAAGCCAAACAAAATTTAGGCCCACAGGGTGAAAATAACCCGCAGTTATTGGCGGCCATGGCCAACCTTGAGCAAGCGCAGCTAGACTTACAGCGCACCGAAGTGATTGCGCCTTCACAAGGTGTCGTGACCAATTTACAACTTACCCTAGGGCAAAAAGCCACAGTGGGTTCGCCGATGCTGACCTTTATCGACCCTCGCGGCATTTGGATTTCTGCACTGGTTAGAGAAAACTCCCTAGAGCATATTCGTGAGGGGCAACGAGTTGAAATTGTGCTCGATGCACTGCCAGGTCGGGTGTTGAATGGCAAAGTCGATAGCATAGGTTGGGGCACGGGTGGCAGTAATAATATTGACCAAGCAACAGGTTTTTTAACCGCAGATACCACTTCGTTAAATGCCCAGCGTTACCCGGTTAACATCGTTTTTGAAAACGATGATATACCGCAAAATATTCGTTATGGCTCCCAAGCCACGGTGGCCTTTTTTACTGAGCAAAGCCGTTTTGGCGAATGGTTAGCTAAAATTTGGATCCGAGTGGTGAGCGTGTGGACCTATGTTTCGTAATGCGGTGAATCCGATAATCAGGCTGGTATTTTTTCCGGTCTTTTTGCTGTTTTATTTACAGTACTCTGGGGCGGCCATGCCCATTTTAGCGCCGATGTTTGTGGTGATATTTTTAACCATCATGCCATCAAAACCGCCTATGAGTATGTTACTTAAACTGCTTATCATATTATTCTTTCTTAGCTTTATATTGGTGTTTCTGGCTGGGGTGTTAAAAGACACTCCCACAGGTTATGCGCTATTTTGCTGGGGATTATTTTATTGTTGCTTTTACCGCAGTCATCACGATCCTAAAGATATGGTTGCCACCTTAGCCTTGATGGTGGTGATTATCATGACAGTGATGAACTTCCAAATGGGCGCGCCAGTGGACGTGTTACCTTGGCTGATGTTCAAAGCCTTTCTAATTGCAATCGTTATCACCTACATGAGTTTTTTATTATTCCCCGGTGATGAGCAAGATATTTTAATGGATGAAACCGTTAAAGAGGGGGCGCAAACTAACATTGGGCTTATCATGTTTAAAGCCACCGCCATGTGTATTACGCTGCTGGTACTTATCAGTATTGGCAGTACGCAAACCATGCTGATTGCCATCACCATTGGCAGTTTGATTAAAATTCCTATTGCGAATGATCATCGTATTTATAGCCAGAATAAAATTGTCACCACCGCCACTGGCATCTTATTTACCTTACCTGTAATGCTACTGTTTGCCTTTGGGGTTTCAACTTGGATGTTAATTGGGGTGACGTTATTTTGCGGGCTGCAGTTAGCTTGCTTTGGCATTCGTCGACAATGCCGCTTTAGTATTTACCAGTTATTGTTTACTAATTTTATCGTACTAACGTATCAAATCATTAAGCACCAAGCGACTGATTCACTGTCGTCTGAATTTACCCGTTTAATCTCCATTGTTATCGCCATTCTGGTTGGGGTACTGATTTTGAATTTAAGCAAGCACTCGGCGGTGCCTTTAGTAAAAGAAGATAAATAGCTTAATCAGCTCTTAATACGTTAATGGAATTGAATTTTGAACGCTAAAACAAAAAATCCCTGTGACTTTTGGCATTAGTTGCCATCACAGGGATTTTTAATTCAGGTTTAGGCTAAAAATTAACTTTTACCTTGCTCACGGGCAATCGCGCGGTAGGCAATATCAGTACGGAAGTAGACATCATCCCAATGGATAGCATCAACCAGTTTATAAGCACTTGCTTGTGCTTCAGTCACTGTATTACCTAAGGCCGTAGCGCACAGTACACGGCCGCCACTTGTGACTACATGGCCGTCTTTCATTGCCGTGCCAGCGTGGAATACTTTGGCGTTGTTATCACCTAATGATAAACCTTCAATCACATCCGCTTTACGGTAAGCATCAGGGTAACCGCCTGCAGCGAGTACCACGCCAACGGCTGCGCGTGAATCAAATTCAGCGGTCACTTTATCTAACTCACCACGGGTGGCAGCTAAACAAAGTTCAACGATATCAGATTTTAAACGCATCATTATCGGCTGTGTTTCTGGGTCACCAAAGCGGCAGTTGTACTCAAGTACTTTTGCACTGCCATCTGGTGAAATCATTAAGCCAGCGTATAAGAAGCCGGTGTAAACATTGCCTTCAGCCGCCATACCATCAACGGTTGGACGGATAACATTAGCGATAGTCCAATCGTGAACAGCTTGTGTCACTACTGGTGCTGGTGAGTATGCACCCATGCCGCCAGTGTTAGGGCCGTAGTCGCCGTTATCACGTGCTTTATGGTCTTGGCTGGTGGCCATAGCAAGTATGTTCTTGCCATCGACCATGACGATGAAGCTTGCTTCTTCGCCAGTTAAGAATTCTTCGATAACAACCCGAGAACCTGCATCGCCAAACTTGTTACCTGCTAACATGTCTTCAATTGCTGCGTCTGCTTCAGCTTGGTCGGCGGCGATAATCACGCCTTTACCTGCGGCTAAACCGTCTGCTTTAATCACCACAGGGAAACCTGTGGTTGCTGTTAGCTCTGCGCTATACGCTTTAGCTGGCTCAATTTCAGTGAAGTTTGAGTAAGCTGCAGTTGGAATATTATGACGGGCTAAAAAGTCTTTGGTGAAGGCTTTTGAAGACTCAAGTTGCGCTGCGCCTTGAGTTGGGCCAAAGATAGGCAGACCGGCTTCATTAAAGGCATCGACTACACCTAATGCTAATGGCACTTCAGGGCCAACAATGGTAATTGCGATAGCGTTATCTTGAGCAAATTTTACTAACTCTGAAATGGCTTCAACATTAATTGCCACGTTTTCTAGTTTTGGCTCTAAAGACGTACCAGCGTTACCGGGTGCGACAAAAACTTTTTCAACTTGTGGTGATTGTGCTGCTTTCCAAGCTAGAGCATGTTCGCGTCCGCCGCCGCCAATTACAAGTACCTGCATTTTTTAATCCTCTTATAGCTGTGCCATGGTTTCAACTATGGTCTCAATTTCTGCTTCAAGTATGCTCACTTATACTTATAAGCTCCGCGTGCTTTCATTGAACTTGAAACAATGGCTGGCTCTAATATGTTAAAAACTAAAGTCAAAAACGCCACTTAAATTTAGAAAATAAGTGGCGTGAAATCTGATTAGTGACGGAAGTGACGCATGCCGGTAAACACCATCGCAATACCGTGTTCATCAGCCGCTGCGATGATTTCTTCATCACGGATTGAGCCGCCTGGCTGAATGATACAGCTGATACCAGTAGCAGCTGCAGCATCGATACCGTCACGGAATGGGAAGAAGGCATCTGATGCCATTACTGACCCTTCAACAACCAAACCTTCGTCTGCCGCTTTAATGCCTGCAACTTTTGCTGAGTAAACGCGGCTCATTTGGCCTGCGCCGACACCGATTGTCATGCCATCTTTAGCGTAAACAATCGCGTTAGATTTAACGAACTTAGCCACTTTCCAGCAGAACATTAAGTCAGTTAGCTGCTCGGCGGTTGGTTGCACTTTTGAAACCACTTTAACGTCTGCGACATCAACCATGCCTTGGTCGCGGTCTTGAACTAATAAACCGCCATTCACACGCTTGTAGTCTTGGGTGGTGGTTTTAGTGTTCCACTCGCCGCACTCTAATAAACGTACATTGGCTTTAGCTGCGACGATGTCGCGTGCTGCTGCACTAACTTTAGGGGCAATGATGACTTCAACAAATTGACGATCAACAATGGCTTTAGCTGTTTCAGCATCTAGCTCTTGGTTGAAAGCGATAATGCCGCCAAATGCAGAGGTTGGGTCAGTTTTAAATGCACGGTCGTATGCTTCTAATAAGCTGTCGCCTAATGCTACGCCACAAGGGTTAGCGTGTTTAACGATGACACAAGCTGGGCCTTCAAACTCTTTCACACACTCAAGTGCCGAATCAGTATCAGCGATGTTGTTGTATGACAGTGCTTTACCTTGCAATTGAATTGCGCTGGCAACAGACGCTTCATCAATGTGGCTATCAACATAGAAAGCCGCTTTTTGATGGCTGTTTTCGCCATAGCGTAAATCTTGTTTTTTCACTAACTGAGTGTTGAAGGTACGTGGGAATGAAGAATCGTCATGACATTCATCTTTACTGTGCGCAGGAACCATAGTGCCGAAGTAGTTTGCAATCATACCGTCGTAAGCGGCGGTGTGTTCGAAGGCGGCAATGGCTAAATCAAAACGTGTAGCTAAGGTTGTGCTGCCGTTGTTGGCTTGCATCTCTGCAATCACGCGATCGTAGTCACTTGCGTTAACAACAATAGTGGTGTCTTTATGGTTTTTAGCAGTAGAGCGCACCATGGTTGGGCCACCGATATCGATGTTTTCAACCGCGTCAGCTAGGGTGCAACCCTCTTGGGCAACAGTTGATGCAAATGGATAAAGGTTAACCGCAACTAAATCGATTGGTTTAATGGCGTTTTGCTCCATTACCACTTCATCAATACCGCGACGGGCTAAGATGCCGCCGTGCACTTTTGGATGCAAGGTTTTAACGCGACCGTCCATGATTTCAGGGTGACCAGTATAGTCAGATACTTCAGTGACAGGAATATTATTGTCAGCAAGAAGTTTGGCAGTGCCGCCAGTAGAAAGTAGTTCTACGCCTTGCTCGTGAAGTGCTTTAGCAAACTCAAGCATTCCAGTTTTATCAGATACACTTAGCAGTGCGCGACGAATAGGTCTGACAGTATTCATGTAGGTACAGTGTCCACTATTTATTTTAAGGAAGTTTGGCAAAACAGAGCAGACATCGACATGGCTCTGCTTTGCAAAATTCCCTTAATGTTTTTACTTGTTAGGGGGTTGCTGCCTATATACAGGGCGCGCGCATTTTATCGCAAAAGCACCATATAGGGTGTTTTTTCTGCGCGATTTCACAATATTGAAATAAGAACAAAGTCACTCACAAAATTTTATTCTATAAAAGCCTTGACCTTGGATTTAACTCTAAGGTTTATAGTAATACTTATACTCGTAATGATTATCTGGGTATTGCATCAGAATATTTATCCTACCAATGGTGAATTTATGTATCGAATAGGTGAAGTCGCGGCGCTGTTTAATGTTAAAGCGGATACCCTGCGGTTTTATGAAAAGCATGGTTTATTAGCGCCTTCTAGTCGCTCTGATTCGGGCTATCGACTTTATAATGACGACGACACTGCCAAGTTAGGGTTTATTATTCGCGCCAAAGCGGTGGGCTTTAGTTTGAATGACATTGCCGAGTTGTTATCCATTGAGTTAGATAAATCCAACTGGGCTTGTGCCGATGTAAAAGGGCTGGTGGACTCAAAGCTTAAGCAAGTACAAGACAAGATGGCAGAGCTTGCCTATTTTGCTAACTCATTGGGCAAGTTATCTGATGCCTGTTGTGGCGGCCCTGAAAGCGCTGAACATTGCTCGATTTTAGAAGCATTAGAGTCAACAGATAAAGAACTAAATCCAAAAGCTGAACAGCATCCTCATACAGCAAAGCAGCCTCAAGGTTAGGAGCACATTATGTTATTAAGCAATTTTTTAGAGTTATTTTTAGAATCCGCTCCGTGGCTATTATTAGGCTTAGTGTTGGCGGGGTTGTTGAAAGTGTTTGTGCCTATGGCGTGGATGCAAAAGCAGCTTGGCGGCCATGGGTTAAAAACCGTGGTTAAAGCAGCCGTGATTGGTGCACCATTACCTTTATGCTCATGCGGGGTTATTCCTGCCGCAGTAGGTTTACGTCGCTCTGGCGCATCAAAAGCTGCTACCACTTCATTTTTAGTGTCAACGCCTGAAACTGGGGTTGATTCGGTTACGGTATCTTATGTGTTGTTAGGGCCTTTTATGGCCATTGTGCGTCCGATAGCGGCGATCACCAGTGCCATTGTGGCGGGTTTATTAGTCGGTCGTGATGATGACGATGGCAAAGTCGTCAGTGGCGCTAAAAATGATGTTTCTGCTCATATAGAAACTAATAGCGCAACTAAAACAGTGATGACCATGAAGCCTGCTGCTAGTGCATCAATGATGCAGCCAATGAGTGCCGCTGTTGCCAAACCTATATCGGAATTACCTGCAGTTAAGGTTAGTGCTTGTTGCTCAAGTAAAGCTGAGCCTGTTAAGGCTGAGACGTCGAGTTGCTGTGCCAGTAAATCTGAAGCGGTAAAGGAAGAAGCTACACGTTGCTGTTCAAGCAAGTCAGAGGCTACTAAAGAAGATAAAAGTGGATGTTGTTCAAGTGAGACAACGTCTGCTGCCAGTGAAGAAAGCTGCTGTGCATCAACTCAGGACATGGCGACAGAGCTTAAACAAGAAACTATTCTGTCTCGTATCTTCACTGGACTTAAGTATGCCGCAACCGATTTAGTGCGAGATACGACGTTGTGGTTATTAGTCGGATTATTCTTTGCTGCATTAGTGCAAACTTATGTGCCGACAGACTTTTTGGCTAAGTGGGGCGATGGCATTCTCGCTATGCTAGTCATGGTGTTAATTTCAGTGCCTATGTATATCTGCGCCACCGCATCAACACCGATTGCGGCAGGCTTATTATTAGCAGGGGTATCACCGGGTGCGGTATTAGTATTCATGATGGCAGGGCCTGCGACTAATATCGCCACATTAGGGGTGGTGACTAAAGAGCTAGGAAAGCGCGCCTTGTTTGGCTACTTAGGTGGCGTATTAGGTGTCGCATTAGTTGCGGGCGTATTGGTGAACTACCTTGTGGCTGAATTTGGCTTTGTAGTGATGCCGCAAATTGGTGAGCATCATGAACTATTACCCCAGTGGTTAGTCGTAAGTTCAGGTATTGTGTTAGCAATTTTAATGGCCAAAGTCATGTGGGATAAGTTACCTAAAATGAACACCAAAAGAGATTGTTGTTCATAAGCTTATGATTGCTCACTTATACAACCATAAAGGCCCTTATAGGGTCTTTTTTATGCTTCTAAGTCATTTGGTTATCAATAGTAGGCTTATCTAAACTACTGATACATGCTGCAACTTTGTTTGTTGTTTTTTATCTTCTAAGTTAGCGTTCAGGTTTGAATTGTTAGTATAAGTAAACGCTTAATAAGATCGGGTTCAAACTTTCACTTTAAATAATATCGTTATTGTTAAGTTACTGTTTATTCGTGAGCTTAATCACTCATTCCTGCATGGTATCTACTTAGTATGCGCTCCGTACCCATTAAGTGGTACTAACAATCGGAGTGATGATGAAACATTTAACGAAACGCAAATTAGCATTCGTTATCGCAGCTGCAATGGGGATTGCTGGTTGTGCTGACGATGGGAAAGATGGCGCACCTGGCGAACCAGGTCCAGGACCAAATCCACCAGTTGTAGAATCTTCAACAATCACTAATGTTGAAATATTTAGCCACACTTTAGAAGAAGGTATGGTTAAATTTGATTTTGAAATTACCGATGAAGAAGGTGTGTTAATTTCAGGTCTTGAAAAAGCAAGTGTTGAGTTTGCAGAATTGACCGATAAAGGTATTGCCCGCAGCCGTGACGGTGTTTACGGTGGTAACGCAAGTGAAGCAACTGAAAGTGCAAGTTTAACTGAGATTGCTGACGGACAGTACGAGTTCGTTGCGCCGATTGAAAATATCAATGCAGCTTCTGAAGGTATTATTCGTTTAGCTGTCGGTGGCGGTGAAAACATTGCTAAGTCTAGCTACATTGTTGTTGATAAGACTGCAGGGATTCACACAACTAGTACTGCAGCATGTTATGAGTGCCACGTAGATTACGCTGAGTTTGGTACTAAGCATCCTCACTATACTGCGATCAACACAGATGGCGAAGCTGACTTCCTTGGCGGCTGTATGACGTGTCATGGAAACGTGACTAAAGATGATGGCGGATATGCTACTAACACCATGCAAAAGATTGGTCACATCAATCACATGAACTTCGAAAAAGGTTTCGAAGGTAGTAACTGTTACACCTGTCACGCAGAACCTGTGACAATGACTTATTCAGAAACGACTTGTGTTGATTGCCATGAAGCTGCTGGCATGAATGAATATGTAGACATGAATGCATTCGCTGCAGGAACTGACTTCCGTCGTTTACACACTAAATTCCCTACACAAGTTGAAGTGAATGAAGTGCATTACTCAGTAATGTCTGAAGTTGTTGCAACTGAAGACGGCTTATCTTCTTGTTCAACTTACTCACTTTTCAACACTGAAGATGAAGTTGAAACTCTGCTAAACACTGCTGAAATGGAATCTGCTGGTGATATTTCTGTCACTATCACATACCAACGGTTAATCAGCAACGTTGTTGATACTGTTTCTGGTACAACGTCAGTTATTGATAATGAAGACGGTAGCCGTGAGTACTGTTTAGAATATGTTGCACCTGAAGGTGAAGCTTTATCAATGCTAGCTAGAACGACATTCCAAACGAATGAAGATGATAAAGTCATTCTGGCGGCACTATCTGAAAAGGGCCGTCGTCTAAACGTGACACAAGAAAGCTGTACTACTTGTCATAACGTAGCTGGTGAGTACCACAGAACGGCTGGTTTTGCTGATGGTGGCGCAAGTTGTCTATCATGTCACTACGCTGGTAAAGATCGCAAAAGTGCTTATTCTGGCCCAGGTTTTGGTCCAATGATCCACAGTATGCACTGGGGTAATGGAAGTGGTGCGGGTACTGAAGATGCAAACTCTGCAGGTAAATTACCTGATAGTGGTTGCGTAGCTTGTCATGACGGTGTCATTGATCTATATGAAGTGCCAGCTCAGTTTATGCCATCTAAATCAATGAACAACAACGTATCTGGTGTTTATACGAGCCAAATTACTGCTAATTGTGCCGGTTGTCATACAACAGAAATTGCCCGTAGCCACATGGAAAATAATGGTGGTGAAATCAATAAGCCTGAAGCCGAGTTTGGTGGCGATGAATGGTTCTTAGCACCAACTAAAGAATCTTGTGCAACTTGTCACGCTGAAGGTAAGTCATTCGGTATCGAGAAGTTCCATAAATTCGAACGTTAATACTGAAAGTATTTATGATTGTTAGGAATTTTTATCCCTGCTAGGAGAGAGTTCCTAAAACAGACATGCTTGTTAAAGCCGCTATGGATATAGCGGCTTTTTTATGGGCAAAAAATAGTATTTGAATAATGAGTAAATTTGCTGAGTTAGCGAGCTATTGCCATTTATAGAGGGCTTAGCCGAAAAATCATCTTAAATCGCTATTTATATAAGCTAAATAGTCGAATTGGGTCGTTATATTGAAAGAAAACAATCAGTACTTTTACATTTGTGATAGCAATTAAAGGGCATGTAGCGATACAATTTGATTTAAATGTTAATTAAAATAACTACATAATCGATTGTTAAATAAGGTGGCTATTATATAAGTAATTGTTTATTAAGATCTGGATCAAATTATTGATATAAAGAGTTCTTTTCAAATTTGTTGCGTTATTGTGTGTGACGGTTGTCACTCTTCGATTTTATATAAAAGATTATATTTAAGATCGGTTTATACCTAAAAAGTAGTAAAAACTACTAGGAGTGATGATGAAACACTTAACAAAACGTAAATTAGCCTTCGTTATTGCAGCAGCAATGGGGATTGCAGGTTGTGCTGATGATGGAAAAGACGGACAAGATGGCGCACCAGGTGAACCAGGTCCAGGTCCTAATCCACCAGTAACAGAAGTCAGTGAAGTAACCAATGTTACTATGATTGATCATTCATTTGATGAAGGTCAAATTCGCTATGAATTTGAAGTAACAAATGAAGATGGTGTTTTAGTTAATGGTTTAGCCAAAGCAGAAGCTAAATTTGCTGAAAAAACGGAACGCGGCGTGATAATGAACCGTGACGGTGCTATCGGTGGCTACACTGATACAACGAAAGAAGGTGCAGTATTAAATTCTCTTGGTGATGGTCATTACGAGTTTATCGCGCCTATTCCTGCTGCAACTACGGCCTCTGAAGGTATCTTGTGGTTACGTGTTGGCGGTGATAGTTCTACTCAAATTGCACGTTCACAACCAATGGTTGTTGCTAAAGCTGATATGGTTCACACTGCAACGACTGAAACGTGTCAGTCTTGTCACGTAGACTATGCAGCATCTCACCTTAAGCACCCTAGCTATGCAGCAATCAATGTTGATGGTGAAGCAGATTTAGTTGCCGGTTGTATGGTGTGTCATAACAACGTATCTCGTGCTGAAGAAAACGGCGGGTATGCGACTAATACATTCCAAAAAATTGGTCATATAAATCACCAAAAATTTGAAAAAGATTTCACCCCAACTAACTGTTATACCTGTCATGCTGAACCTGTGATGAACACAAGCCTTGAGGGTAATGGTTGTAGTGATTGTCACACAACGGGTAGCGAGGCTATGGCTGCGGTATTCGCTGATGGATTCGATGCTCGCGAATTCCATGTTCAATCAGATAAAATTCAAATTGCTGAGCGTCAAGATGTTCGTGCTATGCACAGAACAGAAACCAGTCCGATCTACTGGGATGCTGATGTTGAATTAGAATGGACTGAAAGTGATGTTGTTTACACTCAAACAGGTGGTGTTTGTACTGATTTAAGCTTATTTGACATATCGGGTGAAACTGATGTTCAGCTAAATATTGGCGATTTGTATGGTAATACTTTGACTTATGCTGGTGCATATATCCATGGTTACGATAGTGCAAACAAAACTATCACTGGCCGTGCAATTGGTCGAGGTACTGAGACTTATGTAGAAAGAGAGTCAGGGACTCGTTCAATATGTTTCCCTGAACTGCTTGAGTTTGAAGGTTCTGATACAACAGACTTTAAGTCAGGTAACTTCATGGCAAGTACTCGTACTACATTTGGTATGGGTCTAGATGACGGTGGTTACGAAGGTGTATCTATAACAACTTACTCTGAAGTTGTTTCAACTGACTACTACGACATTGACCTAACAACAACAGCGCCTACATTTGCTACAGAAGGTGAGTTTAATCGCCGTCATGCAGTCACTGTAGATAGCTGTACAACTTGTCATAACAGTGAAACCAACTTCCACAAAAATGGTAGCTATCAAGAAGGCGGTCTAGATTGTGTCGCTTGTCATAACAACGGTCAAAACCGTAGTTCTGGCAACTCAGCTCCAGGCTTTGGTCCAATGGTTCATAGCATGCATTGGGGCGTTGGTAGTGATATAGGTGGCGAAGATGCTAACTCAGCAACGAAGCTTAATGCTGATAACTGTGTGTCTTGTCATGCTGATGGTGTTAGCCTAGCTGATATTCCAAACCAGTACTTACTTGCTCGTTCATTACATGATGGAGCACGCGGTAAAATGGCTAGCCCAATCATGGCAAACTGTTTTGCGTGTCACAACGATGATTCAGCTAAAAACCACATGGAACAAAATGGCGGCGAAATTGACGCACTAGTTGATCCACTTTGGTATGAGACTAAATCAGCAGAATCTTGTGCAACTTGTCATGATACTGGTAAAACATTCGGTATCGAGAAGTTCCATAACTTCGAACGTTAATCATTCTTTATCGGCATAATAGCCCTGCAAGGTTATGTTGATAACAATGACTTAATATTGAGATGTTAGAAACAAAAGAGCCACTATTTAATAGTGGCTCTTTTTTACGTTTGTGTTGCAAAATTAGTGCAATTTAATGAAGTTAATAAGTCAGTTAAAAGACCGCTTAAATATTACTTACTGAAAATAATATTCAACTTTTCCGCTAAACGAATACCTGCTTGCTGCATTCTTAGCTCCACAGTTGGGGTGTGATCAAAAATATATTGGAATCGTAAATCAGGCTGATCATCACGATTTTTTTCTAACTCATACGCTGCATCACGCAAGGCTTTAGATTCATTCGCCCACACATAATAGTTTTGACCTTGCCAGTCGCTGATATCTTTTGCTGAAATACGACTAATAAATTGAGTGTATTCGGTATAGCTTAACTTTTGATGCTCAATCAGCTTGCTATCCCACACTGAATGCAAATTAGTGTCGTCGCCAAACCACTTCAATTTTACTGAATTACCGCCGCGATCATGACTGTGGCCGACATGTAATGGCTGATGAATATCGCCCACGAAATGCACATAAAAAGCCAATGCCTGCCATTTATCTTGCTCTGAAGAGCTAGAGTCTTTCAGAACTTGTTCATACTTTTCAAGACGTTCAATTATATCGCCATCTGGGTTTCTGGTGACGCTATCCCAAGTTTTACCATCGTCAATTGACACATAATGCCAAGGCGATGAGTGATACCAATTGGGGTCTGAACGGATCTCATCTGCCCAAGTCGACATCTGGGCCAGTGACTCACCTTTGGTAAGTTGATTAATTTGCTTTTGAGCGGTTTCAGATAAATTATTTTGGGCAATTTCACCAATAATGCGGTGACCTAATTGGCCAAATGCTTGTGCTTGCTGGCTGGCAAAAGCAGATAAAGCCAGTGTGGCACTCATTAACAATACAGCAGGTTTCATTATTATTATTCCATTGGTATTTAAGTAGCTTGGACCTAGTAAACCACTTAAATGGGGTTAAACAGCGAATGATGAAGTAATTTTTCAATTAACTCTTGAGGCTAAAAAAGACAATTTTGAGACCCTTGTTTGCCTTTTGTTGAGCGTGTTGCGCAAGGTTGACGGCGGTAGTTTAAGTTTTGTTATTAAATAGTTCAAGAATGACATGATTTTGAAACAAATTGGTTATAAACTAGCGCCTGAAGTTTTTACTCTACGAACTTCTTTATAAAGCTAGATTAACTAGTACATAAATAAATATAAAAATATTTCAGGGGTCTGAAAATGTTAAACAATAAAATCAGTCGCTTAGCGCTAGCGACATGCTTTGCTATGGGCGTTGCTTTACCAGCAATGGCTGCCGATACAGCATCCGATATCCGTGGACAAATTACAGGTCCAGCGGGTAATGGTGTTAAAGATGCAACAATCACTATTATTCATGAGCCAACTGGCACAGTTACCGAAGTACCTGTTACAGCTGAAGGACAGTTTACTGCCCGCGGTCTTCGTGTTGGTGGTCCATACATTATCAAAATTGATTCAGATGAATTTGCTGATTTAGTGGAAGATGATGTTTACTTATTACTAGGTGAAACTTTCCGTTTTAACCGTTCATTAAAAACAGCTGAAGAAATGGAACGCATCGGTGTTGTTGGTGCTGCTACCTATTTCAGAACTGCTGGTGCAAATAGTGATTTCGGCGCTAAAGAAATTGCCAGTGCTCCTGGTGTTAGCCGCGACTTAAAAGATGTATTGCGTCAAAACCCTATGGCTGTTGTCGGTACTGACGGTATCTCAATGAGTGTTGCGGGCATGAACCCACGCTTTAATACCTTTGTTGTTGACGGTATTTCACAAAACGATGATTTCGGCCTTAACTCAAATGGTTACCCGACTCAACGCTCTCCTATCTCAATTGATGCAGTAGAAAGTGTGGCATTGAATGTATCTCCTTATACTGCCCGTAATGGCGGTTTCACTGGTGCACAAATTAATGCGGTAACTAAATCAGGCACCAACGAACTTTCAGGTTCTGTTTTTTGGGAAACAACCAATGACAGCATGGCGGGTAAAACGCAGCCAGATTTCGAAGGCAATCGTGAAGATCAAGACTTCGAAGAAACAACATTTGGTGGTACCGTTGGTTTTCCAATGATTAAAGATAAGTTGTTTTTCTTTGGTTCTTACGAAAACTATGATTCACCAAAGTCTGCTGAGTATGGTCCTTTAGGTGCTGGTTTTGTAAAAAATACCAATATCACTTTAGAAGAGTTAACTAAAGTGCAAGATATTGCATCATCAGTTTACGGCTTAGATAATATCGGTTCATACAGCACTAGCCCTCAGGAAGAAGATCAGAAAATTCTAGCCAAAATTGACTGGAATATTAATGATATGCACCGTGCTAGTTTTACTTATCAAAATACCATTGGTAACTTGACACGAAACCTGTCAGAGAAAGCTACTGAATTAAACTTATCAAGTACTTGGTATAACAAAGAAGAAAAGCTTGAGACGTATGCTGCCAATCTTTACAGTGATTGGACAGATGACTTCAGCACTGAAATAAAAGTTGCCTATAAAGACACTACTACAAGTTCAAATACCATTGATGATTTAGGGATTGGTCAAGTCACTATTCAATCATACGATCAGTCAGGAAATGACATTGTTTTTGGTACTGATAAATCTCGTCAAGCCAACCAGTTAGATAACCAAAATTTAGAAATTCGTTTTGTGGGTGATTACTATTTAGGTGATCATGAAATTGGCTTCGGTGTGCAGTATAACAATGTCGAAGTCTTTAACTTGTTCGCACAAAATGTCATAGGTAACTGGTCATTTAACAGCATTGAAGATTTTGAAAATGGTGTTGTTGATCAATTCTTTTATGGTAATGCAGAATCGGGTAATCCAAATGATGTCGGCGCTAGCTTTAACATGGATACCGTAGCCTTATTTGTTGAAGACTCATGGGATATCACCGCTGATTTAGAGCTGACCTATGGTATGCGCTACGAAACCATTAGCATGTCAGACTCTCCTTCATTAAATGATAACTTTGTTTCACGCTATGGTTTTGCTAATAACAATACATTAGATGGTAAAGATATCTGGTTACCACGTGTTGGATTAACTTATATCCTATCTGATGATGTGACATTACGTGGTGGTGTCGGTCGTTACAGCGGCGGCTCACCAACAGTTTGGATGTCAAACAGCTTCTCAAATGATGGTAACAGCTTATTAAGTTATAATGATGGCTGGAATGATGCGTGGGGCACGCCTGACTTTGGTAATGTACCTAATGAAGCACAAGATGCATTGGTTGGTGGCGATGGTAATACTAACTCGTTAGATCCTAATTTCGAACTACCTTCAGACTGGCGTGCAAGCATTGGATTTGACAGTACTTGGGACTTCGGTGCACTAGGTCAAGACTGGTTCTTTGGTGGTGAATTCTTATATGTCCAAAAAGAAAATGATGTTGCTTGGGTTGATTTAGCCCGCCGTGAAGTTAAGACTGATGGCACGGGTCGTGTGGTATATGAAACTTGGGATCCATTAGCAAATGATGGTGCCGGTGGTAATACTAACCGTTATGACTTAATGCTAACTAATGCAGAAGAAGATGGTACCAGTAAAACCCTAAGCTTAAGCTTAGCTAAAAACTGGGATATGGGTCTGAGTATGCGTGCAGGTTATGCATTTAACTCTGTAGAAGAAGGTAACCAAGGTTCTTCTTCAACAGCGACATCTAACTACCAATATACTCCAGTTCAATACGATCGTAATGGTACTTCAATGGGTACAGGTTATTATGAAACGCCGCATCGTTTCACCTTTAGCCTAGGTTACGATGTTGAGTTTGTAGCAGGTTATAACTCTAGCTTTAACATGTTCTATGAAGCGCGTGAAGGCAACCCGATTACTTGGACACTAGGTTCATATAAAGATGGTAACTTAGGTGACCAATCAAGCTTTGCGAATTCTTCTTATTACTTACCATATATTCCTACAGGTGCTGATGACCCGAATGTTGAATATGCTTATGGTTTAACGTATGAGGAGTTTAAAGAAGCAACTGATGCTATTGGTTTGAGTAAGTATGCTGGTGGTATTGCACCTAAAGGCACGGATAACCAACCTTGGGTTCATCAATTAGATTTCCGTTTCACTCAAGAGCTACCTGGTTTCACTGAGAAACATAAAGGTATTTTATACTTTGACGTGAAAAACGTACTTAACCTAGTAAATGATGATTGGGGCGTGGTTGAATACCAAAGCTTTAACAGTAAAAAATTAGTTGATCATAACTATGATGCAGATACTGGTGTTTACACTTATTCAGTGCCGTATGGCCAAGATGGTATTGAAACTGAAAATTATGACAACTATGACATCAAGCAATCAGCTTGGCAGTTAAAAGTTGGTGTTAAATACAAGTTCTAAATTGAGCTAATTTAACCTAAAAAATACCGAGCTACTGCTCGGTATTTTTTTGTCTGAAATTCACTGGTTAATCAGCCTATTTAATCATGCTAGACTGCTCTAATAGCTATTAATTTTATGGTAATAATACATGTCGTTAAAAGAGTTAATGCATTGGAAACTACTGAGCTTTAATGAACTTAGCCTTGATCAGTTATACGAGCTATTAAAACTCAGGGTCGATGTGTTTGTGGTAGAGCAAAACTGCCCTTATCCCGAGCTTGATGATAAAGACAGATTACCGCAAACCAAGCATTTGTTAGGGATTAATCAGCAAGGTGAAATCATTGCGTATACGCGAATTTTAGCGGCAGGTGTCAGTTATGATGAAGCCAGTATTGGCCGAGTGATAGTGGCAGAAAAGGGCCGTGGCCATGGTATTGCACATGACTTAATGATGCGCTCAATCAATGTGGTAAAAGAATTGTGGCCAGCGCAAAATATTCAAATTGGTGCGCAACAGCATTTAAGTGATTTTTATCAGCAGCAAGGGTTTGTGGTTAACTCAGAAATGTACTTAGAGGACGGTATTCCCCATATTGATATGTTGCTTAATGTGTAACAAAGAGCATGTTGTCACCATTTAAAATGAGCTTTTATTTACGCCTGCTAACCTAACCATTTTCATTTGTCGTTTAAGGAAAAATAATGTCAGATTTTATCATCAATAATACCCGTATCGTTTGTGTTGCTCAGTTTGTGGCTAAAGAAGGTAAACGTGATTTACTGGTCGAAGCTCTTGCTAAGCTGATCCCCGCTACTCGCCGTGAATTAGGTTGTATTCGCTACGAGTTAAATATCAGTTTAGATGATGAAAGCAAAGTGGCCTTTGTGGAAAAATTTGCCGACAGAGCAGTATTTGATAAACATAACGCGACGGATTACATTCAAAATTATTTCCATAATGTTATGCCTGAACTTGTTGAGTCACATAAGGTTGAAGTGTTCAATGAAGTGATTGCGTAAGCATTAAACTGATTAGCAAAATAAAAAAAAGAGTGCGAGTGCACTCTTTAAATTATTTCGATTATACGATGATAGCTGTGTTAAACGCTAAATTTAATGGGGCTTAGGTAATTCCCTTAGGGTTAAATTAGGGCGTAGATTTAACTCACCTTCATGGTCAATAATGGCTAACTCGTCTTGCTGAGAAATCACAGCCAGAGGGCCTTCTGGCATATTTCTAACGAAAAGCAACCGATAACCAAAGCGGTTTAAATCGTATAGGGCAACTTTTTGATCTGCTGTCAGCAACTCCCAATGCTCTTCATTAGTAAGAGGACTTTCACGTCTTTCACTGAGTTGATATGCGACTTGATTCATAATCAATTAGCCTGAATAATTATTTTTATCAAACGACTATAAACAAGCAAAACGATCAATTCAAACGCTTTAGTACGAAAGTAGGATGAAAAACAGCCTTTAAGAGTGTTTTTCATACAAAAGCTGTAATCAATATCGATTTTAGAGGCTGTTAGATGATTAACTATATAGAACCCGTTTTTCGACCGCCATCAGAATGGAAGTCGCTAATATTGCAGGTTACCAATGGCTGTAGTTGGAACCAATGTTCCTTCTGCGATATGTATACCCAAGAGCAGAAAAAGTTTCGTGCTCAGAAAGTTGATCATATTGAGCAAGACATTCTCACTGCCGCCGCTTCAGGAGTAGCAATCTCTAGAGTGTTTTTAGCTGATGGTGATGCCATGACGCTGCCGTTTAAGCGCTTAAAAGAAATCTGCCAGCTTATTAATACCCATTTACCCAGTGTCACTCGCATTAGTAGTTATTGTCTACCGCGTAATTTAACTAACAAAACCGTTGAACAGTTAGCGGAGCTTAAAGCCTTAGGCTTGTCTTTACTTTATATCGGCTGTGAAAGTGGTGACGATGAAGTGTTAACACGTATTAAAAAAGGCGAAACCTTTGAATCCTCTTTAGCTGCTTTAAGCAAAATAAAGCAAGCAGGGATCAAGTCATCAGTGATGATTTTAATGGGGCTAGGGGGTAAGGCGCTTTCTATTCAGCATGCTAAGGCATCTGCTGAACTGATGAATCAAGCTCAGCCTGAATATTTATCTACCTTAGTGGTGACACTGCCATTGGGGACCGAGAGAATGGATCAGGCATTTGATGGTGATTTTGTATTGCCTGATCAATTGGGTTTACTCAGTGAAATGCAAACTTTACTCACGGGACTTGAGCTAACCAAAACGATTTTTCGTTCTGATCATGCTTCAAATTACTTGGTGCTTAAAGGCGTGTTAGGAAAAGACAAAACCCAGTTATTAGCGCAAGTTGAACAAGCGATAAAAGGTGCTATCCCACTAAGACAAGAATGGCAGCGGGGCTTGTAATTAACAATGCCAATTGTGGTATCACAATTGGCACAGAGCTTATCTAGTATGTTTTCAAGGCGTATTGCTATTGGCTCTTTTCTTCAGCTGCTGCAGTCATTAAGGCATTTTTAAAGTCATTTACCCAATGGCGGTAAACGGTTTTAACATCGCCCCAATTAAATACCTGGGTATTTTGGCGCCATTGATCAAAGCCTACACCGCGATCAGCCGCCTTGGCTAACACTTCACCGCTTTGTCCATCTTTGAGCACCGCCAGTAACACCATTGAACCTGAGTTTTGGGTATAGGTTTTTCCCATGGAATTATAGCTTTTGCGGGATTTTTCAATCGGCGCGCTTAAGCGAATATCGGTCACTGCGGTTTCAATTACTAAGGTGTTAGGGCCTTTTTCTGTGACTAACTCAAAGGGCTGCTCACTATTAAACACGTCGCTAACGGTTTTACTAAATTGCAGCGCCATTTTATCGAGGGACTCTTGGGGTAAATCGTAAGTGGCATTTGCTCCATCTGATTGCCGATCAATTCTTGGTGCTCGGTAATCTTTAGGGTGATCATTGGTGACTTGGGTGGGTTCAAAGTACAGCTTGGTATATTGGCCCCAATTTACATCGGGTCTTGCGTACGATAAGGCCAGCCTCGAGTTATCGACTTTAACTAAACCTTCTTTGGTGATTTCAGCATCCGGCCCTTGTTGCAGGGTGGCAGGCCCTGATGCACAGCCCATGAGAGTGAATGCTATCAAGCAAATTAAGGGGCTAGCAGTTAAATAAGTCTTGCGCATATAATCAATCCATTAATGTATATTGTGCTAATAAATATGGCAGCTATCACTGCAGAGTCAATAATAGATTTAGCGCTCAGTATTGGTGATTGAGTGGTGGCTTTTGGTTAAACAGGATTAAAAATAAAAGGTTTATGAGCATGAGCACAAATATGGATATTCGAGTCGATGATTTATCTGGCGCTAAAGTTGCTGCTCTATTAAATGAACACTTGCAGGACATGTATGCCACATCGCCGGCAGAAAGTGTCCATGCGCTAGATTTAACGAAACTGCGCCAAGCTGATATTACCTTTTGGACTGTGTGGGAAAATCAGCAGCTACTTGGCTGCGGCGCAATTAAACAATTAACTGCCAGCCACGGTGAAATAAAGTCGATGCGGGTTGCTAATGCACATCGCGGTAAAGGTGTTGCTAAGCACTTAGTGCAACATATGCTAGCGTTTGCTAAATGTCAGCGTTATGAGAAGTTAAGCCTAGAAACCGGCTCAATGGATTTTTTTAAACCCGCAAGGCAGCTGTATCAAAGCTTTGGTTTTGACATTGGCGATAAGTTTGCTGATGATCCCAACAGTATGTTCATGCATAAACAACTTACTTAACGGTTAACCAAAGTAAGTTGTCCCAGCTCAAGCCGCACTTGAGCTCAGAGGCCGATTAAGGCTCGTCTTGAAAGATTTCTTCAATGGTTAAGCCAAATAGTCGCGCTGCTTTAAATGCTAATGGCAAACTTGGATCAAACTTTCCTTTCTCAATAGCATTAATAGTCTGTCTGGAAACGCTGAGTAATTCTGCCAATTGTGCTTGGGTTAAGTCCCGCTCAGCGCGGAGTACTTTTAGTCTATTTTTCATCGGTACTTCCTGTTCCCCAATATAATGCCAACCATGTAGGTCAAACTCATAACAATGACTAAATGAGATATTTCAGCATGTGCATTAATAAGGCCTGTCGTGGCTAAGGTGGAATAACTGATACCAACAATTAACCCGACACCTAAACTCAGCCCCATGGCGTTTAGCTGAATTTTTTGTTGTAGTTCATCAAGGCTGGCTAAGTGTTTTTTATTAGCCCAAATCATGCCGATACCGACTAGAAAATTAACCCCAATTGCAGCGGCTGTGATGATGTCATTTTGCATCCAAATAAACACAGGCCCAAAAGTTGTTATCGCCAGTGTGATGACCCATGCCGCAGTCCATTTCGCTAAACGTTTAGTGTTTACGTTGTTGCACTGTTTCCAATCGCTTTCTGTTGAGTTAGGTGTATTCATAAACCGTTCCTTTTCAAGTTAGCTTGTCTTTAAGTAAAGTAAACTTGACTTAACTATGTGGCTAAAAATTACTCATGTCAAGTTTTGACGACATTAAGTAAGCTATTGATGACTTTTATTGATGACGATAACGGTGACAGTAGCAGGCTAAATTCAGCCAGTTATTATATAAACTGGCTGAGAATACTTGGATGTTTTGCGTGAAATAACGATAGTTTGCTAAGTTTTTAGCGTGTGCCTGAAGACATATTTTTACGGGTTAAGCTACTGCTGCACATGTATTTCTCTTACCGGACAAGGAATGGTTATATCAGCTGATTTAAGCGCGTTGATAATGGCTAAATTCGCTTGGTACTTGTCTTCAAAATAGCTATTGGTTGGCACCCAATAACGCACGCCGATTTCCATTCCGATACTGTTGAAATCATTAATGCCCACTTGTGGAGTGCGGGTTTGGCTGACGCCTTCATGGCTCATGACAGCATCAGCAATCAATTTAATCACTTGCTGGGGATCGGTTTGATAATCAATATTAAATTGAGTGTCGACTAACTTATACTCGTGAGAGTTATGCAGTATTTCACCGACAATATGTTTATTAGGGATACTGATTAACTCGCCTTCTTCATTGGTTAATATGGTTAAGCCGAGCTGAATTTTCTCAACGACTCCAGCCACGCCTTTAATTTCAATGGTGTTACCAATAACAAAAGGTCGAGTTACAATAATGGTGACCCCCGCAGCATAGTTGGCCAGCATCCCTTGAAGTGCTAAACCTGCACCTAATGATGCGGCACCAATTGCAGCCACCATCGGAGTGACGCTAATGCCGAGTTTTCCTAGCGAAATGATCGCCACCATAGCAATGATGCAAATTCTCACCAAGTTAGAGACAAAATTGCCCAAGGTGACATCAATATCGTGCTTTTCGAATTGGCTAACAACGAAGTTCGATACTTTGTTAGCGACCCAAATACCGATAAGTAAGATGATGACAGCGCCAACAATTTGAAAGCTGTATTGCACAATAAATTCAGTAAGAAGGTCATAGACATTCTGTATTTGCTGTAGTTCTTGATCTAAGCTTGCTTCATTCATGATGATTTTCTTATTTTTACGAATTAACAGGGAAATAATGCGTGATATTCCAATGGTAATAAAGTCATTTTTGCAATTAATTAACACTTATTACTGTTGAGACTTTATAGTTGAAGCCTCTGTTATTGTGATTAATTAAGCCTGTATTAATCCGTGAGGTGCATCATGCTTCTAAGCCAATTTGTTAAAGTCGAATTACGGATTCGAGTATAGTGAGTTGGCCATTTTTATTTAAGGCTTTGTTAATTATAAATGCCCGTAAAATTGTCCTTTAAATAAGGGCTTATCACTTAATTCAGGAAAATAACATGAAAGCGCTTTTATTTGCAGTTAGTGTACTTTTTATGACCTCAGCACAGGCAAATGTGTTTGTCGTGAATGATAAAATTGAGCCAGTCACCTTAGAAGATCAATTTGAGCAACCGCTAGTTGTTAATGAGCAAACTCAAGTGGTACTGTTTAGTCGCGGTATGAAAGGTGGCGAATTCATTCAAGCGGCATTAGAAGCAACAACGACTGAGCAGCAGCCTGCAAACTTAGTGTATATTGCCGATATCAGTGGTATGCCATCGTTGATCGCTCGCTTTGTGGCGATTCCAAAAATGAAAGATTTACCTTTTGCGGTGGGACTTGATCGTGAAGGTGATGCCACAGCTAGCTGGCCTGCTGAAGAAGATATGGCCACTATGGTGACCCTAGATAAGTTAACCGTTGTTAGCATTGAGAACTTTGATTCAAATGAGACCTTAATCGAAGCCATTAAAGCGGCAAAATAAATGCTCTGTTCGCGCTAATGGTTTTCATTAGCCAGCAAAAAGGACGCTTCAAGCGTCCTTTTTTGATCGCTAATATTGGCGATTAATGCGCAATAGCCATTACTGCTTTTGCAGCATGGTAAAAATTTCTTCTTTTAAATGCAGCTTCTTTGATTTTAGTATTTTTAGCTCTGGGGTGCTATCGCTGCTGTAATGCTGCTCATGATGTTTTATCTGCTCATCTAGCTGATTATGTTCATCAAAAATCTTTGAAAAATGGGCATTTGAGGTTTTAAGTTTACTGATTAACTCGCGGTACTCTGGAAACATCGACTCACTCCTTTTATCTAATGTTAACTTCAAACTAACGCTACTTTGCCGTCGGTAATGTGACCTAGATCAATAATTAATTCATTACTTCAAAAACTTTTAAATGAACTAAAATTAGCTATTTGGGCTTGGCTGATTTATGGTGCTGTAAATTAGTGATGCTAGTTACATTTGTAATTTTTAATCATCACGCGAATGTTTAATAACAGAATTTATGTGACCCAGTTAACCTTCATAGCGCGGCTTGTGGGTTACAGTCGTCACAATTAGAATGATATCTTCAAATATGAAAGGGGTTTTCAATATGGCCGATGTATTTCACCTAGGATTAACCAAGCAAATGCTTGATGGCGCAACCTTAGCAATTGTGCCAGGGGATCCTGAGCGCGTTAAGCGCATCGCCGAATTAATGGAAAATGCGACTTTTTTAGCAAGTCATCGTGAATACACCAGCTATCTTGCTTATATTGATGGCAAAGCGGTTGTCGTATGTTCAACTGGTATTGGCGGACCATCAACATCTATCGCAGTAGAAGAGTTAGCACAACTAGGGGTGACGACTTTCTTACGCGTTGGCACCACAGGCGCAATTCAGCCACATGTGAATGTGGGCGATGTTATTGTCACGCAAGCTTCTGTGCGTTTAGATGGCGCCAGTTTACACTTTGCCCCACTTGAGTTTCCTGCGGCGGCTAACTTCGACTGTACTACCGCTATGGTGGCAGCATGTCGTGACGCAGGCCAAGAACCTCATGTGGGTATTACTGCATCATCTGATACTTTCTACCCAGGCCAAGAGCGTTACGATACTGTCTCAGGACGTGTTACCAGCCGCTTTGTGGGCTCGATGAAAGAGTGGCAAGCCATGGGCGTACTGAACTACGAAATGGAGTCAGCAACGCTATTTACTATGTGTGCTACACAAGGCTGGCGCGCAGCGTGTGTTGCTGGGGTTATCGTTAATCGTACCCAGCAAGAAATTCCTGATGAAGCCATGATGAAGAAAACCGAAGGTAGCGCGGTTGCTATTGTGGTTGATGCAGCGAGAAAACTATTAGCTTAATGTATTTAACTAATTGAATATAAAGGTGCTTAGGCACCTTTTTTATTGGCTTTTATTTATGAGCTTATCCAGTTTATATGCAATTATCGCTAAGCTTTAGCAATGAAATATGATTGCAATATCACCAATATCCTGTATTGTTGACATATTATGTCGTGATAATGGCGGCCAATATATGGGGTTAGCGTGACCCATATCCTGTGCTGGAAATAGCACCACTATTACCACTGCGTAGTAGTTATCAATTGAAAGTTGTCAGCGCTATAAAACATTATCCAAGTTCGGATTTTATAGCTTAAGGGATTATATGATAACGTTTTTACAGGGGGGTATATGGAATTTTCAAATCCAACCAGTATCTGGTTAATCGTCGGTATCGGGCTGATGTTGTCGGAAATTATTGTTCCCGGTGGCATTGTCATTTTACTCGGCGCTGCCTGCGTCATTGTTGCCGCAGCTTTATTTACCGGTATTGTCGACGGCACCGCACAAAGCTTCACTTTATGGTTTATTACCTCAATGGTTCTATTGCTTAGTTTTCGCCATATCACCCAAAAAATGATTGGCGGTGACAAGCATGTGGATAATACCGATGAGGAAATGGATTTATATAATCAAGTTGTCACAGTTAAAGCTGATATTGGCCCGGGTGAAAAAACCGGTCGGGTGTTGTTTTCTGGTACTGAGTGGTCAGCACTAGGGGATGGCACTGAAATAAAAGCAGGCACCAAAGTGCGAATTATTTGCCGAGATAATATTGCCTTAGTGGTTGAGCCATATACAGAAACTGAGTTAATGGGCGAAAGCATCACTGATAAACAAGATTAGTCACCAATAAGCAGAATTAGGTTTTATTGATTTGGTCACCAACAGGGGGCCAACTGAGTAAAGGAATTAAGTCATGTTTAGGGGGTTACGCTGCCTAAAGATGTTTTTCAAAAGGAAGGGGACATATGTTTGAACTAACCATAGCCATTTTATTTATATTTTTTATCTTATATAAATTGATGTTGATTGTACCGATGCGCGAGGTCAATGTGATTGAGCGTTTAGGCAAATTCAGAACCGTATTACAACCAGGGTTTCATTTTTTAGTGCCGTTTGTGGATCGAGTCGCTTATCGCCACGATACCCGTGAAGAAGTATTAGATGTACCACCACAAAGCTGTATTTCTAAAGATAACACCCAGCTGGAAGTGGATGGTTTGGTCTACCTTAAAGTGATGGATGGCAAGTTAGCCAGTTACGGTATCGAAAATTACCGTAAAGCTGCGGTTAATCTCGCACAAACCACTATGCGTTCAGAAATTGGTAAATTGACCCTATCGCAAACCTTTTCAGAGCGTGACAGCTTGAACGAGTCTATTGTTCGTGAAATTGACAAAGCGTCAGATCCTTGGGGCATTAAAGTGCTTCGCTATGAGATTAAAAATATCTCCCCGTCAATACACGTGATCCATACCCTTGAAAAACAGATGGAAGCTGAGCGTAGAAAGCGAGCAGAAATCACTTTAGCCAATGCTGAAAAAGACGCCATGATTAATATCTCTCAAGGTGAGCGCCAAGAGGCGATTAACCTCTCAGAAGGGCAAAAGCGAAAACGCATTAATGAGGCGATTGGTTCTGGCCAAGAAATTACCATTATTGCTAAAGCGAAAGCCGAAGGTATGGATATGATTTGCACCGCACTGGCTAACCAAGGCGGTAACGATGCGATGAATATGATGCTGAAAGAGCAGTTTATTAGCCAAGTGGGTGACATTTTAACTGAAACACAAGTATCAGTGGTGCCTGCTGAAATGGCCAAGTTAGAAGGCTTCTTTGAAGGGATGGAGCAAGTGACCCATGCCGTAACTAACACCCCAGCAAAAGGAGCACGCTAATGTTGAATGGAATTGATACCGATTTAATTGTCATGGGTATTTGGGGGGTGATTTTTGTTATTTTTGTGCTGAAATTATTCCAATCTATCCGGTTAGTGCCCACTAAGTCAGCTTATATTGTTGAGCGCTTAGGTAAATATCACAGCACCTTAGATGCCGGTTTTCATGCCTTGGTGCCTTTTGTTGATAAAGTGGCTTATATCCATGACTTAAAAGAAGAAACCATTGATGTGCCGCCG
This sequence comes from Shewanella sp. UCD-KL21, assembly GCF_001957135.1. Classification (GTDB taxonomy): domain Bacteria; phylum Pseudomonadota; class Gammaproteobacteria; order Enterobacterales; family Shewanellaceae; genus Shewanella. The sequence continues at coordinate 123,946 of NZ_MPHK01000006.1, read as the reverse complement.
CAAGAGTGTTTTTCTAGCGATGAAGTTAACGTTGAAGTAGACGGGGTCATTTATATCTCGATTACCGATCCCGTTAAAGCCAGTTACGGTATAACAGATTATCGTTACGCCGCGATTCAATTAGCGCAAACCACTACACGTTCAGTCATTGGTACCTTAGATTTAGATCGCACTTTTGAAGAGCGCGACATTATCTCGGCCAAAGTTGTACAAGTGCTGGACGAAGCTGGCGCGATTTGGGGTATTCGAGTACATCGCTACGAAATTAAAAATATTACCCCACCAGAAACCGTTAAAAATGCCATGGAAATGCAGGTGAATGCTGAGCGTGAACGCCGTGCATTATTAGCCCAAAGTGAAGGTGATAAGCAGAGTAAAATTAATCGCTCAGAAGGTGTGATGGCTGAAACCATTAACCGCTCAGAGGGTGAAATGCAGCGCCGTATCAATGAGGCTGAAGGTAAAGGCGAAGAGATTTTAACCTTAGCTAAAGCCACTGCGGAATCCATTGAGCGCTTGGCGGTAGTGATCTCAAAACCCGGTGGTCAAAGCGCCTTAAGACTACAACTCGGTGAGCAATATCTTAAACAGCTTGAAGGCTTAAAAGATAAAGACAACCGCGTGGTGTTACCCGGCAATATAATTAACTTTGATTACTGGATGGACAGCATGGGCTTGGAAGATAATAAGAAAGCCAAATAGTTGTCGAGCGACTAAGTTAAATCAAAAAAGAGGCTATTTTAGCCTCTTTTTTATGCTCTTAATAAAAGGGATAAGCCCGTTGGGGTAACAAACTTTGCGATTTAACTAAGACAAGTATATTGTTTTAACAGTGCTTTAATTTAATAAGCCGGTTATTGATAGCTCAAGGAGTCAGAGTGAAAGCGAGGATTTTGCATTGTGTCGATGACCCTAATATGGGCGGCGTTAATTTTGCGTTGCACAGTTTATGCAGCTCTTTAATCCTCACCCAAGCTTTTGACTTTGACATTCGGCAGGTAGATTTTAGCCGTTGGCAGAATATGACATTTGACGCTGATATTGTTTGTTTTCATGGCGCGTCAAGCTGGCGCAAACTGCTGAGTATTGCATGGCTGCGCTTACGCCACCCTAAAATCATATTTATCCTCCAAGAGCACCACTACAGCGAACAGTTTGTTAATCAACAAATTACACACCCGCGGCGATTTTATTTCATGCTCAAATTAAGTTACCGCTTAATGAATAAAGTGGTGTCTATTGCGCCATCTCAGCAGCAATGGATGCTAGCTAATCAGCTGTTAGCAGCAAACAAAATTGCTCAATTGGGGCAAGGGCGCGATCTTAGTTTGTTTGGTAAAACTCAGGCCCAAGATGCCGATAAAGCTGCTAATCCTGTTCCTGTGTTGGCGGCTTATGGCCGCTTTCATCAACAAAAGGGCTTTGATTTATTACTCAAAGCAATGCAACTGGTTAACCAAGCTTGTGTGTTAAAACTTGCGGGTGAAGGTGAGCAATTACCTTTGCTACAACAGCTAGCTTCTCAGCTTGATAATGTAGAGCTTGTGGGCAAAATTGACGATGTGCCTAGCTTTTTAGCTCAATGTGACGGGGTTATTATTCCATCACGCTGGGAGCCGTTTGGCTTGGTATTTATTGAATCTATGGCCATGAGTAAAGCCATTATCTCAACCGATGTGGATGGTTTGGGGGATCAAATTCGTCAGCATCAACTGCAAAACATGGGTAAGATCCTTGAGGCAAAGGTTAGCGGCCAAGATGATAAGCAATTTGTTAACTCACTGGCCGATGCCATTGAGCGTTATTTATCGAGTGTTCACTCATCAAGCCATGAGCCTGCTCAAGTCGCTGATTGGCGCAGTCAACAATGGCAGGATCTTCAACAAGCATGGAAAAGCTTATTTGTGCAGCTATTGGAAAATAAGCGTGGTTGAGTGTTAAATGGTTAATGTGATTGATTTCTTGTTAGGAGATTTTTCTCGACATATAAAAGAACCTATCTTCTTCTTTATCTACCTCAAAGCCATTCCTAATGTATAGATGATATGCAGGACTAATTTTAAGAACTCGTAGCCTAAGTTTATTTACACCAGCTTTAATTGCTAACCGTTCACACTCTGTTAGGGCAGCTGCACCAATACCATTATTTTGAAATTTTTCACTAACCTGTAAATCTCGGATATAACACCCATCATGCTCAAAGGCTAAACGAATTGCACCCACGATCGAAGCGTTGTAAAGAATGTCCCAGTTTTCTAGGTCAACAATTTGCTCATGTATCTTAGACTGTTCCCAATTTACAGAATAGTGTTCATAATATGAGCGCATGTTTTTAAATGTAATATCTGCCGATGCATAAAGATCGGCTGTTGATTGATATGAAATCATCGCAAATTTCCTAAAGCCCTAATCATTGGCAAAAAATTGTTGGCTAAAATATTGAAGGGGTGAATAACTAGCTTTTCATTATTAATCAGCCTGTTATGTGCGATTTGTTCGTGGTTTTCTCTTTTGCAATTTTAACCTTTAAAGAATGAAAGAGAGAGGCAAAGACGAAAGTTGTGAATAAAAAAAATAAGCAAAGTAACTTTATTCCGATACTCTCATTTTCTATGAATGCATTTAAAATTGCGGATAAGAGCATGAACCCAACTAAATAGTAATAATGTATGCTACCCATGAAAACTCCTTAACTAGTATGCTCAGAGTAAACTTTTTAGGGGAGTTGATAGGCACATCATTATTTAATGGCTTCTTCTTCCCTAAATGGCGTGCTCGAAGATTGTGTTCGAGGTTACCTTACTCTGTCCTTAAGTGGTTATACCTTAATATAACTTATGATCTTAGTTCAATGTTTTACTTAGTTTTGTTGGCTAGTTTATCTAAGTCCATTACTTCAATCTAATCCATTGCCTGCCGCAGGCTTATGTGCAGATGCATCCAAGACACGCCGTGAACACATCCCTGTGGGCTCTGCGAAAAAATCCCTTTTTTCGAAGGTCTTGAACGCATCTACACTGGGATTATTGTCTCTTCGATTTGACTGTATTGGTAGTCATCTGCAACCCGACAACAGCAACCCGCAACGTTACACGTGTCAACTAGTGGTGGTGAGATAGCATTCGTACAATTACGAATCATGTTAAATAGCCAACTTAACTCTTTTGAGCGTCTTTCTGGAAAAAGAGAAATCGATCCGCACCTTGGTATCTTTCGAGCAATAAATAAGCTGTTGGTTGGCATGATTATTTACACTGCGGTAACGGTCGGTTAACATTCTCGGCGTTCATTAATTTAAAAAAGGATTTTTATGATGTATAAGAACTTAGTTATAGCCCTTCTCCTGGGTGTATCATCCCAAGTGGCTTTAGCTTCAGAAGAAGCCACATCTTTCTGCGAAACCTGTACAACTGATCAGCAGTTTATGGCCAAAGCCCGCTCATTATCATCAGAAAATGGGGTTGTTACTGCGCATATTTTTAATATGCCTAATATTATTTATAAAAAATACCAAGTTTCTAAAACTGGGTATATAGAATGTGAATATCTTCAAGAACCAGATGGTGAAGGGGGGCGACAACAGATTTGTCGACAAAAATACAAATACCTAACAAAAGAAATCCCAGTTAAAAATCAACAGCTTAGCGACTTTACGGATTACGCGTTAGCCTACAATGATGCTAAGAGTTACTTCTCACTAAGGTCTATAGTCATCCCGGAAATATTAACAGGATCAGCATTTGATTTAGTTCAGAATAGTCACAAACAAGGTCAAGTAAGTTACTTTTTCAACCACAGCGCTCCTTTTAAAGACGTCTATGCTGAAAAAGTTTCAACTATTATTGGTAGCGCTTCTAAAATTATAAATAATGCTCCATCACTTACCACACCGCCATTAGTTTTTAAATTTAATGATAATACGCTAGCTTACGCTGTTTTGGATTTTGTTGACATTGATGGTCAATACCACTTTAAATTTATCAAAATTCAAGACGGACACAATTCTTTAGATTTGAGAGAGAAAAACCCTTTTACAGCTAGCTACACGTTTACCAACATGTCTCAAACTACATGGACATCGTTTCTTGCAGCTATGAAATCTTATGGTCTTACTGTTAGAGGAGCTAACGAATCTATAATACCAACAGGAACAGTGACTATCGTTCCAATCTGCAGCTCAGGGCAGGTCTGCCCTCATCCTAATTAGTAACTTTATATGACATAAACTATTGATTGACATCTTAATGTAATTTTTTATTGAGATGTCAACAATTGCGTCCAATTGGCAGTTATATTAAATGGCCTACTTTACCCCTCTAAACTCGCAGTTCAGAACAAAGAAACTAGCAAACTTACAATTAACCAATATACCCCCCGAACGGCCCTTAAAACCATTGAAAGTTTAATACGAAAACCCACCTTCTTTAGTGCAAAAAGTAAACAATACCAACAGGAGGGGTGGGCGGCTTAAGGTCGTGTTTCCTGCACTCTGTTTTCACTGAAAACAATCTATGTGTCTAAACGTAAGCGCCCGGTGAACTTCGCCTTGCTTAGATTAACGCGCCAGGGTAAAAGGCTATTGAGGACGCAATTAGGCTGAGATAATTGTTCTAAACAGTGTTCAATGTAATCGAATGGCGTTAGCCCATTGGCTTTGGCCGTTTCTATGATGCTGTACAAAATAGCACTGGCCTCCGCACCCACGATGATTGGTATGCGTCTAGCCAATTAACTTGATTTGATATTCCACGGCAATAAAGCATCAACTTTGCTTGGGTTATCAGTTAAACCTTGCAAGCACGTGGCAATATATTCATGTACGATAAGATCGTTGGCCTTTGCCGTTTATATGAGGCTGTAAAGAATTGCACTTGCGCGGGCACCACGTGGCGTATTTGAAAATAGCCATGCCTTACGACCTATCACAAAAGGTTTTATCGCCCGTTCAGCGCGGTTGTTGTCGATACTTAATCGACCATAATCTAAGTAACGCCTGAATTTTTCAAATTGGTTCAGCCCATAAAGGATAGCTTTCCCAATGCCATTTTCGGTGGGATTTTATCTTAATGTTGTAATAGCCATTGATGAAGTTCATCAATGATGATTTAAATTTTTGCTTGCGTATCGCATATTTCTCAGCGGCGGTTTTGTCTTTGATTTGTTGCTCTATACCGTAAAGTTTACCGATAAGCTTCAGTGCCACATCAGCTTTTCCTGCCTTCTTATTCGTCCCTTTGGCTTCGATAAATTTACGACGAACATGTGCCAAACAAGCCGCCAAAGTAGCATCGGTATGGGCGTAGGCCTGATAACCATCTACTTTTAAATATCCTGAATATCCATTAATAAAGTCAACGGCACATTGGCCTACACGACTGTTATGATAGTCATATAGCACAATGTAAGTGTTGCCCTTGAGAGAGTCGTCACCGCAGCAATAAGCCACATGTAGCTTGTCTGTTTATCGGCTTGCAATACGTTAAGCGAGGTCTCATCAGCGTGGATTACCTCTTGCTTTAGTAAGTTTATTTTCAGCTGTTGATATAAAGGCTCAAGCAAGTCGGCGCAGCGTATCATCCAACTCGACATGGTCTTACGGTTAAGGGCGATACCAATATCGGTAAACAGGGTGTCTTGACGATATAAAGGCGGTCCAAACTGATATTTACAGGTAATAATATGACTGAGCAAGCTCGGCGGAGCCATGCTTTTCGGGATGGGTGAGGCTGGCATGGGGCGGTTTTTATCACAGCTGTGATGTCTTGTTGCTCACATTGACGGCAAGCATATTTCGGCCGATTCGTTTTAATCACCTTGATATGAGCAGGAACGAACCCCAGCGTTTCAGTCTCTCAGTGCCCTATTGGATGCAGTGGACCTTGGCAACAGTCGCAGTACTTGTCGGCTTCATCAATATCGACGGTCACTTCTTCACGAGGACGCTCAGCAGGCAATAGCTGACGCTTAGGTTGCCTTGATGATTTATCGAAAATGGGCGGTTCAGCAAGCAGTGCTTTATCTTGTTCATCAAGTGTATCGACTTGCTCTGTATCTAACTCAGCTTCAGCCTCATTAAACACTTCGCCCGCACCAGGCCTTTTTCTGATTTTTAGCAAACTCTCTGGCTAGCCTAGCGTTGTATTGGGCTAATAACTCATGGATTTGCGCACTTTGCTCAGCAATTAGGCATCTTTTTGAGAAATAATGTCATTTTGCGTCGCCAATCTTGCTGCAACTCAAGCAGAATTTGCTTGAGTTGTGCTGGGTCGTCAGGTAGTTCATACTCGCAGTGTATCAGAAATAACAAGCCTAAAAAGGGGTTAACCATTAATCAGTGTAGTGTCTGCTGTCAACGATCCTTCACTGAAAAAAGATCGCCTTTATTCGTCTCATTTAACCTAAAGATTGGTAGTTTAGTGATTTATGACCAATTACATCAAAGCCTGATAACAGCCATGAAAGCAGCTGCTCAGTTAAGGGGTAGGCTTGATGGTCAACCTTACTTGGCCATTTAAACCTTTGCTTTTCTAGTCGCTTATACCAAAGGGCAAACCCTGTCTTATTTCAATACAGCAGTTTGAGTTTATTTTTGGCCTTATTACAAAACACAAACAGTGCGCCAATATAATACAAATCACATTAATTAATTGTTCAGCTTTATCCACCGTCTATAACATAGTTGAATCACCCTTTCTGGCTCTTCAATAAATCGATTCCATGCAATGGAACACTGCTCAACAATATCGTCATATCCACTAAAGCAACGATTGGCGAGTTCATTCTGACGAAGCCATTGCCATACTTGTTCTATAGGGTTGAGTTCTGGAGAATAGGGAGGAAGCTTAAGGATACTAAGATTATCAAAGTCCTCAGTCAGACCTTGTTGATGCCAACCTGCACCATCCATAATGACCAAGGCATGGCGACCCGATTCGGTAGCCTCTGAAATTAATTTTAAATGCTCCCACATATATTCACTGTTGGCATGCGGGGCAATAATAGCCTCTGTCGCGCCCGTTGCCGGACACACCGCGCCATATAAATACGCTGATTCGAACTGTTGTTGCCTTACCGCTCGTGGTCGGGTTCCTTTCGTCGCCCAAATGCGAGTAGTGGTATTTTGCTGACCAAATCTGGCTTCATCTTGAAACCAAACATCAATGCGATCTAACGCCACATGGCCTGGGGTGTTAAGGATCGTTGACAACTGGAAGTTTTTTAAAAGCGTCCTGAACATCTTTAGATTGTTTTGGGTGACGAGAGCGGGTCGTTATCCATGACAATCCTAATTGATGCAGTAACCTGTAGATATTGGCCTGTTTAAAGGTCACGCCAAATTCAGACTGAATAAAAAGACTGACATCTTTTGCCATCAATCTTCCGCCACTGTCAGACAGGCTTTGACGTTGTACAAATTCTTTCAGATTTTCCAGTTGTTTTACTGATAATTGAGCGGGTCTACCTGGATTCGGTTTATCATCTAGGCCGCTAATACCATGAGTTAAATAATGAGCAACCCAAGCATTTACACTGGTTCTGCTGACCTTCAGCATTTTGGCTATGGCTGTACGAGAATGGCCCTCGGTAAAATGAAGTAAGGCGAGATAACGCATACGCTTACGCGCGCTTTTCTCAGATTTAACTAATGCTGCAAGACCATCAATGGACTTACGAAAATCCACGGCATCGCGATGCAAATAAATGGCTGGCGGGTCAATAAACATCTTCATCGAGTAAGCCCCCGCAATAATTGCGCGAGAAAACTCGGCGAGGTTGAGTGAGGTAACTGCAACTTGGCCTGAGCAAACGCTAACGTGATAGCTGTTTGTGCTTGTATGAGATCGTGTTGGGTTATTTTATGCTCGGTGACTTTGTGTTGTGAAAGTTTGGCAAAGACGAAAGCGCCCTCAGTCAATGCCACGCGTTTTTTGTGAGCATAAAAGCTAGAGGTTGATAATTTGTGCTTACGGCAATAAGTGCTGATATTTAAGCCGCTTTGTTGCTGAGCGAGAATGAGCTATTGCCACTGCTGTTGATCGCGAAAGTTTTCATTATGTATCTCCCAATAAAATATGGGAACAACATAAATCAGCAGCATAGTGAAAGATATGTGTCTTTGCCTAGACACTTACGGTTTATGAAGCAAGATGTGGCTGCTTACATGAAATATTACACCTTGGAGCGACTTCATTCTGCTAATGGTGATCTGTCACCTGTAGAATTTGAGAATTCTCAACTAAAAGTGTCCAATTTAGGTTGACCAGTCCATATCTCTAACACTCGACTTATAGACCCTTCTTACTCCAATAACCCATCTTATTAAATTCAGAATGCGTTGCAGAATGCATTTTAGCATTGAGTTATTATCTTGTTGTTAATCTAACTTATTGTATTTAATCAATAATAAAAGTTGGCATTCGCTGTGCATTATCTCAGTACATCCTGATAACGAATAGCGAGATGCCAATATGAAAACATTAAAAACAACAATAGTTAAAGTGAAACCGCTTCAGTCTCAAATCATCAATATTCTTGGTTTAAGCAGTATTGCTATTGGTACTAGCATGGCTTTGTTCAGTGCTAATACCAATGCCGCTGAGCCATTTAGTGCCTGTCCTACCGAAGCATTCATCATTCAAACGCCAGCAGGCATTCCAAAAACTTTTGGGGTTGAACTGGGTACAGGTAGTTATACGGTATTGTCGCCTGATATGGGCTTAAACAAATCACTCAACGGTGTCGGTTTTAGCTACATGGATAACTACTTATACGGTTGGGATTATGAACATAATACGGTTGGTAAAGTGGGCGAAGATTACCAAGTAGAACCATTAACCATCACTAAAGATAGTGCGGCAGCGGCAGCCTCTGGTTTCTATGTAGGTGATGTGGCGATTAACGAAAATGTTTGGTACGGCTATCGTAAAAAAGTGGGTTTATTTACTGTGCCATTAGATGGAAATGACCATCCAATGAATATTGTGCCTGGTAGTAAAGCCAATGCCTCATACACAATTACCGATTTTGCCTTTCACCCAAGTAACGGCTTTTTATATGCAGTAACCAATGGCAGCACAGGTCAATTACTCAAGATTGACCCAGCAACAGGTGCAGCTGAAACCTTAGCAAGCGTTATTACCAAAGACAGTGGTAACTTTACCTTTGGGGCGCAGTTTTTTGACCCTGATGGCAACCTTTATTTAAGCAACAACGGCGACGGTAACGTTTATAAGGTTAACGTTGAAAGTGACGCCCCAGAGGCTGAGCTTTTCTCTTACGGCCCGTCATCTTCTACCAATGATGGTGCCCGCTGTGCATTAGCGGAAGTACCAGTGGGGGACAGTGTTGATTTTGGTGATGCGCCTGACAGTTACGGCACCCTCATTGATTCAAATGGTGCTCGCCATAATATGGTTGCCGGCATGTCATTAGGCAGTGTTATCGATAATGAGTCCGACGGTTATCCTGCGCCGTTATCAGATGATGAAAGTGATGGTATTGATGATGACGATGGCATCAGTATGCCAACCGGTTTTGAAGTGGGTGAAGAAGCGGTGTTATTAGTCACAGTAGAAGGTGATGGCGCTTATGTTAATGGCTGGATTGATTGGGGCCAAGATGGTCAGTTTGATACTGAAGACCAAGTGATTATTGCCCGCTCAGTGAGTAGCGGCACCTCAACTGTGACGATTAATGTACCTAATTGGGCTAAAACTGGCGCAACCTGGTCACGTTTTCGTTTGAGCTCAGAGGCTAACTTATTACCCACAGGCGGTGTCAGTGATGGTGAAGTAGAAGATTACCCTATCACTGTCACTGAAACCGGCATCACTATCAGCTATTACCCATCATCGTCAGAATTTACCACCCTTGCTTACGAGGATTTATACCCTTATCAAGGTGACTTTGACATGAACGATGTGGTGATGCAGTTACGTATTACCCAGTACAGTAAAAATGACATGGTTCGCCGTGTGGGCTTCGATGCGCAATTAGTGGCAATGGGCGCTTGGTATCACAATGGCTTTGCGGTGCAATTACCTGATATCGGCCGCGGCAATGTGCAAGAGTCAGCCATTGAGTGGCGCGTCCAAGGCGTTAAGCAAACCAGCTCACCACTTGAAGAAGGGCAAACCAATGCGGTGCTGTTATTTACTGAAGACTTATGGCAACACGTTACAGCGGGTAATGGTTGTGAATATTTCAGAACTGAACCCGGTTGCGGCACCCAATACCGTGCCACATGGCAAATGACAGTACCGTTTGTTGATGCGATACATGTTGATGAAATGCCTGAATTTCCTTATGACCCCTTTATTTTTGCTACTCCAGATACTGATCACGGCCTAGCGGCTAAAAATATTACTGATGGTAAAAATCCAGGACGTAAATTAGAAATCCATCTGAAAAACAAAGCACCAACCGATAAGTTTGATACGCGATTTTTAGGGATGCATGACGATGCTTCAACGGCATCACAAGGGCACTATTTCCAAGATAAAAACGGTATGAGCTGGGCGATTGAAGTGCCTGATACATGGCAGCATCCTGCAGAGCTACAACGTGTTGATGCCGCTTATGTTGAGTTTATTGAGTTTGCAGCAGATGCCAGCGGTGAGACCAAACCTTATTGGTATTTAACCGCCACTGACTCGCTACTGTTTAAGGATTAACCCTGACAGTGAGCAGTGTGAATTTAATTAATCAATTTAAGCAAGAAACGGAATTTTAAGGTGAATATTATGAATACATTAACTCAAACCAAAATGGCAGCAAATACGTTATTAACAGCGACGAAAGCTATTGCCACAGGCATGAACACAGGTATTAACACAGACATTAACTCGGCTTGTAAAAGAGGATCTAAAATAGGAGCTAAAACAGCCACTAGCCTAGCCATGGCTCTATCATTAAGCTTTTTAACTGCTTGTGGCGGCGGTGGCGGCGATGATAGCTCGCCACCGCCAGTCACGCCTGCGGTGACCACGCCTGCGACATCAACAGCTGATACAACGACAGATACAACCCCAGAGACCACGACACCCGAGACACCAGAAAGGCCAACTGAACCTGAGCCAGAAGCTGCGCCAGCAACCTCAATTGATGACTTGGTGGTTGATGCCTATTTTGATCTACAAGCAGCCTTTACCTTAAGCATTAATGTGCAACTAGCATCAAGCCAGCGCGGTTACTTTTCATTGTGTGATGATTATCAGCAAAATGGCACCCAAGTGAGCGTTAACTTTGAGTCTTGCTTATTGCGCGGCGCCCTTGATGAAGGCGCATTGTCTGAAGAGTTATTGGTTGCTAACCATCAACGAGCATTAATGGCAGTGGTATGGTTTTATGATGGCAGTGAGCCTATCTATCAGCAGTGGAGTCATAGTTTGACCAATGAGCCGCAGGTGTTAGTGATTAACTGATGTTCAAATAATCAATTGCATGTCAATCTTATGCCTTGTTAGCCCTATAGCGCTGACAAGGCATTGATATTTTGGGCTTAACAGCCCAGTGAGTTTTTCTCAGTTGTCATTGTGAGCTGACTTAACTGATAATAGCGCCATTAACAGATCAAAAAGAGCGCACCATGAGCATTGAACGAATTGAAACGGGCAAAAGAATGAGCCGGATTGTAAAACATAACGGCACCATCTATTTATGTGGCCAAGTTTGCCAAGATGCTACCAAAGATATCACCGAGCAAACCCAAACCATGCTGGATAAAGTTGAGGCGTTATTACTGCAAGCGGGCAGTGATAAAAAGCACATCTTGTCAGCCACTATTTATGTCAAAGATATGAGCTACTTTGCTGAAATGAATGCGGTTTGGGATGCGTGGGTGATTGAAGGCTACGCGCCTGCTCGAGCTTGTGTTGCCGCTAAAATGGCCCGTGAGGCCTTACTGGTTGAAATCTCGGTAGTGGCGGCTGAGATAGTTTAAATTGCTACCCAGTGGGTTAAGTTCAGCTTCTTACTTAGCTCAGCAGACATCACAATAAAATCCCCACAAAGAATCCGTTACAGTTCCTAGTCGCAGCCGCCTAGGAACTGATATACTTCCTGCTTGATTTTTGGGAGGACCAATGGACGTATCATCATTATTAGACGGCCTAAACGCAAAGCAGCGTGAAGCAGTGGGCGCACCGCTTTCAAGCATGTTAGTTTTAGCTGGAGCAGGCAGTGGTAAAACTCGGGTATTAACCCATCGTATTGCTTGGCTTATGCAGGTCGAACAACAAAGTCCATACTCTATTCTTGCGGTAACTTTTACCAATAAAGCCGCCGCAGAAATGCGCGAGCGAGTTGAGAAAGTGGTTGGCAGTAACATGGGCCGTATGTGGATTGGTACTTTCCACGGTTTAGCCCATCGTTTGCTGCGCACTCATTACCAAGATGCCAACTTACCCCAAAGCTTCCAAATCATTGATTCAGATGACCAGCTGCGTTTATTAAAGCGTATTCTTAAAAGTCTCAATTTAGATGAAAAGCAATATCCGCCGCGTCAGTGCCAAGGCTACATTAATGGCAAAAAAGACCAAGGATTACGCCCTAAGCATATCGATGCGGGTGGCTTTCCTATTGAGCAAAACTTATTAAACATCTATAAAATTTATCAAGAATCTTGCGATCGCGCAGGCCTTGTTGATTTTGCCGAAATTTTATTGCGCGCCCATGAGTTGTGGCTCAATAAACCCCATGTATTAGCCCATTATCAAGAACGCTTTAAGCATATCTTGGTGGACGAATTTCAAGATACCAACGCCATTCAATATGCCTGGATTCGAGTGCTAGCAGGCAAAGAAGCCAATGTGATGATTGTTGGCGATGACGATCAATCTATTTACGGCTGGCGCGGCGCCCAAGTTGAGAATCTGCATAAATTCTTAACCGATTTCCCGGGCTCTACCACAGTGAAATTGGAGCAAAACTATCGCTCAACGGCCAACATCCTTAATGCGTCCAATGACTTAATTGCCAACAACCCAGAACGTTTAGGCAAAAAGCTGTGGACTGAAGATGACGCTGGCGAGCCAATCGCGGTTTATTGCGCCTTTAATGAAATGGATGAGGCGCGCTTTATTGTTGGCAAAATGGCGGAGTGGCAAAATAACGGCGGCAAGCTAGAAGAGTGCGCCATTTTATACCGCTCCAATGCCCAGTCGCGGGTCTTGGAAGAAGCCCTGCTCCATAAAGGCTTAGCTTACCGAATATACGGCGGCCTGCGTTTCTTCGAGCGCCAAGAGATTAAAGATGCCATGGGTTATATGCGTCTTATCAATAATCAAAATGATGATGCGGCTTTTGAACGGGTGGTTAACACCCCAACTCGTGGTATTGGTAACCGTACCCTTGATATCATTCGCTCAACCGCACGCCAGCAAGAAATGACCATGTGGCAGGCAAGCTTGCGCTTAATTGAAGAAAAAGTCCTTACTGGCCGCGCTGCTAATGCCGTGAATGGCTTTATGGATTTAGTGATTGGCATGCGCACTGACACTAGCGATATGAGCTTGTATGGCATGGCTGACAAGGTTATCCAGCGTTCAGGGCTGCGAGCTATGTACGAAGCCGAAAAAGGTGAAAAGGCCCAGTCACGAGTAGAAAACTTAAATGAACTTGTCACTGCAGCCCGCAGCTTTGAAATGCCAGAAGAGCTAGAAGATATGGGCGAGTTAAATGCGTTCTTATCTCATGCGGCATTAGAGGCAGGCGAAGGTCAAGCGGATAAGTTTACCGATGCGGTGCAGCTGATGACCTTGCACTCAGCCAAAGGCTTAGAATTCCCTGTGGTCTTTATGTCAGGGGTCGAGGAAGGTATTTTTCCAAGTAAAATGGCATTAGATGAGGGAGATCGTTTGGATGAAGAACGCCGCCTTTGTTATGTTGGCATGACCCGTGCGATGCAAAAGCTGTATATCAGTTATGCTGAGTCACGCCGTATTTATGGCCGCGAAGATTATGCGAGCCCATCACGCTTTATCGGTGAAATCCCTAGCCAGTATGTTGAAGAAATTCGCATGAAAGCCTCGGTATCAGCGCCTAAAATGAGTAGCCGTTTTAATGTGCCAAGACAATCTATTGCCAATGACAGTGGCTTTAAAGTGGGTCAAAAAGTAAAACACTTTAAATTTGGCCAAGGCATAGTGACAGATTTTGAAGGCACAGCAGATAAAGCGCGTGTTCAAGTGAATTTTACTGATTTTGGTAGCAAATGGTTATTGGTTTCTTTGGCAAAACTTGAAGCGTGTTAGGGCAATTTTTTACTAGAGCAGACATAATCCTAAGCGTAATAATAAAAGTCATGGGTTTTCAAATAAAACATGACAAATAAGAAATGTGAAACTTCAAATGCAGGAGTGAAGTAAACCATGTCAGCAGTCTCATGGACGTTTAAACAAAAATTATCGGTTTATCAGCGCTTAACTCGCCTAGACAGACCCATTGGCACCTTGTTATTAATGTGGCCGTGTTTAATGGCGTTATTGCTTGCTGCCGGTGGTATGCCAGATGTTAAAGTGCTGACCATCTTTATATTTGGGGTGGTCATCATGCGCGCTTGTGGCTGCGTAATTAATGATTTTGCTGACCGAAAACTTGATGCCCATGTTGAGCGCACCAAGATGCGACCATTGGCTTCAGGTGAAATCAGCAGTAAAGAAGCGCTGGTATTATTTGTGGTGATGGCGTTAATCGCTTTTAGCTTAGTATTATTTTTAAATCCGCTGGTGGTAAAACTATCGGTTGTTGGCATTATTTTGACCATCATGTATCCGTTTATGAAACGGGTAACCAACATGCCGCAGATGTTTTTAGGCATAGTGTGGAGCTGGTCAATTCCTATGGCCTACGCTGCGCAGCTAGGTTATGTGCCTGTTGAGGCTTGGTGGTTATTTGTCGCCAATTGGTGTTGGACGGTAGCTTACGACACCATGTATGCCATGGTTGATAGAGATGATGACTTAAAAGTCGGCATTAAATCTACAGCAATTTTATTTGGCCGATACGACCGCCAATGGATTGCCGCGTTTCAGTTAGCGGCTTTAGGCTGTTTTATTATGGCAGGTTGGTCAGCGGAACGTGGGTTAGTGTATGGCATTGGTATTAGCACTTTTATTGCCTTTAGTTGCTATCAGCAATGGCTTATTTATGGCCGTGAACGGGCGCCATGTTTTAAGGCTTTTCTGAATAATAATTTGGCAGGTTTTGCACTATTTATGGCATTAAGCGCAGATTATTTATTTTCTTCAATAAGTGCGTAGAATAGGGCGAAAAATTACATCAACAAGGATAGCTGATGACCATTTCCCGCTTTATGATACTTTTTCGCAGTATCGTATGCTGTAGCCTCTTTTTAAGCGCGGTGCCCGCCGCGTTTGCAAGCTTTACCATACCTAACACCACAGTGGTTGAGGTAGAGGATAGCGATCGCACCTATAATCTTTATATCAAACTGCCCAATAGCTACAACCAAATTGATAAGCTAAAAAGCTATCCGGTTATTTATATGACTGATGCAGTGTACAGCTTTCAAGTGGTCTCTGGTGTAACCCGTTTGTCTATGGACCGTACTGACATGCAGCTGGCTATTTTAGTGGCAGTATCAGGACAGCAAGGCCGCAGCCCCGCAGCAAGTCGTATGCGTGATTACACCCCGTCAGTTGATAGCAACAGAACCCAAGCAACCGGTGAGGCGCAGCGCCACATGCAGTTGTTTGCCAGCAAAATCATCCCTTATGTTAATCAACACTACCGCACTCAGCCTAAGCAAAACACCTATGTTGGCCATGCATTAGGCGGCTTGTTTGGCGCCTATATCTTACGTAATAAGCCTGCATTATTTAATAACTATGTACTGGCGAGTCCACCATTTTGGTTTGATAAACAGCAGTTACTAAAGCAATTTCGCGAGCCGGAATTTATCACTAAATCAATAAATGCCAATGTATTTATTGGTGTCGGAGCGTTAGAAACAGCGGCAAGCAGCGAGTTTGGGCAAGATATGGTGACAGATGCCAAGTCGTTTTATCAGCTGCTACAACAAAAAAATCGTTTAAACGCCACTAATGGCTCAGGTATCAATGCCAAGTTAATGCTAATGCCAGCAGCCAATCACAGTATGGCGTTTCCGATGTCGGCGATATATGGTTTAGGCTGGTTATTTGATGCTAAAACGGGTGTCAGTGGTCAATGATTAGGCGCAATAGTTTCAAAAAACAAAAAACAAAAAACAAAAAACAAAAAACAAAAAACAAAAAACAAAAAACAAAAAACTAAGCCATAAACATAAGTTTAAATTATAAATCAATAACAAGGATTGTTACATGAGACCCATAGTTAAGTATCGACTGCTTTTTTTAGCTTTTGCGATAGTACTGTTTACTATTGGGGTGCAGTTAACCCCAGAATCCCTATCGACTGCGAATGACGAGTTAAGATTAAGCCTTATTGCTATTGGCTACTTTGGCTTAATTCCGTTGGCGTATTGGTACTGCATTATCAAAAAAGGCAGCCAAAAGTGGTGGAAGCTGATTATTATTTTAAGTACTAGCAGCGTGGTCGCTAGGCTGAGCTTTCCGGCAGGTATCGCCGAGTATTTTGAGTTTGTTGCTTGGTTAAAGTACCCCATTATTGGAGTGCTGTTGATCATTGAATCTTATCTGGTTTTCACGATAATTCGCGGTTTGTTGAAGGTCAGAAAGGTAAAGGGCGACCCCCGAGTGAGTGCGGTTGAGCTGTACGCAGATGAAGATGAAAAGGCTTTGTCTATCGCCTTCATCGTCGCTGGAGAGCCGACTAACTGGTATTACGCCATTCCATGGTTTTCACGCAATCACCCCACTGCCATTAGCCATATTAAGTTATTGAGTGCCAAGCCTTGGCATTTGTTATTAATGCTTATCGGTTGTTTAACTAGCTGTGTGGCCAGCTATATGTTGTTGGTTAACTGGAGTGAGTTAGCAGCGATTATTGTCTCTTCATTTATCAGCTTAAGTTTGGTGATGCTGGTGGCGAATTACCGTATATCACGCCACTATTCACTTTATATAATCCGCGATAGGTTAGTGGTAAATAATGCCATTTGGGGTTTTATGGCGATCGATCTTACCGAAATTGAAACGGTTGCAGTGAATCAAGCAAACAAAAAGGTTGTCGATGACGAATTATCAGTAGGGCGCGGTGAACAGACTAATCTAACTATCCGTTTTAAAACGCCACAATGGTATTTTGGTGGATTAGGGCAGTTAGTTGAAAAGCTGACTGTGGTGCATATTAATGTGGCTGAACCTGAAAAGGTGGTCGCGGCACTGGCTGATATTGAGCAGTCTGAAGCGGCTTAAAAATTCATATTTACACTAAACGTAACCCATAAAAAATGCGTCCACAGTGGACGCATTTTTTGGTTAACAACGGATTTAGTGGTTGTTTAGTTTTTTACTAATTTTTCGAGATCAGCTGGGCGGTAATAAACGGATTTTAATACCTTACCTTGACGAACCACTTTACCGGCCATTTCAACATCTTTAGCACACTTAGCAATGATGAACTTACCCTTAGTACTACCAACAATGTCAACGCCTTGTTTAGCATAGTGAGCAATCGTTTCTGTTAACTCTTGTTCAGTACGGCACACTTTACTCATGTTGCTTGAGTGAACTTCATCCCAACATTCAATGAAGTTAACTTCACGGTTTTTAGCTACCGCCAGTAATAAATCGATTAAATAACTAATTTCTAGACGGTCGCTGACTTTTGCTGCGCCTAAGTGGACTAAACGCCCCATTAATACGTAAACAGAGTCAACGATTGCATCAGCTTGTTCAACGCGGCAATCCGCTTCAGCAAGCTCTGTGAGCTCTTCAATGATAAGTGAAGTGTGCAGGGTATCAGCTTTGTCATCTAGGCTTGATGCATTTTCGATAGGTAAATCAAAGGTGCTGCGAAATTCTTTGATATCACGATAAAGGTGGTCAAAAATGGTTTGGTCTAAAACAGATAACTTCATTAGTACGTAAGCCTAGAAAATAGAAAATAGGCGATTATGGTAATGAATTGATATCGGAACCACAAGGCTAATGACGCTTTAAAAGAGGGGGCGGAATAAAAATACCGACTGATTAAGTCGGCATTTTTGTATTACAAAGGGCGCTAGGTGTTATTGCTTAAGTTCAGCTCTGATTATCAGCTGAGCTTACTTAATAAATGCGAAGGCATCACCGAATAAGTGAGCTTCTTCTACGCCCATACCACGGAATACTTCACGGGCAGCACCCACCATATCGAAACGACCAGCAATATAAATATCGTAGCCCACTAAACTGATATGATCTTGGTTAATTTGCTCAAGCAAGTTGGCTTGTTTACCATTCCAGTTAGCTGTCGCTTCTTCAACAACGGGAATAAACTCTAACCATTCATGGTTTGCATGCCATTGGCGGGCAATCTCTTGGTAGTACATGGCTTGCTCGTTACGACAACCCCAGTAAAACTGTGTTTTTACTGTATGACCGCTAGCAATTTGCTGCTCAATAATACTCTTAATGTATGAAAAGCCCGTGCCGCCAGCAATCATGATGCGAGGGCGTTGGCTGTCATGACGTAAAAAAGCCTCACCAGCAGGGGCTTCAATATCAATAAATCCATCCGCTTTTAAGCGCTCTACCACTTGCATTGGGTAGCTTTCTGATACCGCGGCGCCAATGTGCAGCTCAATTAAATCAGCGTTAGGTGCAGAGGCGATAGAAAAAGGACGTTTGTCTTTTTCTCCCATAACGATGGATAAGTATTGCCCTGCTTTGAAGTCAAAAGTGACTTCTGGTTTAAGTATGACCTGAAAAACAGCGTCATTAAATGGGGTAATCTTTTCAACTTTACAGCGAATGGTGTTCATCTAACATCCTTGGTAGCCCTTTCTTTGAAGGGTGTTTTTATTTTATTTGTAGGGTAGAGGGTTAACTCTTTAGCTGGGCATTATAGCGTTGGGCTATCATCAATACCTAATTCATCCCACATTTGATCAACTTTATCTTTTACTGCTGGATCCATCACTATTGGTGTACCCCATTCACGGTCAGTTTCACCTGGCCATTTATTGGTAGCATCTAAGCCCATTTTTGAACCTAAACCGGCAATAGGTGAGGCAAAATCAAGGTAATCAATCGGCGTATTATCGACTAAAACCGTATCTCTTGTTGGGTCCATACGGGTGGTAATCGCCCAAATCACATCTTGCCAATCGCGGCAATTGACGTCTTCATCAACGATAATGATAAATTTGGTATACATAAACTGACGTAAGAATGACCAAGCGCCCATCATGACCCGTTTGGCATGTCCGGCATATTGCTTACGAATTGAAATCACTGCCATGCGGTATGAGCAGCCTTCTGGCGGTAAGTAAAAGTCGATGATTTCAGGATATTGCTTACGTAAAATCGGCACAAAGACTTCATTTAGTGCCACACCTAACATGGCAGGTTCATCCGGTGGACGACCTGTGTAGGTGCTGTGATAAATCGCATCTTTACGCTGGGTCATATGGGTGACAGTGAAAACTGGGAACTTATCAGTCTCGTTATAGTAACCAGTGTGATCACCATAAGGGCCTTCTTCAGCCATTTCTTCAGGGTCGATATAGCCTTCTAAAATGATTTCGCTGGTAGCAGGGACTTCTAAGTCGCAACTGATGGCTTTGCACACTTCGGTGCGTTCACCACGCAGTAAACCCGCAAAAGCATATTCGCTCATTGAGTCTGGCACTGGGGTTACCGCGCCTAAAATAGTCACCGGATCGGCGCCGAGTGCCACAACCACAGGGTAGCGCTCACCGGGGTGTTTTTCTTTGAAGTCTTTAAAGTCTAGTGCGCCGCCGCGATGATCGAGCCAGCGCATAATGAGTTTGTTTTTACCTAATAACTGCTGGCGATAAATGCCTAAGTTTTGTCTTTTTTGGCGGGGGCCTTTGGTAATGGTCAGTCCCCAAGTCACTAAAGGCGCCACATCCCCAGGCCAGCAATGTTGTACGGGCAGCTTAGTTAAATCCACCTCGTCACCAGTTAATACCACTTCCTGGCAAGGTGGATTACGCACAGTTTTTGGCGGCATGTTTAACGCTTGTTTAAATTTAGGTATTTTGGCGATAGCGTCTTTAAAGCCACTTGGTGGTTCTGGCTCTTTTAAAAAAGCCAGCAATTCACCGACTTCACGTAAAGCCAGTGGGTCGTCTTTACCTAACGCCATAGCTACACGTTTTGGAGTACCAAATAAATTCACTAAAACTGGCATGTCGTTATTGGTTGGGTTTTCGAATAACAACGCAGGGCCGCCAGAGCGCAGGACGCGGTCGGCAATTTCAGTCATTTCTAGATTGGGATCAACAGCATAACTAATCCGCTTTAGTTCACCATTAGCTTCAAGGTGATCAATGAAGCTACGTAAATCCTTAAAACTCATGGCTAATTTACTCTTCTTTAAACGCTATATGGGCCGCACTATAGCATTTTTATAAAATAGGGTTAAGCGATGTTTGTTCAGCACATGTTGATTTGAATTAACCAGAACAGAGCTATTGTCCGCGTATTTATGAGTATTTCTATAAAATAGAGTTAAGCGATGGTTATAAGCTGTTTTGAGCTAGACTAGTTTATAGGGTAATTGCCATTTAATTGTCCTAGGTTAGCAGCGATAGATATTGCTGCTTAGCTACATGCTTAGGTACAAAAGAGGGGGCGTGAGATGAACAAAGAAGCACACCAGACACTGCCAAAGAGCTACTTTAGCGCTTTCTATCGGATGAGCTTAAAAGGCTATATCTCAGTAACTGTAGGCTTGAGTTTAATGCTTGGCATAAGTACTAATGCCCAAGGGGCTAATGCTCAGGACGCGAGTCCCCATAAGATTTCAGCTAGCATGCAAGCTTTTAATGGCTTGCCGCAACTGCGATATCTCACCTCTGATCGTCATCATCATGGTTATTCACGCCATTCAGGTTCATCAGTGCGCTGGGGTGTCGGTGTGGGATGGAATAACGGCTGGCGTTACCCTTATTATAATCGGTGGGGTAATCGATGGAATTATGGCTGGGGCAATGGTTGGAATAATGGTTGGCAAACGCCCTATCGCTATGATTACTATGATCGCCATTACCGCAGAAACTATGTGCAACCGCAGCAAGAGCAACCGGTGTCTCCACCCAAACGAACCACCACCAGTATTGAATACGCCAGTGGCTTAACCCAGCTACCTGAAAATGCCCGCGCTATCCAAAGAGACGGCAGAACAATTTATCAGTGGCAAGGGCAAGAGTATTACTTCGACTGGTCATCACAACGCTATATGACATTAGCCGCAGAAAAAGACTAGTTAAGTGGCGCTGTGTCTATACAAGTTAAGTACTTAATAACCTTTAAAGATAAAAAAGCCCTGATGGATCCTTCCATCAGGGCTTTTTGTGCATTGTCTACCGACAAAATGTATCGGCGTTAAAACTGTTGTTGATGAAAACTTATTCATTCGCTCACTACGAAAACTGGGGAGAGAAGCAGTTGCTCATGTCCAAATAGTCGTCAACGGACTCAATAGGTTTGATAGTAGAAAGCAATTCCATGAAGTAAGGGGTATAGAATGTTTCCTCAATTGATAGACGCTGGGGACGATAATCAATTAGCTCAAAGCTATTGGTTGTCAAATTAGTTAATACTCGTAATACATCTCCTAGTTTATGCTTTTTTAATTCACCCTTATGGCTTCCGTCCATTAGGGTTACGCTATTGCTTGCCTACGACTTATTATTGTTTTAATTCCTTGCTGCAGGTATTCAATTCAGTGACCATGCAAGCATGGGGAAGAATGCCGTCACCTTGTTGAAACGGATAAATTAGCCATGTTGATAGTGGTATTACCTTGGGTGCTTAAGCCCTAATAAAACCTCTATTACTTACTGCTGGGGAACAGTTAGCAACACATCAAACCTGCCTGAATCTATCTCCAATCACCCTAATGACATCCTTACCTTAGGGTGGTTTACCTGCCTGTAGGCATACCTGCGACTTATAATTATTGTTAGCCTTGTTGCAGGTTTCAATTCAGTGATACTGCAATCATGGGGGGAATGCAGTCACTGAGCTTGAATAAAATTGACAAGTTTGATTGTTTAAAAGCCTATATCGTTAAAATATAACCTAGTTGATTAATGCACTTGGGGTGGTGCATTTATCGAATCAAACCTGCCGGAACAGTTATAACATCAATTCGTTTCGTCTTTACGGGCACCAATGACATCCTTTCATTAGTACCGGCCTTACACTGCCTTTTGGCATTCCTGCGACCTATTATTATTGTTAGTCCCTGTTGCAGGTTTCAATTTCGTGACAATGCAATCATGGGGTGATGCAGTCACTGAGCTTGAATAAAATTGACAAGCTTGATTGTTTAAAAGCCTTTATCGTCGGAATATTAGCTTCTTAATAAGTACACTTGGGGTGGTGCACTTATCGAATCAAACTTGCCGGAACGGTTATAACATCAATTCGTTTCGTCTTTACGGGCACCAATGACATCCTTTCATTAGTACCGGCCTTACACTGCCTTTTGGCATTCCTGCGACCTATTATTATTGTTAGTCCCTGTTGCAGGTTTTAACTTACATAGCTGCTTTATATCAGCTTTTTGTAATAAAATTGACAAACTTGAGGCTAAGCAGTTCTATTATTAAAATAGATTTGTCGCTAATTAATTGCTGATGGGGGCAGCGTTTAATTCAATCAAGTTTGTCGGAACTGTGTTAACCCCCACTAATTGCTATTAATCGATAACAGCTGCTGATTCAGCTGAGATAACTTTAGTTGTAAGTGAGCTATCTCTGACACTAAAGCGCTTTTCTGTTTAGCTTGTGTACGCTTGCGAGTGGTCACGCCCTCGGCATTAGCTTTTGATGTCATCGTGGTTTCTTTATTTTTAACCCATTGGTAAACCGTTTTTGCTGAGATGCTGTATTGCTTAGCAACATCAGAAATTAATCGATTATGTTGCTTCACTTCAGCGATCACTTGCTGCTGAAAGCTCTCGGGATAAAACTTTGTTTGTGCTGACATATTAGCTCCAAGCATTTAAAAGCGATTAACTTCGTCGGCTTAACGATAAGACTATTCTACTTCCCATAGGCTACAGCCTACATGCTTATAAAAGTGACACTGATTACGACAAAGATTCAAACATGTGTGTAATAATTTCATCATCGACTCCTGCTGCTATTCAAATTTATAAGGCTTAAATTTATCCACCAAATTGGTCAAATTAAACACTACCTCTTTAGTGATACATAACTCAATGGAATACTTGTGCCAATTATGAAATAAATATTTTACCCTTTTATTACAGTAACTTATTTTTTTGAAGTGTTAGCTCTAAAAAGTAGGCGTGAAACATCTTGGTGCAAAAGTGCTATTTTGGTGCGAATTGATTTTAATTGGTAAAAAAAAGTAACCATTAAAAGTCTAGGGTTTTAACGCACAAAAAAGCGGCAATGAATGCCGCTTTTTATGCTGGTCAGAGAAGCTGTTTTACGGTGCTACATTAAGAAAATGGTCGCTAAGCCTAAAAAGGCGAATAAGCCAATCACATCGGTGACTGTAGTCAGTACCATACCGCCAGCCAATGCCGGATCGATATTGAGTTTTTTAAGTATGAGTGGAATACTGGCACCCGCTAGTCCGGCAACGGTCATGTTAATGAGCATCGCGCCGCCAATGAGACCGCCCAGTGCCATATCACCTTTCCATAGCCACACTGCAAAGAAGACCAATACCGACCACATGAGGCCATTAAGAAAACCAATGGCGAGCTCTTTGCCAATTAGCCAGCGTGAGTTACTTTGGCCAATATGACCCAAGGCGATACCACGAATAACCAGAGCTAAGGTTTGGTTACCTGCCACACCGCCCATGCTAGGGACAATAGTCATTAAAATCGCGATGGTGGCAAATTGCTCTAAGGTGCCTTCAAACATATTACTCACTGATGCAGCAAGCAAGGCGGCAAACAAGTTAATGGTAAGCCATAGCGAGCGTCTGAAGGTACTTTTCATCACCGGGCCGAAGGTATCTTCATCGTCATCCATACCCGCCATCCCCATCATTGAGTGTTCGGCGTCTTCACGAATAACATCCACCACATCATCAATGGTGATACGTCCCAGTAGTTTTTGTTGCTCATCCACCACAGGTGCTGAAATCCAGTCATGGCGTTCAAACAATTGCGCCACTTCATTGTCTGGCATATCTACTGGGATACTTTCTAACTCAGGGTCCATGATGCTGCGAATGGTTGAGTTGGGGTTACAAGTGAGCAGATCGGCAAGGCGCACCCCACCAAGAACATGATCGTTGCGATCAACCACATATAAGGTATCTGTGGTGTCGGGTAAATTGCCACGCTGGCGCAAGTAGCGTAATACCACATCAATATTAACATCAGGGCGTAAAGTCACCGTGTCGGTATTCATGATACTACCAGCGGTATCATCAGGGTATGACAGTGCTTGTTCGACGCGATGGCGGTCTTGACTGCTCATGGATTGCAGTACTTTTTTATAAACGGCATCTGGCAAACTTCTTAAGATGTAAGCCAAGTCATCGGTATCCATGCCTGAGGTGGCTTGGGCCACTTTTTCGGGCGTCATGGCACTGATGAGTGAATCTTTTAATTCTTCACCGAGTTCTTCTAGAATTTCACCCGCTTGTTCATGATCAATCAGTTGCCATAACACTTGACGAGTTTTCGGCGGTGATGATTCAAGGATCAATGCGACATCGGAGGCGGCCATGTCATGAAGCATATTTCTGACATGGACAAACATACCGCTACCTAATGCTTGTGTAAGCTGATTAAGACGTTGTTCGGTAAGTTCGCTGTCGATGACTTCGATACCCATTGGCTACTCCTGAAAAAGACGATGATGAAATGTTAACTTAACTCACCGGAAAGAATGAAGAAATTTCTAATGCCTGAAAGCTTTATGTGTAATCCATGAATAGCTTAATACTGAGCTGTGATGTGTTTAGTATAGCTAACAAAATAATGCTGAAACTGAGAGGCTGTGTTATCGCGAAGATTTACAGGACGGTGACGGTTAGCTTTCTTCGTCAAATTTATCGTTGATTAACTTGCATACGGCCTCTAGGGCTTGCTCTGCATCACGGCCTTGAGCTTCAACAGTAATGATTTTACCAATGCCACTTTCTAACATTAATAATCCCAATACACTGGCAGCACTGGCTTGTTTCTCACCTTGGATAAGGGTGATAGTCGCGTCAAACTCGGTAGCTAAAATGGCCAGTTTAGTCGCCGCTCGCGCATGCAAGCCTAGCTTGTTACTAATGGTAATTTGCTTTGAATAGGCCGGCGTTTCAGCTGGCGTTGTGGTTAGCTTATTCAATGCCAAGCTCTCTATGGCGGGCGCTGACTTTGTGCTTAGAGTTGTTGAAACGTTTAGCGAGCTGATCGGCAATATAAACCGAACGGTGCTGACCGCCAGTACAACCAATGGCAATGGTCAGATAACTGCGGTTATTACGCTCTAAATGTGGCATCCAAGTGTCAAAGAGGTTTTCAATTTGCCAGATAAACTTATTCACCAAAGGCTGTCGCTCTAAGAACTCCTGTACGGGCGCATCTAAACCAGTGTAGGGCCTTAATTCAAGCTCCCAGTGTGGATTAGGTAAAAAGCGCACATCAAACATAAAGTCTGCTTCAGCCGGCATGCCATGCTTAAAACCAAATGACTCAAAATGTACCACTAATTCTTTATCAACACTGCCTAGTAGGATTTGCCGAACATGATCGCTTAAGTCGTAGATATTAGTTTGCGAGGTGTCGATATAGTGATCAACCATTTTAGCTATGGGTTCGAGTAACCGCCCTTCAAGCTTAATGGCTTCTTGTAACGAAATTTGATTTTTAGACAGTGGGTGTAATCGGCGGGTCTCACTAAAACGCTTCAGTAACACTTTATCGTTGGCGTTTAAAAAGAAACTGGTAATGCTGGTATCGTCAGACAGTAAAGCAATTTGCTCTTTGAGCACTTTGCCTTGCTCTTCGATATTACGCACATCGACGCTAATGGCGACAAGTTCGTTACTATCTTTAAGCTGTTCAAGCAGGCTGCCAATCAGTGGCAGTGGCAGGTTATCAACACAGTAATAACCTAAATCTTCAAGCACTCTCAGTGCCACTGATTTTCCTGAACCTGAACGTCCCGATACGATGACAAGTTTCATGCAGTAATAACCTGATAAAGTTCTGTAGCGTCATGACTCTTTCGAAGTCGTTTAAGTATCAATTTATCACTGAGTTTCTCTGCCATGCTAGATAATGTGCTTAGGTGTTGCTGGCACTGTTCTGCAGGTACAAGAAGCGCAAATAAAATATCTACAGGTTGCTTGTCTATGGCATCAAAGGCGATTGGCTCTTCGCATTTGATTAAAATTGCAATGGGTTCTTCGATATTATCTAAGCGCCCATGTGGAATTGCTATGCCATTTCCGATACCTGTACTGCCCATTTTTTCACGCGCTATTAGACTTTCAAAAATAGCCTGTGAAGAAAGGGTTGGGTACTGGGCAGCCATTAAATTGCTGATTAATTCCAGTACCTTTTTCTTACTGCCCGGAGTGGCACAGGTAGTGCACGCCGGCTGCAGGATGGTACGAAGTTCCATCGTTAATGCTTAGTGAGTTTCTCTTTATGTTTAATTACCTGACGGTCTAACTTGTCTATCAGGGCGTCTATTGCCACATACATATCTGCGTTACGCGATACAGCAAACACTTCACCACCTTTGAGGTGCAGTTTAGCTTCAGCAATCTGTTGTAGCTTTTGAACATCGAGCACAACATGTACATTATTGATCTGTTCGAAGTGTCGTTCAAGTTTTGAAAATTTTGTTTGCACGTATTCCCGTAACGATTGGGTTATTTCAATATGGTTTCCAGTCAGGTTAATTTGCATAGTTCATCCTCCAATAACAAAAATTTATAAACTTTTGCGTTGGTTTGAGGGAGGGATGAGCATTGCTTCTCGATATTTGGCTATCGTACGCCGAGCAACGTTAATCCCTTGTTCAGCCAATAGTGTCGTCATTTTACTATCACTAAGAGGCTTTTTCGGGTTTTCTGCAGCCACGAGCTTTTTAATAAATGCGCGAATGGCTGTAGAAGAGCATTCTCCACCATCATCGGTACTGACATGGCTTGAGAAAAAATATTTTAGTTCAAAAAGTCCACGGGGGGTATGCATGTATTTTTGGGTCGTGACCCGTGAAATGGTCGACTCGTGCATTTCAACCGCTTCAGCAATATCATTGAGCACCATCGGCTTCATTGCTTCTTCACCAAACTCAAAGAAACCTTGCTGAAATTGCACGATACAATTGGCTACTTTTAATAGGGTTTCATTACGGCTATCGATGCTTTTGATAAACCATTTGGCTTCTTGTAAATGACCTCGAATAAATTGGCTGTCAGCTTGGCTTGAACCGCCTTTGGCCATAGCGGCGTATTGCTGATTAACGCCAATTTTAGGCATGTTATCTGGATTGAGCTCGACCACCCAGCGACCATTCTTTTTAAGTACAGTGACATCAGGAATGACGTATTCATCTTTAATGGGGGTAATTTGCAAGCCTGGACGTGGATTGAGCGTTTGAATAAATTCAATGGCTTCACGTAAGTCATCTTCTTTAAGCTTGGTTTTACGCATCAGTAACCTAAAGTCACGACCGGCGATTAAATCAAGATGATCTTTAATCAGTAACTTAACATTATCTATGCAAGGAATTTCATCAGGGTATTGGCCTAATTGAATTAATAGGCACTCACTTAAATCTCGTGCTGCAATGCCGACAGGATCGAAGTGTTGTACCCGTTTAAGTACCGCTTCAACTTCATCGAGTTCGATGTCGTCAGTGCCTAAGGATTGCAAAATGTCTTCAACAGTCTGGGTGAGGTAACCGCGTTCATCAATGGCATCAATAATGGCGGTAGCAATCACTAAGTCATTTTCAGAAAAGGGAGTGAGGTTTTTTTGCCATTCAAGATGCTCGTACAAGCCTTCGCTGGTTTCGCCTTGAAACGGCATATCATCACCGCTTGAGACAGCGCCAGAGCCAGAAGTCGGTGAGGCGGTATACACCTCATCCCAAGTGGTATCCATAGGGAGTTCTTCAGGCATCGAATCTTTAGTGAGCGATTCAGTGGTATCAACCGTTGAGGTGTCTTTTTCTATGGTGACTTGGCTATTATCACTAAAATCGGTGTCAGTTTGCAGGGCGTTTTCTTTTACCGGTTCTTTGGCTTTAGTGAATTCGTCTTCAAGCTCTAATAGCGGGTTTGAATCAAGTGCTTGTTGAATTTCTTGCTGTAGCTCCAATGAGGAAAGCTGCAATAAGCGAATCGCTTGTTGCAACTGTGGGGTCATGGTTAAGTGTTGACCCATTTTGAGTTGGAGTGAGGCTTTCATGTACCGCTTGTCCCTAATTGAATTACATCATCGCGACAAACAGTGTGGAAGCTAGTTTATGATCCTAGAAAAATAGACTAGATTAAGGTTTGTTGTTGGCCGCGAATGCCATACTAAAAACTGAATAGTGCTAACTATAGCTTGAATTGTTCACCTAAGTATACCGACCTAACTTGCTGATTGACTAAGATCTCAGCTGGTGTTCCTTCAGCAATCAAGTTTCCGTGACTGACAATATATGCCCGCTCACACACATCAAGTGTTTCACGTACATTATGGTCGGTAATTAGCACCCCTAAACCACGGCTTTTAAGTTGTTGAATAATTTTCTTGATGTCGATGACTGAGATAGGATCTACCCCTGCAAAAGGTTCATCTAATAAAATAAACTTAGGATTTGCCGCTAATGCGCGTGCAATTTCAACGCGGCGACGCTCGCCTCCTGATAGCGCCATACCTTGGCTATCACGGATATGAGTTATGTTAAATTCTTCTAATAAATGTTCCAGTTCTTCGATGCGCTGCTCGTTTGATAAGCTTTTGCGAGTTTGAAGTACTGCCATTATATTATCGTGTACTGTGAGCTTACGAAAAATACTGGCTTCTTGAGGTAAGTAGCCAATGCCTTTTCGGGCACGCAAATGCATTGGATCTGCGGTTAAATCATCTTCATCGATCAGAATGCGGCCCTTATCACTTTTGACTAGGCCTACGACCATATAAAAGGTGGTGGTTTTACCCGCGCCATTAGGGCCAAGTAAGCCCACAATTTGGCCGGTTTTTACCGTCAGGCTGACATCTTTTACTACCTGGCGACTTTTATAACTCTTAGCGAGATTTTCAGCGGTTAACGTAATTTGGGTCATTAGTCATTTTGCTCAGCTGCTGGGGCTGACAATGTCGCCTGCGCCTCAGCGTTAAGTGATTCAGTTACTTCGGTTACTTCAGTTGAGTTTACAGCCTCTACAGCAGATAAGTTGTTGTTTTCAATTATTGCTGGCGGCGTGTCGTCACTGGGTTTGGTGCTGTCTGGTAACTGTGGTTGCTCATCTTTTTTGTTTTCAGAATCAATCAAGTCAGGGTGATTTTCTGGTTGAAAAATAGTGATAACCCGATCTTCGCCAGTACCGGTGCTTTCAGCAATTAACTGCTGCTTTTCAATGTTGTAGCTAATTAGGTTGCCAGTAACCTGGCTGCCAGCTTGGTCCAGTTTAGCATTACCCGTTAAGGTTAAAATGCTAGTAGCAAGTTCATATCTAATTTCGTTTGCGCTAGCAGTACCAATACGGCCGTCATCTAACTCTTGCGAGAATGTCGCAGGGTTACCTGTGGCAACCATGGTTTTTTGGGCGCCGCTTTCGGTGCCAAATGCGCGTAATTCGTCGGCATTAATGTTAATCGACCCTTGGGTCACATTAACTGGGCCATAGAAGATGACCTGATTGTTTTTTATGTCAGCTTTTTGGCTCACAGCTGCGACTTTAAGCTCTTGCTGTAAATCGCCTTCTTTTGCATATGCGCTGGCAATACTGACTACACTGAGTAGCGAGGCAATCAAAAGTTTACTTTGCTTCATACGTTCCTTCTACTTGACTTAAAAGTTCAAGTTCTTGAGCATTTAAATCAGCATACAGGCCTAAACCTTGTATATTAAAATCTGACCCAGTAACAAGAATTTGTCTATCTGAGGTCAAGATCATGGTGTTCATATCGAGTGCCAACATGGTGGTTGTCAAAGATTGTACTGGCTCGTCGATGTTTATTGCATCAATAATAACATTATTTTCTAAAACTACTTTGCCTGTTTCATTATTCAGCTTGCCTAAATCTGCGCTTAATTGCCATTCGGCTTCACCATTCTCAGGATAAATAAGGTAGACAGGCTCAGTAAACATGGTTTCATTACTTTGCTGAAAGTGCTCCATGTATTTCGCTGAGACTCGGCTTTGCACTAAACCTTGCTCATTAAATTCAGTGGTGCGTAAGTCATTGGCGATAAAATCAGGGCGAGCAGGCGCAGGCAATTTATTTGCCTCCATCTGACTACGTTTAACTTGTACTTGCCAATAAAGGACTAAGGCTGCGCCAAAAAATCCGATAATAGCGAAGGTCACTCGGCTCATATACTCATTCCGTGGGCATTTTCAAACTTATCTTGGCTAAGTAATAGCAAATCGGTGAGTTCGCGTAATGCGCCATTTCCGCCGTTAATGGTGGTGGTCATATGGCAATGTTGTTTCACATAAGGATGGCCATCAGCCACACAAACTGCAAGGCCAACCTGTTTCATCACTGGTAAGTCAACCATGTCATCACCGATATAGGCGACTTCATCTGGGCTAACGCCATAGGTATCTAACAGGCTTTGGTAGGGCACCAGTTTATCATCAACACCTTGATAAATATGAGTGACACCTAAAGCGGTCATTCTATTTTCCACAATGGCAGACTTACGGCCGGTTATCACAGCAACATGAATATTACTGGTTAAAATAGAGCGAATGCCATAACCATCACGGGTATGAAATGCTTTTAACTCTTCCCCTGCATTACTTAAATAAATACGGCCATCGGAAAAGACCCCATCGACATCGCAAATAAGCAGCTTAATTTTTTTGGCTTTTTGCCAAACATCATCAGAGATTGGGCCGTAAAAACCTTGGTGCAGTGTTTCGTGTAATGACATGTTAAATGACTCCAGCTTTAACCATATCGAGCATGTTAAGTGCGCCGACTGGGCGTTGGTTCTCGTCTACGACAATTAAACCGTTAATACTTTTTTCTTCCATAATCTGTAATGCTTGCGCGGCTAAAATACCTGGACTGATGGTAATGCAGTTTGTTGTCATTACATCGGCAATAGCGGTAGTACGCAGGTTCACTTCAGCATCGATGACGCGGCGTAAATCACCGTCAGTAAAGATCCCTACTAGCTTGTCTGCATTATCGATCACTGCAGTCATGCCTAAACCTTTATTTGAGATCTCATATAAGGTTTCAGTAATGCAGAGCTCACTTTTCACCTGTGGAATATCAGCGCCTTTGTGCATTACATCGCTGACTTTAAGTAATAGTTTACGACCTAAAGAGCCACCAGGGTGGGATAGGGCGAAATCATCACGGGTAAAGCCTTTCGCTTGCAATAATGCTACGGCCAAGGCATCACCCATTACCAAGGTGGCGGTGGTGCTTGATGTTGGTGCTAGCCCTAATGGGCAGGCTTCTTCAGGCACTTCAATGCATAAATGCAGTTTAGATAGCTTGGCCATGTTAGATTCTGGTTTACCAGTAATCGCGATTACCGGGACACCCATGCGCTGTATAACGGGCATTAAGGTGAGAATTTCACTGGCTTCACCAGAATTTGATATGGCTAAAATAATATCATTTTTTGCCAGTGCGCCTAAGTCGCCATGGCTTGCTTCACCTGGGTGAACAAAAAATGCAGGTGTGCCTGTGCTGGCGAGTGTGGCTGAAATCTTATTGCCAATGTGGCCAGATTTGCCCATGCCCATGACAATGACTTTGCCTTTACATTCTAAAATGAGTTCACAGGCTTGGCCAAACTCGTCGGAGTCAACATACTGATAAAGGTTATCTAATGCTGCCTTTTCAATATCAATGACTTGACGACCCCATTGGCGCAATTGTGTTTGTTCTGTCATATGTATCTCTCTATTGTCCAAAGCGATGTCGGGTTACGCTTTGGTGAGTCACACATCTTTATGCCCCATTATTGTGATTGAAATAAGACAACTTGGTACGCAATAAAGACGATTAATAAAAGGGCTCCATGCCAACGAGTAAGCTGCTTTTTAGCGCCGCTCGATAATACCAGTACTGCTAATGCGGTGCTGGTTGCTAGTACCATGTAAAAATCTCGACCGCTTGCATTGATGTCGATTTCACCTGGGGCAATCAGCCCAGGAATGGCCAGCACTGCTAAAATATTAAAAATGTTTGAGCCAACAATATTACCAATCGCGAGGTCGTCTTCTTTTTTTAGGACGCCAGCGATGCATGCTGCTAGTTCCGGTAAACTGGTGCCAATGGCAATAATGGTCAAGCCGATGACCAGATCTGACAAGCCAAATGTCTTGGCAATGCCTACCGCGCCCGTCACCATCCAGTCTGCCGAGAGTGGCAATAACACCATACCCACAATGATCCAGATAATAGCATGTAATGTGGGTACATTTTTAGGGATCTCTGCGTCAGACTCATCAGCTAGGACATCTTTTTTCTTATTTCGCATCGCGCTCCAAATGAAATAGCCCATCAAGGCGAAAAATGCGATTAATAATACCCCACCTTCAACGCGGGTGAGCATGCCATCGTGAATAAGGTAGCCAGCTAATACGGTTGCCGCAATCATGATTGGAATTTCACGCTTTAAGGTTTCTGAACGCACTGAAATAGCCCCAAACAATGCGGTAACCCCTAATATCAAGGTGATGTTAGCCACGTTTGAGCCGAGCACGTTACCAATTGCAGTATCGCTCATGTCTTCCATTGATGCGGTGGCAGCAACCAGCATTTCTGGCGCTGAGCTGCCCATGGCCACAATGGTTAAACCGATTAACATTGGTGGGAGGCCTAAGTTTCTAGCAAAGGCGGCAGCTCCGTAAACAAAGCGATCTGCGCTCCAAACTAATGCGCCCAATCCGACGATGAGCATCATGATATTAAAAAGCATCTTGTTCCAATTATTTGAGTTATGGCGATATTTTTGTCAGATATTAACAAAAATCGTCGCTATTGCGAAAATTGTTAGGGATTGTAACGCATGGTGATTGATTTGTTGTAGGTTCTTGTGCAATTTCGTACAATCCAGCTCTACATCTCGTTCTCTAGGAAGGCTATTATTTCCTCTATAGACATGTCTACTCCAAGTTTAGAGCCCACTACGTCAGCCCTTGTAGAAGTTAAGAACATGGGCTTTAGCCGAGGGACGAAGGTTATCTTTGATGATATCAGTCTCACCATTCCAACCGGCAAAGTGACCGCCATTATGGGGCCAAGCGGCATAGGTAAAACCACCTTACTTAAACTTATCGGCGGTCAATTAACCCCTGATAGTGGTGAGGTGCTTTTTGCTGGGCAAAACATCCACCAACTGAAGCGGCAACAATTATTTGAGCAGCGAAAGCGCATGAGCATGTTGTTTCAAAGTGGGGCGCTTTTTACCGATATGAATGTGTTTGATAATGTGGCGTTTGCGCTGCGTGAGCACTCAGGGTTAGCTGAAACTATCATTCGTAAAATTGTGTTGATGAAGCTGCAAGCCGTGGGGCTGCGGGGCGCGGCGCAGATGATGCCCAATGAGTTATCCGGCGGCATGCAGCGCCGAGTTGCATTAGCGCGGGCGATTGCACTTGAGCCTGAAATGATTTTGTATGACGAGCCTTTCGCCGGTCAAGATCCGATTTCAATGGCGGTGCTGGTGAAATTGATTGGCGAATTATCTGAAACATTGAGGCTGACTTCGGTGGTGGTGTCTCACGATGTGGATGCAGTATTGAGTATTGCCGACTATGTTTATGTTATCGCCGAGAAAAAAGTAATCGCTTCAGGCACGCCTGCTGAATTACGGGCTTCAACCAATCCACAAATTGAACAATTTATTCATGGAGCACCCGATGGGCCGGTGGCTTTTCATTATCCGGCTGAAGACTATCAACAGGAGATGTTAAGTGGGCGCGATTAACTTTATCAGTAATATTGGCCGCTTTGCTTTGGATTTTATTTCAGGTTTAGGCCGAGCGGGGCTGATGTTGTGGGGCGCGATTGTCCGTTGGCCGAATTTTAAAAAAGATATTGGCTTAATCACCAAGCAAGTCTATGTGCTGGGTGTTCGCTCTATGGTGATCATCATAGTCTCAGGCCTGTTCATCGGTATGGTGCTGGCATTACAAGCTTATACGGTACTGGCTGACTTTGGCACGGTGGAAAGCCTAGGGCCCATGGTGGCATTGAGCTTATTAAGAGAGCTTGGTCCTGTGGTTGCGGCATTACTTTTTGCAGGGCGCGCAGGCTCAGCGTTAACCGCTGAAATTGGCTTAATGAAGTCAACCGAGCAGTTATCAAGCTTAGAGATGATGGCGGTTGATCCTTTACACCAAATCATAGCGCCACGTTTTTGGGCGGGGGTTATCACCCTGCCATTATTAGTGATGATGTTTTGTCTGGTTGGCATTATCGGCGGTCATTTAGTGGGAGTTGAATGGAAAGGCATTGATAGCGGCTCTTTTTGGTCAATTCTGCAAGCATCGGTTGAGTGGCGCCAAGATATTGTAAATTGTTTAATCAAAAGCGTGCTTTTTGGCGTAGTGGTAACCTGGATATCTTTATATCGTGGTTATGAAGTGATTCCCAACCCTGAAGGCATTAGCCGAGCGACCACATCTACTGTGGTTCAGGCGAGTTTAGCAGTGTTAGCGCTCGATTTTTTACTGACAGCGATTATGTTCGGCAATTGATGTTAACTGCTGAGTGTTAGCGAGAGGTAAGTTGGGTAAATTTTGCATTCATTAATTAAAGTGGTTTAGTCGTATGTTGACACGGAAAATAGAGTTATTGGTTGGATTGTTTTTATTGTCAGGCTTAGTGGCATTTTGTGTGCTGGTATTTAATGTGGCCAATGTCGAGCTTAAGCCTAATCAGGCGACTTACAGTTTAAACGCCGAATTTAGCAATATCGGTGGCTTAAAGGTACGTTCGCCAGTCAAAGTGGGCGGGGTGGTTGTCGGAAGAGTAACTGATATTCAGCTTGACTCTAAAAAGTTAGTCCCGATAGTGACCATCACTATGGATAAGCAATATGATCAATTTCCAGAGACTAGCAGCTTATCGATTTTAACTGCTGGTTTATTGGGTGAGCAGTTTTTGGGGTTAACCCCAGGTTTTATGGATGACGATATTGAAATGCTCGCTGATGGCGATAAAATTTATGACACGCGCTCAGCATTGGTTCTGGAAGACTTAATCGGTCAGTTAATCTATAGCATGTCATCGGATGATAAGTAGGAGCGGTATATGAAGCAGTTTATTCGCGTTATGTTAAGTGTCTTTTTATGGTTAAGCATCAACTCGCTTTGCGCCGCAGAGCTGACGACTGATGACATAGACACCCGTGATCCTTTCAAGCTAGTGCAGCAAGTTTCAGAGAAAACCTTTGCGCGTTTTGATAAAGACAAAGCCCTCATTGACAATGATTTAAGCTATTTAAAAGTTATCGTCCGCGAGGAACTTATGCCCTATGTGGATTATAAATACGCCGCGTATAAAGTGATGGGGCAATACCTGCGTGATACGACTCCAGAGCAACGCCAGCGTTTTGTGGATGCTTTTGAAGGTTATTTAGTGGCAACCTATGCCCAAGCCTTTACTGAGTACACGGGTCAGCAAGTACAGTTTTTCCCGGCTGCTGATTTTAGTAACGAGAAAATGATCGATGTCCGCGTCGAAATTATTGAAGATGGCCGTCCGCCCATTAAAGTGGTGTTTAAAGCCAGACGTTTAAAAGATGACAGCTGGAAAGCGTTTGATTTGGTGGCGGAAGGCGTGAGTTTGTTGGCGTCAAAGCAATCAGAAATTTCCAATTTAATTCGCCAAAAGGGCGTCGATAAGGTCATCGACATGCTTTATGAGCGCACCAATCAAGATATTCGCTTAGATCAGGATGAGGGCAATGCTGCGTGATTGAATTTTCACAGCAAGGTGATATTTGTCACCTTAAAGGGCAATTAACTCAGGTTGAGGTCAGAGAATTGTGGCCAAATCAACAACAATTGTTTACTGATACGACTCAAGTGTTAGACTTGTCTGCTTTAGAGTATGTTGACAGTGCAGGCGTGGCCTTATTGCTTGAACTAATATGTTTAGGTCATTGTCATGGGGATAACACTCAGCCAAGGAGCTTGGCTAATCCGAGTAAGCATCTAAAAAAACTTATCGAGTTGTATGATTTAGAGTCCTTTTTCATAGAACAATAGCATTGAATTTAAGGTAGCACATTTCATGGATTGCAAAGTAATTGAGCAGATTTTATCAGAGGCGTTAACCCTAGATGAAGTACATGTGACTTCAGATGGTAGCCACTACAAAGTGGTTGCAGTTGGCGAAATGTTCGACGCTATGAGTAAAGTGAAGCAGCAGCAGACCATTTATGCACCACTGAATGAACATATTGCCAGTGGTGAGTTACATGCGCTTACTATCAAGACTTTTACGCCGACTCAGTGGAAGCGTGAAAAATTATTTAATATGTAAGCGTAAGACTGAGTGTAGAGAATTAGTGTGGATAAATTAACAATACAAGCCAGCAAGCCCCTTGCCGGGGATGTGACCATCTCTGGTGCCAAGAATGCGGCTTTGCCGATTCTGTTTGCTGGTGTTTTAGCTGAAACTGACTTTAACATTTCGAATGTACCTAACCTTCGCGATGTAAAAACAACCTGTGAATTACTTCGCTGCCTAGGTGCTGATGTCACTGAGTTAGGCAATAGCCAATATCGTATTTCAACCACTAATCTCAATGAGTTTTGTGCGCCATACGATTTGGTTAGAACCATGCGCGCCTCTATTTTGATTTTAGGGCCGTTACTTGCTCGATTTGGAACCGCTGATGTGTCATTGCCTGGTGGCTGCGCTATTGGCGCCAGACCGGTGAACTTGCATTTGCAAGGGCTAGAGCAAATGGGCGCGACCATTGAGGTCAAAGAAGGTTACATTAAAGCCAGAGTTGATGGCCGCTTAAAAGGCGCGCATATCTTTATGGATATGGTCAGCGTTGGCGCCACAGAAAACCTATTGATGGCTGCGACCTTAGCTGATGGTGAAACCATTATTGAAAACGCCGCTCGCGAACCTGAAATTAATGATTTAGCGCATTGCTTAATTGCAATGGGCGCAAAAATTACCGGTGTTGGCAGCGCAACCTTGCGCATTCAAGGGGTTGAAAAGCTCTCTGGTTGTAACCACAGAGTGATGCCTGATCGCATCGAAACCGGCTCATTTTTAGTGGCAGCAGCTGTGACGCGCGGAAAAATCCGCTGTCTAAGCGCTGATCCTTCAAGCCTAGAAGCGGTACTGGCAAAGCTTGAAGATGCTGGCGCGGTGATTAATACTGGCGACGATTGGATTGAACTTGATATGCAAGGCAAGCGCCCTAAAGCGGTTAATATTAAAACTGCGCCATATCCTGCATTTCCAACGGACATGCAAGCGCAATTTTGTGTGTTAAACGCATTAGCTGAAGGCACCAGTCATGTGACTGAAACGATTTTTGAAAATCGCTTTATGCATGTACCAGAGTTAAGCCGTATGGGCGCTGAAATGGAGCTAGAGGGTAACACCTGCATCATTAATGGTATTGAGCGCATGAACGGTGCACAAGTGATGGCGACAGATCTACGCGCTTCAGCGAGTTTGGTGATTGCAGGCCTTATGGCTGATGGCACTACCACAGTTGATCGTATTTATCATTTAGACCGTGGCTATGAGCATATCGAAGAGAAGTTTAAAGCCATCGGCGGTGAAGTGGTTCGTATTGCATAAGCTGCAGATTGCTTAAGCTGTTTACGAAAGCTTTATCGTAAAAAATAAAAAGTCAGTTACCTAAGGTAGCTGACTTTTTTTATGATTAACTTGTAACTTGTAACTTGTAACTTGTAACTTGTAACTTGTCATTTGCGCTTAAGGCACGACAGCCTTTTCACCAATAATCACTGGCACATCATAAGACTTACCTTCACGGATGATGGTCATTGTAATGCTATCTCCGGGCGCTGTTTCAGCAATTCTATCCATCAGCATTTCAACCCCTGGGACACTCTCTTCGGCGTAAGCGATAATCACATCTCTTGGACGCAGTTTTGCATCTGCCGCAGGCCCTTTGGGATCAACAGCGGTTACCAGTACCCCTTTTAAATCCGGTAAGTTGAGGATTTGCGCCATCACAGGGCTTAACGGCTCGCCTGAAATCCCTAACGCGCCACGAATAACGCGGCCATTTTTAATCAATTTACCCATAATGCTGTGGGCTAACTTTATGGGGATGGCAAAGTTAATGCCGTGGCCGCCACCTTCATCACCGATTTGAAATGCGGCAGTATTGATGCCAATGAGCTCGCCAGTGGTGTCGATAAGTGCGCCGCCAGAATTACCGGCATTAATGGCAGCATCGGTTTGTAAGAAATCAAGGTAGCCTGAACTTAAGCCGTTTCGGCCGGTTGCACT
The DNA here is from genome assembly GCF_001957135.1 of Shewanella sp. UCD-KL21. GTDB lineage: Bacteria > Pseudomonadota > Gammaproteobacteria > Enterobacterales > Shewanellaceae > Shewanella. The sequence goes on along the minus strand of NZ_MPHK01000006.1, from coordinate 85,195 downwards.
GATAATGCCTTGGGTAATGGTTTGGCCTAAGTTGTAAGGGTTACCAATGGCAAGCACCACATCGCCTACTTGTGCAGGTTTGGATAAATTGATTGGCACAATAGGCAGGTTATCACCTTCTATTTTAAGTACCGCTAAATCAGTGACTGGATCTGAGCCGACAACCTCAGAGGTAAACTTTCGGCCATCTTGCAGTGCAATAACAATTTCATCAGCTTTTTTGATGACATGGTAGTTAGTTAAAATATAGCCTTCTTTACTCATGATAACCCCAGATCCCAAGCCTTGAAGCGAGCTTGAATTTAATGGGCTATTTTGATCTAAACTGAGACTATAAATATTGACCACAGCAGGCGCTGCTCGGCGAACGGCTTTAGCAAAGGATAAGTCATTGTGGTGCTGGGTAGTGGTTAAGCCATTATTGAAATTACTGTTGTTGGTTATCGAAGTAACAAATATGAAAGCGGCCGCCATGACTAATCCAAATGCTACAGCTTTGGTTAAATATAAAATTGTGTCTTTGAAATTCATTGGCTGACTAAATTATGAAAAAGTACCCAAGATATTATCATGATTAAAAAAATTAAGCATCGTAACAGGGCTACGATGCTTATTGGATAAAACAACAAGGTTTATTCGGGAGTGCTTTAACGCAGCACTAAGTACAGCAGCTTATTGTCGCGCAATATTTTCAATGCGACCGCGCCTTGCTGGGTCTTTAGCTGCTCTTTTAAGTCTTTAAGGCTTTTTACTTTGCTGCGATTTAGCCCGACAATTAAATCGCCTTTCTCGAGTCCATTTCTGGCGGCTGGCGATCCTTGAGCTACCTCAGCAATTTCAATACCTTTACGGCTATTACTTAACTCTGCCCCTTCAAGCATTGGGTGCAATGCATCAGCACTGGTGCCTGAACTGGTATTAGACTCGCCAAGAGTGACATTAATGGTTTCATTATCACCATCGCGAATGATGCCAATTTTAACCTTAGCCCCAGCGCCCATGGTGGCGACCTTTGCACGCAAGGCTTGGAAGTTTTTAATCTGCTTACCATTGACACTGACAATGATATCACCCGCTTCTATACCTGCTTTGTCAGCGGCGCTATCAGGCATGACTTCACTAATAAAGCCGCCGTGCTGGGTTTCAAGACCAAAGGCTTTGGCCAATTCATTATCTAAGTCTCGCCCCATAACGCCAAGTACGCCACGTTTGACTTCGCCGTGTTCAATAATTTGATTAATAAGGTTGTTGACCATATTGGCCGGAATAGCAAAGCCGATACCAACGTTGCCGCCGCCTGGCGCCACAATGGCGGTATTAATACCAATTAATTCACCGTTAAGGTTAACCAAGGCGCCGCCGGAGTTACCGCTATTAATAGCGGCATCGGTTTGGATAAAGTTCTCCAGCATTTCAATCCCTAAACCGCTGCGGCCTAGGGCGCTCACAATACCTGAAGTCACGGTTTGCCCTAAACCAAAGGGATTACCAATGGCGATAGCAAAATCACCGACACGGATATCATCAGAGTTGGTTTGTTTAACTTGGGTAAGGTTTTTCGCTTCTATTTGTAATAGAGCAATATCAGATTCAGGGTCGGAGCCAATGAGTTTTGCGTCAATTTCGCGGCCATCATGCAGACCAATTTTAATTTCATCAGCGCCATTAATAACGTGGTTGTTAGTGACAATATAACCTTCTTTAGCGTTAATGATGACCCCTGAGCCTAAGCCTCTAAAAGGGCGTTCACGCACTTGTTCTTGGGGGGCGTTAGGGCCAAAGAAATATCGAAACACATCGGGAATTTGTTGTTTAGAGGTTTGGGTGCCGCTGACGGCTACAGAGACAACAGCAGGAGTGGTTTTCTCTAGCATGGGAGCGAGGCTAGGTAGCGCTTGGCCATTAACAGTTTGTGGAATTGCAGCTTGGGACAACGCCGGCATTAACGATAAAGAGGCGGATAATATCGCTGCTGAAACTAAGGTTAATTTGGGTTTCATTGATTCTTGCTCCTTGAAAATTAATCTTTGCTTATACACATATTATGGGTGACTGGCGTAAATACAACTTCAGTTTAGCTGTATTGACTATATAACCTCGGAGTGATTTAAGTTTCAATAAGTTCAGCCATAATTAACAAAGGTTAATTTTTATATGGTTTACCGTTACGTCAGTTAAGGGTGATATGTTATGGTTATGTCGAATTTCAGCAGTATAAAGAGAGTAGTCCCAGTGTCGCAGTTAAGCCCTTGGCAGCATTACCAGCAAGATTTAACCCGTGAAGGTTTCTCCCATGATTTAGCCCAAGAGCAAGCGGTAAAGTCATTACAACGTGTTTATGAAGAACTTATCGCTGCCGATGTTCAGCAGTCTTCATTGAGTCGGCTGTTAGGTTCAATCGGCCTTAAAAAGTCAGCTCCTAGCGTCAAAGGCTTATATTTGTGGGGCGGAGTAGGCCGTGGTAAAACTTATTTGATGGATACTTTTTTTGATGCGCTGCCAACGGATAAAAAACTGCGAGCCCACTTTCATCGCTTTATGCACCAGCTGCACCATGACTTAGGCGAGCTTGACGGTGTTCAAGATCCGTTAATCACTATTGCTAACAAAATGGCGCAGCAATATAACATCATCTGTTTCGATGAGTTTTTTGTTTCTGACATTACCGATGCCATGTTACTGGGCACCTTGTTCCAGCACTTATTTAAAGAAGGGGTCGCGTTAGTGGCCACCTCAAACATCATTCCCGATGATCTCTATAAAAATGGCTTACAGCGCGCAAGATTCTTACCCGCCATCGCCTTAATAAACCAAAACTGCGAAATCCTCAATGTGGATTCGGGGATTGATTATCGCTTGCGAACCCTTGAGCAAGCAGAGATTTACCATTACCCACTGGATGAGCAGGCTGACACCAACTTGTTAAGCTATTTTGCCCAGCTTGCTCCAGAATCAGAAGTCTTCACTGACGCCATTGAAATTGAAGGCCGTGAGGTGAATATTCGCCAGCAATCCCAAGGGGTGCTATTGGCGAACTTTAGAGACTTATGTGACGGGCCTCGATCTCAGCGCGACTATATGGAAGTGGCTCGTTTATACCATACCGTGCTATTAAGTGGGCTTGAACAAATGGGCTCTGCCACAACCGGTGATGATATTGCGCGGCGATTTCTCGCGATGGTAGATGAGTTTTATGAGCGTAATGTGAAGTTAATTATTTCCGCCGAAGTTTCCTTAGAGGATATTTACACCGATGGTTTACTCAGTTTTGAGTTTAGACGCTGCCGCTCAAGATTGATTGAAATGCAATCACATGACTATTTAATGCTAGAGCATTTACCATAAATAGTTATTGAGGGACGAAATCAGCTAAAGCATCGGAGAAGTTTTTTAGAAAACTATCAGAAATTAGGTGATTTTTAACTCAGCTTTGTCTATAATCCGCCACCTGCCCTCGTTACTCCACCGAATTTGGGTGGACGATTTAAACCAATTTCAGCTCGAAGGGGCTTTGAAATGGTCATTGTGTTGTTTGCATTCCGCATTCAGCATTGAGACAGAATTTTAAACATTGGGTTTTTGTAAAAATGAAGACTACATTTACTGCTACACCAGAAACAGTCACACGTGACTGGTTCGTCGTTGATGCCGAAGGTAAAACTTTAGGTCGTATCGCTACTGAAATTGCTACTCGTTTACGTGGTAAGCACAAGCCAGAGTATACTCCTCATGTTGACACTGGTGACTACATCATCGTTATTAACGCTGAGAAAGTTACTGTGACTGGTAACAAAGCTAAAGGCAAAATTTACTACTCACATACAGGTTTCATCGGTGGTATTAAGCAGATTTCTTTTGAAAAGCTGCAAGATCATAAGCCTGAAATGATTATCGAGAAAGCAGTTAAGGGTATGTTACCAAAAGGTCCTTTGGGCCGTGCTATGTTCCGTAAGCTTAAAGTTTACGCTGGCACTGAACATAACCATGCTGCACAACAACCTCAAGTTCTTGATATCTAATACGGGAGTAAGCTAATGTCTGCAACTCAGTACTACGGCACTGGCCGTCGTAAAACATCAACTGCTCGCGTATTCGCTAAAGCAGGTAGTGGTCAAATCGTTGTTAACCAACGTCCACTAGATGTATATTTTGGTCGTGAAACTGCTCGCATGGTTGTTCGTCAGCCTCTAGAGCTAGTTGAAATGACTGACAAACTTGACATCTATGTAACTGTTAAGGGCGGTGGAACCACTGGCCAAGCAGGTGCAATTCGTCACGGTATTACTCGTGCATTGCTTCAGTTAGACGAAGCTCTACGTCCTTCTTTACGTTCTGCTGGTTTCGTTACCCGTGATGCTCGTAAAGTTGAGCGTAAGAAAGTTGGTCTACGTAAAGCACGTCGTAAGCCACAATTCTCAAAACGTTAATACGTTTTCAGAGTTCAAAAAACCCAGCTATATGCTGGGTTTTTTATTGGCTTTTTTTGGGTAAAAACGCTAATGAGTCATTTGATGTAATGCGATGACCGCTTAGAAGCGTTATGGTGTAGTCGATGTTTTTGCTAGTGATCAAACCAAATAGTGGAACTAGACGATGAATTTTCAAATGTTGATGTTTGCCATGGGGCTTGTTTTGGTACTTGAAGGTATCGGACCCTTATTATTTCCGCAGCAATGGAAAAAATATTTAGCCGAATTTTCGATGCAAAATAAGAATACTCTCAGGAGGTTAGGTGGCTGCCTAGTCTCTGCAGGCATAGTACTATTAATAATTTTCGCATAAAATACTTGCATATTACCCCCTAAAATCTGTTAAAATTCGCCTTTATACCGCAACCTTGCAGCAGACGATGGGCAAAAACGTAGTAGTACTCGGCACTCAATGGGGTGACGAAGGAAAAGGTAAGATTGTCGACCTTCTAACAGAACAGGCAAAATATGTAGTTCGTTACCAAGGCGGCCACAATGCTGGTCATACTCTGGTAATTGACGGCGATAAAACCGTACTTCACTTAATTCCGTCAGGGATTTTACGTGATAATGTGAAATGCATTATCGGTAATGGTGTGGTATTGGCTCCTGATGCTTTGATGAAAGAGATCAACATGCTTAAAGAGCGTGGTGTTCCTGTCGAAGAGCGTCTTCTTATTTCAGAAGCATGTCCACTGATCCTACCTTTCCATTGTGCTCTTGATGTAGCTCGCGAAAAAGCGCGCGGCAATCAAGCTATCGGTACAACGGGTCGTGGTATTGGTCCAGCTTATGAAGATAAAATTTCTCGTCGTGGTCTACGCGTTGGTGATTTATTCAATGCAGAGCTATTCGCAGTTAAATTAAAAGAAGTGATGAAATATCACAACTTTATGCTAACTGAATACTATGACTGTGACGCAGTTGATTATCAAACTACCCTTGATGATGCATTAGCGATTGCTGATTATCTTAAGAGTATGTGTACTGATGTTACTGAATTACTTGATACAGCCCGTAAAGCGGGTGAGCCTATCTTGTTTGAAGGTGCACAAGGTACGTTACTTGATATCGACCATGGTACATACCCATATGTGACTTCATCAAACACTACAGCAGGTGGCGTCGCTACCGGTTCTGGTTTTGGTCCTCGTCACTTAGATTATGTTCTAGGTATCATGAAAGCTTACACTACACGTGTAGGTGCAGGTCCTTTCCCAACAGAGCTTGAGAATGAGATCGGTGATTACTTAGGTCATAAAGGTCAAGAGTTTGGTGCAACTACTGGTCGTAAACGTCGTCCAGGTTGGTTAGATGCTGTGGCAATGCGCCGTGCAGTTCAAATCAACAGTGTTAGCGGCTTCTGCCTAACTAAACTTGACGTTCTTGACGGTCTTGAAGAAGTTAAGATCTGTGTTGGTTACCAGTATCCTGATGGAACTGTAGAAACTGTCACACCACTTGCAGCTGAAGGTTACGAACAGGTTACTCCTGTATTCGAAACTATGCCTGGCTGGAGTGAGTCTACCTTTGGTGCGACTTCAATTGAGCAACTGCCACAAGCAGCGCTTAATTATATTGCTCGTATCGAAGAGTTACTTGAAGCACCTGTTGATATCGTATCAACCGGTCCTGACAGAAACGAGACAATCGTATTAGTTAATCCATTTAACTAACACATAAAAAGGCCGCTACTTAGCGGCCTTTTTAATATGTAAAATTAATAAACCTTAGACGATAAAATTGAAACAGTAACTCCTCGCAATTTCTCTTCTTTTTACTGCTTTTTTAAAATTATTTTGGCAATTAAATAACCACTAAATATTGTTGTTTGTGCAGTTAATACTCAAGATATAGGCTATAATGCCGATGCATAGAGTAACTAAAGTGTCATTGAGAATCGTTATGCTGCGTTTATGTTTGTTGGTGTTGTGCTTACTGCCGAATTTAGCTGTTGCTGAATTAACCGCGGTGGATATCTATGGTGATGAGCAATTAATTAAATTGATCCGCAATGATGTCTATTTAAAGAAAGTTAAACGCGATGACTGCCAACTAGTACAAGATATTGAAGCTAGAGCAGAAGTACTCCAGCAGCCCATGTATCAGTTTTTATGGGCTGAAATGCTCAACCATGGTGTGTGTGTCGATAAGCACGCTTCCCGTGGCATGGCGTTATTACAAACTGCTGCAGAGCAAGGTAGCGCTGAGGCGATGCTGAAACTGGCCGAATATTACTATCACGGTGAAATGGTAGTACAAGACAAAAATCGTGCAGTGCAATATGTGATGCCGGCAGCAGCCAATGGCGATCTGCCTGCAAGATTGATGTTAGTTCGCCTGTACGGCGAAGGTTATGGTAGCCCTGTTGATTATCAATTAGGTTACCATTGGTTATATAACAGCGTATTTAATGATGCCGCGACACAGAAAAAAGCCACATCATTATTGCAGATGTTAGCCGCTAAAATGCCCGCCAGTATAATAGAGCGAGCACAGCAGCCACAGCTGCACAACCGCTAAGACTCCCACGAGGGAGTAAATTATTTGGAAATTGAATGATCATCGATCCTCATTTTGAGAGAGAGCAAGACAAGTACGAAAACCCAATCCCAAGCCGTGAATACATATTAGAGTATTTGCGTGAGCAAAAGTCACCTGTCACCAGAGAACACATCGCCGCCGCGCTAAAAATGGTTGATGAAGACCACTTAGAAGCGTTAAGAAGACGACTGCGCGCCATGGAGCGTGACGGACAGCTGGTGTATACCCGTGGCCATAGTTATGGTCTTCCTGAAAAAATGGATCTGCTTACTGGTACGATTATCGGCCATCGTGATGGTTTCGGATTTTTTAAATCTGATGAAGGCGGTGACGATCTCTTTATTAATAATCGTGATATGCAGATGTATTTTCACGGTGATAAAGTGTTGGCGCAAAAAGCAGGTTCAGATCGCCGTGGACGCCGTGAAGCGCGTATCGTTCGTTTAGTTCAGCAGCGCAGTGCGCCATTAGTCGGCCGTTATCATGTTGATGCTGGCATGGCATTTGTGATTGCAGATGACAGGCGTATTACCCAAGAAATCTTGATTGCCAAAGAAGACGCTAATGGCGCCAGAGCTGGCGACGTTGTTGTACTTGAATTAACCCGTCGTCCTGGACGATTTGTTAAAGCGGCAGCCAAAGTGACCGAAGTGCTCGGTAAAACCATGGCCCCAGGTATGGAAATTGAAATTGCCCTGCGCAATTACGATTTGCCTCACAAATGGTCAGCTGTGATTGAGAAAAAACTGAAGCGTATTCCGGATGAAGTTCCAGAGTCTGATAAACAAGGTCGCGTCGATTTACGGCATTTACCCTTAGTGACCATTGATGGCGAAGATGCCCGCGATTTTGATGATGCTGTTTATGCTGAAACTAAACCTAGTGGTGGCTGGCGTTTATGGGTGGCAATTGCTGATGTGAGCCATTATGTACGTACTGACTCGGCATTAGATGATGAAGCGAGATCCCGTGGTAACTCAGTGTATTTTCCATCACAAGTTATCCCGATGCTACCAGAGAAAATCTCTAATGGTTTGTGTTCACTAAATCCCCATGTCGATCGCCTTTGTATGGTGGCTGAGATGACCATTTCAGCTGCGGGTAAACTATCGGGTTATAAGTTTTATCCGGCAGTGATGCACTCACATGCGCGTTTTACTTACACCCAAGTGGCAGCCATGCTAGAAGGTGGCAACATTGCCCCTGAGCATGAAGCTTTGTTCCCGCATCTTCAGTGTTTGCAGTCGTTATATTTAACCTTAAATGAGCGCCGCGCAGAACGTGGGGCGATTGCGTTTGAAACCGTTGAAACCCAGTTTGTGTTTAACGAGCAACGTAAAATTGAAGCGATTGTGCCGCGTAGCCGTAATCAGGCCCATAAAATCATTGAAGAATGTATGATTTTAGCCAACGTCGCTTCAGCTAAGTTTGTTAAAAAGCATAAAGGCGAAGTGCTATACCGAGTGCATGAGTCACCTTCAGAAACCAAGTTGGCCAACTTCAAAGAGTTTCTGTCAGAACGTGGTTTATCAATGAATGGCGGCACTGAACCTACGCCGTCAGATTATCAGGACTTAATGCTGAAAATTGCAGATAGACCGGATGCTGAATTAATCCAGGTCATGTTACTGCGCTCAATGAGACAAGCAATATACACCCCTGATAATGACGGCCACTTTGGCTTGGCGTTAGAAGAGTATTCGCACTTTACCTCGCCTATTCGTCGTTATCCTGACTTAGTCTTGCATCGCGTGATCCGTTATTTGTTAGCGGCCGAGCAAGGTGAGATGAAGCAGAAGTGGACCCCAGAAGGTGGTTACCATTATCTACTTGAAGAGCTAGATAAACTGGGGGAAGAGTGTTCAACTACTGAGCGCCGTGCCGATGAAGCCACACGTGATGTCAGCGACTGGCTTAAATGTGAATACATGCAAGATCATGTTGGTGATGAATTTGAAGCCGTTATTGCTTCAGTGACCAACTTTGGTTTGTTTGTACGTTTAAAAGATTTGTATATCGATGGCTTAGTGCATATCTCAAGCTTAGTCAGCGATTATTACCAGTTTGACCCAATGCGTCAGCGTTTGATTGGCGAAAACACCCGTAAGGTTTATCAAGTGGGTGATGAGGTCAATGTCAAAGTTGCCGCGGTTAACTTAGATGATCGTCAAATCGATCTGATCATGATTGGCGATCACGGTAAGAGCCGTAAAAAAGCCAATAAGAAGCCATTAACAGCCAGAGAAAGAGCCAATCTTGAAGGCGCGAAAATGGGCGCTTCAGCAAAAGGTGAACCTGCAGCAGAGTCGCCAGCAAAGGGGCGCTCAGGCAAAGCCGGTAAAAGCACAGCAGGCAAAGCGAAAAAATCTGCCACTAAAGGCGGAAAAAAGCGCAAACCTGCAGCTAAAGCTGCAAATAGTTCAGCGGCTGGTGTAACATCACCGGCTGCTAAAAAACCATCGACTAAAGCAAAGCGCAAGAGAAAATAAGTAAATGAAAAAACAAGATATCATTTTTGGCATTCACGCAGTAGAAGCTTTGCTAAGCAACTCACCTGAACGCGTCATTGAAGTTTGGGTATTACAAGGTCGTGATGATGAGCGTTTATTGCCATTAATCAAAAAAGCGACAGAGTTTGGTGTGTCTGTACAAAGTTCAGGACGTAAAGTACTTGATGATAAAGCATCGAGCACTCAGCATCAGGGTATTGTTGCACGAGTAAAAGCCGCAAAAATTCTTGCTGAGGCAGATTTAGATGCGTTACTTGCGAAAACTGCACAACCATTTTTGTTGATCCTTGATGGCGTTACCGATCCCCATAACCTCGGCGCTTGCCTGCGTAATGCCGATGCAGCCGGTGTGCAAGGGATTATCGTACCAAAAGATAACTCGGTGGGACTGACGTCAATCGTGAGCAAGGTTGCTTGCGGCGCGGCTGAAACGATTCCATTATTCCAAGTTACCAACCTTGCCCGTACTATGCGTCATATTCAGCAAAAAGGCGTGTGGATTATTGGTGCAGCCGGTGAAGCGGATTGTGAGTTATACCAAGCAGACTTAAAAGGGCCTTTAGCCATTGCGATGGGCGCAGAAGATAAAGGTTTACGCCGTTTAACCCGCGAAAGCTGTGATTCAATTGTTTCAATCCCGATGGCGGGCAGTGTTTCAAGCTTGAATGTATCAGTGGCGACCGGTATTTGTTTGTTTGAAGCTGTGCGTCAACGTTTAGTGAAGTAATTTACTGAGCTGTACAGCAGATAGTGAAACGGGCCTTAGGGCCCGTTTTGTGTATCTGGAATGTTGAAAAGGCTCATTACAGGCCGCTGTAACAGCGCTGCAATTTATTGGAAAGTATATAGCAAGTTAAATGTGGTAATGGTATCGGTTTTTACACTGTCTTCAGGTACTACCGCTGTGTATCTCACGTTCACTCCGAGTTTAAAGGCCCAGTCCTGTAAAAAGGTATTTCTGTAACTGACGTCTAAGGTCAAGGTATTGTTATCTTCACCCACTTCTGAGGTCAAATCGGCATTGAGGCTAGTATATTCTTGCAGTTTCACATTGTACTTGGCTGCGGTACGCAAAATGATGTCTTGGTTGGCTGCAGGGTTTAAGTCTGTATCTGTTGCTTTGGGTAAGTCATAACGGTAACCGGGGCCGACTTCTATGCTTAGGCTCTGGGTATAGTTTGAGAGTAAATCAAAACCATAACCGGTAGAAACCGTCGACAGTTTGGTATAACTACCAAAATCATCCCAGGTAAATTCACCGCGGCCAAAAATATAGCCGCTTTCTAGCTTATAACTCGACTGGGCAAATACATCATACTTTTCAGCCGTAGTAGAGTCTTTATCTGCGGCGTAATACACCTTAAAGGTAAATTCCTGACGGGCTTTTTCAGTATCGTAATTTAAGTAGGTGCGGCCATTAAAGTTTTGCGATTGGTTATTACCAGTATTGAGTTGCATACCGGCTTCAATTTCAGCCTTAAAGTCACTAGGGGGCTCTTTATAGTCTGGGGGAACAAGTGCCCACGCTGAAGACGTTGTGATTAGAGAAGACATAAAGATACAGACTTTTTTCATTACGTTGTTTCTATATAGTTATTAGGAACGCCTGAAATACGGATGAAGCGCCATAATACCTGTATTCGCGGTAGCTGCAAAGCGCTCAATGGCTTCATATGTGTATTCAATATCAAATTAAATTTCACGCTGGTTATTGTTTTTCGCTGGGTATTTTCATTATTTACCCACATTGCTGCTGATACCTGCTGGAGTGAGTTAATCTGTCAGAGGTAATAAAGCATGCACCACACAAGTATTGCTTGAGTTTTGTGCGGGCTTTATGTATTATCCCGCGCTTAAATCAGTCATTTTATTCCGTTCCTTGCCTCCAACTTGGTCTGACTGAGCCACACGTGAGGCTAATTAACCGTAAGGAGCAATAAATGCGTCATTATGAAATCGTATTTATGGTTCACCCAGATCAAAGTGAACAAGTCCCAGGTATGATCGAGCGTTACAGCAGTGTAATCACTGATGCTAACGGTACTATCAGCCGTTTAGAAGATTGGGGTCGTCGTCAATTGGCTTACCCAATTCAAGACCTACATAAAGCTCACTATGTTCTTATGAACGTAGAAGCAACTGCAGAGTCTATCGAAGAGTTAGAAACAGCTTTCCGTTTCAATGACGCTGTTCTGCGTAACATGGTAATGCGCACTAAAACTGCTGTTACTGAAGCTTCTCCAATGGCTAAAGCAAAAGATGAGCGTGATTCACGTCGTGCTCCTACTGCTGCACCAGCTGCTGAAAAAGAAGTTGAAGCAAGCGCTGAAGAAACTGCTGAATAATTAGTCTGTGATTAATCACTTAGTGTTGACCGGAACGATAACTCGTTCAAAGCGTTTTGATAGTCCCAGCGGTATTCCCCATAAGGTGATTACGCTAGAACACAAAACACAGCGGTATGACGATCAAATGTTGAGAAATGTTTATTGTCTGATCCAAGTCATATTAAGTGGTAAGCGCTTTAACAGCGTAACAGAAGAATTAAAAGCAGGTGTGCAGGTCCAAGTTGAAGGGTTTATCTCTTTACAACAAGGGCGAAATGGCCAAAATAAATTGGTTTTGCATGCCGAAAATGTCGAATTGAAAACTTAGGAGACTGTCAACATGGCACGTTATTTCCGTCGTCGCAAGTTCTGTCGTTTCACCTCTGAAGGTGTTGCAGAAATTGATTACAAAGATATCGTTACTTTAAAAAACTACGTAACTGAAAGCGGTAAGATTGTTCCTAGCCGTATTACTGGTACTAGTGCTAAATATCAACGCCAACTAGCTCGCGCGATTAAGCGTGCTCGTTATCTTTCTCTACTGCCTTACACTGATTTACATCAGTAATCGCAGTATTTAAATCAGAGGAATTAGATAATGAACGTTATTCTGCTTGATAAAATCGCTAACCTAGGCAACTTAGGTGACCAAGTTGCTGTTAAAGCTGGTTATGCTCGTAACTTCCTTTTGCCACAAGGCAAAGCTGTTATCGCTAATGACGAAAACGTTAAAGTTTTCGAAGCACGTCGCGCTGAATTAGAAGCTAAATTAGCTGCTGAATTAAGTGTTTGTACTGCTCGCGCTGAAAAGCTTGCTGCATTAGAGTCAGTTGTTATCGCTTCTAAAGCTGGTGACGAAGGTAAATTATTCGGTTCAGTGGGCAACCGCGACATCGCTGATGCAGTTACTGCAGCAGGCGTTGAGCTAGCTAAAGCTGAAGTACGTCTACCTTTAGGTGCTTTACGCAACCTAGGTGACTTTGAAGTTGAAGTTCAACTTCACACTGAAGTTAAATCAGTAGTTAAAATCTCTGTTGTTGCAGAAGATTAATAGCTCATTGATTTAAATAAAAACACCGCCAATTGGCGGTGTTTTTTTATGTCTGAAATTTAGGATTTTAAAGCTTCAGCTGTACCTGTCATGGGATGGGTAAAAGTCACCCCAAGCTCGTTGGCACAAGTTGGGGCGCGATACTCTAATCTCTTACTAGCTCTAACTCATCAATCAAGTTTTGGGCGTTATCAACTTTATCCATCATCCATAGGATGTAACGAAAATCTACGTGTACAGCGCGGGTTATCGTTGGGTTAAAGAACCAGTCTTTAGTAATCGCTTCGTAAGTTGAATCAAAGTTAAGGCCAACCAACTCGCCTTTACCGTTAAATACCGGTGAACCTGAGTTACCACCTGTAGTGTCAACACTGGATAAGAAGTTAACCGGCACTGAGTTAAATTCTTCTGGTGTATCAAGGCAAGAGAATAAACGACAAATCCATGAGCGTGGATCTTGATAAACCGATGCAACAGAGTGCTCACCGTTATCATTGGCTTTAATTGCCGCTAATAGCTTTTGTGGCGCGTTATAAGGCGCTTCTCCAGTATGTTTAGCCACTATGCCTTCGAGACGGGTAAAAGGCTGCTTATAGAGTGCATCAGCTGACTGATAACCATCGACCATGCCGTAGGTGATCCGTAAGGTGCGATTCGCATCAGGGTAAACAGGCCAGTCATTGGCTTTGTAATAGCTGATGATGGCTTTCATGTATTCAGGTCGAGCGGTTGATAACTTACCTTTTAAGGTGTTTTCAGCTTTTTCCTGTGCCATGTTGGTGTCGTGCAGCGCTACCGCTAAGCGAATAAACGGATCTGAGCTGGTTTCAAAGGCTTGGGCATCTTTGTCCATCCAGGCTAAACGCTGCTCTTTGTCCATTAAGGTGGTTAAGGCGTAATAGGCATCTAATTTTGCTGATAAAGCTTCAGCATCAGAGATTTTATTCAGTGCGTTATCAAGGATTTCAACGCGCTGGTTTTGCCCCATGTAAGCGTTCAAGTCTTGTAGCCACAAGGTTTTATCGACACTGGCATCAAAACTTCTATCAAGGCGTTTCAAGTTAGCGGCAAACATTTTCATATCACGCTGCTGAAAACCTTGCTCACGCTCTGCATCGGGTAATTGCTTTTCTTTGGCTAAACGATAGAGCTTTTTCGCTGCGGCAAGTATTGCACTTGATTGGGCATTGTTAAAATAATAGTCAGTTTGAATGAGGTTATTTTGCTCAGCCAGTAATGCTTCTAACTCCCCAATCAATTGATGGTTAGCATTGGCGTCTTTTTTAAGCCAAGCTAAGAAGTTATCTTCACGTGATTGCTTAATACCGACAATATCTGTGGCTTTAAAACCATCGAGTAACCCGTTCAACTTTTTCATTCTGTTTGCCATAGAGGCAAGGTTACCGGCGTATTTAATCGCAATGGCGTTATTGTCGGCAGCCATGTGATTAATGGTGTCGATTTGCAGTTGATAGCGCTTAGCATAGGTTGGATACATCCAATCACTGGCAAACTCTAATTCACTGGTTAGGCGGTAACGACTGGTCGCTCCCGGATAGCCTGCAGCAAACACGCCATCTCCGGCTTTAACGCCATCGGCATTAATTTTAAGATAACTTTTTGGCTCATAAGGCACATTGTCTTCAGCATAACTTGCCGGTTGGCCGTCTTTGCCCACATAGGCACGTAAGAAGGTAAAATCGCCCGAGTGGCGTGGATATTCATAGTTATCAATATCGCCGCCAAAAGCACCTACGCTTTCAGGTGGAGCATATACCAGTCTAACATCACGAATAATGAGTTGTTTAATCAGGTAATACTCAAGTCCATTATGAAAGCTGCTGACTGAACAACGATAATTTTCGTCGGTTTCACAGTCTTTGATTAATGCTTTACGGTTTGATTGGATATCTTCATAACGGCTAAGAGGGTCGCGACTTAAATTCGCATTCACTTGAGAAGTAACATCCGTTACCTTCTCAGTGATGTATAATCGCTCATTAGGGCCTGCTGATGGCTCCTCTTTTTTAGTATTAGCTAGAAAGCCGTCAGCTAAGTAATTATGCTCAGTTTTGCTGTTATATTGGATAGCTCGATAGGCACAATGGTGATTGGTCACAACTAAGCCTTGGGGAGAGACAAAACTGGCGGTACAATAGCCCAGACCCACAACCGCATTCATTGGATACTGGGTTAAATCTGCAAGCTGTTTCGCAGGAATATCGATGCCGCGTTGTGCTAATTTATCTGCAATAGAAGGCATTTGATAGGGTTGCCACTGACCTTCATCGGCATAGGCAAATCCAGAAGACAGCACAAGGGCTGCAACGAGTGCATAACGCATGTTCTTTCCTTATTTTTTATTATTTATTGTTGTTATTTATTATGATTGTTTATCCGTGTTGGGATAAATGTTACGCGATATCATTGTACTACATGTTTGCATGACCTCGGTGTTATACCATATTTACAAACAGGTTGGGAATTGGGAGTTTGAATGTCACAGAAAGGTCCTTTTAAAGCCAGAGAAAGGTTCAAAGATGCTCAAGTTGATGCGCTGAAATTACCGCCGCATTCAATTGAAGCTGAGCAATCGGTTCTTGGTGGGTTGATGCTTGATGCTGAGGCCTGGGATAGAGTGGCTGAAGCGCTTGTGCCCGAAGATTTTTATTCTCGCTCCCATCGGATGATTTATGCTGCGATGAGCCGTTTGGTTGAAAGCAGTCACCCGATTGATTTGATCACAGTATCAGAGCGCCTGGAAGTTGAAGATCAATTAGAAGATGCTGGCGGCTTTGCCTATTTAGGTGAAATTGCTAAAAATACCCCGAGTGCGGGTAATATTTTATCTTATGCCGACATTGTACGTGAGCGCGCTGTCGTACGTGACATGATTGGTGTTGCCCATGAAATTGCTGATGCAGGCTATAACCCTGAGGGTCGTAACTCCAGTGATTTACTGGATTTAGCCGAAACCAAAGTATTTAAAATTGCAGAGTCGCGCGCTAATGCCAATGAAGGCCCTGAAGGGATTAAATCGATCCTTGAAAAAACCGTCGACAAAATTGAGCAGTTATACAATAACCCCCATAACGGTGTGACAGGTGTATCAAGTGGTTTTACCGATCTTGATAAAATGACCGCCGGCTTCCAATCGGGTGACCTTGTTATTGTGGCGGCGCGTCCTTCAATGGGTAAAACCACCTTTGCGATGAACTTGTGTGAACAAGCAGCCATGAACGAAGATAAACCTGTGCTTATTTTCAGTTTAGAGATGCCATCAGAACAAATTATGATGCGTATGCTGGCATCACTTGGCCGCGTTGATCAAACTAAAATCCGTACCGGTCAGTTAGATGATGAAGATTGGGCGCGCGTTTCCTCAACCATGGGGATTATGCTCGAGCAAGGTAAAATGTATATCGATGACGGTTCAGGCTTAACGCCGACAGAAGTGCGAAGTCGTGCCCGTCGTATTGCGCGTGAATATGGCGGCTTATCAATGATCATGATTGATTACTTGCAGTTAATGCAGGTGCCTTCATTAAAAGATAACCGTACCTTAGAAATTGCTGAGATCTCGCGCTCACTTAAATCGTTAGCCAAAGAACTAGAGATCCCGGTCATTGCGTTATCACAGCTTAACCGCTCGTTGGAGCAACGTGCTGATAAGCGCCCAGTTAACTCTGACTTACGTGAATCAGGTTCAATTGAGCAAGATGCGGATTTGATCATGTTTATTTATCGTGATGAAGTGTATAACGATGATTCAGAACAAAAAGGTGTCGCAGAAATTATTATTGGTAAGCAACGTAACGGCCCAATTGGTCGCGTGCCGCTGGCGTTCCAAGGCCAGTTCTCGCGTTTTGATAATTATTCTGGCGCACAAGTCTTTGATGAAGATTAATCTCATCAGATAGGTATTTAGTCTTTGCGTTAGTCGTACCGAAAAGCCTCTGCTTTAACGCAGAGGCTCATTTTTTAGTGTTGTGTTGCTCAGTTATTTGAATGAAGCAATCAGTAAGGTCAGTTATTTGAAACCATTTCCCCGTGCTGAAATTAGTCGTAAAGCCCTGCAAGCTAACCTTGCAAGGCTGCGTGAAATTGCGCCCAACAGTAAAGTCATGGCTGTGGTTAAAGCCAATGGTTATGGCCATGGTTTACTCAATGTGGCCGAATCTGTCGCTGACTGTATGGACTGCGCCGATGGATTTGGACTGGCGCGACTTGAAGAAGCTCTTGAATTACGCCAAGGCGGTGTTAACGCTAAGCTACTGTTGCTTGAAGGCTGCTTTCGTCAATCTGACTTACCCACATTAGTTGAGCATAAAATTGATACCGTCGTGCATCATGAGTCACAATTGGTGATGTTAGAGCAATCGTCGCTTACGGCGCCCATTACCGTCTGGCTTAAAATTGATACTGGCATGCATCGTTTAGGCTTTGGTATTGAGCAATTTAATACTGTTTATCAACGCTTAATGGCTTGCCCACAAGTTGCCAAACCTATTCATTTAATGACCCATTTCGCTTGTGCAGATGAGCCTGACAACCCATTAACCCAAGTGCAAATCGATGCTTTTCAGCAGTTAATTAAAAACTTACCAGGCGATCGAACGCTAGCTAATTCTGCCGCTACGTTATTTTGGCCTCAAAGCCAGTGCGACTGGATAAGGCCGGGCATCGCACTCTATGGGGTATCGCCTGTACTGGGTGATAAAGGTGTTCATCATGGACTCGTTCCCGCAATGGAATTAGTGTCAAACCTTATTGCAGTACGTGAGCATAAAGCCGGACAAAGTGTTGGCTATGGTGCTTATTGGACTGCTAAGCAAGACACTCGTTTAGGCGTGGTTGCCATAGGTTATGGCGATGGTTATCCGCGCAATGCCCCTGAAGGCACCCCCGTGTTGCTTAATGGCCGCAGAGTGCCCATTGTTGGTCGAGTCTCTATGGACATGTTAACCGTGGATCTAGGTGCTGAGGCGCATGATCAGGTGGGTGATTCAGTGCAGCTGTGGGGTAAAGGCCTCGCTGTAGAAGAAGTGGCAGAGCACATTGGCACCATTGCTTATGAATTAGTAACCAAACTGACCCCAAGAGTAGTGGTTGATTTACAAGATTAAATTCAATTTAATTAATGGCTTACAGCCTAGAGCTTGAACCTTAAATTAGTCATAGATAGGAAGCATTAAGTGCAGTTGTATAAATCAGTCGTTATGATTTATTGCGTATTTTTTAGTATCGACAGTGTCGCCCAGTCTGAAGCTATTCATTCCGTAATTTCAAATGATCCAGAATATGTAACAGCCAGTAAAACCGCAGTGAGTCATCGCCCTGATACTGAAGTGGTTGTAGAGACTGAGCTTGTTGCTGAGATAAAACCACAGTCTGAGCAACAAAATACTGCTGAAAAGCCGTCTGCGGTAACGCCCGCTGAAAAAGCGCTGTCTCCAGAATTTGTCGCAGTGCCAATTGTCTTTTCAACAGAGACCTTGAGCACCACATTCGGCGCCGCAGGTGTCGTTAAGCACGCCGGTCAACCCCAAGCCGTAGCATTAGGCATTGGCTTATACTCTGCCAATGACAGTTGGCTAAGTTATGCAGGCTTTTATCATTATCAACTGCCACAGCTTGATCAATGGTTATTTAGTGCCGAATTGTTTCGTGGTCATTACGAGCAAGGGATATATTATTTGCCTAATAGTGACCTGTACCAGCCAAAATCCAATGACACCAGTCGAGTCATTAGTGTGGGTGATGAAGGCTTTAACAGGCTGACTATGGAATATGTATTACCTATTGCCAGAGGTAAGCATGGCGCAGAAAACGCGCTTGGGAAAATCACCACACCAATTAGCTGGAACCCATTAGAGTCAGGTGTTAGCTCTATCAGCTTAACCCCGTTTAGCAAGTACCGAGAGCTTGAAGCATTAGCCTATTTAGCTGACGAAGCCCGCGGTGTTGAACTGGCTGTTAACTGGGATAACCGCGATGCCAAACTAAATAGTACCGAGGGCGGGCAAACCAATCTAACTATCACCAAAGGCTTTAGTGTCGATGATAATCCAAGTTGGTTGATGTGGGAGTTCGAACAAAGCGCATTTATGTCCTTTGGCAGTAATCGTTGGTTTGAGCAACAAGTGCTGGGGGCCAATATCTACTTAGCCGATACCCCAAGCTGGGACAAGCACCATAACCAACAACTTCAGCGACCTCCTAGTTTTGCCGGGGTGTCATTGGGTGGCTTTGAGCGTTTGCGAGGTTACTCTTCAAAGCAGTTTACTGGTCGCAGCGCAGTCAATTATGCTCTTGAGTATCGGGTTACGCCTCAATGGCAACCACTGCAATCACTACCTGTGTTTAATCTATATAACATTCCTTGGTGGCAGTGGGTATTATTTGCCGAAGCTGGCAATGTCACTAATGAGTTTGAGTTAACTGCTCTGCATGATGACATGAAAACCAACTACGGCGCAGGCATACGTTTTGAGGTTGAAGGCATAGTGATAAGAACCGACTTTGTTGCCGGCGGTGATGAAAGCCAGTTTTGGGTTATGGTTAATCAAGCGTTTTAGCTTTAATGTGGGTAACGATTACAGCTTAGCTTCATTAATGGTGTTTTCGTTTAATCGTTCATTTATTACGAGTACGAGATGGCTAAGCTAGATAAATTCAAATTCTTGGTGTATTTTTGAACTAACAAAGGAATGATGTGAGCCACTGCAGATAAAAGTCTTCCATTAAAATTTTGTTCACCTAGCGCTGAAATTTTATTGCTGTGCACATCATTGCTCATTGATGTGTAGTAATTTTGCTTGGTATTAATGAAGATTTAAAGAATAAACTTTCTTAAACAAAGGATTGTTACATATGCATTTAGGGACGAATCGCACCGATGGTTTTACATTAATTGAGTTAGTTGTAGTCATCATCATTTTAGGTGTATTAGCGGTCATCGCAGCGCCCAAATTTATAGATATCAATCGAGATGCAAAAATCGCTGTGGTTCAAGGCGCTCATGGTAGTATTAAAGAGGCGTTAGAAATGATCCATTTGAAAGCTCAAATCGATAACAAATTGGGCGATAACGTCAACGTTGAAACACAATACGGTAATTATCAGTTTTATCGAGGCTACCCAGAAACTCGAAGCGAAGCCACCAACCCTTACTTGTATTTTATCGAGACATTCTTAGACTTCGGCACGCCCAGCAATATAGTCAAAAACAACTCAACGAGAACTGCCAATTATGGTGATTTAAATGCCTATGAAGATAATGGCTTTTCGAGAATAGGTTATGGCAGCGGAAATTTATTAGCCGATCAATGCTACACCGAATACCTTCATACCAGTGCAACAGAAGCCGTTTCGATTGAAACAGATGGTTGTTAAGTTACCCCACTTCGCCTTTTATTCCTCACCTCAATGGACATCACGAGCTAGAGATAATGTATCTTAGCTAAGCTAAAGTTAACGATGTCGCTGAAATCGATATAACTCTCCATCATCCTCCTCATGGGTATCAGCGCACTTTGTTTAATAGCAACGACCTTGTGTGAAGCAATAACTTAAGGTTTATTATTTGCTTAGACCTATCTTTCTCAATGAGTAGAGCAATTAATTCCTCAAGCACTTCTTTCATTGTCCCCCTGACTTTTAAACAATACACAGTATCGTTTTTTCTTGTGCGTTTATTGATGGTATAATTTGCCATTACGCATACTCCAGCAGTTCCCCCGAGAAGGACTAAAAGGGTGGAATACGTTAAAAAACACGTTTTCACATGCTGGTGATAATCGAATTGAGCTAGTGCAAACTACTGATTAATAATAAGGTTTTACAAAGTTGATTAATAACAAGATGGACCGCTCGATTTCAATCGCTCCAATGCTTGATTGGACCGACAGACATTACCGCTACTTTGCGCGCCTGATGTCTGCACATACTGTGCTTTATACCGAGATGGTGACGACAGGGGCGATCATTCATGGCCAGGCTGATTATTTAGCCTATAACCAAGAAGAGCATCCGCTTGCTTTGCAGCTTGGTGGGTCTAACCCTAAAGATTTAGCCACCTGTGCCAAACTGGCTTTTGAACGCGGTTATGATGAAATCAATTTAAATGTAGGTTGTCCATCAGATAGAGTTCAAAGCGGTCGGTTTGGCGCTTGTTTGATGGCTGAACCCAAGCTAGTGGCAGAATGTGTTGATGCTATGAAGCAAGTTGCTGATATCCCTGTGACGGTTAAAACCCGTATTGGTATCGATGAGCAAGACAGTTATGAATTTCTCACCGATTTTGTTGATACGGTTAAAGCTACAGGTTGCGATACCTTTATTGTCCATGCCAGAAAAGCGTGGTTACAAGGGTTAAGTCCGAAAGAAAATCGTGAAATTCCAGAGCTTAACTATGAGCGGGTGTATCAATTAAAGCGTGATTATGCTGATTTAAATATCAGTATTAATGGCGGCGTTAAAACCATTGAAGATTCATTGGTGCATTTACAGCAACTAGATGGGGTCATGATTGGCCGTGAGGCGTATCAAAATCCTTATATATTAGCTGAAGTGGATCAACGTATTTACGGTGACGACAAAGCGGTGTTAACTCGTGAGCAAGTGATTGAACAAATGGTGCCTTACATTGAGCAGCATTTACAGTCAGGCGGGCGTTTAAATCACATTACTCGTCACATGATTGGCTTATTTCAAGGGTTACCTGGCTCAAGGGGCTGGCGAAGATACCTAAGTGAAAACGCCCATAAGCCGGGGGCGGGTGTTGAGGTTATTTGGGATGCGGTTGAAAAAATGCATCAAAGCAGGCCGCCTGCGGATGTGACTTTCTACCCTAATAACATGAGTAATGATTAAGTCTTTATTCGTTAAAATAGCGCCTCATTGAGGCGCTTTTTTTATGCCTGTAGCTTAGCTAATTAAGTATTAGCTAAATTCACTATCAGGATGGTGAAAATGACTAATTGTTTAATTGTTGCTCCGTGCCTTTTGTGAGCCTGTTTTTGTTTAAAGTTAATATAACTACTATTAATCAGTTGTTTATGTTGTTTTTTCAAACTTGGCACGTAGCTTGTAATAACCATGGTGTACCCAACATTAGAAAAGGAAAACATCATGTTTAACTCAACATCAAATGAAAATTCAGTGGTTAGTTCATCATCTACAACAACCAATCACATGTTTAAGAAACTGGCATTAATTGCTGTTATCGCTACTGCAAGTATTGGTGCTCAAGCAAATGAACTAAATAGTACTGACATGGTAGAGGTATTAGAAGCTCGTTTGACTGATGCAACCACTGAAATGCTACAAACAGCCAGACAAGAAATTAGCTTGAGTTTACATAGCCAAATAGCTGAACAAGTTTTTGAGTTAAACAGCTCGCTTGAAATGACTGACGATGTAATAGCAACACAATCAGACACTGCTTTAGCAAGCAATGAGGACTGATTTATGGATTTAATGATGATATTTCATTTAGCAGATCCGTTAACGTCTTTACTACTGCTTCCTGTTTTTAGCTTTATCGCATGCTCGATAATGATATGTGGGTTGCAGTGGTACCAATTTAATAGTGTCAAGGCAATGTCTGCTGAACTGGCTTCAATGGAGATCGCAGGAGAACAACAATGAACTTAACAGACATAGAAAAATGGTTAACAACCGATGACAGCTTGATATGTGGCGCATCACACGGATTAGCAAAACAATTTGGCTGGTCAGTATTATGGACGCGAGTGTTAACCCTAGTGGCAATTTTAATGAGCCCTAGCATCGGACTCATTGGTTACTTTGTTACTGCCATTATCATGACCCAGAAAAAATCCAGATATTAAACTGAAGTATGAACGCTGCTGTAGTTCAAGATTAGTTCAGCATTATCATTCATACTTCAGTGTTAAATGACTATTTTGCTGGTTTATCCCAGCGCAAATGATATCAATGCTTAAACCAGAGACTACTTCGTTAAAAAAGCTTGAAACCGAGCTTTGGCCTCATCACTTTTTAGTCTTTCACTAAACAACACTAACTCTTTAAGCATTTGCTGTTTCACTTCAGCTTGGTTATGCCTTAATAACTGTTTAGATGCCTGCAGCGCCAACGGTGGCTGAGCAGCTAATTTCTTTGCTTGTGATAATACAAAATCATCTAATTGTGATTGCTCAACCACTTGGTTGATAATATTTAATTCTTTTGCGATGCTGGCAGTGAAGCTTTCACCCAATAAAATAAGTTCAGCCGCTTTTTGTTGCCCAACAATAAGGGGAAGTAACAAGCTCGATGCCGCTTCAGGAACTAATGCGAGATTGACAAAAGGTAACTGAAATTTAGCTGTATTGTCCGCATACACTAAATCACAGTGAAGTAATAAAGTGGTACCAATACCCACAGCAGCGCCCGATACTGCGGCTAGCAGTGGTTTTTTTATCTCAAGGATACAATGCAAAAATTGCACAGTTGGGTGGGTTTCGTTTAATTCACCGCTACCGAGGAAATCGCTAATATCATTACCCGAGGTAAAGCAATTACCTTCGCCTCTTAATATAAAGGCACGAATAGCATTGTCGAGCTCACCTTGGATCAGGTATTCTGTAAGTTGTTGGTACATTTTAAGATTAAAGGCATTTCGTTTTTCGGGACGATTAAAACTGATAATGCGTACGCCTTGATCATCTTTTATCTGAATCTGACTCATAGGTTGTTTTCCTTCGGGGCGCGTCTAGGGTGTACATGGAGTTTAAGACATTGAAATCGATATTCAAACAGCTGTTTAGTTTTTTAGTTTTAACCACATTTTCTGTTACGGCCACTGCGGGCATTATGCTTTCAGAAGGTCATGTTAGAGCCATGCCAGCCAGTGTGCCTAACACAGCCGCTTACCTCACTTTAATGAACCATTCAGATAACACTGCTACATTAGTCTCTGTGACTACGCCAGTGGCAAAAGAAGCCCAATTACATACCCTAATTGAAGAAAATGGCATTGTGAAAATGCGTCAAGTTGAAGGCTTTGATATAGAATCACATGGCAGCTTAACGCTGCAACCATCAGGTGATCACATTATGCTGTTATCGTTGGTTAAGCCATTAACTGTCGGTGATAAAGTGCCATTAACATTAACTTTTGCAGATGGGCAGCAGTTAAATATTGAATTAATGGTTGATAAAAAGGCGAGTACTGACCAACAAGAAAGCCATCATCACCATCATCATTAAGGAGTAGTATTGATGCAAATCACAAGGAATAAAATTTTTAGTGTCATAGGGATTATCCTATTAATAGGCTATGCCATTACGGTTTGGTGGAGCATTGAACCAGATATCCTAGAGCCTGAAACGCTACAAAATGATCGTGGCGAGCAAGTTATTGGCTACGCGACGACCTCTTCACTGATTGATACTCTCGAAAGCTTATTAGACAAACCAGGTGGCTGGCTTTCCAATGATATTATGCCGCCATCAGTGATGATGGATAACATGCCTGCATTTGAATTTGGTGCATTAGAGCAGTCTCGTGATTTAGCCTTGATTATGCGTAAAGAATTTAGCCGATCGCAATCTCAATCAACAGCTGATACTGACTTATTGGCAGCGCAATCAAAACTGAATATTGAGCATACCAGTTGGCTGGTGCCAAGCGCTGAAGGTGAGTACCGTGAAGCGATTAAACTATTGAAACTTTACCGCGCTAAAATCAGTGATACTGAAAACAGTAATGCCCAGTTTTATGCCCGTGCAGATAACCTTAATGAATGGCTTAAAGAAGTTCAAAAGCGCTTAGGTAGCATGTCACAACGGCTTTCAGCCAGTGTTGGACAAGAGCGTTTAAATACTGATTTAGCGGGTGATTCTACCGCAAGACAATCAACGCCATCATTTGCCAGTTCAGAGATTAAAACTAGCTGGTGGAAAATTGATGATGTGCTTTATGAAAGCCGAGGTAGTGCTTGGGCTTTACTTAATTTCATGAAGGCAATTGAAGTTGATTTTGCTGATGTATTAGAAAAGAAAAATGCTGAGGTGAGTTTACGACAAATTATTCGTGAACTTGAAGCCACTCAGCAGACTGTTTGGAGCCCTATGGTGCTAAACGGAAATGGTTTTGGTTTAGTCGCCAATCATTCATTGGTCATGGCTAACTATATTTCCCGCGCGAACGCTGCGGTAATTGATTTAACTAACTTACTCTCTCAGGGATAATGATGAAAAAGACACTTCTTGCCACCAGTTTATTGGGGTTATTAAGCATTTCTTCAGCGCAAGCTGCAACCGTGCTTGGTTTCAAAGTCGGTGGCGATTATTGGCAAGCTGATACCAGTGGTTCATTTAACAGTGACGACGGCGTCGGCCAAACTTACAACTATGACTCTGACGCACAGGGCAGTGTATGGATTGCCTTTGAGCATCCAATTCCGTTAGTGCCTAACGTTAAAATTCGTGAAAATCGTTTAGAAGGTAAAGGCAAGCAAGCTAACTCGGACTTTCTCTTTAATGATCATGATTTTAATGGCGCGACCACGGCATATAATGACTTAAGCAATACTGATTTCGTACTTTATTACGAAATTTTAGATAATGACTTAGTGGCATTAGATTTAGGTGCGGCTTATAAGCAAATGCATGGTTCTTTACGTGTCCAAGATGCTGGTCACCCTGAAGAAGTCGATGTTGATAGCGGTATTGTTATGCTTTACGGCAGTGCTGAAGTCGGTGTGCCAGGGCTGGGTTTATATGCATTTGCTGATGTCATGCTAGGCATTGACGAGTCAAATGTTTATGACTATAACGCAGGACTCGGTTGGAAATTTGATGGTGTTGCTTTAGACACGGCAATCCGAGTGGGTTACCGCGAGTTCAAATTTGATGTCGATGACTTTTCACGCACAACTCAGAATATGTCATTTAAAGGTGCCTTTGCCGGTGTTGAACTGACATTCTAAAGACTGAATAAGCGTTATAAATGCCCAATAAAAAACCGCCATTTGGCGGTTTTTTGTTGCCTGGATAAGGCATTAGCAATAGGGCTAACTCAGTAAAAAGGTTATTCTGAAATAAGGCCATTGTTAATTGAGATGATATCGTCTTCGTTCAAAGTACCCGCAGCTTGTTTAAGAGCAAGGATTGAAGTGATATAGCCGTAACGTGCATCAGACAGTTGACGCTTTGAATCGTATAAATCACGAGTACGGTTTAATACATCAACAATAGTACGCGTGCCCACTTCAAAACCTGCTTGGGTTGCTTTTAAAGCACTTTCTGAAGATATAACAGATTGCTCGTAAGCGCGGATAGAGCTGATTGATGCGCCGACATTGTTAAAGTTATTGCGCACATTTTTAACCACACTACGGTGAGTTTGTTCAAGTCGCTCACTTGCTTCAACATATTGATATTGAGCCTGTCTAACTTGCGAGGTAACCTTGAAACCTTCAAAAATCGGTACGCTTAAGGTAATACCAATGTTGGCATTGTCGTAATCAAGACCAGGGTTTTGATCAAAGCCTTTAGTGTAACCAGCGCCCAAGTTTAGCGATGGCATATGACCCGCTTTAAAAAGGCTAATGGTTTCACTGGCAATATCACGGCCAATACGTTGGGTCATTAAATCAATACTGTTGGTTTCTGCAATTTTTAACCATTCTGATGAAGATGTTGGCGAGGTCGCGCCTGCTGAGAAGCGGGTAGTATCTAAGATATTAATTGTCTTGTGGTCAATACCTGTGATTTCACGAAGTGCTTCGTAACTGTTTGCCAGTGTATTTTCGGCAAGAATTTCAGTTGCTGAGGCTAAATCGTATTGTGCTTGAGCTTCATGTACATCGGTAATCGCGGTAAGGCCGACAGCAAAACGTTGTTTTGTCTGCTCTAATTGACGCTCAATAGCGCGTTTTTCAGCACCTTGGAATTCAAAGTTATCTTTTGCGGTTAATACTGCAAAGTATGCATCAGTTACACGGATAATTAATGCTTGTAACGTCGATGCATAAGCTGAGTCAGCTTGTGATGCTGCCATTTCAGCTAGGTCTAAACCGACCCAAGCGCTGTGATCATAAATCACTTGGTTTAAGCTGATGCCACCAGTAAAGCCATCTGGCATATTAGTCGACTCGCCTTCATTTTTATTCCATGCTTTAGCGTAGCCCACATTGGCACTAATAGTAGGCAGTAAAGGTGCACGGTTTTCTTCAATGCTTTCGTATAATGCATCACGTTGCGCTTGTGCTTGCAGCACAACAGTGTCACTAGTGAGTGCTTGTTGATAAATTTGTAATAAATCATCAGCATTTGCCGCAGGTGCAGCAACTGCTATTGTTAGCGCTGCGTATATAGAACTTATTTTAAATTTCATTTGCTGCCCTTTTAGACAATATCTCCATCAATGGAGGATAAATAATTTTGGTATTTACTGAACACACAATTAAGCAATTATCATCTTGCACTATCGAACTAGGCTAAACGACTGTGTTTTCGCTATGGCGCGAGGATCTGTTCATCTTTCTCGGTTAAATTCTACAGTGTTTTAGTGACATTTGTTGCCACTGACATTGCATTTATGGGTATGAGAAAATGCAATGTTACATTTATTACTCATATACCTTGGTAAATTTTAGCTGCTGCTGTAAAAATAACCATGAAAGATCAACAGACTCTGCTGTGTACAGTGAAAAAGGTTATCATTTCTAAAGCAAATATCAACTTTCAAGTTGTAACAGACTTTATTAAAATCCTCAGCCTAATGAGAACCTCCATATAATAGTGTATGAAATATTTTAAAGGGCTTACAAGTTGTAAGGGAAAAATATGAAAAATAATGGCATAAATGCACAATTCAACGCTAAAGATGACGTGGTGATTATCTCTAAGCAAACTGTTTTTAAGGGTTTTTTTAAATTAGATGAATATCAATTTAAGCATAGACTCTTTGACGGCGGTTGGAGTGACGTTGTTTCTCGCGAAGTCTTTGAAAGAGGTCATGCCGTTGTGGTGCTACCTTATGATCCTAGGACTCATCAAGTGGTACTTATTGAACAAATTCGCTTACCCGCTATAGCGACCACTAATTCTATTTGGCTACTTGAATTGGTTGCAGGTATGATCGCCGCCGATGAGGTGGCTGAAGAGGTTGCCCATAGAGAATTAATGGAAGAGACAGGACTTAGTGCCACTGAAATGCATTTTGTTAATAGCTTTCTTGCGACACCAGGTGGTTCATCTGAGCGGTTTTATTTTTATTGGGCCAACGTTGATGCCAGTAAAGCGCAAGGTATACACGGTCTTGAATATGAGCATGAAGATATAAAAGTGCATGTGGTCGATTTTGATATCGCCATGGAGATGGTTAATAGCGGGCGTATTGATAATGCTTCTACCGTGCTTGGTCTACAATGGTTGGCATTAAACTTAAACAAAGTGAAGTTATAGCAGCTCAACTAACGCACAGATTGAGCGACTTATCATCAGTATTAATGCTGTTGTGTAAAGCTAGTTAAAGAGGTTTGAATTGAGTCAGCAAGTAACCAAAAATAAGTATCAGCCAAACGTGAGTGCTTTTTTAGCATTGTGTGGCCGTAATTATGCGCTCATTTTAAAATGGTTGCCTGAAGATGGGGCAATTAATGAGTCTTGGACTGTCGAAGGTCAATTGGGGCTATTAGATGTGACTATTATTGAAAATACTAAATATACGCAACTAATTGAAATAAAGCGGCATTTTCCTTTGGGAGATTTCCTTACCACACCTAAAGCGTGTGTGCGAGTTTATCATGATGCTCAATTAGCAGAAGTGTTAACTAGTCAACAGATTTACCGATTAAAAGCAGTGTATGATTATCCAAATGTACATATGCATCAAACGGATGAAAAGTATCAAGTTAATGCATTTCTGGAAGAGCTACTTAAGATCGGATGCCGTCCCCAGCATCTGTGTTCGACATAGTTCTACAACATTGAATTAATTTATTCCTAGGATTAATTAGTGCTAAAAGAGCCAGTGAGTTACCCCATCGCTGAAACGGATGTCGTCAGGCTGATTCAAGTCACTGATCCACATCTATTTGCCGATCCAGAAGCGCAGCTTTTAGGGGTGAATACGGCTGCCAGTTTTCAGGCTGTACTAGACACTTTTTTAGCATCAGATCAGCAAGCTGACATCATGTTGGCCTCTGGCGATATTAGCCAAGACTACTCTCCTCAGTCATATCAGCATTTTTCAAATGCAGTCACAAAACTCGATATGCCTTGTCATTATTTACCGGGTAATCATGATGACCCACGCTTGATGAGCTTGCATATGCAGGGCAAACAATTGTTTGGTCAGCAGCGCATTATCATTGGTAACTGGCAAATATTGATGTTGGACTCAACAGTGCGCGGTAAACCGGGTGGCTTTATGGCTGAAGATCAATTTAAATTGATTGATGCCGCTATCAAAGCAGATCCTGAGAAGCACGTGTTACTGGTTATGCACCATAATCCGATTTTAGTGCAGTGCAGCTGGCTTGATCAGCATTGCATGATTAATGGCGATAACTTTTTACAGCGCATGGGGGAATACCCTCAAGTGAAAGCCGCGCTATGGGGCCATGTGCATCAAGCTATTGATAGTGAATACCAAGGCGCCAATGGGGCTATTCACTTAATGGCGACCCCGTCAACTTGTATACAATTTAAGCCAAAATCTTCTTATTTTGCCCTAGATGGACTTCAACCCGGCTATCGTTTGCTGGAGCTAGCTAGCAATGGTAGCATTCATACTAATGTTTATCGGGTGCCTGGCGAAAACTTCTCTCCAGATAATGATGCGAGCGGTTATTAGACGCTTTTTCGTTATTGGTTAGCTTGATATTCATTCTGCTGTTGGAATTTCAATATCACCTTAGCGAGAGGAAATATGCTGCTCTATATACATGGATTTAATAGTTCACCTCTTTCAGATAAAGCCAAGGAAACGGCTGACTATATAAAACAGCGTTTTCCGGATTACCCTTTTCACCAACCTCAACTTCCTTCATCACCTAAAGCGGCGATGACCTTGTTATGTGGTATTGTGGAACAAGCGAAAGCCAAAGGTGAACCGTTAACCTACATTGGATCGTCTTTAGGTGGGTACTTTGCTAGCTATTTAGCTGAACAATACGGCGGTAAAGCAGTGTTAATAAACCCTGCAGTAAAACCCTTTGAGTTGTTTGATGCGTTTTTAGGGCCGCAATATAATCCCTATACCGATGAACATTACCAAGTATTACCGCAACATAAACTTGATGTTGCTGAATATAATACTGAAGTCATTCGTCGCCCAGATAGATTTTTAGTTTTTTTGCAAACTGGCGATGAAGTGTTAGATTATCGTCAAGCATTATCGAAATATCATTGTTGTCAGCTTCATTTAGAAGCCAACGGTGACCACAGTTTTATTGGCTATAAAAATCAGCTAGATAAGATATGTGATTTTTTACAAATTAAATAACAAGTATTCTTTTCGGCCTGTAATGTTGGGCCAATAATTGACCAAATGTGTGGACTATGAGCAATCAATATACTTCTGACGCTATCGAGGTTCTTAATGGACTCGACCCTGTTAAACGCCGTCCTGGTATGTACACCGACACCACCAGACCGAATCATTTAGGTCAAGAAGTTATCGACAACAGTGTCGATGAAGCGCTCGCCGGTCACGCCTCAAAAATTGAAGTGGTATTGCACGCCGATAATTCATTGGAAGTCACTGATGATGGTCGTGGTATGCCTGTGGATATTCACCCTGAAGAAGGTATTCCTGGGGTTGAATTGATCCTCACCAAATTGCACGCCGGTGGTAAGTTCTCGAATAAAAATTACCAATTCTCTGGTGGTTTGCACGGGGTCGGTATTTCGGTGGTAAATGCCTTATCGACTCGGGTTGAAATTACCGTTCGTCGTGACGCTCAAGTGTATGATATGGCCTTTGAAAACGGTGACAAGGTCGAAGACTTACGTGTTACTGGCACCTGTGGCCGACGTAATACCGGTACCCGAGTTCATTTTTGGCCAGATGCCAGCTATTTTGACTCAGGTAACTTCTCGCTTACTAAGCTGCTTTATTTATTGCGGGCCAAAGCTGTGCTTTGCCCCGGTTTACGGATTAAGTTTAGCAATAAGCAAAATGGTGAAGTACATGAGTGGTTTTACGAAAGTGGCTTAACGGATTACTTAAAAGAAGCGGTAAAAGATTCGGTCTTGTTACCTGAAGAGCCGTTCATTGGTAGTTTTGCCGGTAAAATGGACGCAGCAGAGTGGGCTATTACTTGGCTGCCTGAAGGCGGTGATAGTTTGTATGAAAGTTACGTTAACTTGATCCCTACGCCACTTGGCGGGACTCACGTTAATGGTTTCAGACAAGGCTTATTGGAGTCGATGCGTGAGTTCTGTGAGTTTCGTAATCTGGTGCCTCGAGGCATTAAACTCTCACCTGAAGATATTTGGGATAAAGCCTCATTTATTTTATCTATCAAAATGCAGGACCCACAATTTTCTGGTCAAACCAAAGAGAAACTCTCAAGCCGTCAAAGCTCAGCGTTTGTTTCTGGTATTGTTCGTGATGCTTTCTCGCTATGGCTTAACTCCAATACCGAGCAAGCTGAGCAATTAGCTGAGCTTTGTATTAACAATGCTCAAAAACGCTTAAAAGCGGCTAAAAAAGTAGCCCGTAAAAAAGTCACTTCAGGGCCGGCTTTACCGGGTAAATTAACTGATTGTAGTGGCCAAGACCCAATGCGCGGTGAGCTATTTTTAGTGGAGGGTGACTCTGCTGGTGGTAGTGCTAAACAGGCGCGCGATCGTGAGTTTCAAGCGATTATGCCCCTTAGAGGTAAGATTTTAAATACTTGGGAAGTGGACGCGTCACAGGTATTAGCCTCGCAAGAAGTACATGATATCTCAGTGGCCATAGGCTGCGATCCAGACAGTGCTGATATTTCAGAGTTACGCTATGGCAAAATTTGTATTCTTGCTGATGCCGACTCCGACGGTCTGCATATTGCGACCCTATTATGTGCTTTATTTATGAAGCATTATCGGGTGTTGGTCGAGAAAGGCCATGTGTATATTGCTATGCCACCGCTGTTTCGTATCGATTTAGGCAAAGAAGTTTTTTATGCTTTAGATGAAGATGAAAAAAACGGTATATTAGACCGAATTGTGGCAGAAAAGAAAAAAGGCAAAGTGCAAGTGACTCGTTTCAAAGGTCTAGGTGAGATGAACCCCTTGCAACTGCGAGAGACCACAATGGATCCTAATACCCGCCGTTTGGTGCAATTAACCATTGATGATAATGAGGACACAGTAGCACTCATGGATATGTTACTTGCGAAAAAGCGCTCGCCAGATCGTAAAATTTGGTTAGAGTCTAAAGGTGATCTAGCTCAGCTGTAATTTACTCAGTTTTATGCCCATAACAATTGCCCATAACGATTGCTGATAACAATTGCTTATAACAACAATGAAGGCAAAAATTACTAAGATGTCGAACATAAAATTTAAAATGGACTTTAAGCAAGCGAAGACAGCGTTAAAGGCGTTGTCAGTGCTTGCTTTAACACAAATGACTGTGGTTAAAGCTTTTGCTGCCGACACCATGATGATTACTGTGACTAAAGGATTTGGGCTGACACTGTATGCCTCAGATTTAGGTGATGCCAAGCAAATGGCAATGGGTACTAACGGCACCTTGTTTGTCGGCTCAAAAAAGAGCGGCACCATTTATGCCTTAGTTGACTCAGATAACGATGGTCAGGTAAACAAACGCTACCTAATAGGTAAAGGCTTAGAGTACCCAGAAGCTATCGCGTTTCATGACGGTGATTTGTATGTCGCAGACCAAGACCGTATTTTACGTTATCAAGATATTGAAGACCGCCTTAGGCGTCCAGGTAGACCCAAAGAGGTGTACTCAGGGCTGCCAAGTGTTGAGCGCAAACATGCCCGCGGGATGAAGTTTGGCCCTGATGGCCGACTGTATATCTCTATTGGCTCTCCGTGCAATGTGTGTGAAGCAGAAGCGCCATTTAGCAGCATGCTAGCCATTGATATTAAGTCGGGTGATACCGAACAAGTGGCATCAGGATTAAGGCGGGTTATTGGTTTTGACTGGTCGCCGAGCAGCGCTAAATTATGGTTTGCAGATCAAGGCCGAAATTGGATGGGTGATACCATGCCAGCCGATGAAATAAACCGCATAGACGTAAAGGGCAGCCATTTTGGTTTTCCCTATATTCATGGAAACAATGTTGCAGAGGCTTCTTTTAAGAAACCAGACAACCTCAATGTTTCAACGCCAGAATTTGAATTACCAGCACATGTGAAACCAACCAGCCTACTTTTTTATCAAGGTGATAATTTCCCTGAGCGCTATCAGCAACAATTATTTGTTGCTGAAAATGGCTCATGGAATCGCTCAAGTAAGATTGGTTATCAAGTGGTAATGTTAGCCCTTGAAGACGACCAAATTATCAAGCGCGAAAGAGTAGTCAGCTTTTTAGACGGTGAGTTTCCCGTTGCTAGACCTTATGACCTGATAAATGCACCCGATGGTGCAGTGTTCATCTCTGATGACCTAAAAGGCAATGTATATCGCTTGTTTTATAAAGCGCCAGAATAATCACAGGAATATTAACTAATGAGTGATGCGATTGAATTAAGCCTTGATGGTGTAGAGCAAATGCCCCTACGCCGTTTTACAGAAGAGGCTTATTTAAACTATTCAATGTACGTGATCATGGATCGTGCTTTGCCACATATTGGCGATGGTTTAAAGCCTGTTCAACGTCGTATTATTTACGCTATGAGCGAGCTTGGATTATCAGCTCAATCTAAGCCTAAAAAGTCTGCTAGAACCGTGGGTGATGTATTAGGTAAATACCATCCCCATGGTGACAGTGCGTGTTATGAAGCTATGGTATTAATGGCGCAGCCATTTTCCTATCGTTACCCCTTAGTCAAAGGTCAAGGTAACTGGGGGGCGCCAGACGACCCTAAGTCATTCGCAGCCATGCGTTATACCGAAGCGACCTTATCAAAATTTTCAGAAGTGCTTTTATCTGAATTAGGTCAAGGCACGGTTGAATGGGGCGTTAACTTTGACGGTACTTTAAAAGAGCCGAAATCATTGCCTGCACGCTTACCGCATATTTTGTTAAACGGTATTACCGGTATTGCCGTGGGTATGGCAACCGATATCCCACCACACAATGTGCGTGAATTAGTGTCAGCCTGTGTGGAGTTATTGGATAATCCTAAAGCGGAACTTGAGCGCTTAATGGAGCTGGTACCAGGGCCTGATTATCCGACCCAAGCTGAAATTATTACCCCAAGTAAAGACATTGCCAAGATTTATGAAACCGGTCGTGGCTCGATTAAAATGCGCGCGGTTTACGAGATTGATAGCGGAGAAGTTGTCATTACTTGTTTGCCACATCAAGCAGGTAGCGGCAAGATTTTAGAGCAAATCGCTAACCAAATGCAGGCTAAAAAGCTGCCTATGGTGGCAGATTTACGTGATGAATCAGATCACGAAAACCCAGTACGATTAATCATTGTACCTCGCTCAAATCGTGTTGATTGCGATCAGTTAATGGCGCATTTGTTTGCCACTACGGATTTAGAAAAGAGCTTTCGAGTTAACTTAAATGTGCTCGGCCTTGATGGTCGCCCAAGGGTTAAAGGCCTGAAAGAAATGCTAACTGAGTGGCTCAGTTACCGCATCTCAACCGTGACCCGTCGTTTGCAATACCGTCTTGATAAGGTACTTGCAAGGCTGCATATTCTTGATGCTTTGATGATTGCCTTCTTAAATATTGATGAAGTCATCGAGATCATTCGCTTCAATGATGAGCCGAAAAAAGAGTTAATGTCACGGTTTGATTTATCAGATAAGCAAGCCGAAGCGATTTTAGAGCTTAAGTTACGTCATTTGGCCAAGCTTGAAGAATTTAAAATTAAAGGTGAGCAAGAAGAGTTAGCAGCAGAGCGCGATAAGCTGCAACTTATTTTGGGATCTGAGCGCCGCTTAAAAACCTTAGTTAAAAAAGAGCTCATACAAGATGGTGAAACCTATGGTGATGATCGCCGCTCGCCTATCATTGAGCGGATTGAATCAAAAGCCTTAACTGAGCAAGAGTTGACCCCAGCTGAGTCTGTGACCGTGGTGTTATCTGACAAAGGTTGGGTACGCTGCGCTAAAGGTCATGATATTGATGGCGAAGGGTTAAATTATAAAGCCGGTGATAGCTTCTTATGCAGTGCCAGCGGTAAGAGTAATCAGCCATCAGTGTTTATCGACTCGACTGGGCGGGCGTTTGCAACCGATACGCATACGCTCCCTTCTGCTAGAAGTCAGGGTGAGCCAATTACGACGCGATTTAATTTAGCGCCAGGGGCGGTAATGCGTCATGTGTTGATGGGGGTTGATTCGCAATGCTATTTATTAGCCAGTGATGCTGGTTACGGTTTTATCGGCTCTTATGCCGATATGGTGAGTCGTAATAAGGCCGGTAAAGCATTATTGAGCCTGCCTGCTAATGCGCAATCCTTAGTACCTAAATTGGTTAAAAAAGGCGTGCCTCAGTCAATTATGGCGATAACCAATGAAGGCCGAATGCTTATCTTTGATGTTGATGCGTTGCCGCAGTTATCGAAAGGTAAGGGTAACAAGATCATTGGTATTCCAACTGATCGTGCTAAGAGCAGAGAAGAACTATTGATCCATCTTGATGTTATTCCACAAGAGGCGTCAGTTACCCTGTGGGCTGGTAAACGTAAGTTAACCTTGAAGCCAGCTGATCTTGAGCATTATCGTGGTGAGAGAGGCCGTAGAGGCGCGAAACTACCTCGTGGTTTACAGCGGGTCGACAGTGTTGATATCGAGCTCGGCGCGCAAAAGGATGCTGACATTGAGCCATCAAGCGATTAATCGCGCTGCAGAATAGCCATAAAAATAAAGACATAAAAAATGCTGCCAATGGGCAGCATTTTTTATGGGAATTTGATTTGAACCTGAGGATGAACTTAAGGCGTGAGTTAGCCTTGTTTTTAGCAGCAGCTTACGCCACTTCGTAAAATTTAGGTTCTACGTCAACTTGAGCCTGAATAATGTTGCTCGCCATACGTGCACATTTACCACATTGATCAGCAACTCCTAAGCGTTTTTTAACGTCAGCTAAAGAGCTATCGCCATGTTTGCTTACCGCTTCTTTAATTTGGGTATCAGTAATGCCGTGGCAAAGACAAACGTACATACAGCCTCTTCATATAAATCTGGGTCATTAGGTCACTTAATTTGCTAAGTGAATACTGATGACTTGTTGACAGTAACGCAATTGTAAATGAAAACAGTTCTCATTGCTAATAACTTTTTTGAAGGGATATTATTCAAAATGGAATTGAATAGTTATTACAAACTGTTCAGTGGCTCACAATTTAGTAAGTCATGTGAGATAGGTGTGCTTAGGGCAAAGTGATATGAAACCTCATCAGCACTGTCGCCAAACTCATGGCTTGGGCTTGAACAATGTAATCAAGGCATATAGGCACGATTAATGGCAGCGGTTAGTCGCTTTAATAGCCTTTAAAAAAGTCTACCTGATGCTTTAAAGCGTGTTGCTTACACCATAAATGATAGTTATCTACGAAGACTTCAACCACCTGCTCAGGAAAACTCGGCGCGGCAATATGTGGAGTGATAATGGCATTAGGGCAGTGCCAAATAGGGTGGTCTGCGGCCAATGGCTCTTGATTGAAGACATCAAGGATTGCGTTTTGTTGCGGCTTATTAAGTAATTGCGCTGCTAAGGCATCTAAGTCGAGCACATTTCCGCGCCCAAGATTAAACAGCACACATTCATCAGGTAATAATGCCAGCATGGTTTTGCTTAATACATTCTCAGTTTCTAGGGTGCTGGGCAGTGTACTGGCGACGGTGTGCGCGTTGGGTAAGTAGTTGGCTAAGTGCTCAATGGTATCAACATGGTCAAAATGCTCCTTTGGCTCTCCGCTGCGACTTAGGCCGGTGACCGTCATGCCGAAATGCTTCGCCGTTTGAGCAATATGCTGGGCAATAGAGCCGGTACCCAGTAACAGTAAGCCTTGGCCTTGTAAGGTTCTGTAGCTACCGGGGATCCATTGCTTATGTTGCTGTTGTTGTTTATATTTTGCATGCTCTCGCTGGTGGGCAAGTAAATAACCAAATAAATACTCACTCATCAAGGGGCCAAAAATCCCTTTGATATTGGTCAGGGTGTAATCCCGTCTTTGTCTTGATCCTGTTAGGCGGTCAACACCAGCAAAAGTGGATTGCATCCAAGTTAAGTTGTCAGCTAAGTTAAGTAATGGCGCTGCAAGATGTGGTTCTGCAAACCAGATGTCAGCCTCAGTAATACTGCTGGGTGCATCCCCAAGAATGGTAAGATCCCTGAGGTGATGAGCTGCTAATAATTGACGAAATTTATCGTTATCTTGGGTTAACAATAATAACTTGTGCGC
This sequence comes from Shewanella sp. UCD-KL21, assembly GCF_001957135.1. Lineage (GTDB taxonomy): Bacteria > Pseudomonadota > Gammaproteobacteria > Enterobacterales > Shewanellaceae > Shewanella. The sequence goes on along the minus strand of NZ_MPHK01000006.1, from coordinate 47,763 downwards.
CATAAAATCCCCGTAAGCTGATTAAATTGAGGTTGTTAATGAGTCAAATCATAGCATTTATCGCCAAACTTGGCGCAATGCTTCATCCGTGGATGAGTGAAATTGCCACTGCATTAGTGGCCTGTTGTATTGTGGTGTTTGCCACCGATATTAATAGGGTATTACGCAAGGCGTTATCGGGTCAGGGCTTTTTTGTCCGAACTTGGGTATTTGTACTGGTGAATGCTTTTGGTTACGGCTTAGCGATTGTCAGCGTTAGCCCGTGGTTAGCGAGGCAACTTAAATTGATGCCCTCGCAGTGGATGCTGTTATTACTACTGGGGGCATTCTTTGCTGTTGGCGCTTGGGCGCAACGAAACAGGCAAGTTTAACGACTTAACTTGCCTGTTACTTTAGCGTGTATTTAACCAAAGTATAAATGGTAGTCAGTTGCTTGAGGATCAGTGTCTTGTTGTTGATTTAACTGCTGGATTACAGCGGCGGCTTTATCGGGGTAGTTACTGAATATGCCATCCACACCAATGGCTTTTAAGGCTTGAATATCTTCGGCGTTATCGACGGTATAGACATAAATTTTAGCGCCTCGTTGATGGGCATCATTAACCATTTTATGAGTGACAAAATGAATATCAACATGGATAGAATAGGCATCAAGGGCTGATACCGATTCAGCATAGTTTAGCGGCACGCCCGCTAAAATGGGGGCCACTCTAGCATGGGGGAGATGCTGTTTAACCTCGAGTAAATAAGGCTGATTAAATGATGAGATCAGTAGCTGTTCAGGGCTAAAGCCAAGCTGTTCAATTATGTCGTTATAACATGCAATAAGTGGCGCAGCGGTGTGATAGCCTTTAAGCTCAATATTGACTGTGCAGCGGCCTTTAATAAGGCTCATGACTTGCCATAGCGTCGGTAGTTTATGCTGCTTGATAGTCACATTATTCATAGTGTCTAAGCTACTTAGATGCACTAACCCTTGTCCTGAGGTTTTGGTTTCTAGGCGGCGGTCGTGGAATACGATTAGTTGCCCTTCGACATTGTAGACATCAAGTTCAATGGCACTGACCTTTAAAGCCAGTGCTTTTTCCATTGCTGCAAGGGTATTTTCTACTTCATAACCACTAGCACCGCGGTGAGCAAAAATCAGCATCTATTTAACCTTTGATAATTTTATTAAATTCACGACTTTGACCATTATTGATATGGATTTCCATTTGTGGGTAAGCCAATTCAACTTGGTTCTCTTTCAGTTTTTTACAAATACGTTTATGGAGGTTATGCCTTAGTGGCCAACGATCGTTCATGTCTTTAGCATAGGATCTAACTTCATAATCTTGAGTGTGTTGGCCAAAACCTGCAAACCAGACTTCAGGCTCTGGGGAGGTCAATGATAAGTCACATTCTCTTACAGCTTGATGAAGTAAAGCTTCGACTTTGGATGGGTCTGCATCACGCTGTACAGAGACATAAACGATAACTCGGGTAATAGGATCAGATAGCGACCAGTTGACCAGTTGTTCGGTAATAAAGGCTTTATTGGGAACAATAATTTCTTTTCTGTCCCAGTCGACGATGGTTGTGGCTCGAATTTCAATTTTACTGACGGTACCGGTTAAGTCGCGAATGGTCACCGTATCGCCAATTCGGATGGGCTTTTCAAATAAGATAATTAAACCTGAAATAAAGTTAGCAAAAATTTCCTGTAAGCCAAAACCAAGGCCCACCGATAGCGCTGCAACAAGCCATTGTAATTTAGACCATTCAACCCCGATGGTCGAAAATCCGATTAACATACCGAAGAATATCACCATGTAGCTACTTACGGTGGTAATGGCAAAGCCCGTACCAGGAGATAGCTCTAATCGTTGTAAAATGGTCAGTTCTAATAAGCCGGGCAGATTTTTGGCAATCATGGCTGAAAAGCCGACGGTGATAAAGGCGAATAAAATTGACTTTAAGGTGATAGGAATCTGCTGCTCAATACCGTTAACCACCGAATGAGTGTTCCATAGAGTAATACCATCAAGGAAAGAAAACATTGCTGTATGCGTTTGAGAAATAAGCCCGAGTAAACTGGCAAAAAAGGCTAAAATCAATAGCGAGCGCACTAACCCCAGTGACTGACTAGAGATAGTTTCAAGGTCGACTTTGGGCTCTTCATAGTTTTCAGATACATCAGGGGTGTTATTTAGTTCGCCGCGTTCTCGTTGGGCCAGTCTTTCTGCCCGTTTGGCTTTAGCGCGATCAAACGCAATTAAGCGTCGCTCGATTAGCATCCAACGTTTGATCAGTTGGTATAACAATAAAAAGCCTAAGCCTAACAGCAGGGATAATTGCAACTGTAGCAACACTTGAAAGGCACTAAAATAGTAACCTATTAGGGCGAAGACAATGCTGGCGCAAGGCACGGCGATTAAGAATACCCATATGATTTTATGAAGTAATTTCATGTTCTTGCCATCATTGGCGTTGGCACGAAAATCATTAATAAAGATATATAAATCTTTATACAGCATTAATAGCGCAATGGTGAAAAATAAAAATGCCCCACGACCTATACTGTTACGAATAAGCGAGGTATCAATGGCTTCGGTAAAGCCAATAATGCCAATTAATGGCCAGCTTAAGACGATAAAGCGCAAGGTTTTTTCTTGTAAACGGCTTATTAAGGCTTTAGGTCTTTTAAAGTGACAGATTAAAATGCCATTATCACAGGCAAGTAAAGCAAAGACTCGGTACACCAAGTAGCTGCAACCTACAGATAGCACTCCAACCCCGATTGAATGTACTAAGTTCAGTTCTGAGGCAAATAAAATCCAACCTGCAAGTAGGACTGGTAACGGTTTTACGAGTGAATAACATAATGTTAGCGCTAAGGTTTTAGCTGTGTATTTGAATTTGTCTTGGGTTACATTACCCACATATTGACCGTAATGTTCAATGCTTCTATTGAACCTAGGTGTAAATAAATCCTGAGCCATTAAGCATAATATCAGAGTGATCACCCACCAAGCCCAGTATATATTTTGCTCTGTCCAGGCTTGTTTAAGTAGTTGCCATTGCTGGGCTTGCATCATCCATACAGTGGCATTTTTCAAGTCGATGAGCCATAAACCTGAAATCGCCGCGGCATTGGGGACCCAAAATAAATGTTCATTGAGGGTGTTTTTAAGATCAAGATAAATTTGTGTCAGTTGCTCGTAACTATTATGAAGCTTAGCCTGTTCATTGAGATAATCATCATAGCTCTGCATGACCTGTTCAATAAAGCTCTGCTGAGAGGTGAGTAATTTTATTTGGGTGTTATTGAGGAACTTCTGGTTACTCAGTTGCTGCTTGTTGAGTGCTTTTTGTTGCTCAGCTTGGTAGCGCTTTAAGCGCGAGTCGGCTATGGATGCCAGTAGTTTATCTTGGTTGGCCGGCTTAGGTAGCGATTGCAGCATTTGTAAAAAGCGGTCACCAAATGCTGAATTAGTTTCTACCCAGGTGATTTGCTCCTCAACATTAGCGAGCTGCAGCGCGTGGGATTGGTATTGTTTCTCCGCTTTTTCTTGTAAGTCGATGGTGCTTGAAATGGCATTGTTTATACGAATTAATTCGTCAGCATATTGCTGATTTTGTTCGCTTATCTCTTGAGATGCTAGATCGGAAAGTTGTTGCTCATCAATCAGGTTGTTGGCGATGGTATTAGCAGCTTTTTGTTGGCGATGTTGATTGTTCTTTTTATTTAACTGCTCAATTAATCGCTCTTGCTGAGTGTGCTCTAAGCGCAAAAGTTGCAATTGCAGCTGTACGATTTGTTTTTGTTTAGGACCACTGGATAGCTCTGACGATAAAGTCACGATATGTTGTTCAAGTAAATCACCTTGTAAGGCTTGCAGCTCTCCTAAAGGGGTATTTACTGGCGCTTGTCGGGCACGCTTATGCTGATTTAACGCTTCTTTGGCTTGTCGTATTAATGTGGGTAAGCTTTTTTGTCTTTTATTGAGATCGATCAGCTGCTGAGTTAAATCGTTTTCAGATTGTTTTTGCTCAGATAAATAGTAGTAAGCCATAGAAGCTTGTTGACTAATATCAACATCATCATTGATGGTTATCGGCTCTGCGGGTTGATTGATTTTTGCGGTAATGCTGCTGATTGTGCCGGCACTTGTCCCCTCAAGATCATCATAGCTTTGGGCTTCATTACGCAGTCTTGTGATACTTTGCTGGACGTTATCTATTTGAGTTGGAATATCCACAACCGCAGGTGCAGTGGTATTTTTGGCAAAGCCCAAGCGTTTGTCTAACTGCAGCGGAGATGTTGCAGAAGCAGTAAAAGAAATAATACAGAACAATAAAACCGCAATACGTATCATAGTTGGATAAGTGCTTAAGAGGGACTAATACAATGGTAACAAAAACCAGAGTTTACGCTTTATTTTTTTTATGATTTTGCTGGGTTTCGAAAACTGCAGTGGCTAAGATAATCAATCCTCCCACTATAGTGGTGGAATTAACTTGCTCATTTAGCAATAACAGCGCTAACACAGCACCATAAAAGGGTTGCAGGCATGAGACTAGCCCAACGGTTTTAGCGCTTAATTGACGCAGCGCCGAGGCAAATAATGCATGGGGAGCAGCGGTAAAGAATACCCCTAAAACGAGTAAGCTAGCCCAAGTTTCTGCCGTGATAGTGTGTAAGTCCACCTCTAACCAGGGGCTTAATACTAATACAGCAACTAATGTTTGATAAAACATGGCCTGCGGGCCGCTATAACCACTGAAGTAGCGTTTATGGAGTAAATTACGGCCGGTAAATAACGCAGCAGATAAAATGCCAGTAGCAATACCTAAAGTGACATCATTATCAAGATTGGCTTCAGGAATAAGTAATGTCACGCCAATGAGTACCGCTAAACCTGAAACAACATCTACTCGTTTTAGTGGTGTTTTATTTATTATTGGCTCGATTAACACTGTCATGACGGGGTAGGTGAAAAAAGCAATCATGCCAATGGCGACTGATGATCGTTGCATTGAGGAAAAATAGGTCACCCAATGCAAGCTAACAAGTATACCAAGCCCTAGGGCTGCGAAATAGTGTTTAAGTTGTTGTAAGTGTAGGTTTTTCTTGTTTAATTTGACGATACTGCCAAGTACAAAAAAGGCGATCACACAACGTAATACGGTGATGTCTAATGCATTGAGAGGAATAATTTTAGAAAATAAAGCAGTACCGCCAAATAGCAGTACTGCGATATGCAGTTGAAGTAACCCTGAGTTCGGATTCGATCCTTTGAAAGCGCCTGTTGGCATCATACTCATTCAACTAACAAGGTGATGGTTAAAAGACTACTTTAAATGTGCGAAGGCTTGGCCCATGCGAGTAGTTTGGGTCGGCTCAACACCTTCAGCAAAACTTTCAATAGCATCTTGAGCAAATAACATTACCACGGTAGAGCCTAACTTAAAGCGACCCATTTCAGCGCCTTTGTCTAATGTCAGTGCTTCAGGTCCTTCTGTTGGGTAATCCCAAGTAAATACTTGTTTGCCACAAGGCGGGGTGACTGTGCCTGCCCACACTGTTTCGATGCTTGCCACAATCGTCGCGCCAACTAATACCATTGCTAGCGGGCCTACTTCAGTTTCAAAAATAGCGACGACACGTTCGTTACGAGCAAATAGCCCTGGCACGTTCTGCGCAGTTAATGGATTAACTGAAAATAAATCACCAGGAATATAGGTCATCTTTGATAAGGTGCCGGTAATTGGCATGTGGATGCGGTGATAATCTTTTGGTGCAAGATAGATTGTGGCAAAGTCGCCATCGTTAAAGCGCTCTGCATCTTTAATCTGCCCACCTAAAAGCGCTAGCGTGGTGTAATCATGCCCCTTGGCTTGAACAATTTTTCCCGCTTGAACAGGACCACACTGGCTAACCGCGCCATCAACAGGATGAGCTATTGTTTTTGTATCTTCAACAATCGGGCGTAGACCCGGCTTTAAAGCGCGAGTAAAAAATGCATTAAATGTTTTGTAGGCTTCGGGCTCACTTTGAGCCGCTTCTGACATATCAATTTTATACTGCTTGATGAACCATCGAATACCTGCAGTGGTGATTGCGCCAGCTTCAGCGGCAGCAAGTTTACCCACAAGACGTGAAAGTAAGTGTTTAGGTAAGATGTATTGCAAAGCAATTTTAACAGAGTCCAATTGAATACCCTTTTGAGTTGTTGAGGTTCTTATAATATAACAGTTAATATTTGTACGTCAGCGAGATTACTCGTCAGCGGCGCGGAAGTGGCGAGCATGTCGCTGTTCATCTAGGCTGGCAATAATGCGCTGGTAATTGCTAAATCTATCTTGGGTTATTTTCCCATCAGCGAGTGCCGCTTGCAAGGCACAACCTGGATCATCACCATGTTTGCAGTCTCTAAACTTACAGGTACCGATGTAATCTCTAAATTCAATAAAGCACCAGCCAACGCGCGGCGCAGGTAAGTGCCAGAGCGCAAACTCTCGAACACCGGGAGAGTCAATTAAGTCGCCGCCACTTTGAAAGTGAAGTAACTTTGCCGTCGTGGTAGTGTGCTGACCTAGGCCTGAGTTATTGGATACATCGCCAATTGCTAGCTCAGCATCAGGCATCAGTGCATTAATCAGTGATGATTTACCTACCCCAGATTGCCCTGCAAATACGCTAATTTTATCAGCAAGTAAGGCTTTTATTTGATCAACACCTTCACCAGTATGGCTACTGACCATATAGACGGGGTAACCAATCTGGCGATAACGCTCTAATGCCACTTCGACTTCTTCGCGATTGTCATCGGTTAATAAATCCATTTTATTCAGGATGATGACTGGTGGAATATCGGTGTCTTCAGCGGCAACCAAGTAGCGGTCAATAATTTGGGTGGTAAAGCTGGGTAAAATCGACGATACAATCAAAATTTGATCAATATTGGCAGCAATGATTTTTACGCCATCATATAAATCTGGACGAGTTAGCGACGAAATTCGTGGATGAACTGCTTCAACAATACCCCCAATACCACGATCGGTTTCATTGGCAAGGCGCAGCAGCACTTTATCACCGGTTACAAGGCTGGTGATGTTACGGCGAATATTACAACGGGCGACAGTGCCATCTTCGGTTTCAATATCAGCATGCTGACCGAAACGTGAAATAACAATACCCTGCTGTTCAGGCCCTAGTAGACTATCCTGTAACTCGTTAGCAGAATCTTGGGTGTCTTTGCGTTTTAGGCGCTTACTCTGATTGTCGCGCATTCTGCGCTTTTGACCTTGGCTAAGTGGTTTCTTTTTACTCACAGGCTAATCTTCATTAATTTGGTGTTTTTGTGTCGCTTAAAAAAACAGTATGATACACCCTCTTTAATAAAAAAGCCTGAATTATGGGCTTTTGACAGAATAAGGCAGATATTATGGCTGTAAACTCAAGCAATCTAATTTGGGTTGATTTAGAAATGACGGGTCTAGAACCTAGCGTCGATCGTGTAATTGAAATTGCCACTATTGTGACAGATCAAGAGTTAAACGTATTAGCCCAAGGCCCTGTGATTGCGATTCATCAATCAGATGAAGTGTTAGCCGGTATGGATGAATGGAATCAAACTCACCATGGACAATCAGGTTTAATTGATCGCGTAAAGGCGAGTTCATACACTGAAGAAGATGCCATTAGACAGACGATTGCCTTTTTAGAGCAGTATGTGCCAAAAGGTGCGTCACCTATGTGTGGCAATACCATTGGCCAAGATCGCCGCTTTTTGAACAAGTACATGTTGGAGCTTGAAGAGTTCTTCCATTATCGCAATATTGATGTCAGTACGATTAAAGAGCTTACCAAGCGCTGGAAACCGGAAGTGATGGAAGGGCTGACTAAGAAGAATACCCACCAAGCTTTAGAAGATATCAAAGAATCTATCGAAGAATTGCAGTTTTATCGCCGTGAAGTATTTAAAATTTAACCGATCGGACTTTTTTTTTGAAATAAGGGTTGCAGTGTAGTGAATATTACATATAATGCGGCCTCAACTTTTTACAGTAAGAGTCATTACTGCAAGTGGTTGAAGTTTGAAAATTGAAACACCAAAATGCGACATTAGCTCAGTTGGTAGAGCGATACCTTGCCAAGGTATAGGTCATCAGTTCGAACCTGATATGTCGCTCCAATTTTCAAATTAAAATTTATGTGCGACATTAGCTCAGTTGGTAGAGCGATACCTTGCCAAGGTATAGGTCATCAGTTCGAACCTGATATGTCGCTCCAAATTTTAAAATTGATATTGATATGCGACATTAGCTCAGTTGGCAGGTTGAAAGACGATACATTGCTAAATGATTTAAAGAAGCAAATAGATGCGACATTAGCTCAGTTGGTAGAGCGATACCTTGCCAAGGTATAGGTCATCAGTTCGAACCTGATATGTCGCTCCAATTTCAACAGCTTCAAAATAAAATTGATATGCGACATTAGCTCAGTTGGTAGAGCGATACCTTGCCAAGGTATAGGTCATCAGTTCGAACCTGATATGTCGCTCCAATTTCTCATCTAAAAAAATCATTCCTTTTAAAATAAACCAACACTTAGCTCAGTTTTGCTTTTAGAAATAGTGATACCTTTTTTATGCCAAGGTATCGGTCATCAGACTGGTCGCTGCAATTTCTTCCCGCGCTTTAAACGTCTCTGTTTAACCGATGGCTGAACAATATTTATGCATTATTTAGGTGGTCTGTAGCAGGGTGTTGTTTCATTGTTGCTAAATTACTTGTTTTTTATATGCAAAATATGAACTCGCTCAAATATTCTCAACTTTTTTTCAACCATAATAAATACAAGCTTTTACAATCTTATTTTTACTGACCGCCAAAGGGCGGTGACAGATGGAGTGTTTATTATGCGTATCCAACAATTAAGTGAAGTGCTTGAGTTCATTGCTAAGTCACGCTTAGACATGGGTCAGCTTTATGGCCGACTACACCGCAATGCAGACTCTACAAGAGTAAAAATGATGTTGGAATATCTGCAACAACACCAACAGCATGTGCATGACAGTATTGAAAATTATATTGATGAAGCACCAAAGCGTATGCTTGAAACTTGGTATAAAGACATCACCTTTGAAGACTTTGAAAAACGCTGCCAAGACTCGACTCTAGCAGCCAATATGAGTGAAGATGATGTACTCGAGCTGCATCTTGATTTAGAAAACCGTTTGATTGGCTTTTTAGAAAAAACCGCTAACAGCACTGAGGTCACTGAAATCAAAGATGCTTTATTAGATTTAGTTCGAGTGGAGAAAACCCAGCAGAAACGTATGGTACATAGTGCATTACGGATGGAAGATATCTAAAATCCGGTTTTCCAGCGTCAATTTTATGTTAATATTTATATATAGAGCCAGCTATCAAGCTGGCTTTATTTTTTTAGGCCATTAAATAGCGCAATAGACTAAGAGTTTAGTATTCTCAGTTATATTGCAGTTTTATATGATTAATCTCCCCAGTGCTGGTAAGTTAACATGACTTCGATTAAAAAATATCTTCAAGATGAACAAGCAACGATTGATCTTGGTGTTGAATTATCTTTGTGGGTTTCAGCCCCATTAGTGATTTATTTAACTGGTGATCTTGGTGCTGGTAAAACCACCTTAAGCCGTGGTTTGATCCAAAGTTTAGGTCATGATGGCAATGTAAAGAGTCCAACTTATACCCTAGTTGAGCCCTATGAACTCAAGGGGATGCAAATTTATCATTTTGACTTATATCGCTTGCTGGATCCTGAAGAGCTTGAATTTATGGGGATCCGCGATTACTTTACTGATAACACTGTTAGTATTATTGAGTGGCCAGATAGAGGCCATGGGTTATTACCTGAAGCCGATGTTGCCATTCATTTAAGCTATGACGGCGAGCAACGACAGGTGGAGATCACTGGCATGACAGGATCTGGTAATCAGCTTGTCGCTAAGCTGAATAACTAATTAGTTCATAATAAGCTTTAAAAACAAACGTTAGTAAGCATAAGTCAATTAACTAAAATAATAATGACCCTAGAAAAAATGACACGATTTATAATCTTTATCTGTTTATTATTCTGCTCCTTACAGGTTGCAGCTAATAAACTTGAAAGTGTGCGAATTTGGGATGCCCCGCAATCAACCCGAGTGGTATTGGATTTGTCTTCGGCACCTGATTATAGCTATTTTGTGCTAACAAACCCCCAGCGTTTGGTTATCGACTTAAAACAAGCTTCAACCAATGTAAAGTTTGCTGATATTGCTAAAGACAGCAAGTTGATCAAAAAAGTGCGTATTAGCTCTCCTCCGAAAAAAGGCACTTTACGGGTGGTGCTTGATTTAAACTCGCCAGCAAAGCCGAATTTGTTTGCCCTGACACCGACAGCCCCTTACGGTAACCGTTTAGTAGTCGATTTAGATAACTCAGCCAGTAAAAGTTCAGCGGTACAGTCGGTGGTACACACTAGCAAGCGCTCTACCGATGTGATTGTCGCTATCGATGCAGGCCATGGCGGCGAAGATCCCGGTTCAATCGGCCCTAAAGGCACCTATGAGAAAAAGATTGTACTTGAGATCTCCAAGCGCCTCGCACGAGAAATTAATAAAACTCCTGGAATGAAAGCGGTGATGACCCGCACCGGCGATTATTTTGTCAATTTAAATCAACGCTCTGAACTGGCTAGAAATAGCCGAGCTGATTTACTGATTTCTATTCATGCTGATGCATTTACGTCACCACAACCTAATGGGGCATCGGTATGGGTATTATCAAAGCGCCGTGCCAATACCGAAATTGGTCGCGTATTTGAGGATAAAGAAAAGCATTCTGAACTATTAGGCGGCGTTGGAGACATTATCCAAAACTCCGATAGTGAACAATATCTTGTAATGACCCTAATCGATATGTCGATGGATCATTCTCTGGCTGAAAGTCATCATATTGCCAGTGATGTATTATCAGGTTTAGGTAAAGTGACTAAACTGCATAAGAGTAAACCAGAGCATGCGAGCTTTGCCGTTTTAAAGTCGACTGATATTCCCTCTATTTTGGTGGAAACTGGTTTTATCTCTAACCCGAGAGAAGAAGGGCTATTGTTAAATGGTAACCATCAGCAAAAGTTAGCTAATGCGATTCATAAAGGTGTGCTGAAATATTTTGCCGCTAACCCACCTTCAGGCACCTTATTGGCGAAACAGAGTAACAATAAGCACACAGTAAGAAGTGGCGAGTCTTTATCGGTTATTGCCCAGCGATATAAAGTCAGCATAGCCAGTATTCGAAAAACCAATAACCTTAAATCAGATGTCCTACGGATAGGCCAAAAGCTGGTTATTCCAAGAGCGTAAATTATGGCTATTCAAATTTTACCACCACAGCTTGCTAACCAAATTGCTGCCGGCGAAGTGGTTGAGCGTCCTGCATCTGTAGTTAAAGAGTTGGTTGAAAACAGCCTTGATGCTGGCGCAACCCGGGTTGATATCGAAATCGACAAAGGCGGCAGTAAGCTGATTAAAATTAGGGACAATGGTAAAGGGATCTCAAAAGACGAGTTAGCGTTAGCCTTATCTCGTCACGCCACTTCAAAAGTACACTCCCTTGATGACTTAGAAGCCATTTTAAGTTTTGGCTTTAGAGGCGAGGCCTTAGCCAGTATTAGTTCAGTGTCCCGTTTAAGCCTAACATCAAAGCCTGCTGAGCAAACCGAAGCCTGGCAAGCCTACGTAGCTGGCTCGCAAATGGACGTTAAAGTGACGCCCGCTGCGCACCCTAAGGGCACTACCATAGAGGTGGTGGATTTATTCTTTAATACCCCAGCCAGACGACGCTTTTTAAAAAGTGATAAAACCGAATTCACCCATATTGATGAATGGTTAAAACGCATTGCCATCGCCAGAACCGATGTGCATTTTACCTTAACCCATAATGGTAAGTTGGCGCGTCAATATCGAGCGGCCAATACCGAAATTCAATATAAACAGCGCCTTGGACAAATTTGTGGTCGGGCTTTTGCTGAGCAAGCTCTGCACCTAGAATGCCAGCATGATGGCTTGATATTATCGGGTTACTTGCAGTCACCAAATGACTTACAACCGACCGATAGCTGCTATTTTTATGTCAACGGCCGTTTAGTGCGAGACCGATTAGTGAACCATGCGGTAAAGCAGGCATTTGGTCAGTTCCAAGTTCAGCATCAACCGGGTTATGTGTTGATGCTTGAGCTGGATCCCCACCAGGTTGATGTCAATGTGCATCCTGCAAAGCATGAAGTGCGTTTTCATCAAAGCCGATTAGTGCATGACTTTATTTTGCAGGCATTGCAGTCTGTTTTAGCGCAAATACCTGAGTTAGATCTCGGTACGGCTAAGAAACCGACAGACGATCAAAATGATATTGGCGAGCAAATCGGTCATTCATCAGAAGCTGAAATAAGCGATTGGCAGCAAGCTAGTCAAGATATGCCTCAACGTCACGGCTCAGCAACTCAATTACATCAGCCAAGAGAGTTATCGAGCAGCCGCTTTGGTAGTATGTCGGTGCCAGCGCAGGGCTATCAACACCAAAGCTATCAGCAACCAAGCCATCAGTCCCAGCATAATGCCGCGACAGGAAGCACAGGAGCTACAAGCAGTGGCAATAATCCCTATAGCGGTGGTAGAACAGCCGACACGGTAGAAATAACCCCAACGGCTATCGCTAATTATGGCCAATTACTGCAAACCCAAGCTGAAAATTCTTCATTAACGCAAATTAATGAGACAAATCTGTCTGCGCATATCACTATGCCGTCTATTGTTGATGGTCGCTTCTGGGTGATGGTTACAGGCCAACAGATTTTATTAGTTGATATCGCACAAGTTTCTATTTTTGTTACAAAATTAGAAATACAGACTAAAATAACCACAGGACTGGTGGGTCAGCCATTATTAATGCCGGTTTCAATTGAAGCCGATGTTGACTGGAAAATTATCCTTGAAGAGCGAGAGCAGTTACTACGTAGGTTAGGATTAACCCTTTCAATCCGCTATCAACAGTTGATAATTAAGAATGTGCCCCCATATCTCAGAGATACCCAATTAGCTGTATTGATCCCAGAATTATTAGCTTGGATTAAATTAGAGCAGCCATCGGATGAAGCGTTGGCATTGTGGATGGCAAAACAGCAAGCAAATCATTTTTCAGCCGCAGCTGAAGTGTGGCTTCAATATAGCCAATTAACCGCTGAGCAGCAGCAAACGCTGTTATCAAAGGCGAAATCATTGCCATGGCAATCCTGGTTAGAAGAGAATTAATGTGAACCAACTCAAACAGCCCAAAGTATTGTTTTTAATGGGGCCAACTGCTTCAGGAAAAACGGCTTTAGCAATTGAAATGGCCCAGCAGCATAATTGTGAAATTATCTCTGTTGATTCGGCATTAATCTATCGTCAAATGGATATTGGCTCAGCCAAACCTGATGCCGATGAGCTAGCCTTAGCGCCTCATCGTTTAATTGATATTCTCGATCCCAGTGAAAGTTACTCTGCGGCAGATTTTCGTCGCGATGCATTAATTGAAATAGAAGATATAATTAGTCGTGGTAAGACCCCTTTATTGGTAGGGGGGACTATGATGTACTTTAAGGCATTGCTTGAAGGTTTGTCACCGTTACCTGCTGCAGATGAGCAGATCAGAGCGCAAATCATGCAAGAGGCAGAAGAGCAAGGTTGGGATGCATTACATCAACAACTTTGCCAAGTAGATGCCACAGCAGGGGCAAGAATTCATCCTAATGATCCCCAGCGGCTATCTCGCGCTCTAGAAGTATACAGAATTACGGGTAAATCGATGACTGAGCTAACGGCAACAAAGTCAGCGCCGTTACCCTACGATGTGGTGCAATTTGCGATAGCGCCACATGAGAGAAAAGTATTACATGAATTGATCGCAAAAAGATTTAAACTAATGATGCAAAATGGTTTTATCGAAGAAGTTCAACGATTAAAAGATCGCAAAGACTTACATTTAGATATGCCATCTATGCGTTGTGTCGGCTACCGACAATGTTGGCAGTATCTAGATGGTGAATTTGACTATGAGACTTTAATAGAAAAAGGCACCGCTGCCACTAGGCAATTAGCCAAACGTCAATTAACATGGTTAAGAAGTTGGCCCGAGTTACATTGGCTTGAAAGTGGCGCTAAAGGAAATTTAGTTACACTTATGCAACATTCTGGCTAGCTAATTAGCTGTTGCTGTATAATACTAAAACTAAACAATAAAACATTCTTCAAAAATTCAAAAAATTTATTTTGAAAATAAAAAAAGGAAATTGAAATGGCTAAGGGGCAATCTTTACAAGACCCATTTTTAAACGCTTTGCGTCGTGAACGTGTACCAGTCTCTATCTATTTAGTGAATGGTATTAAACTACAAGGTCAAGTTGAGTCGTTCGACCAATTCGTTATCTTGTTAAAAAATACAGTAAGCCAAATGGTTTACAAGCACGCTATTTCAACTGTAGTACCAGCACGCCCATTTAATGTGGCTGCACAAGGTACTCAAGGTTATACCCCAAATGATGAAGCACCTACATCAGAATAATATTTAAGGAGTTTACTACTTGTTTGATCGCTATGAAGCGGGTGAAACCGCAGTACTTGTTCATATTGACTTTTCTGACGACGACCGTAGAGAAGACATTACAGAGTTACAACTATTAGTCGAATCAGCAGGAGTACGCTCTGTTGGTGTTATTACTGGAAGTCGGCGTTCACCGGATCGAAAGTTTTTTGTCGGGTCAGGGAAAGTAGAAGAGCTTGCAGCTATGGTTGCAGCGACTGAAGCCAAGGTAGTGATTTTTAATCACTCACTGAGTCCCGCTCAAGAAAGAAATTTAGAACAGATTTGTGAGTGTCGAGTTTTAGATAGAACTACGCTAATTTTAGATATCTTTGCTCAAAGAGCGAGAACTCACGAAGGTAAGTTACAAGTGGAGCTAGCGCAATTGCGCCACATGTCGACGCGCCTTATTCGTGGTTGGACTCACTTAGAGAGACAAAAAGGTGGTATTGGTATGCGTGGCCCGGGTGAAACCCAGCTCGAAACCGATAGACGTTTACTTCGAGGACGGATTAAAAGTATTAATCGCCGACTTGATAAAGTAGACAAACAACGTGAACAAAGTCGACGTTCAAGAAAGCGCAGTGACTTATCCACTGTGTCATTGGTGGGTTACACCAATGCGGGAAAATCGACCTTGTTTAATGCGTTAACTGCCTCAGAAGTTTATGCCGCAGATCAATTGTTCGCCACACTTGATCCTACTCTGCGTAAATTGAATTTACCTGACGGAGCAGTTATTTTAGCTGATACAGTTGGGTTTATCCGTCATTTACCTCACGACTTAGTCGCAGCATTTAAAGCAACCTTGCAAGAAACACGTCAAGCTGATCTGTTATTGCATATTGTTGATTGTGCTGATGAGAATATGACGGAGAATTTTGATCAAGTTCAAAATGTGCTTGAAGAAATTGAAGCAGATACTATTCCACAATTGGTCGTTTGTAATAAAATCGACTTATTGGAAGATTTTGTGCCTCGCATCGATTACGACGATGAAGGTAAGCCAGAGCGAGTCTGGGTATCTGCACAAAAACAAATTGGATTTGAATTGCTCTTGCAGGCTATCAACGAGTTAATCGGTGAAGTCATTATAGAGCAGACATTGAAAATTCCAGCTACGGCTGGACATTATCTTGGCCAGTTTTATCGACTGGACGCGATACAGCAGAAAGAGTACGACGATCTGGGGAACTGTATTTTGTCTGTTCGTTTATCGGATGCCAATTGGCGCCGATTAACAAAACAGAGTCAAGGCGAATTAGAGACGTTTATATTTGAGGATTCTTCTGAAGAATCAGACGTAGACGTTATTTGCTAATATCATTTATTTCATCCACTTATGGAGTGCTAAATGGCTTGGAATGAGCCCGGTAACAAGGGAAAAGACCCTTGGGGAAACAAAAACAGTAACGACAAAGGCCCACCAGATCTAGACGAAGTATTTCGTAACCTTTCAAAGCGCTTCGGCGGTGGTAAAGGTGGTTCAGGTGGATCTTCTAGCCCTTCTTTTAACCCAATGAGCCTGATTGTAGTTTTGGTGATTGGTTTAATTATTTGGGGTGGTTCAGGCTTTTATACCGTTAAAGAAGCAGAGCGAGGCGTAACCTTACGTTTTGGTCAGCATTCTGGTGAAGTTGGTCCTGGTTTACATTGGAAAGCCACTTTTATTGATGAAGTGTTTCCGGTAAACATTAAAGCAGTGCGCTCTATTCCTGCATCAGGCAGCATGTTAACGGCTGATGAAAACTTAGTGAAAGTGGAACTTGATGTTCAATATCGAGTGGATGATGCTTATTCTTACTTGTTTAGTGCGGTAGATGCTAATGCGAGTTTGAGTGAAGCAACAGACAGTGCGCTTCGTTATGTGATTGGCCATAACACTATGGATGACATCTTGACTACTGGTCGTGATGCTATTCGTCGTGATACTTGGGCTGAACTTGAGCGTATTCTTGAGCCGTATAAGCTTGGTTTATCAATTCAAGATGTCAACTTCTTGCCAGCGCGTCCGCCTGAAGAAGTGAAAGATGCATTTGATGATGCTATTTCTGCACAAGAAGATGAACAGCGTTTCATTCGTGAAGCAGAAGCTTATGCGCGTGAAATTGAGCCTAAAGCACGTGGTCAGGTTGAGCGTATGGCGCAACAGGCTAGCGCGTATAAACAACGCGAAGTCTTAGAAGCTCAAGGTAAAGTTGCTCGTTTCGAAAAACTTTTGCCTGAGTATCAAATGGCACCAGAAGTGACCCGTAAACGTTTATACCTTAATGCGATGCAAGACGTCATGGCTGATACTAACAAGGTACTAATTGATACTAAAAATAATGGTAATTTAATGTATTTACCATTAGACAAAATGATGGGTAATCAAGCTAAAACTATGTCTGCAGAGCCAGTTGTTGAAACGCATGTGAACACGCCTTCAAATAATTCGCTTACGTCTTCTATGCCAGTTGATGGACGTCAGACTCGTGAGTCTCGTTCACGCCAAGGGAGGGACTAACTCATGGGTAGAATAGGACTGATTGTTCTGGTAATCATTTTAGGTGTTGGTTTTTCATCTGTTATAGTCGTTAACGAAGGTGAACGTGCTATCGTTTCTCGCTTTGGTGAGATCTTAAAAGATAACGTTGAAGGTCAACCTGTCACGCGTGTATTTGCACCAGGTTTACACTTTAAAATTCCAGCAATAGATAAAGTAAAATATCTAGATGCGCGAATTCAGACCTTAGATGGCGCTGCAGATCGTTTTGTTACTTCAGAGAAAAAAGACCTTATGGTTGATTCTTATGTTAAGTGGCGTATTAGCGATTTTGAAAAGTTTTACCTGTCCACAGGTGGCGGTAATGTTGCAACAGCTGAAAGCCTGTTACAGCGTAAAATCAACAATGACTTACGCACAGAGTTTGGTCGTCGTACTATTAAAGAAATTGTTTCAGGTGAACGTGATGAGTTGCAAATTAATGCACTTGAAAATGCCTCTGAAAGCTCACAAGATCTAGGTATCGACGTTGTTGATGTGCGCGTTAAGCAAATCAACTTACCTGCCAACGTAAGTAGCAGTATCTTCCAGCGTATGCGTGCTGAACGTCAAGCTGTAGCAAAAGAGCATCGTGCACAGGGTAAAGAGCAATCTGAAATCATCCGCGCGACTATCGATGCTAACGTGACAGTAAAAGTGGCTGAAGCAGAACGTAAAGCATTAACGGTTCGTGGTGAAGGTGATGCACTATCTGCGAAGATTTATGCTGATGCTTATAACAAAGATGCTGAGTTTTATGGTTTCTTAAGAAGTCTTGAAGCTTATAAGGCGAGTTTCGCTGGCAATAGTGATGTCATGGTATTAGAACCTGATAGTGATTTCTTCAAATACATGAAATCTATCGATGGTAAATAAGCCGACATTTCATTAATTGAAATTTAGCGTGAATTAAAAACCCGGTTTATACCGGGTTTTTTGCGTTTTGAGATTGTGCAGCGAAATAAATTGAATTTCTGCCAGTTGATACCATTAATCAGCTGTGACTAATTTAGATAGCGTATGTTTCATTAAATATTGTTAATTTACAGCTGTTTAACTATTTTGTTTATTCTTATCTTCTTAACAACTGAACAATTTGGTAGCTTGTTTTTTGCCCATTGCAAAAAAAACATGCAAATCCCGTAACTTAGTTGTGTGAATTACTATGATCTGGTTCTAATTTTTCGCTATAATGAGCCCCGCCTCAAAGTATATATTTAGCCGTTAGTGATTCTAATGTTGCTAAGTTATTAAAATATAAGAATTCCAACACCCTCTGGGAGATAAGTGGATGAGCAAAGCGCCAGTCGATACCGGACGCCGCAGATTCCTGACAGCCGCAACCGCCGTAGTTGGTGGAGCTGGTGCCGTCGCTGTAGCGGTGCCTTTTATTAAGTCATGGAATCCGAGCGCTAAAGCGAAAGCTGCAGGTGCACCGGTAGAAGTTAACATTAGTAAAGTAGAACCAGGTCAATTAATTCGAGTTGAATGGCGTGGTAAACCTGTATGGGTTGTTCGTCGTACCGAAACCATTTTAAATGAGTTAAGTTCATTAGATGGTCAATTACGCGATCCTGCTTCAGAAGAATTACAACAGCCCGCGTATGCAGCTAATCCTGCACGTTCAATTAAGCCTGAGTTCTTTATTGCCGTCGGGATTTGTACACATTTAGGTTGTTCACCAACTTATTTACCAGATAGCTTTGGTGAGCAAGTAGAAGGTGTATCTGCTGGTTTCTTCTGTCCATGTCATGGCTCTAAGTTTGATATGGCTGGACGTGTATTCCAGGGCGTACCAGCACCATTGAACCTAGTTGTACCTCCGCATCAATATGTCGATGATGGAACTGTACTCATTGGTGTCGACACAGGAGCTGCATAATGGTTAA
The DNA here is from genome assembly GCF_001957135.1 of Shewanella sp. UCD-KL21. Classification (GTDB taxonomy): domain Bacteria; phylum Pseudomonadota; class Gammaproteobacteria; order Enterobacterales; family Shewanellaceae; genus Shewanella. The sequence continues at coordinate 28,722 of NZ_MPHK01000006.1, read as the reverse complement.
GAATATCGTTGATTGGATTGATGCTCGCATCCCGATGACGGCGACCTATAATCGCCACGTTGGTCAATATCCAACACCAAAGAACTTTAACTTCTGGTATTTCTTTGGTTCATTAGCATTACTTGTTTTAGTTAACCAGCTATTAACGGGTATTTGGTTAACCATGAACTACGTACCAACAGCTGAAGGCGCTTTTGCTTCAGTTGAATACATCATGCGTGATGTAGAGTACGGCTGGTTACTTCGTTATATGCACTCCACGGGCGCCTCGGCATTCTTCGTGGTGGTTTATCTGCATATGTTCCGTGGCTTAATCTACGGTTCTTATCAAAAACCTAGAGAGCTACTTTGGTTATTTGGTATGTTGATTTTCCTTGTGCTAATGGCTGAAGCCTTCATGGGTTACCTGCTACCTTGGGGACAAATGTCTTACTGGGGTGCACAGGTTATTATTTCATTATTTGGTGCAATTCCATTTATTGGTGATGACCTAACATTGTGGATCCGTGGTGACTATGTTGTTTCTGGTGCGACACTAAACCGTTTCTTTGCATTACATGTTATTGCACTGCCTTTAGTTTTAGTTGTATTAGTTTTCCTTCACTTGATTGCTTTACACGAAGTGGGCTCAAATAACCCTGACGGTGTCGAAGTTAAAAAGAATAAAGATGAAAATGGCTGGCCAGTTGATGCTATCCCTTTCCACCCTTATTACACAGTCAAAGATATCATGGGCGTGGCCGGTTTCTTAATCGTCTTCTGTTATGTGTTGTTCTTTATGCCTGAAGGTGGCGGTTACTTCCTTGAAAAGCCAAACTTTGAAGCGGCTAACCCAATGAAAACCCCTGAGCATATTGCTCCTGTATGGTATTTCACGCCATTTTATGCAATTTTGCGTGCTATTCCTGACAAGCTTTTAGGTGTTGTCGGTATGGGACTGGCGATTGCGGTACTGTTCGTATTACCTTGGTTAGATCGCTGTAAAGTGAAGTCGATTCGTTATCGTGGACTTGTTCATAAGATTAACATTGCGCAGTTTACCGTTTCATTCTTGATCCTAGGTTATTTAGGTGCGGTTCCAGCTACGCCTACATTAACTATTGCAGCGCGTGTCTTTACACTTACTTATTTTGCTTTCTTCGTGGCGCTGTGGGTTTACAGTAAAAACGAAAAGACAAAACCAGTTCCTACGAGGGTGACGCACTAATGAAAAAGCTATTAATCGCATTAGTTACATTGTTACCAACGCTAGCAATAGCGGCTGGTGGCAACAATGAATTTGTTAAGAGTCCTGATCCGGCAATTAACCTACATGACAATGAGTCATTAGAGCGTGGTTTAGACTTATTCCAACAATACTGTTCTGGTTGTCATAGTACCCAGTACCAACGCTATGGCCGTGTTGCTGAAGATTTAGGTATTTCAGTTGACGACATGCGTAACAAGTATATGTTCACCGATGCTAAAGTGGGTGAGCTAATGGAAAACTCTATCCCTGAAGCCGACGCAGCTAAGTGGTTTGGTGCAGCGCCACCAGACTTAACCTTAGTGGCTCGCGTTCGTGGTGCCGATTGGGTTTATTCATACCTTAAAGGCTTTTATAAAGATGAAAGTCGTCCATTTGGCGTAAACAATACTGTTTTCCCATTGGTGGGGATGCCCCATGTACTTGAAGATTTACAAGGTATTTCGGTAAAACAAGAAGATGGAACGCTAGTTGCGACCGGTGGCTCTATGAACGCAGAAGAGTACGATCAAGCGGTGCGAGATATCACCGGTTTCCTTGTATATTCAGCCGATCCAGTGAAGCTTGAACGTGAAGCTTTAGGTTGGTGGGTACTCGGATTTCTATTCTTTTTCTTCATCATTGCCTATTTGTTGAAGAAAGAATACTGGAAAGATGTGCACTAGACACGAATAACGGGTAAAATACATTATTCGCATACTCTAAACGAGGGGCTTAGCCCCTCGTTTGTTTTGTTTTTTCCGTTTCTGGAGGATATCAATGGCTGTAGCTGCCAACAAACGCTCTATCATGACACTGTTTTCAGGTGCCGATGATTTATATAGCCACCAAGTACGTATCGTACTGGCTGAGAAAGGGGTAACTGTTGATGTATTACAGGTAGACCCTAGCGAGAAGCCTCAGGAGTTACTTGACGTAAATCCTTACAACTCAGTTCCGACCTTAGTTGATCGTGAATTAGTCTTGTATGAGTCTCGCATTATCATGGAATATCTGGATGAACGCTTTCCACATCCACCATTGATGCCAGTATATCCAGTTGCTCGCGGACAAAGTCGTCTAATGATGCACCGTATTGATACTGACTGGTATGAATTGGTTGCCCGTATTCGCCGTGGCGACAAAGCTGATGCTGCTCGTAAAGAGTTAACTGATAGCTTGGTTGCTTTAGCGCCAGTATTTGCTGAAATGCCATACTTTATGAGCGAAGAATTTGGTCTTTCTGATTGTTACTTAGGGCCGCTATTATGGCGTTTACCTGAACTAGGTATTAACCTTGATGCCCGTACTTCTAAAGATATCCATGCTTACATGACACGTATTTTTGAACGTGAATCATTTAAAGCATCGTTAACTGAGGTTGAGCGCGAAATGCGCATGGGCATGTAATGAAAGCAATTACCCCTAATCGTCCATATTTGTTGCGGGCTTACTATGAGTGGTTGATGGATAATCACTTTACCCCACATGTTGTCGTGGATGCATTTGTGAAAGGGACTCAAGTACCTCAAGAGTTTGTTAAAGACGGTCAAATCGTACTTAACATAGCTGGCGGTGCTGTGGGAAATTTGCAAATGACCAATGAATTTGTCGAGTTTAATGCTCGTTTTGGTGGTGTACCGCAGCAAGTCGTTTTACCTATGGCTGCTATCGTGGCAATTTATGCCCGTGAAAATGGTGCTGGTACCGTGTTTGATATGGAAGATGCTTATATGGCAGAAGATGAATCTGAAGATTTATCACCTGCTCCAAGAGCATTTTCTACAGTAGAATCGACCGTAGATGCTACTGTTGACACTGCTGTATCAACTGAAGAAAAGCCAACTGGTGATTCTGAAAAAACTAAAGGACGTGCTCATTTAACTGTTGTTAAATAGTCAGCCCAAATCATAAAAAAACCAGTTCTTAGTCCTAGACTAGCAACTGGTTTTTTATTGTCTGTTATTTACTGAGTGGCATAGTGTGTAGCTATTGATGACTCAGTAAAACCACAAACTTATCTTGCTAGTGATACTCCAACGCCATTTAACTGCCTTAGTGCTTAAGTGCATGGGCCGCTAATCTTGTTAATTTAAAAGCCACTTTTAAACAACGGTTTTCCAAATTATCATTTTCAATCTCTAGCTGGTAGCGCGCCAAAATAGCCAGATAAGCACACAGCTGCTCGCTATCCATGGTTAATGCTAATTGGGCGATTGGCTCGATAAAGGCTTGATACTGATCTCGATAGCGAGCATTAGGAAATTGCTCGCTAGGGTCCCAGTCTTGCCATAGGCAAAGATCCACTTGTTGCTGAAATTGGCATAAGGCTTCTGGGCTTATATCCACCTTAGGCAGTTGCTTTATCATCATCGCTAACAATGCTTCTACACCGCTGGCAATCTGTTCTTCTGGGGTGGGTTGGTCAATAAAACAAAACTCCCCAAGGCTGAGTTGTGCGCTATCAGATACGCTGTTGTCTTCAAGCTGTTTCTTGCGACCTTGATGCCAAGCAAAACTCACGAGTGGGTAGTTGGCAATCGCTGCGTTGTAATTAACGCAAGCGAGGTATTCATTTTGAATATCTGGGAAACTGTCTAAGGGATAATGGCCAACGATAACGGGCACGGCTAATTCTGCGTGAGGGTGTTGCTCAGATAATTCAAATGTCGGGTAATTCAACATTATATCTAGTGCATGATTGAGCGAGTGCTCTTTATCAAACGCGCAGGGCCAATATTGCTGTGATAAAGCATGGCTTGGCTCAATATACGGCGCTATCGCCGCGATTGTTTGTTGATCCCAACAAGCATGCACAGCGCGAATATGGCCAAAATCTAAAAATAGCGGTAATGACATAAACCAATCTATCCATTGGTAAATGGATTCATCGGCGGCTTCAAATAACGATAGGAAAAAGGGAGCTTGTTGGCTTAGGCTATTTGAATTGAGTGCTAGCTTGCTGGCGCTAACTAAAGGCTCATCTGTGATCGGGTGGTGTTTACTCCAACCTATGGCCTTAAACTCATTTATGCCCAGCAAACAATAAGCATAACCTTCATCAACCAACCGTTTTACAAACTTGAGTAAGGCAATGTGCTCAATAGCGGCTGCATCGGTTTGGGCAGGCTGGTGTGACGCAATTAAGTTGCCGCAAAAAACTAGCTTAACAAATTGAATACTCGATTGTGGATCATCGATATCAAAATCAATCTCTTCTAATAAATCGGTTAACTTATCTAAGCGGCCATAAATATCACCAATAAAATAAAGGCTGACATTTCCCACCTGTGTGACTTGTGTTCCTGTAACTTGTGTATCCAAAAATTGCATTCCCATAGTTTACCTTCCTAAGATGGCGGTAGGAGCCACTGATATAGAGCTATAGTATAACCTAGCAATTAAACGTTACAGCCAACAAAACCAGCGATAGGTCTAAACGCTTAAGCACTGAGCAAAGCTATGCTATTATCCGCCACCATTCAGGTATTTTAGCTTTCCTGATTAATTATTCTTATAAAGCAATCTTGTACTTAGGGTCCTTAATGCTGTTAATGATTGATAACTACGATTCGTTTACTTTTAACTTAGTGCAGTATTTTCAGCAGCTAGGTTTTGAGATTGTGGTGAAGCGTAATGACGAAATCAGCATTGCAGAAATCCAAGCCTTAAATCCAACTCATTTGGTTATTTCCCCTGGCCCTTGCTCGCCTAATGAAGCGGGGATCTCATTACAAGCTATCGAACACTTTGCCGGTAAACTGCCAATTTTAGGGGTATGTCTCGGCCATCAAGCCATTGCACAGGTGTTCGGTGCCAAAGTTGTTCGTGCAAAAAGGGTGATGCATGGTAAAACCAGTAAGATAAATCACCATGAAGATGGTTTGTTCAAACGGCTTAATCAGCCACTTACAGTTACCCGTTATCATTCTCTACTGGTTGAAAGTTTACCTGAAGGTTTTCAACTTGATGCATGGTTTGATGATCCAATTCATGGCCGTGAGATCATGGCGATGCGCCATAATAGTTTGCCTATATTTGGGGTGCAATTTCATCCAGAAGCGATTTTGACCGAACAAGGTCATGAGTTACTGCAGAATTTTTTAAATTATTAACTTGGTCATTTGGGCTCAATGAGTCACATTTGGATCCCTCTATCAGCTTCTAATCGGCTAAGCTTACTTTCTCCTCTAATAATCAATAATTTCCGTTACAACTTTGACCAAAAAAGCTCACAAGTTTACTCCTTTTTTATGATATAAAAGAGCAATAATAAAAGCACTTGCCAAACAGTGGTTAACGTTTAGGCGAGAATATATCAAACATCTTTGATGACAAGGGATTCAATATGACAAGGCTACTGCGCAATACTGCGCTTAGTGCGCTTTCTTTAGCGATCATTTCTGGCTGTAGCGCGACCGCAACCAGCAATAACACCCCAAGTATTTCTAACGCTGCTTCAAGCTACACAGTGCCGCTTGCGACACCTCCTCAAGTCGAACAGCCTTTAACCTTAAATCAAATAATGGCTAATCCTGATTGGATGGGGGTATTGGCTAAAAATGCTTATTGGGCCGATGATAGTCAGTCAATTTATTTTAATCGCCAAGCACATCAGGCGCCAATTGCTGAGGTTTATCAGCAAGGCGTGAGTCAAACTCAGGCAAGTCTTATTAGCTTAAATCAACTGCATTTAACTGATCAAAAGTACGGTGTGCTGAGTGCAGATAAATCGCAAAAAGCCTATATCTATCAGGGTAATATATTCATAAAGCAATTAGCATCAGGCGAAGTAAAACAGCTTACCCGCGTGAATACTGCCATTGATGAGGTAACGTTTCTTAGTAGTGGTGACTTAGCCTATTTTCAAGGTAACAGTGTCTTCAAAATCCATCTGCAGACTGGGTTAACTGAGCAGCTAGCCGATGTGCAAATGGCCAAAGCCCCTAAAGGGGTTAGCGATCCTGAATCTTACATTGCCAAACAACAGCATCGTTTGATTGCCTATGTTGCTTTGCAGCATAACAAGAGTAAAACCCGCGCTGAATATGCCGAGGAGTTAGCGGCGAAAGATCCGACTTTTGCGGCTAAAACGTGGTATTTAGGCGATGATGAAAAAGTCTCTGAAATGAGCCTTTCTGCTGATGGCCGTTACTTAGTGGTTAACTTAGTTGATAAAGACTATAGCTGGCGCAGCGAACACGACATCATGCCAAATTACCTAGGCAAAGATGGTTATGTTGACGCCGTACCTGCAAGGGCGCGTGTAGCTGAAGACAGTTACCCTGGTGAACGATTAGTGATCCTAGACTTGGTTGATCACGTTAAGAAAGATATCACTATTGAAGGCCTTGATGGTTACGATGCCGACGTGTTAGCCAGTGTAAAAGCTGAAAATGCCAAAGCCAAAGGCGAGCGTTATAACAGCGAAAAATCGCCACGGGTTTTGCAACTGATGCAAGATTGGACTTGGAGTCAAAGTCCGATGCAGTGGCACGAAACTGAAAATAAATTGCTGGTTATGATTGAAGCGGTTGATAATAAAGATCGCTGGATCGCCAGTGTTGACCTTGAAAATGGTAAGTTAACAACTGAACATCGTTTACATGATGATGCTTGGGTTAACTACACCTTTAACCAATTTGGTTGGATAGGAACATCTGATTCATTTTATTACTTATCTGAGCAATCTGGCTTCTCGCAATTATATGTTAACGCTGCGGATGGCAAAACAACTGCATTAACCAGCGGCGAATACGTGGTTGATCAAGTGACCTTATCACCTGATGCGGCACATCTTTATTACCGTGCTAACAAAGACCATCCTGGAACTTATAATGTTTATCGGGTTGAGATTGCTAGCGGTAAAACTGAGCAGCTGACTCAGTGGACAGGTACCCTTGATTATGAGTTAAGCCCTAATGGTCAATCCTTGCTATTAACGGCATCAACAGCCACCCAACCTAATGAGCTGTATGTGCAGCCAATTGGCGGCGAGCTTAAGCAGTTAACTCATTACACCAGTAAAGCGTTTGCTGATTATGCGTGGCAAGCCCCTCAAGTGGTAAAAGTACCATCAACTCATGGTGCGAAAGACATTTACGCTAGAGTCTATTTACCTCAGGGCTATGATGCGAATAATGCTGAAAAATATCCTGCAGTAATTTTTAACCATGGTGCCGGTTACCTGCAAAATGCCCACAATGGTTTTTCTGGTTACTTCAGAGAGTTCATGTTCCATAACTTATTAACGCAACAGGGTTATGTCGTCATGGATATGGATTACCGTGGCTCTAAAGGTTATGGTCGCGATTGGCGCACCGCAGTGTATCGCAATATGGGCCACCCTGAAGTTGAAGATTTAAAAGATGGCGTTAGCTGGATGGCGACGAACAGTCACGTTGATGCCGCTAAAGTTGGTACCTATGGTGGCTCTTATGGCGGTTTCTTAACGTTCATGGCGTTATTTAATGAGCCTGAGTTATTCCAAGCGGGCGCAGCACTTCGTCCGGTCACCGATTGGGCGCATTATAATGCGCCATATACCTCTAACATCTTAAATACCCCAGATGTTGACCCCATCGCCTATGAAAAGAGTTCACCAATTGAACATGCACAGGGTTTGCAAAAACCATTGCTGATCATGAGTGGTGTGCTCGATGACAATGTGTTCTTCCAAGATAGTGTGCGCTTAGTGCAACGCTTGATTGAGTTAGAAAAGCCGATGTTTGAAACCGCGATTTACCCTGTAGAGCCACATGGCTTTAGACAGGCATCAAGCTGGTTAGATGAATATCGTCGTATCTACAAATTGTTTGAGCAAGAGCTAAAGTAATCATGGGTTTTACCTAAGCTGATTTGAACCATAAGGCTTCCATTTGGAGGCCTTATTTGTAACGATTAGCAGCAATTGAAATATAATTTTTCATATATCTAACAGAGAATTAAAGGCAGTTTATTTGTGGCAGTGTCGGTAGCAGGTGGCGTAAGGCCAGGAAAAGTCATTGAAGTTGAGCGCAGGCTGTATAAGCAACTGATTATGGGTAAGGAAAAGTTACCCTCGCAGTTTGATGACTTAGATAAGCACTTAGAAGATGACGCCAATAAACTTGAAGTTGAACGTTTAGCCATTAAAGCACGTTTAGAAGAGCAGGCGCGGGCTCAGTTGGTGTTACAGCGCATATCAGAGCAATTGACTAACACTGTCATAAACTCCCTTGAGCATCAGCTCAATTCACCTCAGCAGATGTTAGCGCAATCGGGTTTAAAAGAGTCCCATATTTTATTATTGGATTTACTGCTTAACAAAGAACCTGATCTGCGCCGAGTGCGATCGCTTGTTGATAATATCAGCTGGCTATCAACCGATCTTATCAATTTAATCAATAGCCCAGCCTCGAGTCACCGCAGACCGCAGCGATCAGAAGTCAAAGTAACCGACATTAAGTTAGTGCTTAATTATATTGGCATTGAAAATCTGCAAGCTGTGATCCCTTACTTTTTTTTACGTCATTGGTTGCCATCGGGCAACACTAACCTGATTTGGGCTAGTCGTAAGTTATGGCGTTATAGCATGATCACCGCCATAGCGGCCAAAGCATTGGCAGCGCTGCATCAAAAGGATGTGGCATTGGTTTATAGCGCAGCTTTAATGAAGCAATTAGGCGCAGCGACTATATTAAATGCCAGCGCCAGACAATTTGAAAACACGTGGGGAACCTGGCTACGTGAGACTAGCGCCAAGAGGGATAAAACCTTATACGATGCGGTCATGGCCTCAGCATTTCCAGCTGAGGAAGTGTTTGAGCAAGTGATGTCCTATGGCGAGCAGCTTAATTGGCAATTATTGGACTTAATGGATTTTAACCAGAGCCAGCTAACCCAAGTGTTAAAAGAGCTCGATTTAAATTATCACTTTAGCGAGTTTTCAGCACCAAGCGCTATCGTTGCCAAAGCCAGTTGTTATGCCAAGGTACTAATATTAGAGCAGTCGCGTTTAATTGAGCCGCAAGAGAAGCGAGTATTATTTGATTATTATGAATTTACCGAACAAGAGCTGATCCGTTTAAAGGCGCAAAATTATCGCAAGCTTGATTTAGTTTAAAGTCAGGCTTTATCGCCCTTAAGTACGACTAAATCTTGTTTAGTTATGCATTTATGATGAATAGCTAGCTTATTTGAAGCCAAATAACTTTTTTTATGACTATTTATGCTAAAAATAAGCTGTATTAGCACTTTGTATGTGAATTTTGTTAACTCTTTATGCATTATTCATTTAAGTTATGAATAGTTAACCGCTAAAAACTGGTATTTTGATCACGTTTTAGCTAATAATGACCTTCAAGCTATACAAACATCCGCAGCCAACTTAAACCAAAATCAATACAGCAAGCGGAATAGAGTGACTTAAGTGTCGCTAATAACTTTAAGGAACGAAAAGCAATGAGCGTTGAAATGAACTTAACACGTGCCCAATTTGATGAAGTCATGGTGCCTAACTATGCGCCAGCAGCCGTAATCCCTGTTCGCGGAGAAGGCAGTCGAGTTTGGGATCAACAAGGTAATGAGTTTATTGACTTTGCTGGTGGTATTGCAGTGAATTGTTTAGGTCATTGTCACCCAGCACTTGTTGGCGCCCTAAAAGAACAAGGTGAAAAACTGTGGCATTTATCAAATGTCATGACCAATGAGCCAGCATTAGAGCTGGCGACTAAACTGGTTAACGCCACGTTTGCTGAGCGTGTTTACTTTGCTAACTCAGGTGCTGAAGCCAATGAAGCTGCACTAAAACTTGCCCGTCGTTACGCATTAGAAAATCACGGCCCACAAAAAGATCAAATCATCGCGTTTGATAAAGCATTCCATGGTCGTACCTTCTTTACTGTTACTGTTGGTGGTCAAGCGGCTTATTCTGATGGTTTCGGTCCTAAACCACAAAGCGTTACTCATGTACCATTTAATGATATTGCCGCTTTAGAAGCGGTAATTTCTGATAACACTTGTGCCATCATGCTTGAACCGCTTCAAGGTGAAGGCGGCATTATCAATGGTGACCCTGAATTCTTAAAAGCCGTGCGCGCCCTTGCTGATAAGCATGACGCATTAGTTATTTTTGATGAAGTGCAAACAGGTGTTGGCCGTACCGGTGAGTTATTTGCCTATATGGGCACCGATATTGTGCCAGATATTTTAACCAGCGCTAAAGCCCTAGGCGGCGGTTTCCCAATTGCTGCAATGCTAACCACTGCAAAAATTGCTGCACATCTTAAAATTGGTACTCACGGTTCGACTTATGGCGGCAACCCATTAGCGTGCGCTATTGGTAATGCTGTGATGGATGTAGTGAATACCCCTGAAGTACTTAATGGCGTTAAGCATCGCGAACAGTTATTCCGTGATGGTTTAGCGGCAATCAATGCTAAATATAATGTGTTCTCAGAAGTGCGTGGTAAAGGCATGTTATTAGGCGCAGTACTTAACGAGCAATATGCTGGCCGCAGTCGTGACTTCTTAGTTGCATCGGTTGCAGAAGGCTTAATGAGCTTGATTGCTGGCGCTAACGTCGTGCGTTTTGCTCCATCTCTTGTTATCCCAGAAGCTGATATCGCTGAAGGTTTAGCACGTTTCGAACGTGCCGTAGCTAAAGTGGTTGCAGGTTAATAGATAAATAAAGCGTAAGGGAAAACCTTGCGCTTTTTTATTGGGTTATCGGTAATAAAGAGTCTGTTTGTTGATGACTTTTTATTACTGGTTTATCAAGGAGAGTCAGATGCTAATCATACGACCCATTCGTGGCAGTGATTACGAAGCACTTTATAAGGTCGCCGTTGAATCAGGCCATGGATTCACGTCCCTGCCGGTCAACGAAGAGCTATTACGCTCTAAAATCGCTAGAGCTGAAGCTTCTTTTTCCAAGCAAGTTGAAAAACCTTTCGATGAAGGTTATTTGATGGTGCTTGAAGATTTAAAAACCAATCAAGTTGTCGGTACCTGTGGTATTGAAGCCGCTGTTGGTATGGAAGATGCCTTTTATCATTACCGTTTAGGCACCGAAGTCTATCATTCAAAACAAATTTCAGTGCGTAACGAAGTGGAAACACTGACGCTTTGCCATGACTACACTGGCGCCGCTGAGTTATGTACGCTGTTTTTAAATAAAGAATATCGCCGAGGCTATAACGGCCGCATGCTTTCTCGCTCGCGTTTTTTATTCCTCGCTCAACATGAGCAACGTTTTGGCAGCACAGTGATTGCTGAAATGCGCGGCGTAAGCGATGAAAAGGGTGATTCACCTTTTTACGAGTGGTTACAAGATCACTTCTTAGGCATTGATTTTGTCGAAGCCGATTACTTATCGGGATTAGGTAAAAAGGCCTTTATGGCTGAAATGATGCCAAGAAGCCCGATACATGTGTGCCTATTGCCAAAAAAAGCGCAAAAAGTGATTGGCGAGGTGCATCGTAATACTAAACCTGCGCTGAAGTTATTGCAGGCTGAAGGCTTTAAATTTAGAAATTACGTCGATATTTTCGATGGTGGACCAACGGTGGAATGTGCCCTAAACGACATTCGCGCTGTGAATCAAAGCCGTTTACTCACGGTCACTATCGGAAAGATGCCCCATGCCGACCATCAATATATTGTCGCCAATACCTTGTTAGCGGATTACCGCGCCACAGCGGCAAAAATTGTAGTTTCACAAGAGCATGATAACGTCACCTTAAGCCCACAATTAGCTGAAGCGCTAATGGTTGAGCAAGGCCAGCAAATTCGCGTACTAGAACTGTAGGACACAGCAAATGACACAATTTATCAACGGCCAATGGTCTAATGGCGAAGGTCATGAAGTTACATCACTTAATCCCGCAAATGGCGAGGTGATCTGGAGTGGCAAAACGGCCACAGCAGCCCAAGTTAATACAGCAATTGATGCAGCAAGAAGCGCACAGTTTGACTGGTTTATGCTGGGCTATGAGGCGCGTTTAGCCATTGTTGAAGCGTACCGCAGCGAACTTGAAGCGCACAAAGCTGAGCTTGCTGAAGTGATAGCCCAAGAAACCGGTAAACCTCAGTGGGAAACCGCCACTGAAGTGGGCGCTATGATAGGTAAAATTGGCTTGTCAGCTGCAGCGCATGACAAGCGTACCGGTACTGAAACCAACGATATTCCTGCAGGTCGGGCGGTTTTACGTCACAAGCCGCACGGCGTTGTTGCGGTATTTGGTCCTTATAATTTCCCAGGTCATTTACCCAATGGCCATATTGTTCCAGCCTTACTTGCGGGTAATACTGTGGTATTTAAGCCATCGGAGCTTACCCCAAAAGTTGCTGAAGAAATGCTAAAACTGTGGGACAAAGCAGGCTTGCCGCAAGGGGTGATTAACTTGGTTCAAGGCGAACTTGAAACCGGTAAAGCTTTAGCCTCGCACCCGCAAATTGATGGATTATTCTTTACCGGTAGTTCTCGCACGGGTCACTTGTTACATCAGCAATACGCCGGGCATCCGGGCAAAATTTTAGCCCTTGAAATGGGTGGTAATAACCCATTAATTATCAAAGATGTCACAGACACCAAAGCGGCGGTACATGACATTATTCAGTCTGCCTATATCTCATCTGGTCAACGTTGTACTTGTGCACGTCGTTTGTACATCCAGCAAGGCGCTGCAGGTGATGCATTAATTGCTGAGCTTGTTACTGCGATTAAGCAAATCAAAGTTGGTAGCTGGAATGCACAGCCGCAGCCATTTATGGGCTCGATGATTTCTGAAGCCGCGGCTAAAGGCATGGTTGCCGCGCAAGCTAACTTATTGGCCTTAGGGGCGACATCACTCATTGAGCTTACTCACGTAGAAGCGGGGACTGGTCTTGTGTCTCCTGGGTTAATTGATGTGACAGCAATTGCAGAGCTACCCGATGAAGAATACTTTGGTCCATTGCTGCAATTAGTTAGATACCAAGCCTTTGATGATGCTATTGATATGGCAAACAACACGCGTTATGGACTTTCTGCAGGGTTACTTGCTGATAGCCGCGAAGATTACGATTACTTCTTAGCCCGTATTCGCGCTGGTATCGTTAACTGGAATAAGCAAATCACAGGCGCATCTGGCGCTGCACCATTTGGTGGTGTTGGCGCATCAGGTAACCACCGAGCAAGTGCATTTTATGCTGCTGATTACTGTGCTTACCCTGTAGCTTCAGTTGAAGCTGATAGTGTTAGCTTACCAGCGACATTAAGCCCTGGTTTATCTATCTAGTGAACTAGATTGCAATGAAGGCAATGACTTTTGGGTCATTGCCTTTTTTTAAAGAAGGATTTTATTATGCATACTGACGTAAACGCTTTATTTGCCGCGTTATGGCAAGACTACATCAATATGACGCCCTCGGCGGCAAAGATTCAGCAACTGTTAGGGCAGGGGAAACCGATCATTAACGATCATATTGCCCTGCGTACCTTTAATATTGAGAAAGTTAACCTTGCTGTATTAGCGGCGCATTTTGAGTCGATTGGTTATGTTGCCAGTGGTGATTATCACTTTGAGCAGAAAAAGTTGGTTGCCAAACATTTTGAGCATCCCGAACCGCATCAGCCTAAGGTGTTTATCTCTGAGCTGTTAGTGGAAGAATTTAGCCCTGAAGTGCAAAGCATCATCCATGGCTTAGTCGATCAAGTGGATGTTGCGGCGACAACGGCGGATAACTTTTTATATTCAGGCTGTCATTGGCGTGTCGATATCGCCACATACAAAACCTTATTGGCAGAGAGCGAGTACGCAGCTTGGGTTGCGGCCATTGGTTATCGCGCTAACCATTTTACGGTTTCCATTAATGAGCTACCTGATTTTGAAACCATTGAATCAGTCAATGAAACCTTAAAAGCGGCTGGCTTTACCTTAAACAGCGCTGGTGGTGAGGTTAAAGGTTCAGCTGAAGTGCTATTAGAGCAGTCATCAACTATGGCGGATCGCATGGCGGTCAGTTTTGCCGATGGCGAACTTGAAATTCCAACGTGTTTCTATGAGTTTGCCCGTCGTTATCCGATGGCTGATGGTAACTTGTATACTGGTTTTGTGGCCGCGTCTGCAGATAAGATTTTTGAAAGCACCAATGCTGGCAAATAATGCTACGAGCTAAGCCGTTAACATTACTTTAATTTTAACGCTATTGAAAATGCCAGATAAGTTAGCTTATCTGGCATTTTTTAATCTTTAAATTTAGTGGTTTGAGTAACACGAGTGATTACTTCTCTACGCTATCATCTGGGTTTGTATTGGAGAAAATAATGCAAACATGTAAGCCTTTTAACACATCTCCCCGCTCGAACTTGAGTTGATAACCATATTGCTCAACAATTTCTTTTACAATGGATAAACCCAGCCCATGGCCTAACACGGCTTCATCTAAACGTTTACCACGATTGGTCAGTTGGCTGATTTGATTGTCATTGACGCCGGGGCCATCATCTTCAATACACAGGGTTAATGTTTGTTGCTGCTGGGATATCGTCAGATTGACCGCTGAATGTGCCCACTTGTAGGCGTTATCTAATAGATTACCAAACAGCTCCATACCATCTTCACGGTGTATTGGCAGGCGACTTATGTCATCGCTGACATCAATGCTGCAATGAATGTTTTTATGGTGATGTACTTTATCTAGGGTACTGATGAGCGCTTCAAAATCACGTGGCACCACCATTTGCGCTGCTGGCAGCATATCACCGGTAATTCTGGCTGCAGTGAGCTTGCGCTCAATCATGTTGCGGATCAGGTCTAACTGCTGCTGCATGGCTTCAGCTGCCTGCGGGTTTGATAACCCCAATACTTCAACTTGTTGCTGCATCACGGCTAATGGGGTTTTCAGGCCGTGACTTAAATTACCTAAGTTATTTCTACTGCGCTCTATTTGATTGGCAGTGTAATCTAATAATTCATTATAGGTTTCAGCTAAAGGTTTTATTTCAACTGGGATCTTGGTGACTTCTAGGGCGTCGATTTCACCTTGGCGCAATCTAGCCAGTGAGTCTTGAATGTGTTTAACCGGCTTAAAGGATTGGCGTAGAATGATAAAAATACCGCCAATCATTGCCAGTAGCATGGCGATATTGATGGCTAACTTGGTGCCAAATACTTCACTAAAGACCCGCCGGCCAATACTTAAGTCTTGGGCAACTGTGAGAGTGGCAACTTTACCACCGTTGATTGAGCCTATGCCAATGGATAATAACTGCATGTCATTATTTTTAGGGCCTTTGGCTTGCCAAACCCGGGTTTGATCATGCTGTAATAACTCGATATCTAATTGCACATCCCATAGAGAACGGGAGCGGATCACTTGATCATCGGAGTTAAACTGAAAGTATCGCCCTGAATAGGCTGGTTTGTAAAAGCTGGAGAGTTGGTTTTGATCGATGATGATTTCACCAGCATTGATATGACTGGCGATAATGATGTGTTCTAAATCTTCTTCGAGACGATTGATGATGGAGTCATGAAACGCTTGTCTTAACATGGACTCAAATAATATGAGTCCGATGACGGTGGCAATAATGATTAAACCGCTAAGCCATAAACTTAGCTTACTGCGGATTGATATCATTCAACAATGCCGTGAAAAATATACCCTTGGCCACGGCGGGTTTCAATGGCGGTTTTACCGAGCTTTTTACGTAAATGGGTAACGTACACTTCAACTACATTTGATTCTTTTTCATCATCAAATTGATAAAGCTTATCGGTAAGTTGTGCTTTTGAAAGTAATTTCTTTGGTGACATTAAAAAGATTTTTAATAGTCTAAATTCCATGGCGGTTAATTCGTAATGCTTGTTACCGATATGCACTCGTTGCTCTGATTCATCAAGGGTAATGCCACCATAACTCAACTGCTTTGATGAGGTATTAAGACGGCCATGGGCACGATGAATAAGTGCTTGAACCCGCGCTAACAGCTCTTGAGCATGAAAAGGCTTACCAAGGTAGTCATCTGCCCCCGCATTAAAGCCTTCGACCTTCTCGTGCCACTGGCTGCGCGCAGTGAGCATAATTACTGGCGTATCAATGCCTTTTTCACGCCACGACTCAACGAGTGTTAAGCCATTACCGTCAGGCAAGCCAATATCTAAAATTACACAATCGTATTGAGTTTCTTTGATGAGGTAATCTGCTTCAACAGCTTTATCGGTTACATCAGTAACGTAGCCGGCTTGTTTTAGTTGTTTTTCAAGCTCAGCAACTAAGAGGGTGTTATCTTCAACGAGTAGCAGTTTCATTTATTTGGCATTCACTTGGTAGTTGGTCAATTGACTCTGGCATCCCATTTGTTGCATCGAGAAATAAATGGATGATATGCCCTTTTTTTATCTTTAACTGTAAATCATAACGCCATTTGTCATCCTCTTGATAGAGGCTGGCATCAATTAATTCACCCTGACAGTATTGTGCAAGTAAAGTGAGGGAATAATCAAGCGAACGAATGCTACCGGATGTGACTAAGCGTTGAACTTCATCATGCGGTAGCTCTGCAGTCATTGCTTGTGATGCTGGTGTTAGAGTCGATATAAGTAGACTGAGTAGTAATGCAGTCAGCAGCCTCATCAGAAAGACTCCCATAAAAAAAGTGATAATTAGACTTACTAATTATCACTTTAATTAATCACCCTTAAATCAAGCTGAAGCTTAACTTAACGGGTACCGTATACCACTATCGTTTTACCGTGAGCTTGAATAAGATTTTGTTCTTCAAGCATTTTTAATATACGGCCAACGGTCTCACGTGAACAACCTACAATTTGACCAATCTCTTGACGAGTGATTTTAATTTGCATGCCATCTGGGTGAGTCATTGCATCTGGCTGCTTAGCAAGATGTAATAATGTTTGTGCGATACGTCCAGCAACGTCTAAGAAAGCTAAATCGCCGACTTTTTGGCTAGTGCTGTGCAAGCGGTAAGCCATTTGCGCAGTTAACTTCATGAGAATTTCAGGATTAACCTGAATCAGTTGCTTGAATTTCTTGTAAGAAATCTCAGCAATTTCACATGGTTGTTTAGCACGAACCCAAGCTGTACGTTCAGCTTGCTCTTCGAATAAACCAAGTTCACCAATAAAGTCACCTTGATTAAGGTATGAAAGGATCATTTCTTTCCCTTCTTCATCTTTAATCAATACAGCGACAGAACCTTTAACGATGTAATACAAGGTATCAGACTCTTCACCTGCGTGTATCAAGGTGCTTTTCGCTGGGTATTTATGGATGTGACAGTGTGAAAGAAACCATTCCAAAGTTGGATCAGGTTTAGGCTTGCCAATCAGAGCCATGTGTATTTCCTCGATTGATAAAATGAAAGTAAGGACTATCTAATAAAGTAATTGTACTTGAGTTAATCGTGTAAAACTTTGATGGAGATCGAGTTTAACATTATGAAAAAACAGCTAGCCAAGGTATTAAGTTATTAAATTAGAAATTTATTTTTGTAACTGAACTATAAGCTTATAAATCTAATTTAGCCTTGTCTGATTTAATTGGCAAGTTGTTGTTTATTTAAAAGTCATTGTTTTATCGATTTTTATCAAGCTTTAGTTTGAAGATGAACTATTTCTCATGATTAAAGCTGATTGGTTTATTGTAAAAATAGCGATTGCTGGTTATTGTTAGTTTGGTTATCAAAGTTGAATCGCTGCAGCAGAGGTAGATTTGAAATATTCGCAGAAATTATTAAGTGTTGGCTTGGCCTGCTCATTAGGTTTATTGACGAGTGTCAGTGCGCCTGTCAGTGCCTTTTCAATTCCTCAATCTGAAGCATCTCAAGCGGCTAGTAAATTAGTTCATATCCAATTGCGGGCTGCTGAAGGCAATGCCGACGCACAATTTTTATTGGGGCTAATGAGTTTTGCGGGGCGATTTGTCGATCAAGATATTGATCAAGGCCTTTATTGGGTCGAGCAAGCGGCGCTACAAGATCATATTAAAGCGCAGCAAACTTTGGCTGATTTAACCTTTGAAGGAAAGTTATTACCGCGGGATTTAGCGGTAGCAGAAAAATGGTACCAGTCTTTAGCTAAGCATGGCGATCCACGAGCTCATTTTCGATTAGGCTTTATTTACTCTGCTGGTGGTGATGGTGTTAGCCGCAGTTGCGGCAAAGCATTAGAGCAATTTACTCAAGCTGGTGATGCTATTGCATTAGGTAATGTGGCGTGGATTTTAGCGACCTGCCCTGAAGAAGAGTATCGTGATGGCTCAAAAGCGGTGCAGCTTGCACTGCAATTACTTGAAAGTAACGCTAACGATCCGACCAATTTAGATAACCTTGCCGCAGCTTATGCCGAAATGGGTGAGTTTGAACTGGCTGTTGATACCCAGCAAAAAGCTATTGAAGCATTAAAGCAAAACCCAGAAGTTGCCCAAAGCGATGAATTTATGATGCGGCTTGAACAGTATCAGCAAGGCAGGGCTTACCGTGAAATCATTCCATTAATGAATTAATCACGCTTTTTAATATTGAAACGGCCTATTTGGCCGTTTTTTTGTGCCTGGATTTAAGCGCCTCGGAAAATTGTCGCTATGATTAGCTGATGCTCAGAGTCAGTTTAACCATCACTAGGTAATCCAAATGAATGGCATCATCGGCAGTAAATTAAAACTTTATCAATTAACCGTAATTTTTAGCTTGCTGTTTTCGCTACTGGGTTTTTCATACAACGTCTGGCGTATGGAGATAACAGAGCATAATAGCAATGTCAGAACCGCGTGTTTTGAAATGCTGCTTGAATTAGCACAGTTAGAACAATTGGTTTATGCGGCCCATTACGATAAAGATACGACATTAGGTAACCCCAGAGTGGGCTGGGTTAAAGTGGGCTTAATTAGGGATTTAAGTGCATTAACCAATGAGCAGGTTCAAGTTGAAGCACAAAATTTAGCTTTGGTATGGTCTGGGCAATGGCAAAACATGGTTGAGGTCGAAGCATCGAGTATGGCGATAACTGCAAACATTGATCAGGTACGAGCGGAAATAAAACGCTTACTGGTGTCGTTAAATTAATATTTTTACATGCTTGATTTAAGCGGAGCCGAACTGAATAAAAAAGGCTGAATAGAAAAGGCCGAATAGAAAAGACTGACTACAGTGGCTAACAATAAAGAGAAGTTTGCTGATATGCCCAAGTGCGCTAACAGATAAATAAGGGGGAATTAACACCCAAGAGCACATCAACTATCGTTCTTTCGCCTGAAGTCCCGACAGCGAGAATGATAATGGTTTAGGCTTAAATTAAGCTTAACCTGCCTAGTTTACTTGTAGTTACTTGTAGTTAGTTGTAGTTAGTTGTATTAGCCGTTGCTTATTCTGCTGGGCTAGCATCATCGCGCTGTTGTACTTCATCGGCCGCCGCTTTTTTCTGAATAATATCTTTAATCAGTGGGGTTAAAATTAACTCCATGGCTAATGACATCTTGCCACCAGGCACAACCAAAGTATTGATGCGTGACATAAACGAGCCATCAATCATTCTTAAGTAATAAGGAAAATCAACATTGTTAATATCCCTAAAGCGGATCACCACAAAACTTTCGTCTAAGCTGGGGATGTCTTTAGCGCTAAATGGATTGGAGGTATCAACTGTTGGAACTCGCTGAAAGTTAATATGGGTGCGAGAAAATTGTGGCGTCATATGCTTAATATAATCATCCATACTGCGCACAATCGAGCCCATGACTTTTTCACGGCTATGGCCTCTGTCTGAGGTATCGCGAATAATTTTTTGAATCCACTCTAAATTGACAATCGGCACCATACCAATCAATAAATCTACGTGCTTGGCAACATCAGCATCTTCAGTGACGACGCCGCCATGCAACCCCTCGTAATACAACATATCGGTTTTTTCAGGTAATGGATGCCACTGGGTGAATGTGCCGGGCATTTGGTTAAATGGCACCGCTTCATCAAAAGTATGCAAGTAGCTACGCGTTTGGCCTTGGCCTGTTTCGGCATAGCTTTTAAAGCACTCTTCAAGTTTGACGAAATTATTGGCTTCAGGGCCAAAATAACTGAGGTTGTTATTTTCAGCCTGTGACTTGCGAATTAACACTTCCATCTCTGCACGGGTGAAGTTATGGAAACTATCCCCTTCAATAAACGCTGCATTAATGCCCAGCTGGCGGAAGATATGAGTAAATGCTGTGGTCGTTGTTGTTGTGCCTGCGCCAGATGAGCCAGTAACAGCAATAATGGGGTGTTTAATAGACATTTATCCTACCTAGATCAAACGTGAAGAAGTTAATTATGATGACAATTCAGTATTTTATAATCCGTTAGTCATTCACATTCACATGTTTCAACCTGAAGAAAAACAGACTCTATTTATACGGCTTGAAACGGGTTAGGTCAATCTTGCATTAAAAGAATGGCTCTTTGTCATCACTGTTTGGGTGAATGATCTGCTCTTTTTGTCTAATGGCAATGGATTCATCCTCTTCGCTAAATTCAACGATGAGTTCGCCTTGTTTTAAAGCTTGTTTACATTGATTAATCGCATTTTGTAACTGAGCGTCATCGGTTTGGCCAAAAGAGCCATCTTCAATTTGGGTAAATAAGTACTCTTTAATTAAATTGTCTAATGTTGCTGGTGGCAGTTGTAGCAAGGCATCATAAGGAATAAGCATAATTAGCTCTTTAAAAAATGGATAATTCTTGATTCAAGGTAAAAACGTGGCTTCCAAGGAACGCCGCCGCTGATAAAGCCAACATGACCGCCTTTGGGGTGTAGTTCATATTCCACATGTTCTGATAATTCTACTGCCGCAGGAATGACATCATCGGTCATGAAAGGATCGTCTTGGGCATGGATAACTAAGGTCGACTTGCTGACCGTTTTTAAAAAAGGCTTACCACTGGCTCTTTGGTAGTAATCATTCACGTCAGCAAAACCGTGTAAAGGCGCGGTCACTTTATCATCAAATAAATAGAAGGTGGTTAATTGCTGAATTTGCGCTTCAGTGACGGGCATTTTCTCAACCAAATTGCTTTGCAGTACTTTGCCGTGCATTTTGGCTTGCAGCTGCTTTATTAAATGCTGCTGATAAACCTTTGAAAAGCCCTTTTCTAATTTTTTAGCACAGGCTGCGAGCCACAAAGGCGCTGAAACAATAATGGTTTTTTCCAGCAAGCTTTGCTCGCCTTGTTCACCTTGATATTTTGCCAGTACATTGCCGCCTAAACTGTAGCCGACGGCATACAGTGGTGATTCTGGGTACTGCTGATGTAACTGAGTTAGGGTAAATTGAATATCTTGAGTGTCGCCACTATGGTAACTTCTGGCTAATCGATTTGGCTCGCCTGAGCAACTACGGTGATGATGGACAACAGCGCATAAGCCATGGTCTTGGGCAGTTTGTAGCATGCGTCTGACATAGTGTGATTCACTACTGCCTTCAAGTCCATGGAGGAGCACTAAAATTGGCTGGCCATTTTGCGGCTTGCCTAACCAATCCAAATCAATAAAATCACCGTCAGCAAGCTCTTGGCGCTGTCTACGAGTGTCTGGTTTGGCCACCTTAAATAAAACAGGTAGAATCGTTTGAATATGAGGACTTACTGCCCACCATGGTGGAGTAAAAATCTTTTTCATAAGGGTATTTATAGTGCAATAGTTTGTGAATGTTCAAACGTATGTTTAAATGTTGTTAGCGACCACTTTATCACAGATGTTTGCAGCAAGGGATAACTATGAAACGAAGAACCTTTTTGGCAGGCGCCTTTACCGGTACCGCCGCGCTGGCCTTGGGTGTGAGTTTATACACCCCAGACATTACCGATCATCCTGATGAAAATCATCGTTTACTTTTTAATGTGCTGATCCCTATTTTTATGGATGGCACCTTGCCAGAAGTTGCTAATTATCGCGAAGCCTTTATTAATCGTACGATAGTGGCAATTAATCAAACCATCAGTGTGTTACCTGAAGATCAAAAAAGCGAGATTAATCAGTTATTAAATCTACTTGAGAGCCGGATGGGTTTATTGCTGCTAACGAGTAGCCTAACGCCATTGATGCTTCGCTCTGCTGATGAGTTAGTGTTGATGCTAGAAGAGTGGCGCCATCATTTTCTGCAAATGCTGCAAACTGCCTATCTTGGCTTACGGGAATTAGTGCTATCCAGTTATTATGCCTGCCCAGAGCATTGGGGGCGGTTACATTACGCTAAACCCACTTTTTTGACCGCCTAATTTTCTTTGATGTAAACCGTGTTTAGGAGTGAGACGTGGCCGCTAATATTATTGACCCCATTACAGAAGGTTTAAAAGCTGGCTGGCAACATATTGATGCCAGTAAACTTGAAAACGATCAGCATTTTGAAGCAGACGTAGTGATTGTCGGCACGGGCGCGGGGGGCGGAACTGCAGCTGAAATCCTCACTCAAGCGGGTCTTAAGGTCATCATGGTTGAAGCTGGACCACTTAAATCGTCCAGCGATTTTAATATGGAAGAGCGCCGTGCTTACCCTGATCTATACCAGCAAGCTGCAGCGATGAAAACTGCTGACAAAGGTATTGGTATTTTTCAAGGTCGCAGTGTGGGCGGCTCAACGACGGTTAATTGGACCACCTCAATTCGAACCCCTGAGCAAGCCTTAGCATTTTGGGCTCAAGAAAAGTCAGTTAAAGGCCTATCGTCAGAAAGCTTATTGCCATGGTTTGAAAAAATGGAAACGCGGCTAAATATCAGCGAGTGGCAATTTCAACCTAATCGTAATAATGCGGCCTTAAAAGAAGGCTGTGAAAAACTCGGTTGGGAATATACGGTGATCAAACGTAATGTTAAAGGTTGCTGGAATACGGGTTATTGCGGCATGGGGTGCCCGGTCAACGCCAAGCAGTCTATGCTGGTCACCACCATACCGAGTGCCTTAGAGCAAGGCGCTCAGTTAATATCAAACGCTAAAATTACTGAGCTGCAGCATAAAGCCGATAAAGTGACAGGTTTAACCGCCAGAGCGCATCTTGCTTCAGGCCATGGCGCGACTCTGACTTTTAAGGCGAAGCACTATATTCTGAGCGCGGGCGCTCTGCATACGCCGACGATTTTAATGCGTGCTAATACCCCAGATCCTTATCAGCTTTTAGGTAAAACCTTTCTTCATCCTACTTTGTTATCAGGCAGCATTTTTGATAAGCAAATTGATGGCCATAGCGGCGCGCCGCAATCGATATATTCCGATGAGTTTGTGTGGCGTGATGGCGCAGCCGGAGAGCTGGGTTATAAATTAGAAGTGCCGCCGATCCATCCAGTATTAATCGCATCAAAAACTATTGGTTATGGTCGTAGTCATGCCGAGTTAATGACCCAGTTTAACAATTTACAGGTGATGATTGCGCTGGTGCGTGATGGCTATTCGGCCCAGTCTCAAGGTGGGCAAGTGCGCTTAACTGATACCGGCTTTGCGTTAGATTATCCGCTACAAAAGCCTTTTTGGGATACCGCGAGAAGGGCGTTTGCCACTATGGCTGAGCTGCAATTTGCAGCAGGTGCTAATGCCGTGTTGCCCATTAATGATGGTGTTGGCAAGCAGCTTAATTGGCAACAAGCCAAGCAAACCATTGCCACTATGGATATTGGTTTATTAAAAACCATTGTAGCCTCAGCCCATGTGATGGGCGGCTGCGCTATGGGCGAAGATAAAACCCTATCGATGATCAACAGTGAGGGGCGTTCCCATTATTTTGAAAACTTGTCTGTCATGGATGGCTCCATGTTTCCAACCAGTTTAGGGGCTAATCCGCAGTTATCGATTTACGCGATTGTGGCCAGAAATGCGACCTTATTAGCAGAGCGTTTAAAGCCGTCAGCTAAGGTTTAATGCCATGCGTTTTTTAGTCTGCAGCGGTATTAAATTACGGGTAAATTTTTAAAGTCATCATGGTTAATCCCGAATAATGACAAGTAGTTATCGGTATTTTTATTTACACAATGCTGTTTGGCTTTAATCTCTGGGGTAACAGTATTGAGCTTGTTAAGGAGCATTTGCTGGGTTTTACGCTCCAGCATTAACTCAATGTCGAGCATTTGCTGATATTCATTAGCTTTAATATGCTCCTTCGCTAAACGGCGCAAGGTGCGATAAGGGTTAACGACCTTGGTGTCCCAATCGTTTATGGTAGCCGCCAGTGCTTGCCATTGAACTAATGGCAGTAGATAGCCTTTTTTATCAAGGTATTGCGCCAGTAGCAGCATGTTAACATTCACTTGGTAAGCATCCTGAACGCTGATGTAGCGCTGAGGGTTAGTAGCGTATTGGCTTTCACAATCTCGCCATAGTAATGAATTAAACTGCTGCACTGATCCTATTCCTTGTTATCTGCATTATGCATTAACCGATACCAAACTCTTGTTCGATAATTTCAATTTCTTCTTGTAGCTCAAACCAGCTCATTTCACTTTCGTCCATTGATTGGGTGAGCGTGGTTCTTTCATTGAGTACTTTGGTCATTTTAGCTTTATTGTCAGCTTCATAAAGTGAGCCATCAGCTAACTCTATTTCTAACTCTGCTAATCTGGCAGTGATTTTTTGTTGCTCAGTTTCTAACTTTATTTGTTTTTTACGCAGTGGCGACACTTTCTGTCTTAGCTCTGCTTCAATGCGTTTTTGCTGCTTTTTATCAATACTTGGACTGGCTGAGGTATCTTTGCTGCTATTAGACTGGGCCGCTTTAGCCGCATCTAATAACCATTGGTGATAATCATCTAAATCACCTTGGAATGGTTTAACAGCGCCTTGGTCTACTAAGTAGTAATCGCTACAGCTTAAACGTAAAAGATGTCGATCATGTGACACAATCACCATCGCACCTTCAAATGTTTGCAGCGCCATTGTCAATGCGTGACGCATTTCTAAATCCAAGTGGTTGGTGGGCTCATCCAGTAACAGTACGTTAGGACGCTGCCAAACTAATAGCGCCAACACTAAGCGCGCTTTTTCGCCACCAGAAAAGGGTCTAACGGGGGCAAGTGCCATATCGCCATTAAAACCAAAACCGCCGAGAAAGTTTCTCAGTTCTAGCTCTTTTGCGTTAGGCGCTAACCGCACCATGTGCTGTAACGGGGTATCATCAAGACTTAAAAATTCAATTTGATGCTGAGCAAAATAACCAATATTCATTCCTGGATTGGGTTGGTATCTACCCGTTTTGGGTTGTAATTGGCCCGATAGCAACTTAATTAAGGTTGATTTACCTGCGCCATTTCGGCCCAGTAAGCCAATACGTGCACCTGGTACTAAGTTAAGCTCCACTTCGCTAAGGATGGTTTTATCATCATAGCCAATAGAGACTTTCTCCATCGTCACTAATGGATTAGGCAAGGCTTCAGGCTCACGAAATGCCATGTGAAATGGGCTGTCTGCATGGGATGGCAGTAAGTTAGCCATTTTCTCCAGCGCTTTTAAGCGGCTTTGGGCTTGTTTAGCTTTACTGGCTTTGTAGCGGAAGCGGTCAACAAAGGTCTGCATATGTGCCCGTTCTTTTTGTTGACGCTCATAGGCCACTTGCTGCTGGGCCATACGTTCGGCGCGGATCCGCTCAAAGGAGCTGTAGTTGCCTTTGTAGTAATTAAGCTTGGTATGTTCAACGTGAACAATTTCATCCACGATACCATCAATAAAATCACGGTCATGGCTGATGAGGATAAGGGTACCTTGATAGGCCTTAATCCAGCCTTCTAGCCAGTACATGGTATCTAAATCTAAGTGGTTGGTGGGTTCATCCAGTAGCAGTAAATCGGAGCGACATAGCAGCGCTTGAGCAAGGTTGAGTCGCATACGCCAACCACCTGAAAAGCTCTTTACCGGATTGCTTTGCTCCGCCTCGCTAAAACCTAAGCCTGCCAACAATGAGCCGGCGCGAGATTTAATCGCATAGCCGCCAATAGCATCAATTTTACCGTGGATGAGGGCAATTTTATGGCCGTCATCTTCATCTTGAGCTTTGTTTAATTGACCTTCAAGCTCGCGAAATTCAGTATCACCATCAAGCACATATTCCAGTGCAGACACCTCTAGCGCGGGAGTTTCTTGGGCTACAGTGGCTATTTGCCAACCCGCAGGAAGGCTAAACTCACCTTTATCAAGTTGTAACTGCCCCAAAATCAACGCCAACAGGGTTGATTTTCCGGTGCCATTGGCCCCGACCAGTCCCACTTTATGGCCTGGATAAACGGTAAGGTTGGCATCATCGAGTAAGGTTTTGGTTCCGCGAATAAGCTGAGCTTGGCTGATGTTGATCATGAATAGCAACTTGATTGGAGTGAATACGTAAAGTGCAGCGATAATAACGTATCCCAATGCTGAATGACATTTTATTTCTGTGAAATAGTGAGACGCTTTGGCTGAAATCATGGCAAAATAGCATCATAGGATTTGCACAATTACATTAGAAAAATAACAACATTATGTCAAAAATTAAAAAGCGCTTCGTTGCAGGAGCAAAATGCCCTAAATGTCACGCCCAAGACAGTATCGTATTATTCAAAGAAAATGGTATTGAAACTGTGGAATGTACTGATTGTGATTATCGAGAGCAGCAAACGGAAGCTAAAGTGGCTGAAAAAGCCAATGGCAATATGATTGGGGTATTTAAGCCAGATTAGCGGCTGCAGTAATTTGCTTTGCTTCTCAAGAATATTGAGTTTGGCCTAGTGTTTAACTTGAGACTGGCTGGTGAAGTTGGAATAAGTACTTAACTAAAATGAAAGCGACTAAATGACTTTTAGTCGCGGCTAGCCTTCTTTTTGTGCCAGTGATGTTGGCGCATCACTTTCTTCGATGATTTTCTTTTTATGATCAGTTAATACAATGATAACTTGACGATTATTGCTCATAAGCTCGTCAAAGCGTGAATTGATTTCTTTCAAATCCTTAATGTAACCAGGATCATCTTTTTCTTTTTTATGCCAATAGCGATTACGATCAAGTTTTTGAATTTCACTGGCACGGAGAATTTCGAAGTAGCTGTTTTCTTGCTTCAATCGATACACTTCACTATCAAGTAATTGAATTAACTTCTCTTTTGAAATGGTTTTTTTCTTCAGTAGGGCTTTGAGCGGGTCTTCTTTAAGGACAACTTTATCAGAGTCGACTTCGGTAGTGATCCCTAATTGAAATTCGATTTTGTGCTGACGATACTCTTTCGGGCAGACGGTTTGACTAAAGACGACGCGATCATCTTTCATGCACTTATAAATGCTATTGGCTGATGCGATAGGGCTTGCAATCA
Source organism: Shewanella sp. UCD-KL21 (assembly GCF_001957135.1). Taxonomy (GTDB): domain Bacteria; phylum Pseudomonadota; class Gammaproteobacteria; order Enterobacterales; family Shewanellaceae; genus Shewanella. The sequence goes on along the minus strand of NZ_MPHK01000006.1, from coordinate 1,222 downwards.
ACGCGAGCAAAATGAATGTTTGTAATAGTCTACTTGGCATTCGGCCACAGATCCTTTTGTCTAACCGATATCGTATCAACTTAGGTGTTGGGTTTATATCAGAAGGTTACCGCTTGGAGGCTCAATATCCATTGAGTTCCGCTGGTTGTTAATCATTATAGTCGGTTATTACTGTAATGCTTTAGCATACTTTTTAACTATGGCTTAATTTTGATGGAAATGCCAGTTTTTTGACGCTGATTTTTTAATGTAATAGTAAAAAATTACTATAAATTTGTAATACTTACTGAACAGTGGACTAAGTCTTACAGCGGCAATGGCGAATGGCTTAATGACTAAAAGTAAGGTTATTGATTCGGTGAGGTTTCCGCCAAAATTCAGTAATAAGTATTACAAAGTGATGATATGTTTCTGATTCAGCAATTATGTTTGTAAGGCTTAGTAAATCCTCTTCTAAGTCTTACTAACGAACGAACTAACGTATAAGGATAGGCCGCGCGTAGCCGCGTCCTTATCCCAAGTGTTGAACAAGCCCGAGTGATACCTTTATAGTGTAAATATCGGCGTAAGATCTTACGCTTTTTAGGTGTGTGCTGAGCCGTAACATTTTTTACTAGCCGCATCGATCCCTTAGCACCGTCAGCTAATTTCGTTACCTCAAAATATCAATGCCTTAGCACCTCCTTAAACTTTTCTTGCTCCGCCTCTTAAGTGTTAACTTTTTAATCCTTGTGCTTAAACAGTGGCGTTAGGTGTCGTTGTTTTTTGCCTAATAAAGCTTGTCAGTCGTGCATGCTTATTCCTATTCTTTTGTTGCAAATAGCCCATAAATACCATCGGTTGTCTGCAGTAAGGGCAAGGTCGCACGGCTTGTGTCTTAGTGATGTTTTCGAGCGGTGATAACACCGCTCCAGCAACGGCTAACATCAAGCGTATTCGTTGCCGCAGCCTGGCTGAACCTCCTCTGAGTAATCCAAAATCTCTGACTCGCCGTAAGCCTTTCGGCAGTACATGTTGCAGTACCAACCATAGAAATTCGACAGTAGGTAATGTACGTATTTCAGTGGTGTTGGTTTGGCTATTTTGATACTCAAAACTAATTTGTCCGTCGATATTACTGACGATATTTTTATCGGGTAACACGCCGCGATAAAGGTATCGCGACAGGTACTTTAACGCTGGCAGTCCTTTACCCACATGTTGGCAGTCTACCACCCACTTT
>NZ_MPHK01000049.1 GCF_001957135.1 Shewanella sp. UCD-KL21 | reverse complement strand
TAATCGGGTAGCCGGAGGTATCTAACCTCCAGCCCCCACACCACCCTGCATGCGGCTCCGCACAGGGCGGTTCATTTAGAACGCCTAATTAAACTTTCTGGTTAGGATAGTGAACTGCGACCCATCCATCTCTTAGTGAATATAATCCTGCTTTCTTCAGATACTCATTACTCAGCGCTTGCTGGATCCCTGGTGTTTTTGAACTTCTCCATGGGCCTTTGCTTGTGATACCACAACCAACGGCCACTTGAATCTTGACGCCACGTTTAAGTAGGTTTTGCACCTTAGTCCGTGGTTTTCGCCACTGACGCCAGTAGCACATACGTACCCGACGGCGRATCCAATGGTCTAAGTCGACACACCCTTGATAAGCATTAGCGATGCCAAAGTAGTTAATCCAGCCTTGCATATATTGCCGCACCTTAAACAATTGATAACCCATGCTTACGCCCCAATTTCGGTTTGTTAGCCGTCTCAACTTTTGTTTGAAAATGTGTAATGTTTTAGCATGCCACTGGATCTTTCCTCGGTTAAATGTAAACCCGAGGAACTTACTTTTGCCTACCTTAACCACTTGGCTTTTCTGTTCATTAACGACCAGTTTTAGTTTCATGGCAAGGTAGCGAGTAATGCTCTTTAGTACCCGTTCACCCGCACGAAGTGACTTTACCAAAATGATAAAGTCGTCCGCGTAGCGGGCGAATTTATGCTCTCGGCTTTCCAGCTCTTTATCCAAACTATCCAACATAATGTTTGATAGTAATGGCGAGAGTGGGCCGCCTTGAGGTACACCTTCAAAGCTTGCTTCAAATTGGTCATTGACCATCACACCTGCACGTAGGTATTTACCAATAAGCGCCAACAGACGCTTATCCTGCACTTTGCTCCTAAGTTGAGTCATCAAGAGATCATGATTAACTCGGTCAAAGAACTTAGACAGATCAACATCGACGGCAAATTTGCGCTTCTGTTTGATGATATCCTTAACTTGCAGTACCGCTTGTTTGGCATTTCTGTTTGGCCTAAAGCCAAAGCTGTTGGTCGAGAAGAATGGGTCAAACAGTGGCGTGAGTATTTGAGCAATGGCTTGCTGAATCACACGGTCAATGACGTTAGGGATCCCCAATTTGCGTTTACCGCCATCGGGTTTGTCGATCTCTACGCGCCTGACCGCTGAGGGTTGGTATTCACYTCGCTCTAACTGATATTTACACTGTTGCCAGCCGCCTTGTTGCATCCAGAGCGGGAAGGCTTCGATGGTCATGCCATCGATGCCCGCCGCACCTTTATTGGCTTTAACTTGACGCCAAGCTCGGTGTAGATTTTCAGGTTCGAGCAGTTGTTGAAATAGATCGCGGTTGAAGGCCGGTTGCATATCAATACGCTGCCGATAGTAATCGTCTGGCGACGTAGTGGGTATCGACAAGTTTGACAAGACTCCTCCTTCTTCTAAATGTTCAGGCCTTCACCATATCCCAACCATTACGCTGGGCGTTGGGCTACTATGCCGTCTGCTGACTTCTGCTTAATCACATGCCAAGTTACCCCGTCATGCGCTATCGGTTTCCATCTAGTTCGCTCTTTTCAGTCGATGATGCTGAAAAGCCAAGGCACTTATACACCAGAGCCTYACTGGTTAATGACCGATCGCGTGTTAAGCAGATCTCCCCAGATAAGAACATGAACTTTCTTTGCACTGCTGCATCATTTACGGTGGCCA
>NZ_MPHK01000048.1 GCF_001957135.1 Shewanella sp. UCD-KL21 | reverse complement strand
TTACGGATTAATCCCATCCACAGCACGAGCCAGACGGCTTGCTGCGCAGGCAAACGACGATTACGGATACTTGCCTTGTTGGCTGAAAGTAATGATTGTTCTATCCACTGTGAATCGATAGCCTCCATTACAGAAGCATAATCTCCACTTTCTTCTACTGACTCATGAACTAACTCAAGCTCTTGCGCAAACATAAAAAAATCCCTACCAGAATACTGGTAGGGATTATCATTCATCTGCAGGATCGTTCAAGTGTTCTTAACCGATCGGCATTAACTCAATGAGTGGCTTTTTTGTGTCTGAAATTTGTGGTCTTTATTAGTAACTAAACAAAACTGCTTGATACTCGCCCTACTTTAGGTAATAGCAGCGTACTTGATTTGAAGAATTTGTAGATTCCTGACACCATAAGATGAGTAGGTATAACACGTAATTGTCGGATAGGCGACACCTGTTACCAAGTGCCGCCCTCCTAAGAACCGTACGTGCAACTTTCACTGCATACGGCTCAAGCCTCCACTAAGGCGTATTCTGTTACCCAGCACCCTACATCGCAGCCAAGACAGGCTCAAACCATGAGTTTCTACCTTCCTTTGCCCGTTTTCGCTTACCTAAGTAAGCTTCATGTTCGGGGTCGTAAGGTGTCGCTGCACTCCTGATTTTTACATGTCTTTTTATGAGCGTTTGAGCTATTTGGACAAGGTTAAATCGACAATCCATGTTCGCTATTTTCTGCCAACCATGAAATTGCCATTGTCCCTTACCATCCAAATAATATTTACGCCTCACCCAGTCTTTACTTTTCGTTGGATGACGCCTAATTGCCCAGCGCCATAACAACCAGAAAAGTTGATGGCCAACATAACCGAAAACTTGCTTAGCAACACTGTGGCGATAATAGTTCGCCCATCCTCTCAGTTTCGGATTTAATATTTTGATTAAATCGTTAACTGGGATTGTTGGATGTTTTCTGATGAATTCACGTAGATTGCTCAAAAATGACAGAACGTTGCTCTTGCTCGGTTTAATGAGCAGTTTGCCTTTGTACTTTCTAAGATTGAATCCCAGAAAGTCAAAACCATCATCGATATGAGTTATGTGCGTTTTCTCATCAGAGAGTGTTAAGCCTCTTTCCTGTAGAAAACCAATGAGCTGCGGCTTGATGTCATTAACGAGCACTTCCTTCGAAGAACCTGTGATAACAAAGTCATCTGCATATCCAATAAAGTTGACCCTATTACCTGTTTTACAAGCAATAGACTTAACCAATTGTTCTAATCCAGCCAGCGTGAGCAACATAAGCGTAGGCGATATTATCCCACCTTGCGGTGTTCCTTCTGCTGTTTTATAGAACAATCCTTTGTCAACATAACCACATCCAAGCCATTGTTTCAGCATTCGTTTATCTAATTGAATGTTATCGAGAAGCCATTGATGACCAATCTTATCGAAACAGGCTTTAATGTCACCCTCAAGAACCCATTGGCTAGAGCGCTTCATACACAAACATTTGAAGCACTGTGCAATGGCATCTGCTGCGCTTCGGTTGGGTCGAAAGCCATAGCTATTGAGGTCGGCTACCRTTTCCGAAATAGGCTCCAAGGCGAGAAGATGAAGCGCTTGCTGCGCTCTGTCTATCATGCAGGGAATGCCTAAAGGTCTGAGTTTGCCGTTTTTCTTGGGGATGTAGATACGTCTGAGCGGTTTGGCATGATAGCCTTTGCGGCTCAGTTTATTCACCGCAGTCATACAACGAGCATCACTGTTCCAAATGATGCCGTCAACGCCTGGTGTTTTGCTGCCTTTATTTTGAGAAACTCTTTTAACAGCAAGTAATTTTGCTGATTTTGAGTGGGTAAGTATCCACTGCAATGCTTTCGCCTTGCCGTGTTTACCTTCTCGGGTTGCTTTTGCAATGCGCATTTGAAGCTTTAATACATGTTGCTTAACCGCTTTCCAATTAATGGATTGCCATTGAACATTCTCAGGGGATGCACTAACTTCAATTGAAGTCATCATTT
>NZ_MPHK01000047.1 GCF_001957135.1 Shewanella sp. UCD-KL21 | reverse complement strand
AACCACGGACTAAGGTGCAAAACCTACTTAAACGTGGCGTCAAGATTCAAGTGGCCGTTGGTTGTGGTATCACAAGCAAAGGCCCATGGAGAAGTTCAAAAACACCAGGGATCCAGCAAGCGCTGAGTAATGAGTATCTGAAGAAAGCAGGATTATATTCACTAAGAGATGGATGGGTCGCAGTTCACTATCCTAACCAGAAAGTTTAATTAGGCGTTCTAAATGAACCGCCCTGTGCGGAGCCGCATGCAGGGTGGTGTGGGGGCTGGAGGTTAGATACCTCCGGCTACCCGATTAGATTTTTATTGCCTTGCCGAATTTTATTAATTCATTATGATTTACTTCTGAAACAAAATTTTTACCGCTAACTTTTTCCAAGAGAGTACATATTAACTCTAAATGTTGGTGAGCTAGATCTAATAGTGTAGAAATATCACTTAATTCTTTTCGCATTTCGTTGCGTCCAGATTCACTATGTATCGCATAATTATGTGATTTGAAAAATTCATGCACTAGATAATTTCGTTTTTTTAAAGCATCAGATATAATTTTCTCAGAGTTCGAATCAAAATCTACTATTTTTTTAATTTTTTGAAGTAAATTCCCAAGTGTTTTTCGATCAATTTCATCAACTAATTTTTTATATCCAATTTTATCTTCGTCTGTTATTTTTTCAGGGTCAACTGTAATTGCTAAAAACGATAATATTACATTTCCAGCCTCAAGCTCTAGAACTTGAGATTTTTCTGCTGTCATTCCAAAATCAGCATAAAGATTATGTAAACTTTCAGATTGATTCATTCTTTATACCTTAATAAATGAGCTAAACGTAGATACTCTTAAAAAATCTAACGCCCTAATAATGGGCAAAAAATTGTTGGCTAAAATGTTGAGGAACGAAAACAGCCAACTGTTTTTTGTCCTTATTAATTAGCTTGTTAGGTGCACTTATCATCTGTGACCACAAGGTAATTAACTACTTTTTTACTTTCCGAATTAATGAGTTCAGTAACGCATACAACATCACCTTTTTCTGTTTGCCACATACTACCAACTTCAACTCGCTTTTTAGCTGCATTTAAAACTACAGATGTAAAATTTAACTTAGCGGAAAAACCTGTTCTAGTTGGTCCAGTCGCACGGTGTTTTTTAACAGAGATAATCTCAGCTTTAAAATATAGACCTTCAGTAACAGAATAAGATCCTATGTCCCCAAACTTGAATATAACTATTGAAACTAAAGCTGTGATTAAGGCAAATAGAATAAACCATTTAACTTTCACCTTAGTTTTTAGTCGTACTCGATATGGAGATACCATGTGCACCTAACAGCTTATTCAATAGCAGCACAATAATGTTCCAGGCTGCTCAATTCAAACCTCAAAGATACCATCACTAAGTCCTTGTTGTAAATCGAATATTTTCGTGAAAACGTAAGTAATGCTCAAAATACTGCCGGAGAAAGAATGCGTCTTTGTTTACGCGGTCTATACAACACTTTAAAAAAATTCGCAGTAGATTGATATGTATGGGTTTTCTCGAATGTTACAAAATTATCGATGCGTAAAAAGCTCATTTTACGCATCCTTTGGCGCGAGAATTATCTCAATTTGAAGAAAATCAATTATACCACCTTCGACGACAAGCCAGTAGGCAACCAGTCTTTTGGATGGCAAGTGAATTCTTCAAAAAACGATCAGAAACAGTAAGACTATGCTGACTGGCTTGGGATCGCCTAGTTGTTCGTGCTAGCACGTTTTGGGGCGTGCGACGTGAAGTCGTATGAAGCGCTGTTCACCGCTTAACGAGTGAACCATCTGTATCACCAGATGAACCTAGGGCTCTGAATAAAGTAGCGAGCCTGACAATGTAACGAAGATTGGTCATGGACTAATCGGGATCTAAATCGTGAGAGAACGATCCTCCTGATAACCATAAATTGGGTAAGTGCTAGGTCGTCAGTATGATGAACGTAAGTGAATCCGCATAAGGTGCGTTATACGATGAAACAGCGAAAGTGGTTAATACGCTGTAGCCAAAAAGGCATGAGAGTCGGAAAGAGATTGCCCCATGCTCTTTCGTGATCATTGAACTCTTCGCACTATAGTGGGCATCTAACCTGACATTGCGCGACATACGGAACACGGTAAGCCTGTATCACTCCCTTTGGGAAAGCCAACATGGCCGATAGTGATGCTGGTATAGGAGGTTGGAAAAAGCAAAAGCTGCATTGTAACGATGCAGATACAGACTGGTGTCTGATCACGAAAGTGAGCCCACTTCCGACTGGTCTCCCGTTGCAAGATAATTTGAAGAACTTTATTCAAGGAGAAAC
>NZ_MPHK01000046.1 GCF_001957135.1 Shewanella sp. UCD-KL21 | reverse complement strand
AACGGCGGCTAGCAGGAAAGATATATTGCCAATGAAACTTAGAGGCGTTACTGCGATATTTTCTGATGAGAGATATGGGCAATGAAGCAAGTCCAAAGCCATCTGACAAATCCGTCTCGTGGAGTTTTTTTACCTGTTTCATTTGTGATTTTAGAGAATCAATCAATCCGTTAGGTAGCATACAAACTCGATCTTTTTGCCCTTTACCTCGGTACACAAAGATAGATTTAGTGGTTAGATCAATATCTTTAACCCTAAGTTTTAAGGCTTCCTTTAATCTTAGCCCTGAGCCAAATAGGATGGCACCAATTAAATAGTGGTAGCCTGACAAATTGTTGATGATCAGTTTTGCTTCTTCGTTAGACAATACCTGCGGTATTCGTTTAGGGGCTTTTGCATAGGGAAATTGTAACTCATCGGGCTCAATTTTTAATACATGGCGACAAGCAAATACAATGGCACATAGGGCCTGTTTCTGGGTGCTCGCCGACACTTCGCACTCCACTGCTAAAAAGCTGAGAAATTGTTCAATCAAAGTGTGGGTTATATCAGCGCCATGACGAATATTGCAATGTCGAATGAAATAGCGGTTCCAATAGAGGTAGGATTTTTCTGTTTGATAGCTGTAATGGCGTACCCTGATCTCTGTCCGTATAGCCTCCAAAAATGTTAATTGCCCCATAACCGTTACCTTACTAATATACTGTATTTATATACAGTTATAGTTCAAGTTAAGATAATTACTATGAAAAAGATGCATAAATCGTTTGATTGGCGCATCGATAATACTAACTTTTAGACATTAACTCATTATTATCAATAGTTTGTAATATATATAAAAGTGCTATGCAGACCTCGTAAACACCTATGCATCTTTTTTATCTGCTAAATTGTCATATTTAACCTGTATTTTTTGTTAAATAACATATTTACAACAAACACTTACAAGTGATATTTTGACGAAGAGACTTACAAGAAAGCAGGAGGTTATCCTGCTGCTAATCAATAAGCTGTTAACTGCCAGTAGAACTATGCCAAGCACAAAGAGATTGAGAAGTGTCACACATAGCACCGCACATCATAGTGTTAGCGGTTTATGCTATGTGCATCCTCATCTCGGGTCTGTATGTAAAGAACATGGCTTCAGGGATATTTCAGTCAATCTACTGGCTCCGGTATTTAAACCAGAACTAAAAGATATCTCCAGAGAACTCGAGCTATCAACTAGTGCGTTAAGAGAGTTCTTTTGCGGTGTCTTAGAATCAGAGCAAATGAATATTGCTGAGCTGAATTCGGCTGAAATTATATTCTTCTTTCACAAGGGGCGTTGGCCATCTGCCAGCCTTGTGAGAGTAATTACAAACGAGAACAAAGAAATTGAGTGCTGTGTAGATTCATCAGGGAGGCGTGGTGAAATCCTGCAAGCAAGCAGTTAACAAGTCAAAGCACGCGGACTTGGTAAAGCTGTCACCTTTTTTGTTCCAAAAAAGCCGCCAACTTCACCAAGCCGGTGTTTGAGGCGTTAGCTATTTAAGGAGAGTATCGTGAAATTCAGAAATATAGTTTTATGTTCAATGGTTCTATTTATAAGTGCTTGCGCATCTACAAATACTTCCAATTCGAAGAATAATATAGCTCAACAATCCGTTAAAGAAATCCAACAAGATATAACGAGTAAGCACCCATCGAGTTATATTATTTTGGCTGCAAAACTTTTGAAAGAAGGTAAGCCAGATGAGGCTGCTAAATGGTATTACGTGGGGCAAATGCGGTTTAGAGCTTATTTAATGGCAAACCCAAATATAGACCCATCAGGGGATCCTGCACTTTACTCATCATTAAAATATGTGGTTGGCACTCCAATCAATGAATATGCAGGACAAAACCCTGATCACTGGGTTGACCTGATTGAAGAATCAATTAAATGGAATTCAGAAAACCCAAATGGCTTCACACCAAAATTATCTAATAAAGAAATTTATGCTGAAGTTGAAGCCAGTTTCATTGAGTTTCGAGATTACGTTTTAAATAACAAAGAAAAAATCAGAAAACAAAGAGCTGAAAATGGTTTAAAAAATAGCTAATCGGGTAGCCGGAGGTATCTAACCTCCAGCCCCCACACCACCCTGCATGCGGCTCCGCACAGGGCGGTTCATTTAGAACGCCTAATTAAACTTTCTGGTTAGGATAGTGAACTGCGACCCATCCATCTCTTAGTGAATATAATCCTGCTTTCTTCAGATACTCATTACTCAGCGCTTGCTGGATCCCTGGTGTTTTTGAACTTCTCCATGGGCCTTTGCTTGTGATACCACAACCAACGGCCACTTGAATCTTGACGCCACGTTTAAGTAGGTTTTGCACCTTAGTCCGTGGTT
>NZ_MPHK01000045.1 GCF_001957135.1 Shewanella sp. UCD-KL21 | reverse complement strand
ATTCCGATTAACGCTTGGACCCCTCGTATTACCGCGGCTGCTGGCACGAAGTTAGCCGGTCCTTCTTCTGTAGGTAACGTCACAGCTAACGGTTATTAACCGTTAACCTTTCCTCCCTACTGAAAGTGCTTTACAACCCGAAGGCCTTCTTCACACACGCGGCATGGCTGCATCAGGCTTTCGCCCATTGTGCAATATTCCCCACTGCTGCCTCCCGTAGGAGTCTGGGCCGTGTCTCAGTCCCAGTGTGGCTGATCATCCTCTCAGAACAGCTAGGGATCGTCGCCTTGGTAAGCCATTACCTTACCAACTAGCTAATCCCACCTAGGTTCATCCAATCGCGAAAGGCCCGAAGGTCCCCTCCTTTCCCCCGTAGGGCGTATGCGGTATTAGCAGTCGTTTCCAACTGTTATCCCCCTCGACTGGGCAGATCCCTAGGCATTACTCACCCGTCCGCCGCTCGTCAGCAAATTAGCAAGCTAATTCCTGTTACCGCTCGACTTGCATGTGTTAGGCCTGCCGCCAGCGTTCAATCTGAGCCATGATCAAACTCTTCAATTAAAGTTTTGTTGAAACATTCACTCTTATAAATAAAAGTAAAGCTTCGGCTCAATGAATTCTGATTTCGATTTAAAGACTCGGAAGAATCTCTAAAACGTTTGTTACATATTGCTATGAACACTCATCGTTACATTGAGTAATAATTTTGATTGCATCATTCTTTACGAGAAAGAATGGCAATTTCGATTAACTCAACACCTGTGAGTGTCCACACAGATTTCTTGTTTGATTTGTTAAAGAGCGTTGCTAATCATGTAAGAATTATTCTTTCATATCAGCAGCCATTTGACGCTAGGTCGTTGGCTTGAGGAGGCGTATTCTACACTTCCCGTTGTTGGCGTCAAGTCATTTTTAAAGTTAATTTAAAATGCTTTTCAACCGGTTAATTATGACGCTTTAAAAGCAGCTTAATTAACGCTAACACCTTGAGCCTATTGGCCTTCGCCGTGTCAGTGGATGCGCATTATAGGCAAATCCTGAACATGCGCAAGGGCTTTTTTGAATTAATATGTACTTATTTCAAGATTACTATTTAGGAACATCATACCCACGTGTTACCCCCAACTTTATCCACATTTTAAGATCTTTTTTATCCTTTCAGGATGTCCCAAGGGTGCTCTCTATTGCCATCTAATAACTCGCTGTGAAAAATGTCATTCAAGTTTGAGCTTAAAAGACTTAGCTATCCCACCCATGACACCGTTATAAAAGTAACTTTTTAGCTAAATATTACTTAGCTACATACCTTTAAATCTCATTAAAATATCGGAGCAGGAAATCAATTCTAGTTCAACAGAATAAACTTGCCATTAAATTCGGCTTTTTTTGCATATCATTAGCAATCATTGCTATCGCTCTACTCTTGTTAAGTAGATTGGAGTTATAAGGCAAGTAATCAGTTTTATGTTTAAGTTTTTTCAAACGATTATTTGACCTGAATGCCTTTAACACAAGCAGGCCATGACTTAGTTCAGTTTTTTTACTGTGAGTTATTCAGCGTTTCAACATTGAATATAGATTTGTAATATGAGCGGGGGGATGTGCTTACTGCTAACGTTTAAATATAGCTTCTATCAATAGCGCCCAATATTGATAAATACCAAGAACGCAAAAAATCCGCTACACAGTCGCGGGCAGGCTATTTATTAGACGCTTGAAGTCGTTCTGTTTATATATGGCCATGTCGCCCACTCTTGGTGGACGTAATCATATTTTGCAGGTGATAACTAAAGCTTTCTTTCATAGAATATATTTTAAAATCCTAAACGAAAAAATCCCTGACTCGTAGAGTCAGGGATTATTCTAATTTAGCGTCTGGAAATGACCTACTTTCACATGGGGAGACCCCACACTATCATCGGCGCGATTGCGTTTCACTACTGAGTTCGGGATGGGATCAGGTGGTACCACAATGCTATTGTCTCCAGACAAATCTGGTTTGAAGATGGTGCTGATACCCAGAATCGAACTGGGGACCTCATCCTTACCAAGGATGCGCTCTACCGACTGAGCCATATCAGCATTATCTTGTTTCTTTTCACTAATTGAGTGAAATAAATTAGGTGCTTGGCGATGACCTACTTTCACATGGGGAGACCCCACACTATCATCGGCGCGATTGCGTTTCACTACTGAGTTCGGGATGGGATCAGGTGGTACCACAATGCTATTGTCACCAAGCAAATTTGGTTGTTAACCGCAAAAGCGATTAACTAAATTCGGAAAGCTGTTTCTTTCTTTGAGTTCGCACTTCATTAAGCGCTATATATTCTTCACTAAGTCTTACCTTTAACAGTAAGTAATAAATCTAGTTACCATCATCTCAGATAAAAACTCATCTGGGTTGTATGGTTAAGCCTCAC
>NZ_MPHK01000044.1 GCF_001957135.1 Shewanella sp. UCD-KL21 | reverse complement strand
AACACTGAAACCCTTGATATGCCTAGCTTTAAGGGGTAATCTGAGGGGTAAAACAGGGTGGAAACTTTTCACCCAAAATACACGGAAATGATTTTTTTACTTCAGAAGATAGCTGGTGCTTTAAGGGAAGGTTTGGTAGCTAGGGATTAGCCCCCCTAACTACCGTGTAACTGCTTAAGCACATCGCCAGAAGTGCTCAAACATACGCCACTTAAAAACGTACTTTTTAAGGACGACTTACATGATAAGTATATATGATTCCCTGCCTAACGTACAAGGTACGGGTGAAACCCTCCAAGATGGAACTAACGACTGGAGAGGCAGCAAGCTCAAATCAATTGCTATTTCTAAAGCAATGACAAAGGAAACCCTCTTAAAACGCTCACAACGCATGTTTGATTGTGGAAACTACTTAAAGTTTGCATCTGATAATGCAGGAAATATGAAGCTTTATAGGGCTAGTTTTTGTCGTGACCGCATGTGTTCCGCATGTCAGAAACGCAGATCTCTAATGGTTTTTCATCAAGTAAAAGAGGTTTGTAACGCCATCAAAACAGACTTTCCGACTTACCGCTATTTGCTGATCACCCTTACCGTACCGAATGTTAAATCTGACCGCCTAGGGGAAGAAATAAGCCACATGGCTGCTAGTTGGCGACGATTGGCTAGGCGTAAGGAGTTTGGCATTGTTAAGGGCTGGTTTAGGGCGTTAGAGGTTACTTACAACGGTGAGCGTGATGATTACCACCCTCACTTCCATGTTCTGGTTTGCGTTCCATCTGGTTACTTTAAGAAAAATTATATTAAACAGGAGAGGTGGCTTGAGTTATGGCAAGAGGCCACTAAGTACCCTCATATTACTCAAGTTGACGTCAGAGCTATAAAGCCGAACCCTAAACGCCCTGACAGTGACGATATTAGCTCTGCTGCTGCTGAGGTTGGCAAATACGCCACTAAGCCCTCTAACTACGTTATGAAAGCCCCTGATGGTAATTACTATGCATTCACTAAAGTTGTTGAACAGCTAGCTTTCAGCATTAAAGGCCGCAAGCTTGTGGCTTTTGGCGGCCTAATGCTCGATTACTCTAAGAAATTGGATCTTGTTGACGTTGAGTCTGATTCTGTTGATTTGATTAACGTGGGTGAAGATAACACTGAGATAACCGCTGTAATGGTTAAAATATTCCATTGGAATATAGGTTTAAGGAACTACGTTAACTAAGCTCAATGGCTTTGCAGAAAAACCGCTAACTAAGCGGTTTTTTTTCGCCTTTTGATTAATCAAAATTAAAATTTGACATAACATCGTATTTGCAATACGATTAATCAAATATTAAATTTGATTGAGGTTTTAAAGTGAAAAATAGCTCTGTTAATACGCCTGAGGCCATTTTACTTTTTGATTCGGGTTCTTTGACTTCGGCTTATGCTGCGCCCGCTGTGGTCTCTGCTGGATGGCTTTTGCATTTTAAAGCTAAGGGGTGCGTTTATGTTTTGTCTGCTCAGCGTGATGATTTGAGGGTTTTCAAGTCTGCTGATGCTGTTATTTCAACTGCTAATAAGATTGGATTTAAGGAGGTTACTTTTAATTTTTAAGGCTTTAAATGGCTCTACAGCGGCAACACCGGAGCGCCCTTAAGGCGCGGAGGTGTGAAGCGGTTTAGCCTTACATTTAATTCGCCAGGCGCATTCTGAACAATGCGCCTGGCTAACACACTAAACATGGAAAATAGTTATGTATAAATTAGATAATACCACAAATAGCATTGAGTCAACCCTTGATGATGCTCAAGACCTTTTTATCGCAATATCGACTCTTTTAGAAAGCCCTAGGACGGATGACGTTCTCGTTTCGATTAAAGCCCTTATGGATCTTCTTGGTGAGGATTTGCAAACTTTGCAACAGTTGAACTTGTTACAAAATCAAGATTTAGGGGGTATGGGGGACGCCCCCATGCTAAGCGCAGTTGAACTTTCGCCCTGCTAGACGCTTTAAACGAATAGCTTAAATATTCAAACAGACCTTTGACGGCCGAAGGCAAAACCCCCTTAGGCCGTTTCAGTGTTCGATAATGCCAATTAACGCACATTAGAAAGCCCTAACTAACGTAAACGGTTCTATATGGCAGTTGGGGATTTAACGCTCGCTTGGTAATGCTACGGAGTTACGAACCCCCCTTTGCCGGTGTCCAAATGAGGGTTGGATTTAGAGGCTTTTACCTTCTCTTGATAAATTAGAAACTATGGGAGGATTTGCTCAAACACTGAAACCCTTGATATGCCTAGCTTTAAGGGGTAATCTGAGGGGTAAAACAGGGTGGAAACTTTTCACCCAAAATACACGGAAATGATTTTTTTACTTCAGAAGATAGCTGGTGCTTTAAGGGAAGGTTTGGTAGCTAGGGATTAGCCCCCCTAACTACCGTGTAACTGCTTAAGCACATCGCCAGAAGTGCTCAAACATACGCCACTTAAAAACGTACTTTTTAAGGACGACTTACATGATAAGTATATATGATTCCCTGCCTAACGTACAAGGTACGGGTGAAACCCTCCAA
>NZ_MPHK01000043.1 GCF_001957135.1 Shewanella sp. UCD-KL21 | reverse complement strand
ACTGCATGTAAATGGGGCTATAGCTCAGCTGGGAGAGCGCCTGCCTTGCACGCAGGAGGTCTGCGGTTCGATCCCGCATAGCTCCACCATTTACATCTTCTCAATAATTTGAGTCGACATATGCAATTAAGAGATGCCAAAGATAATCTAACCATTATCTTTGGCTTTTTTTAGCCCGTTCTTTAACAATTTGGAAAGCTGATAGTATTTAATACGATGATGTCTGTCGTTGTATTAATTACAAATCGTATTATTGGGAAATTAATCCTTTTCTAATAATACATTGAGTTCTCAAAACACTTTATTAAGTGTCTTGAATATTCTAAAAACTAAGGCGAATTTGTGTACTCGAAAGAGATGCAAATTATGTAATAAACCAGCTAGTTACGATACAGCTGTTAGGGCTACCCGCTCTGACAACAGTTTGTTTCTTTAAGAAACTTATTTGGGTTGTATGGTTAAGTGACTAAGCGTATACGGTGGATGCCTTGGCAGTCAGAGGCGATGAAGGACGTAGTAACTTGCGAAAAGCGTTGGCGAGCTAGTAACAAGCATTTGAGCTAACGATGTCCGAATGGGGAAACCCGGCCACATAAGTGGTCATCATAACGTGAATACATAGCGTTATGAGGCGAACCTGGGGAACTGAAACATCTAAGTACCCAGAGGAAAAGAAATCAACCGAGATTCCCCTAGTAGCGGCGAGCGAACGGGGATTAGCCCTTAAGTCTATGGGGTGTTAGTGGAATGAGTTGGAAAGCTCAACGGTACAGGGTGATAGTCCCGTACATGAAAACTAACCATAGATGAAAACGAGTAAGGCGGGACACGTGACATCCTGTTTGAATATGGGGGGACCATCCTCCAAGGCTAAATACTCCTGACTGACCGATAGTGAACCAGTACCGTGAGGGAAAGGCGAAAAGAACCCCTGTGAGGGGAGTGAAATAGAACCTGAAACCGTGTACGTACAAGCAGTGGGAGCGGTTCTTGAGACCGTGACTGCGTACCTTTTGTATAATGGGTCAGCGACTTACGTTTTGTAGCGAGGTTAAGCGAATAGCGGAGCCGTAGGGAAACCGAGTGTTAACTGCGCGTTTAGTTGCAAGGCGTAGACCCGAAACCGAGTGATCTAGCCATGGGCAGGTTGAAGGTTGAGTAACATCAACTGGAGGACCGAACCGACTAATGTTGAAAAATTAGCGGATGACTTGTGGCTGGGGGTGAAAGGCCAATCAAACTCGGAGATATCTGGTTCTCCTCGAAAGCTATTTAGGTAGCGCCTCGAGCGAATACCACTGGGGGTAGAGCACTGTTAAGGCTAGGGGGTCATCCCGACTTACCAACCCTTTGCAAACTCCGAATACCAGTGAGTACTACTCGGGAGACAGACGGCGGGTGCTAACGTCCGTCGTCAAAAGGGAAACAACCCAGACCATCAGCTAAGGTCCCAAAGTTATTGCTAAGTGGGAAACGATGTGGGAAGGCTTAGACAGCTAGGATGTTGGCTTAGAAGCAGCCATCATTTAAAGAAAGCGTAATAGCTCACTAGTCGAGTCGGCCTGCGCGGAAGATTTAACGGGGCTAAGCAATACACCGAAGCTATGGGTTTGCWCTTAGGWGCAAGCGGTAGAGGAGCGTTCTGTAAGCGGTTGAAGGTGAAGGGGTAACCCACACTGGACGTATCAGAAGTGCGAATGCTGACATGAGTAACGATAAAGGGAGTGAAAAACTCCCTCGCCGAAAGACCAAGGGTTCCTGTCCAACGTTAATCGGGGCAGGGTGAGTCGACCCCTAAGGCGAGGCCGAAAGGCGTAGTCGATGGGAAACGGGTCAATATTCCCGTACTTCTGCTAACTGCGATGGAGAGACGGAGAAGGCTAGGCTAGCGCGGCGTTGGTAGTCCGCGTTTAAGGTTGTAGGCTGTTCACTTAGGCAAATCCGGGTGAACATTAGGCTGAGAGCTGATGACGAGTCACTAAGGTGATGAAGTAGTTGATGCCATGCTTCCAGGAAAATCTTCTAAGCTTCAGGTTAGTAGGAATCGTACCCCAAACCGACACAGGTGGTCGGGTAGAGAATACCAAGGCGCTTGAGAGAACTCGGCTGAAGGAACTAGGCAAAATGGTACCGTAACTTCGGGAGAAGGTACGCTGCTGTTGGTGATGGGACTTGCTCCCTAAGCTGACGGCAGTCGCAGATACCAGGTGGCTGCAACTGTTTATCAAAAACACAGTACTGTGCAAAATCGCAAGATGACGTATACGGTATGACGCCTGCCCGGTGCTTGAAGGTTAATTGATTGGGTTATCTTCGGAGAAGCTCATGATCGAAGCCCAAGTAAACGGCGGCCGTAACTATAACGGTCCTAAGGTAGCGAAATTCCTTGTCGGGTAAGTTCCGACCTGCACGAATGGCGTAATGATGGCCACGCTGTCTCCAGCCGAGACTCAGTGAAGTTGAAATTGCGGTGAAGATGCCGTATACCCGCGGCTAGACGGAAAGACCCCGTGAACCTTTACTATAGCTTGGCACTGAACATTGAACCTACATGTGTAGGATAGGTGGGAGACTTTGAAGCTTCRTCGCTAGATGGAGTGGAGTCAATCTTGAAATACCACCCTTGTAGTTTTGATGTTCTAACCGYGGCCCCTTATCGGGGTTCGGGACAGTGCCTGGTGGGTAGTTTGACTGGGGCGGTCTCCTCCCAAAGAGTAACGGAGGAGCACGAAGGTTGGCTAAGTACGGTCGGACATCGTACGGTTAGTGCAATGGCATAAGCCAGCTTAACTGCGAGACATACACGTCGAGCAGGTACGAAAGTAGGTCATAGTGATCCGGTGGTTCTGTATGGAAGGGCCATCGCTCAACGGATAAAAGGTACTCCGGGGATAACAGGCTGATACCGCCCAAGAGTTCATATCGACGGCGGTGTTTGGCACCTCGATGTCGGCTCATCACATCCTGGGGCTGAAGTCGGTCCCAAGGGTATGGCTGTTCGCCATTTAAAGTGGTACGCGAGCTGGGTTCAGAACGTCGTGAGACAGTTCGGTCCCTATCTGCCGTGGGCGTTGGATGATTGAAGGAAGCTGCTCCTAGTACGAGAGGACCGGAGTGGACGAACCGCTGGTGTTCGGGTTGTTATGCCAATAGCATTGCCCGGTAGCTACGTTCGGAATCGATAACCGCTGAAAGCATCTAAGCGGGAAGCGAGTCCTAAGATGAGTCATCCCTAG
>NZ_MPHK01000042.1 GCF_001957135.1 Shewanella sp. UCD-KL21 | reverse complement strand
GTTTCTCCTTGAATAAAGTTCTTCAAATTATCTTGCAACGGGAGACCAGTCGGAAGTGGGCTCACTTTCGTGATCAGACACCAGTCTGTATCTGCATCGTTACAATGCAGCTTTTGCTTTTTCCAACCTCCTATACCAGCATCACTATCGGCCATGTTGGCTTTCCCAAAGGGAGTGATACAGGCTTACCGTGTTCCGTATGTCGCGCAATGTCAGGTTAGATGCCCACTATAGTGCGAAGAGTTCAATGATCACGAAAGAGCATGGGGCAATCTCTTTCCGACTCTCATGCCTTTTTTGGCTACAGCGTATTAACCACTTTCGCTGTTTCATCACATAACGCACCTTACGTGGATTCACTTACGTTCATCATACTGACGACCTAGCACTTACCCAATTTATGGTTATCAGGAGGATCGTTCTCTCACGATTTAGATCCCGATTAGTCCATGACCAATCTTCGTTACATTGTCAGGCTCGCTACTTTATTCAGAGCCCTAGGTTCATCTGGTGATACAGATGGTTCACTCGTTAAGCGGTGAACAGCGCTTCATACGACTTCACGTCGCACGCCCCAAAATGAGTTACGCCTCCAGCGTGACTACGTCGAGTTGTTCTTCTCTTGCTATGTCTTATTCTATGCGTATGTTCCGGTCTAATTGTCTAACTCAGTATGCCATTACCTTGTGAAGAAACTTCCCATAGCATACTTAAAGATATCATTCCTAAACATTGATGTACTCAGTGTTACTGAGTTAATGTCGAGGCCGACTCAAGCTATAAAAAATGCCCACAAACGAATCGCTGTGAGCATCATTTATAGCCGACTAAACTAGCCGTGTTACTTCCAAGTTTTTACATAAACCCGCATTAGGTTCCCACCAAATAACTTAGCGATATCGTCATTTGAATAACCTATTTTCCATAGATGATCAACAACACCTGCGATATGTTTTGATAGCTCAGCGCAGCCTGTAGACCCTTTATTAAAAGCATCAACCATGTAGCCGTTATCTGCATATTTATCTGGATTAGCAATGGTAAAAGGTACTACTTTAGCTGTGGTCATCATGTCATCAGTTGCAATACCGACATGATCAACACCAACGACTTTTACTGCACCATCAATCATTTCTGCAAATTGCTGTGGTGAAATATCTTCAGGCCAAACTCCATCTAGCATCCATTCTGTGGCAGTAACTGCTATCACGCCGCCCATATCAGCAACGGTTTTAGCTTGTTCATCTGACAGTAACCGATAACATGCTGCAAGTCGGTAATCTGGATGGCTTTTATCAAGATTATTCTTCGACATGCGCTGCTGAGTTTCTTTAATGGTTTCATGGGGCTCACAATCATAGGTCGAAGCAATTGGCGAATGTGAATAGATGGCAGGGACACCGCTATGGTGTTTTTTCATGTAATCAGTAATGCCTTTGGTTGTGTGATGGGAAGTGTGGGACAAATCGACCGTAATGCCATGTTTAACCATTTCATCAATCACTTGCTCACCGAACTTAGTCAAGCCACTGGTATCTCCATTAATCATTGAGATCACCCCTGAACCTGTTAGCTCAGTTTCATTGTATGTAAGCTGCATGGTTCTAACACCATACTCAGCCATTACAGCGACATTTTTTACATCACCATCAAGTGGCATCGTCGTTTGACTTGCCCACATAACAGCATACTCACCGTTATCATGTGCAAGCTTAAAGTCTTCCACATTTTTTACATAACGAATTGGGGTTTTAGACGCAGCCGAAGCTTTACTCCACTTAGCATGCTCAGCTTTAAAAGCTTCCATATTGGGTGTATGCGGTGCACCAATGGTAACAGAGGCACCTGTAATTCCACGCTCATGCGCTAAGTCGATATAGTGGGCAACTTCTGAGTCTTCAGTGAATCCTGTGCCACTTGGTGAGGCATAGAAGTCCAATACGATGTGGTCTTTAACATACTGTTTTGCCTCATCAGAGGCATACTCATACCAGTCCTTAGTTTCAACGGATGCAGTGGCCGTCATTGACAGTGACGCTATGACTGTTGCAAGCAATA
The DNA here is from genome assembly GCF_001957135.1 of Shewanella sp. UCD-KL21. GTDB lineage: Bacteria > Pseudomonadota > Gammaproteobacteria > Enterobacterales > Shewanellaceae > Shewanella. The sequence goes on along the minus strand of NZ_MPHK01000042.1, from coordinate 1,908 downwards.
GTTTACGCATAAAAAATCCTTTATAAAATGAAAACTAAATCGCAGTTTTAGCTGTATTTATTACCAATAGACTCAACAATATACATTCTTATAATGCAAAGATACAATGGTTGTTATTATGTGTTGCTGGTGGTGTTAAGCTGTCATAACAACCTTTAAAAACCACTAGATACCAATTGTTGTCGCTCCAAAATATTAATATCAGCGAAGGGAAGCCAAGTTAATGAAGCAAATTTACCAAACATCGAATTCGTTACTTCTCTGTTTAGGCGTAATCTCTTTATTCGTCAGCTCTCACGCTGTTGCTGCAAATTTTGAAAGCCCTGACTCAGTTGAAAATACCATTGCTAATCAAAAAGAGGAGCAGCTAGATTGGCGAGAATCTCTGGCTGCTGATGGTTTTAAATTTGGTGCAGATTATTTTTCTTTAGCTTTGCAATCACCAAATAGTACCAACAACGATTCAGTCAATGCGGCTTCAGGCGTTGCAAGGGTTTATGGTACGTGGACTCTTTGGGGAAAAGAAACCGACAATGCAGGTAGCCTTGTCTGGAAGGTGGAGCAACGGCATTCATATACAGATACCCCGCCAAAGGAATTTGCCTGGCTTGGTGAAAGTCAAATTGGTTATGTGGGAATGATTGCGCCTGCTTTTAGCGATCAAGGCTTTCGCGTCACCGACTTAAACTGGAAGCAAAAAATTAATGCTGGAAAAGGGACTATTATTGTCGGTTGGCAAGATGTCACTAACTATGTGGACGTGTATGCATTAGCCAGTCCTTGGTCTGGTTTTACTAACCTCGCTTTCTCTACAGGTGCCGGAACAATGGGGCTGCCTGATGATGGTATTTTAGCTTTATCTGCAGGGCACATGTTGGGAGATAATTTCTATTTAGTTGCTGGTGTTGCTGATGCTAAAGGCAAGTCAGATGATATTTTTGAAGGCTTTGAAACGCTGTTCAATGATACGACGCTATTTACCACCCTTGAATTAGGCTGGACTGCATCACAAGAGCAAATTTTTACCGACAACATTCACGTTACGTTATGGCACATGGATGCAGGTTCAAGACACAGTCTGTCATCCACCGTTCTTGAAGATGGGAGCGTTATCGGCGGTGAGTCAGGCCAAGGCATTAATTTTTCTTGGAGCCAATTTGTCACACCACAAGTCATGACATTTGTACGTGGTGGAATATCAAAGGGTGATGTTGCGCTTTACGATAAATCTCTATCGATAGGTTTTGGCTATTTTGGTTTAGGGCAAACCAATAACAATTTAGGCTTTGCCATTAACTGGGCTGAATCTAACAGCGAAACCTTACAAAGTTTGCTTAGCGCCGGAGAACATCAATTTGCAACAGAGCTTTATTACAACATGCGTTTTGGTGATCTCTTTGAATTCACGCCGGATATTCAATACATAAAAGATCCTGCATTTTCCAATAAAAATAATGCTTGGGTATTTGGTATTAGAGCAAGACTTTATATTTGATACTTATAAGATACCTAAAACAGGCTAATATTCCTGTGGAAGTTATTTGAAGGTTTTATCACCATAGTTTTTTAATCCGATGTTCTAAATTTAGCTCTTCACACTAACTTGCTTCTGTCCGTGCGACCTGAGGTCGTATGAAGCGCTGTTTACCGCGATAAGAGTGAACCATCTGTATCACCGGATGACCCTAAGACTCTGAATAAAGCAGCGAGTCTGATAATGTAACAAAGTTCGGTTTTATAGCTGAGTGGGAACTGAATCGTGAGAGGACGTTCTTCCTGATAACCACAATCGGGTAAGTGCTAGGGTGTCAGTATGATGAACGTAAGTGAATCCATGTAAGGTGCGTTATACGAGAAGCAGCGGAAGTGGTTTGTACGCTGTGGCCAAAATGGCAATGAGAGTTGGAA
>NZ_MPHK01000041.1 GCF_001957135.1 Shewanella sp. UCD-KL21 | reverse complement strand
GTTCGGGTTGTTATGCCAATAGCATTGCCCGGTAGCTACGTTCGGAATCGATAACCGCTGAAAGCATCTAAGCGGGAAGCGAGTCCTAAGATGAGTCATCCCTAGGAATTTAATTCCTCTAAAGAGCCGTTCGAGACTAGGACGTTGATAGGCAGGGTGTGTAAGCGTTGTGAGGCGTTGAGCTAACCTGTACTAATGACTCGTGAGGCTTAACCATACAACCCAGATGAGTTTTTATCTGAGTTGATGGTAACTAGATTTATTACTTACTGCTAAAGGTAAGGCTTAGTGAAGAATAKATAGCGCTTAATGAAGTGCGAACTCAAAAAATCTCGAAAGAGTTATCAGATTTCCGAATTATTATTTACTGCATTTGCGGTAGATAAAGCAAGAATTTGCTTGGTGACAATAGCATTGTGGTACCACCTGATCCCATCCCGAACTCAGTAGTGAAACGCAATCGCGCCGATGATAGTGTGGGGTCTCCCCATGTGAAAGTAGGTCATCGCCAAGCGCCTAATTTCTCTTTTAAAGAGARCAGATAGCCCGTTACTGATGTAACGGGCTTTTTTGTGTTTGTCATTTGAGCGTCATATGCCATGTGAAAGTCATGTGAAAGTAGGCTGTAATGTCTGTGTTTATAAAGCAACATATATACAGACATGCAGCGCTGAGGATTTATCCGCAAATAAACTTCGCTAAGTTCCGAATGTCTCTCATTAGAGAGTCGATAAAGCCCTGACTTAATAGTCAGGGCTGTTTTCGTTTTGGGCAAAATAAAATAACTCACTGACCGTGATAGCTTGAGTCATCAGTTGCTACATTTCATCATGACCGTGAGTGGGGGCGTATTGCCTTGATAAGCTAAGCTTTAATGCCGGTATAAATTCAGCAGTGCGTTATACCGATGCTATACAGAGATGAATTCGATGGAATTATTCGTTGCTAAACATTGCCAAGGGTCTAATCAGTATTAAGCCCGCTATTATGTAGCGGGCTTTTATCATTTCTGGCTTTCAGGTAGTGCCTATGGATATTATTTTAAATCTCGTTAATCTTTCGGCGCTAAATTGGTATAGGTTTTACTGTTTTTTAGAGTTATTGCTGCTACAGGAGTACATCTGAGAGGTATTTAAATAAAAATCTACGCGATGAAGTAATATATTTATCAAAGAGACTTATTTCGCCATTTGTATCTATCTTGAGTACAATAGTGTTCATTATTTTTCGTTAGAACTATGCCTTTATGCCTATAAGTTTAGCTCCCCATAATACCTTGGCCTTATCACAATGTTGCGACGCTATTGTCGAAGTTGACTCAAAACAACAACTGATTTCAGTGGTTTCTGAGCTTGTCAGTGAATCTAAGCCTATGATGATCTTAGGCGGTGGTAGTAATGTGGTATTTACTGATGATTTCAGTGGCACCATTGTAAAAGTGCTTACAAAAGGCATTAAGGTGGTTGAAGATGAGTTTAATTTTATCGTATCGGTGCAAGCAGGTGAAAATTGGCATGATTTTGTTGAATACTGTTTAGAAAATGGCATTAACGGCTTAGAGAATCTAGCGTTAATTCCTGGGACAGTTGGCGCGGCGCCAATTCAAAATATCGGTGCTTACGGGGTAGAAATCGATAATTTTTGCTCACAAGTTGAGTACTTTGACTACAAGACATCTCAGTTAATAACCCTTGTTGCAGATCAGTGCCAGTTTGGTTACCGAGACTCAATCTTTAAACACCAGCTTAAGGATAAGGCTGTTATCACTGAGGTTGAATTTAGATTACCTAAGTTGTGGACGCCCAATCTTGAATATGGCCCACTAAAACACTTACAGGGTGACAGTGTTAGCGCCCAAACGATATTTGAAACTGTATGTGATGTGAGGCAAAGTAAATTACCGGATCCTAAGGTACTTGGTAATGTTGGTAGTTTTTTCAAAAATCCGATTATTTCAGCTAAGCAGTATCTTGAGCTATTAACCAAATTTAGCGATCTAGTCGGCTACGCGCAAAGTGACGGCACAATTAAAATTGCCGCAGGTTGGTTAATCGATGAAGCTAATTTAAAAGGCTTTACAGTAGGCGGTGCTGCCGTACATACCAAGCAAGCACTGGTGCTTGTTAACCTCGGTGGGGCAACGGGTCATGATATTTGCCAATTAGCTCATGGGGTGATGGATAAAGTTTACGACAAATTCAATATAAATTTAGAGCCGGAACCAAGAATTATTGGCTCACAAGGCGAGGTAGATATCTAATATGAATGGGCATTGGGTTAAAAAGAAACAGATCCTAGCTTTGCTTGATCATCGTGATTATGTCTCTGGTGAGCAAATTGCTCAAAAAGTGGGTTTATCACGCACCGCGGTAAATAACCACATTAGCCAGCTACTTGATTATGGTGTAGATATATACAGCGTGAAAGGCAAAGGCTATAAGTTATCTAACCCATTACCATTATTTGATGAGGCAAAACTATTAGCAGCAATAGATAATCGCTGCTTTTATTTTGATGAAATTAACAGCACTAATGCTTTTATGCTGCAACACGCTGATGAATTGAAAACAGCTGATATTTGTATTGCTGAATATCAATCTGCAGGCAGAGGTAGGCGAGGACGTAATTGGGTCTCGCCTTATGGGCACCATGTTTATGCTTCAATTTTTTGGCGCTTAAATCAAGGTATGAATGCCGCCATGGGCTTAAGCTTAATTATTGGCTGCTCTATTGTAAAAACCTTAGAGAAATATGGCGTAGAAAATTTAGGCTTAAAATGGCCCAATGATATTTATAAAGATAATAAAAAATTAGCAGGCATTTTAATTGAATTGTCTGGCCATTCATTGGATGAATGTAATTTAGTGATCGGTTTTGGCATTAATATGAGTATGTCTAATAAGCATGCTGATGCGATTGATCAACCATGGAGTGACTTGAGTGCTTTAGGGGAAATGCCAAATAAAACTGATTTAATGATTGATTTGCATCAACAACTTAAATCAGATTTACGCCTATTTGAATTACTAGGTTTAACGCCTTTTATACCGCAATGGGAAAAACATGATTTATTCATTCATAAAGAAGTGGATTTGATCATGGCGCCTCATTCTCTATCGGGGATCTGTAGAGGAATTGATCAACAAGGCGCTATTTTATTAGAGATTGATGGCCAAATTACACCACACATAGGTGGCGAAATTAGCTTGAGAGCATCTGCCAAATAACCTAATTTATTTACGTAAAAGCACTTGGTCTACAAGGTGGTTGTGGGCTTTTTTTAAAATGAGGTTAGCACGGGCACGGCTGGGTTTGATGTTTGACTGTAAATTGGGGCCGTTAATAGTGTCCCAAATATTCGCTGCCGTAGCATTCGCCTCTTCATCAGACAGTGTCGAATAGTGATGGAAAAACGACTCAGGATCACTGAAAGCCCCTTGGCGGAATTTCAAAAACCGTTGCTGATACCAGTGCTTTAACAGTGATTCTTCAGCATCGACATAGATAGAAAAATCGACATAATCTGACAAAAAGGTACTTTTATGATCAGGTGTTGGATCTAATGATGTCTGTAATACATTAAGGCCTTCGATAATCAAAATATCGGGCTGATTAATTTCTTGGACTGTATTCGTTAACCTATCGTAGCTGACATGAGAATATAACGGCGCCGTTACGGACTCATCGCCAGCTTTAATGCTGGAAATAAAATCAATTAACATTTTCATGTCGTAACTTTCAGGAAAACCTTTGCGCTTAAGCAAATTACGTTGTTTAAGTTCTGCTAACGGGTATAAGAAGCCATCGGTAGTGACTAACTCGACTTTTGGGTGTTCTGGCCAGCGCTGTAATAATGTTTGTAAAATACGCGCAGTGGTACTCTTACCAACTGCAACACTGCCTGAGATACTAATGATATAAGGTGTTTTTGTCGGTTTATGACTTAAGAACTGATCGAGCACTTCACTGCGTTGATGTTTGGCACTGATGATCAGGTTGAGTAAGCGACTTAAAGGCAAATAAATATCGGTCACTTCATCGAGTGACAGTTGCTCATTCATGCCTCGAAGGTTTTCTAACTCTTCTTGGCTTAGTGTTAAAGGCACCGAATTACGTAATTCAGACCACTGTTGGCGCTGAAAAGAAAAATAAAGTGCTTGCTGAGTTAATTTATTTGTTGTCATAACGTCCTTTCCTTAGGTCAGGCACAGTACACCAACAATATATATTGAACAATAGAAAATGCATTGATAGTTTTAGCTGTAGCGTAAATCGTGGTATTTTTGAACGCAGTTGTTAAATTGAGCCTAAAAAAGCGACATTTAAGACTTTTTTTATCTTTTTTATGCTTTTGCTATTGCACTTGTGCCGACATTTACCTAATATCCGTTTCCGAAATGATTAGCCGGCATAGCTCAGTTGGTAGAGCAACTGACTTGTAATCAGTAGGTCCCGAGTTCGACTCTTGGTGCCGGCACCATTTTTCTGGAGGGGTTCCCGAGTGGCCAAAGGGATCAGACTGTAAATCTGACGGCTCAGCCTTCGAAGGTTCGAATCCTTCTCCCTCCACCATTTTTAAAGGTAGTTAGGTAGCCTTAAACAGGTTGCGCGGATGTCGTATAATGGTATTACTCCAGCCTTCCAAGCTGATAACGCGGGTTCGATTCCCGCCATCCGCTCCAAATTGCTGAACGACTTGATTGCTTAATATCTCTGTCAGAGTTATTAAGTCAATCAAATCCTTTAAATCAGCACGTCCTGTCTTATGCTAAACTAATCTCCTAAACTAATCGATTCGATGTCATTCAATGCATCGGATTTTTTCTATATGTGTTTTCATTACCAAGACTCTGGGTTGAGGCAATATCATGGCTAAAGAAAAATTTGAACGTAGTAAACCACACGTAAACGTGGGTACAATTGGTCACGTTGACCATGGTAAAACAACTCTTACAGCAGCTATTTCAGCTGTATTGTCAAAAGTATATGGTGGTGAAGTTAAAGATTTCGCACAAATCGATAACGCTCCAGAAGAGCGTGAGCGCGGTATTACAATTAATACTTCTCACATCGAATATGACACACCAACTCGTCACTACGCACACGTAGATTGTCCTGGTCACGCCGATTATGTTAAAAACATGATTACTGGTGCTGCACAAATGGACGGCGCTATCTTAGTAGTTGCTGCTACAGATGGTCCAATGCCACAAACACGTGAGCACATCTTGCTTTCACGTCAGGTTGGCGTACCTTTCATCA
>NZ_MPHK01000040.1 GCF_001957135.1 Shewanella sp. UCD-KL21 | reverse complement strand
TATCTGAATTACTTTCTGCCGTGCCGCGAACAAAATCACAGCCAGCATTGGTGGCGCTTGATGATGAGCAAGCCGTGCTCAATAGCATTGGCAGCAATAAACTTGCCAGTAAAATCCTTTTCTTCATCCTAATCCTTTTTTACATCAATAAAATCTATTAAAAGAACGCACCTGCCGCACCCGGAAATACCACCGGACTTGCATTACCATTATCACCAACACTGGCAACGCCGAAGACATAATTATCTATGACCATGTTTTTTAGAATAAATTCATTCACATTGCCAACATAACGACTATGACTCCATTGTGACTCTGTGGTGGCGCGCCAGTAAACGCGATAACCTGAAATACTCTTATTCGGTTGTGGCTGCCATTGCAGTTTAGTATTAGGCTGCATAATACCTTCGATTTTCACCCCTTTGGGCGGCTCTGGTGCCCACGCCATCGAGGCCAAGCTAATAGCATTGAGTGCGGTGAGTTTAGCATTAAAATTAAAATCCACGCCTTCAAGCACATCGCCGTATTCAATGCCGTTTTCAGTGCGAATATCTTGATGCTGGCGATCATAATGCTCGTTCGTTTCCATCACCCTTACTGCTGGGTAACCTGCTTTATTAAACGGTAAATGATGGCCGCCACGGCCAAAGCGGTCGAGACGATATACCAAGATTACATCAAGGTTAGTCATGTATTGATCAACTAGGGTTTTAATTTTTCGCGCCAGATTACGTGAAGCGGAATCATTTTCGCCACCGCTGAAATAACGCTGTTTGGCTTCCTCAGGAGTTTCTGCAATACGTACACCTTCAGAAAATACTCTTACAGTGGAATTGTTGATCACCCCGTTAATGCCGGCAATATTACCAATCATGTCGTTATTCAATACCGCTTGGATTTGCCAATCATGCTTTTTAGCGTAATTAATTAGCACATCGCCGCCATATAGGCCCTGCTCTTCACCTGAAAGCGCCGCATAAACAATGGTGCCATTAAACTGATATTTCGACAGCACTCGCGCCGCCTCTAAAGCGCCTGCAACCCCAGAGGCATTATCATTTGCCCCCGGAGATACCGAGGTAAAGTCCATCGGATCGGTTACCCGAGAATCAATATCACCACTCATCATTACCACGCGGTTAGGATCTGTTGCGCCGCGTTGAATGGCAAATACATTTACCACTTCAGTGGGCTCTGGGATGCGCTTACCACTGACTGTTTCGCCCACCATCACCACTTCTAAACAGCCGCCACAATCAGCAGATATTCGCTCAAATTCTGTTTTAATCCAGCGCCTTGCTGCGCCTATACCTTGGGTTTCTGACTCAGTTTCAGAGAGCGTATGACGGGTGCCAAAACTCACTAATTTTTCAACATCTGTACGTAAACGCTTAGCCTCTGGCGCTGTGGCAATATCATATAAACGCAGATCTTCTTCTGATGGCGCCAGATGACTTGGCTGGGCAGCAATCGCATTAAATCCAACAAGATTAACGCTTAATAGCGACAGCATGCCAATGACTTGATAGCACTTTTTTATGGTTATTGTGTGTGTATCTTTATTCATATCACCCTCTTAAATCTGTAGATTATTAGCTCGCTAATGCTGCTTGATAGCGTTTTAGCAAGATTTTTACCCTCTCAACGTAGGCTTGAGTCTCTGGGTATGGCGGGATCCCTTGGTACTTAGTCACAGTTGTTGGACCAGCATTATAGGCGGCGCAAGCCAGTTCAATATCATTATCAAATCGTTCAAGTAAGTACGCTAAATATTGACTGCCGCCACGAATATTTTGCTGCACATTATAAGCATCGGTCACTCCCAGCTCTTTAGCTGTGGCAGGCATTAATTGCATTAAACCAATGGCACCTACTTTTGAGTGCGCTTTGGCATTAAATGCCGACTCAGCATGGATCACCGCCCGAATTAACGCAGGATCTAACTGAAATTGTTTGGCAGCATCATTAACTGGCTCTGCATGCTTAAAAGCAAATAGCGGAATACGCTGCCAATCAACTTGGGAGTCAACTTGGCAGGCAAAGCAGTCATACAATAAAACCTCAAAATCCTCGCTCGTGGGCACTACGTTTGAAAACGTGGTCACGCCATTTTGCTCATACTGATAGATTTTTCGTTTTGGTTTTTTAGTTTGGCTCCCTGCGGTCAAGGTGCTGTTTGTGGTTAATGCGCTTGAAACCATTGTTGATGAGGCATTATTCGCTGACGGCTGGCGCGAAAAAGACGGCTTGTTTACTGGGGGCTGATAACGCTCTACAACAGCCGCTGATTTTATTGCCGTTTGTTCAACAATCACTTTAGACTTTAACACCATAGCAGGTTTTGCTGGCTGTTTAAGCGCTACGACCGGAGGGTGTAATACCTGTTGTTTCTTTGGCTTAGCTTGAGAGCCAGACTTAACTTGAGAGCGGCGCTTAACTTCAGAGTGAGGCTTAACATCACCCGTGGCACTTGCTAAAGGTAATACCACAATAGGCGCAAGCAAGACTTGTTGGCGCTTGGGCTCTTGGGCTAGGGGCGTGGGCATAGTCGCCACTTTAAAAACTTTAGGCTGCTGGTTAGTGTTGGTTGCAAGCTGCTTTTGAGGTTTTATCCGCTTACTTTGCTGCGCAGTAATGTTATCCGCTTGCGGCGATTTTTCAGTTAATCCTAACGACGCTGCTGTGGGGGTAAGCGTTTTATTTGGTTTGCTTTGCTCAATCTGTGTTTGTGCTGTCGCAATGATTTGCGGTTTAACGGGCGCTGTCATTGTCAGTTGAGTTTTAGCTTTCTGCTGCGCCGCTATTTCAAGCTCAGCTAAAGTTTCGGCGTGGGCAACCGTTACGAAAGCGCTGAATAAGATCAGTAAACTCACACCGCAACCACTTATTAAGGCGCTAGCGCAACTCAGCCTGAGTAATCGCTTTATGTGTGTATTGACGGTACAAGCCAAGTTTGAAGCTAAAATATGTAAAGGTATTTTTATCATTATTATTATCACGTTGATATTGAGCACTGACTAGCTTGCCTCATAATAGCGAAGAATCAATACTCTGTTCACTAAATATACACTCAATGCAGATGTTGTTTTTTGCACGATTTTTTACAACACATGCTCAAAGCCGCTTAAAAACCCAGTTGAAACCATTAAAAATAATAACTTAACCATTGGCTTTGCTATTAGAGCTCAAAAAAGCAATAAAAATAAAACAGTATGAGGAATATTATTTATTTATAAAAATAAAACAGTAACTTAATAAAAAACAAATCTGGGTGTTTTTTATACCCACTTACAACAAAGCTCGGTTTTATTAGGCTTATTTTGCGATAATGAGTTGTTATTGAGTTAGACTCAATGAATATTTGATGTTAACTGATATTTATCAGTTATCTCAGCCTATATTTAAGCTTATTTTAAAATAGGTAATATAGTCTGTAGATTGGCAAATTCTCAAACTCTAATAATTAAGCCTATTTAAGGGATATTCATGAACCTTGATCCATCTAAAGCTGTGCCCAACAAGGGCTCACCTCAGGACCTCGCCTCCAGTGGCGCCTTTGTCCGATTTCTTAATATTGTCGAGCGGTTAGGTAACTTACTACCTCACCCAATCACCCTATTTGCCATGTTCTGTCTTGCTGTTATTGCCATAAGTGGTATTGCGGGCTATTTCGAAATGACAGTGGCAGACCCTCGTCCTATCGGCAGCTCAGGTCGCAGTGAAGATGGCTTAATCCATGTGGTCAGCCTGATGAATGCTGAAGGATTAAGGATGATCGTCTCTAACCTAGTGACTAACTTTACCGGCTTCACTCCATTAGGTACGGTATTAGTGGCCTTACTGGGTGTCGGTATTGCTGAGCGCTCAGGGCTATTATCTGCCGCTATGCGCTTATTAGTCATGGGCACTTCAAAGCGCCTTGTGACCTTAACCATCGTCTTTGCGGGTATTGTCTCTAACACCGCATCTGAGCTAGGTTACGTGGTATTAATCCCCATGGCGGCGATGATATTCCACTCCCTTGGACGCCACCCTTTAGCCGGTTTGGCGGCAGCATTTGCAGGGGTTTCTGGTGGTTACAGCGCTAACTTATTATTAGGCACTGTCGATCCATTACTGTCAGGTATTACCGAAGCTGCGGCGCAAATGATTGATCCTGATTATATTGTTGGCCCTGAAGTAAACTGGTACTTCATGTTTGTGTCGACCTTTTTGATCACTATTTTAGGTGCACTGGTTACTGAAAAAATCGTTGAGCCCAAATTAGGAAAGTACGATGTATCTGAAGCTGCTGATGACTTATCTGAGCAGAAAATGGATATTGTCACCCCTGAAGAAAAACACGCCTTAAAGGTGGCAGGTTTCTCAGTGTTAGTGCTATCAAGCTTATTGGCTTTGACCATTATTCCTGAAGGCGCCCCACTACGAAATCCTGAAACCGGTTTAGTATCAGGCTCACCATTCCTAAAAGGCATTGTGGCGTTTATCTTTATCGGCTTTGCTATCCCGGGCTTGGTGTACGGTAAAGTGGTCGGTAGCATGAAAAAAGACACCGACATCATTAATGCCATGTCCCACAGTATGAGTACCATGGGGATGTATATTGTGTTGGTGTTTTTTGCCTCGCAATTTGTAGCTTTCTTTAAGTGGACCAATTTAGGCGCCGTACTGGCAGTCACTGGCGCTGATGCCCTTAGCAGCATAGGTTTAACTGGGCCATTGGTGTTTGTACTATTTATTATGTTGTGTGGTTTTATCAACTTAATGCTAGGCAGTGCTTCGGCGCAATGGGCGGTTACCGCACCGATATTTGTACCTATGTTAATGCTAGTAGGTTATGCCCCTGAAACCATTCAGGCTGCCTACCGAATTGGTGATTCGGTCACTAACTTGATAACGCCAATGATGAGCTATTTCGGGCTCATTCTGGCGGTTGCTAGCCGCTATAAGAAAGACTTAGGTATCGGTACCTTGATTGCCACCATGTTGCCTTATTCAATCGTATTCTTTATCGGTTGGACGCTGTTCTTCTTCTTATGGGTATTTGTTTTAGGCTTCCCAGTAGGTCCTGGCGCTGCCACTTATTACACCCCATAACGATGTCATAGTCATACCTAAATGACTAAAACGGATTAGCTTATTAGCCCTGCATTGCAGGGCTTAATTAGATGGTCCGCCTCACCCCTAAGCTAAACTTAGAGTTTGGCAATCAAAGAGGCGAACCATCATGTCTACTATTAAAGTCATTGGAATCGATTTAGGCAAATCTTCTTTTCACCTTGTTGGGCATGATCACACTGGTCGTGAACAATTTCGTCAACACTTAAGCCGTTTAAAACTTATTCAATTTTTAGCGCAAACACCTCAAACSATGATAGCAATGGAATCATGTGGTGGTTCCCACTGGTTGGCAAGAAAATGCCAAGCCCTCGGTCATGAGGTTAAACTTATTCCCCCGCAGTACGTTAAGCCTTATGTTAAAACCAATAAAAATGATTACATCGATGCCGATGCGATAGCAGAAGCATGCACAAGACCATCGATGCGCTTTGTTGGTGTTAAAACAGAATCAGCACAAGTCATTAGTGTTATTCAGCGAGTTCGCTCAAGTTATATCAAAGAGCGGACCGCG